>NZ_JAPDDR010000001.1:0-600000 GCF_025950095.1 Luteolibacter rhizosphaerae | reverse complement strand
GACTTTTAAGTGCCACATCCGAAGTTCCAAGTGCCAATCCGGAAGAGTCGCGCGCTTGCGTCCGCGGCGCTTTTTCGCTCGCTCCTCCGCTCGCCGCGCGTATCACTGCCGCAGCGATGATCTCGATCACGGACAGGGCAGCCGACGAACTGAAGGCACTGCTGGAACGCAAGAATGCGGAACCTGGCCGGGGCTTGCGCCTCGGTGTGAAAAAGGGCGGCTGTGCGGGCTGGCAGTATGTGATGGAGATCGGCGAGCCGGAGGTGGGCGACGAAGTGCTCGATCTGGCCGGTGCTCGCCTGATCGTGGCGGCGGATAGCACCTCCAAGCTGGATGGCTGCCGCGTCGATTACGTCGACGATCTTTCCGACTCCGGGTTCCGCATCGATAACCCGAATGCCGCGCGCTCCTGCGGCTGCGGCACCTCCTTCGAGACGGCGGCCGAACCCACTCCCGAACCCGAGGACTGCGGCAAGAGCTAATGCCGAACCGACGCGACAAGGAGCCGCCGCCGCCGAAGAAGCGTCCGCCCGCCTTTTACTGGTGGACCTTGGTAAACGTGCTCGCGCTCTGCCTCGCGGTCCTGAGCTGGTTGCTCTGCCTGCACGTTTTCCGCCACCCGGAGATCCCGCGGAACTATGAGATCCTGCGGAAGCTCCATCGCACCACGGCGCCGCTCCCGCTGACGGAATTGGAAGCACCGCCGGGGGAATCGGCGGATCCGCGGGCATTTTACCGCCGCTACGCCGCGCTCTCGCAGGAAGACCTGGCGAAGTTCAATGCCGCGCTGATGCGGAACTACCTGACCAACCTGCGCGAACCGAAGCTGATCCAGTATGCGGAAGGGAACTACCGCGTGGACAAGGTGCGGCGCTTGGGTGAGGACGATCTTTTCCACCCCGGCTTCGCGGTGCGTGCCCAAGCGATGGTGGCACCCGACGAGTTCACCGAGCCCGCTCCGTGGCCGGTGATGATCGAATATCTCTTCCCGACCTCCGACGAGAAGGCTCCCGGCTGGATCGCGCCGGGAGATATCCTATCGGTGGCCAAGTATCCCAACTGCGCGATGCTGCTGCATGTAAATCGCACGGACAGTGGAGACACGCCGGTGGTGTGCATGACAGTGGTGCCCATCGCCTTCGGCGCCTTCCAAGCCGGCAAGGACCGGACCTTCAAGCTGCAAGCGCCGATGGAACTGAATCCCGCCGGCCCCCTGCCCGCCTTTCCCCCTGCCGCGGAGAACTGAGCGGGATCGCCCTAGACGATTCACGTGATCTTCACACAATCCGAGTTGCTATTTTTCCAGCACTCGCGCACATCGCATCGGTTTTCCCGATGTTCCGTTCCGGAATTTCGATTTACCCCGAGCGCGCGGATCATCCTAACTCCGTGGCGTCGCCTGCCCTGTCTCTTCCTTCCATCTCTCCTCACCTTCATGCATCGTCTTCTCTCTTTGCTCGTGCTGCCGGTATCCGTGCAGGCGGTACCTTTCTCCCAATTCGTTGATCCGAATCCCGCGGACGGGAACCAGTTCGGAAGTATCGTGCTACCGCTGTCGACCGGCAACGTGGTGATCACCTCTCCCGGCGACGACGCGGGCGGCCAGAATGCCGGGGCGGTCTATCTCTTCAACGGTGGCACCGGCGCATTGATCAGCACGCTGCGGGGCTCGACCGCGGAGGATGCCATTGGCAGCCAAGTGGTCGCGCTTGGCAACGGGAACTTCGTGGTCTTCAGCCCCATGTGGGACAACGGGACGCTCGAGGATGCCGGTGCGGTGACTTGGGCCAGCGGCAGCACGGGCATTAGCGGTAGCGTGAGCGCAGCAAACAGCCTCAGCGGCAGCACGGCGCTTCAACGTCTTGGTACCCGATCCTGCATAACGCTCCTGGGCAACGGTCACTACGTGGTGAATAGCCCTGCATGGAGCAATGGCTCCGCTACCTACGCAGGTGCAGTGATCTGGTGCAACGGCACTGCACCGACCACCGGGCCGATGACCGCGGACAATAGCTTGGTCGGCAGCGCTGCCGGAGACGGTGTGGGTGGGGGCAAGTGGGAAAGCGATCTCGGGTCCGGGGTGATCGCGCTTCCCGGAGGCAATTACGTGGTGGTGAGCCCGACTTGGAACGGGGGCAATGGCGCCGTCACTTGGGGCAATGGCAGCACCGGCACGAAAGGCGTGGTCTCCGCGACCAACAGCTTGGTCGGGACCACCGGCGGCTCAGTAGGCAGCCATGGCGTGACCATTCTTGCGAACGGCAACTATGTGGTCTCCAGTCCTTACTGGTACAAAGGCAGCACTGCGAACGTGGGTGCCGCCACCTGGGGCAGCGCCGCAACGGGCGTGAAGGGCGCTGTCTCCGCCAGCAACAGCCTGATCGGTGGCAAGGTGAACGATCACGTCTCGATCGACGGCATCACGACCCTGACCAACGGGAACTACGTCGTGATCAGCACCGAGTGGGGCATGGGCAACAACACCCTGACGCGCGGTGCGGTGACGTGGGGCAACGGCACGACCGGAGTGAAGGGAGCGGTAGCTGCAACCAACAGCTTGGTCGGATCAATCACCGGAGATAGCGTCGGTTCCTCGGGAGTCGCCGCCTTGACCAATGGCAACTACGTGGTCGGCAGCCCCTACTGGAAAGGCCTGATCGGCGCGGCGACTTGGGGCAACGGCAGCACCGGCATCAAGGGAACCATCAGCGCTTCTAACAGCATGACCGGGATCCAGAACTACGATGGCACCGGGAGCCGCGTGAAAGCCCTTTCGAACGGTCACTATGTGGTGGTCTCCGGCGGCTTCATTCACAATGGCGTGAGAGGCGTGGGCGCGGTGACCTGGGGCAACGGCAGCACCGGCACCAAGGGCGCGATCAGTGCCGCGGGCAGCTTGATCGGGACCAAGCAGGACGATGGCGTCGGCAGCAGCGACATCACGCCGCTCGCCAACGGGAACTACGTGGTCAGCAGCCAGTTTTGGGACAATGGCAGCAACATCGATGTGGGGGCGCTTACCTGGCGTTCGGGCAGCGGACCTCATCCCGGAGTGGTCGATGTGGCCAACAGCCTCGTGGGGTCGCATCACTACGGTGAAGTAGCAGCACGGGGGAGAGTAACCCCGCTGCCTCAAGGCGATTATCTGGTTCTATCGCCAAGATGGCAGCGCAACGATGTCTCCTACACGGGGGCAGCAACCTGGGGAAGCGGGACCACCGGCGTAAGCGGTCCCATCAGTCCGGAGAATAGCCTGGTCGGCGGGCAATACGGGGACAACGTGGGCATGGCACCGGCGATCATTCTTCCAAACGGGAACTACCTGATCCCTAGTCCAAGGGGTGTGGCTCTGGGTCAGGGCACCAGCGGTGTGCGCGGCGAGATCAGCGCGGCGAACAGCGTGATGGGCAACCTGAGCATCATCGAGCATGTGGGAAACATCCTCACCCTCCCGAATAACAACTACGTGGCGATCACGGGCACCGGCAATTCCTTCCTCGCATGTTCCCTGATCTCCGGTGCGGATGGCCACGGCCAGGCGCTCGACTACAGCACTGCATTCACCCGGCCCTTCAGCGGGTATTCGTTCGCGTTCCGCCATGACGAGCACCACTCCTTCTACTTCGCGAGCCCCGGAGATGGCAGTGGCAAGGTATTGGTGGGCGACCAGACCACCGGCTTCAGCACGAGCAAGCTCGCGGTGGCGCGTGCGGATAGCTCGCCCCTCTCCTCCGGCACCACGATCGACTTCGGCGAGGCACCTCCGAGCCCGGCGATGGTGATGCCTATCACGCTGAAAAACACCAGCAGCACCGCGGCAAGTCTGGCGATCTTCGAGGCGACGGTCACAGGCCCGGATCGATACAACTTCCGGATGGAGGTGGCCCCCGCGAGCATGATCGAAGCGGGACAATCCTCCACCTTGCAGATCCACTTCAGCGCCGATAACAGCAAGACCTACAACGCGACTCTGACGCTGACGACCAACGATCCCGACCAACCGACTTTCAGCTTGAATCTCACGGGTCACGGGTTCTCGCAAGCCCGCTTCGGCTACAACGGCTTCGTGGCTGGCGCGGGATTCAGCGGTGACAACGCCGCCTTCGACGCCACGCCTCAGAAGGACGGGGTATCGAACCTTCTGAAGTTTGCCTTCAATCTCGTGCCCCACTGGCCCGACACGCGACGACTGACGCCGTGGAGTGGCACCGGCTATGCCGATACCACCGGGCTGCCACTCTACTCCATCGTCGAGAAGGACGGGCAGACCTGGTTCCAAGTCGAGTATGGCCGCCTCCGCTACGGCGGCATCACCTACACCGCCAAGTGGTCCGACTCTCTGAATCCCGGGAGCTTCGTCCCGATGAACGGGGTAAAGACCGTAGTGCCGAGCTTCGGGGATCGGGACCGTATCATCGAGCGGGTTGCGATCGATCCAGCCACGCGGTCACGCCTCTTCGGGATCGTCGAGGTAACGCTGCCCTGAGGCGGGAACGCGACGCGCGTCTTTGAGAAGGCCCCGGACCCATGGCAATTGCCATCGATCCGGGGCCTTATTCTAGCTAGATCAAGAGGAAAGTATCAGGCAACGCCGCCCGCGCCGGGAATCGGGCAGGGATACATGCCATCGGCACCGGGCTTCGGTCCGGGATCCGCATCCCAAGCGAGCTTCGGCGGCATGGTGTCGATCTTCGAGTTCAGCGCCTGATCCCAGGTGACTTCCTGGCCGGTGTAGCAGGCCATGCGTCCAAGGATCGCGGTCAACGTGCTTTCCGCGGTGTAGTAGGCGTTGTTGATCGGGGTATCGCTGCGGATGTGATCGTAGAGCACCACGTGCTCGGTGTCGTAAGGGTTGTTATCCTGCCCGGTGAAGCGCCAGATGATCTTGCCCTTGCGATCCTTGATCATGCCCGGGTAGGCGTTGCCCTCGGTGCCGGAGATGGTCTCGCTCACGCGGGACCAGACGTTGTCCCAGTGGCGGGATTGCGAGTTCATAACCGTGCCATCGGCGTAGGTGTACTCGACGTAGAAGTGGTCGTAGATCTCGCCGTAGTTCTTGCCCACGCGCTTGGTGCGGCCACCCATGCCCACGGCCTTCACCGGGTGCTGGCCGTCCTTGAACCAGTTGCTCACGTCGAGGTTATGGACGTGCTGCTCGCAGATGTGGTCGCCGCAGATCCAGTTGAAGTAATACCAGTTCCGCATCTGGTATTCCATTTCGCTCATGCCGTCCTTGCGGTCGCGCACCCAGACGCCGCCGCTGACCCAGTAAACCTGCGAGGAAACGAAGTCGCCGATCGCGCCTTCCTTGATTTTCTTGAGGGTCTCCAGATAGCTGTTCTGGTAGCGGCGCTGCAAGCCGCAGACGACCTTCAGCTTTTTCTGGTCCGCCACCTTCGCGGCCTCGATCACCTTGCGAATGCCCGGACCGTCGACGGCAACGGGCTTCTCCATGAAGACGTGCTTGCCCTGCTGCACGGCATACTCGAAGTGCGCCGGGCGGAAGCCGGGAGGAGTGCAGAGCAGCACCACGTCGGCGGCGTCAATCGCCTGCTTGTATGCCTCGAAGCCGGAGAAGCGGCGCTCCTGCGGCACGTCCACGCGCTCGCCGAACTGCCCTTTCAATTGATTGTAGGCCCCTTCCAGATTGTCGCCGAAGGCATCTGCCATGGCCACTAGGCGGGTGCCGGGCACGGCCAAGGACTGGGCAGCGGCACCGCTGCCGCGACCGCCGCAGCCGACGAGCGCGATCTTGATCTCGTCGCTCCCGCCAACCTGCGCATTCAGCACGGAGGGAAGCGAAGAAGCAGCGGCGGCAATGGTCCCGGCCTTCAGGAAAGCACGGCGGTCGGCGAGAGGCATGGTCTCAGACATAAGGCCCACTACGAGGCCCGTTCGCCGATCTTGCGTCAATCCTTCACGACTCCCCTAAGGGGTAGTGCGCAATGACGCGATTTTCTTTAAGGATAGCTCAGGAAGCCGGTTTCTCAGGCGGGACGAACTCATCCACCGCGCGGAAGTCGAGTCGATTGGTCTTCGGGTTTACGAAGAAGAAGACGTACGAGCGCTGTTGCGGATCGACGGGCCAGCGGGTGGTGCTGAGGGCGCGGTCGCCCTCCTTCTCCCGCACGCCGAAGCCGACATCGTAATACTTCTCCGGCTTCGCGCCTTCCGGGCGAAGGGTCTGTCCCTTGCCCGGTTCCAGGATGAACTTGGCGGTACCCACGTAACCAAGCACCGGCTTGTCGGAGTGATTGTAGAAATAGACGTCGCCCGGCTTGAAGGACGCATCCGAAGGAACCACCACCGGCTTGTAGCCGCTGGCGGCGGGGATGAGCAGAACGATGAAAGCCTTGCCGCTCTCCGGCAGGGTCACCGCGGCGAGCGGAGTCTCCTTCCCCGACTGGCAGACGCTGAAGGCGCGGGCCGGCGCCGACTGGACTTCGGAGAGATGATTCACCGGCAGCTCGAATCCGGCGGAGCGGACCTTGCCCGCCAGCAGTTCCACCTGCCCGAGATTGGCAGGAGCCCGTTCCGCGAGGAAGCGGACCTTTAGATCACTCTTACCGGATTCCTGAGCGGAAAGCAGCGGGACGAAGCAGCAGGCAAAGAAAGCAACAATTCGATACATGGTGAGGCGATATCAGATTTCTTCCGGATGCAGCCAGCGAAATGAGGTCATCACGTAGCGGCGCCCAAAGGACTCGTTGACGTCTTCGGAAAGACTGGTGATCGCGGTTTCCGGAGTGTCGTTGCCGTCGATGAATTGCTTGTCGCGCTCCACCGTGGCTTCACACCAGGCCCGGGCCAGCACCTTGCCCTCGTTGTCGACCGACTCGCCATAGGCGCGGATGATGAAGCTATCCGAGCGGACGGAAAGAACCGGTGCGATCGGGGTGAGGATATCACCTTGCTTCACCGCGCCCGGTGCGCCGTAGGCAGCCGTGCCTTCTTCGGCCTCCGGGAAGGCGAAACGATTCGACACGCCGCTGCCGATGGAGCGCCCGCTACCGCGGAAGCCATCGTTGATCTTCACATCCTGTGAATCGAGCGCGCTCTGGATGGCACCGCAGCGGGCAAGATCCTCGTCGCCGCCGGGACGGCGGTTCACGAAATCCGCCAGGCTCAGGAAGGGTCCGCGCTTCCTCACCTCGCGAACGATCGCATTGGCAAGCGACTCGATCTCTCCCTCCGAGAGACTGCGGCGGCCAACCCACTGCGAGGGATCCTTCACATCGAGATTGCCGGACCCATCCACCAGCGCGCCATGCGGACCGCGGAGGTTCGCGACCGGCGTACCTTCGTCGGTTACGATCGACTCGGCACCGGTCTCATCCCGCACCACGATCTGGCGTCCTTTCAAGGAGCCCAGCATCGCCTTCCATGCCTCCACCGAAGTGGAGTTCACATTGAAGAGCCCATCGACGCGGATCAGGCTGGCGATCTCACGAGTGGCGGCATCGTTCGGAACGCTGCCGGAGAAGAAACCGGAGATCAGATCCGCGGGATCCTGGCCACCGGTATCCGGCAGATACCGCACGACGGGAAGCTGGCCGCTGCCCTCGAGGAACTGGAGAGCGGTATCCCGCTGGGCGCGCCGCTTGGCGAAGCCGGCCACCGTCTGCGGCGAGATGCCCGAGAGAAACCAGTCATCCCACAACGCCCGGTTGGCGAGATACGAGTGGTCGGCAAGCGGTCTGCCACCGGCCATGGACCCTTCCGTCCGGCCGGCGGCGAGCATCGATGGAGCCATCGAATTGCCAATCGCATGCGAGATCTGCGGCAGCAAGGGCTCGCGGCCGTTGAGCGTGGCGTAGCCATACTTCGGCTTGGTGATCTCGAAGCCGTTCGCGGTCGAGTGCTGGAAGGAGGCCAGTGAAACCAAGGGCTCCCGCGGCACCGAGAGCGTGCTCACGTAGCTATTCCCGAATTCCGCATTCATGCCCCCGCCGAAGTAGGCATTGCCATTCGTACTGACCTCCAGCGAGCGGTTGCGCCATGAGTCCAGCGCCTCGACCTTGAACTCGTAGGGCAGGATATCGCGCTCGGCATCCGTGAGATCGTAGAAGTCCACGTGATGGGCGCGCGGATTGAAGCGGGCCAGGTAGCGGGTCCCCCGGTCCGAACCGGCCTCCGTCTTCGCCTCGTAGGAGAAGAGCATGAAGGGAGCCTTGCGACCGCTGAGTTCCGATCCGCTAAGCGGACGGGTATCCTGATCCTTGAGCGTGCGGAAGATCGCCGGGAAGCGGTTCGCATACAGCCGCTGCCCGGAAGGCTTGGTGCCCGGCTGGGTTTCCGAACGGATCTCCGAGGATCTCACGCGACGGTTGCCGAAGTCCCAGTCGATATACATCCCGCCGATGCCGAGGCTGTTCGTGCCGCGGTCCTCGCCGATGTAGTACTCGTGATGCGAGAGCGAGAAGTGGCGGGTGTGGGCATTGCCACCCGTGATGGTGTTACCGCTCGCACTGGTCTTGCCGGCGGTCAGGTTGTTCGGGCGGGCTTCGTAGCGGATCGTGTCCGAGGCGGAGATCTCGATGAATGTGCCGGCCAGGTCTTTCACCGGCAAGGAGACACCCCCGGTGTAATTGAAGCCGGCCTTGCCCGCCAGCTTGTGATCGGCCTCGTTGGTGCCCTTCACCAAGGTGGCCCCGCTCTGCGACATCTTGATCACTTCGCCGGGCTTGAAGACCATCTGCTGGAGCTCGCCCACGCGCAGCGAGAGGTAGTTCGCATCGCCGTTGCCGGAGGCGGTGGCATTCGACAGCGAAGCGGCGAGCGGGAAGCGACGCATGGCCCCGCCATTGATGCTGATATAGAGATCATAAGGCACCTGCCAGTATTTCACCGAGAAGAAGGTGGAGCGCGGCACGACCACCGGCACGTCGAGCGGATTCCAGAAGGTGAGGATCGGGTCCGCGACCACGTGCAGGCGGTTCATCGCGCGACCGTTCACCGTGGTGGTGCGGGTCTCGAAGGAGAGCGCGAGTTGGTAGCTGATGATGACCGGCTGCTTGAGGTGGAACTCGTCGTCGGTCTGGCAAGCCGCCGCGCTGGCTTCAACTTGCAGGAAGGGCGTATTGCCACCGATCCGCCCGCCGGTGGTAAAGGTGGTGCCGCCGGAGCTACGGACTTCCTTGTAGAGATTATAGTAGCACCAGAGTTCCTTCAGGTTGATCCCCTGCTCCCCGCCCACGCTGTAGAGCGCGGTGCTCGGCGCGCTGGAGGCGGAGCGCTCGAGCTGCATCGAGAGGTCCTTCCGGAAACCGCCGGCGCGAACGTTCGTGAGCATGCCGGACGACATCGGCGCGAGGTCATGGAAGAGCTCGCGGGGAGACTTCACATCGGAAGCAAGAAAGCCGGACTGCTGCCAGCCGGACACCGCAGCGAGGCGGGGGTCTTCCGGATCCAAGTTCGCGAAGGGCCGCTCGGTCGTGCTCTCCACCAGCTCGACTGCATTCCGCGGCGCACCCTGGGTGGCACCCCGCAGGTCGGCGAAGCCATGATCCTCCGGCTGCCCCGGCGTGGAAAGCGCGGCCTTCGTGCCTTGATCACCCGTCCACCAGGCAATGCGCGGGGCGTGATCGCCGCCGTTGCTCACACGCAACGCGGGCACATCCACCCGCCCTTCATCGGCAGCCGCACCCATGGTGCCCTCGCCGATCAGGGAAATCGTGTCGCCCGTGGAGACACTCCTTGCGGTGGCCAGCTGCTTGAGGTCCTCCGGATGCCCGGAAACCAGCCAGGAGAGAAAGTTCGGGCTCGGGCGATCATTCTGGTTTGCAGCCCATGATTGGTAAGTGCCGGTCCAGTGGCGGCGCTCCGGGGCGGCCGAGCTGTCACTGCCGTCGCCCGTCGTGAGCTGATCCGCCGGTGCCGTGATGCGCTGATCCGGGCCGCTGGTCCGCTGCAACTGGCCGATCGCCATTGCCAGCGCCAGCCGGGCATTCGCTCGCGCTTGGGCGATCTCCCCATCGCGACCGGAGGTCCGGAGCGAAAGAGTGGAAATGCCTAGCAGACCGACCGCGAGGATCGTGAGCAGGACCATGAGCGAGAGCGAAATCACCAATGCGAATCCATTCTTGCGCAGAAGCGTCAATGGACGGGCGTGGAGATTCCGCCGTGCCGGGATGATTGGGTTTTTCATCAAAGCGAGCGGCTATTTGGGTTTCACTAGGTATATACAACCCACTAGATCTGTCTGACAACTACCAAAATGAGGTAGTCTCCGAGAATGACATCCCACGTCATGGAATCCTATGCAACAAAGCCCCACACCACTGAAGGTGTGAGGCTTATCGAATAGTTGTCAGACTGAATAAATGTCCGGATTCCTCAGAATTCGCATTGCCCGGGGGTCCGGACGAAGGGGATCACGTCCCGGATATTCTGCATTCCGGTGACAAACATGAGCATTCGCTCGAATCCCATGCCGAAGCCCGCATGGGGCACAGAGCCATACTTCCGGGTATCGATATACCAAGAATAGTCCTCCGTGCTCAAACCATGGCGCTCCATATTTGCCAGCAGCACATCAAGCCGCTCCTCGCGCTGGCTACCGCCGACAATCTCACCGATGCCGGGAACCAACAGGTCCATCGCAGTGACGGTTTTGTCATCGTCATTCAAGCGCATGTAGAAGGGTTTGATCTCCTTCGGGTAGTTGAAGATGGTGGTCGGCTTCTTGAAGTGCTCCTCGGTCAGCCAGCGCTCGTGCTCACTCTGGAGATTCAGGCCATACTCGACCGGGTATTCGAAGCTCTTGCCGGACTTCTTCAGGATCTCCACGGCATCGGTGTAGGAGATCCGCTCGAAGGAATTGTCCGCCACGAACTCGAGACGCGCCCGCAGGCCTTTGTCCACGAACTTCTCGAAGATCGAGAGATCGCCGTCCTGGTGATCGAGCGCCTCTCTAACAAGATACTTCACCATCGCTTCGGCCAAGTCCATGTCGCCCTGAAGGTCGCAGAAGGCCATCTCCGGCTCGATCATCCAGAACTCCGCGGCATGGCGGGAGGTATTCGAGTTCTCCGCACGGAAGGTTGGCCCGAAGGTGTAGATATTTCCCAGCGCGGTGGCGAAGAGTTCGCCCTCCAACTGTCCGGACACCGTGAGGTGCGCGGCCTTGCCGAAGAAGTCTTCCCCGTAGGACTTCGCCTTGCCTGCAAGCGGATCGATCGTGGTCACGCGGAACATCTCCCCCGCCCCTTCACAATCGCTCGCGGTGATGATCGGCGTGTGGACATAGTAGAAGCTCCTCTCCGCGAAGAAGCGGTGCACCGCGTGGCTCATGCGGCTGCGCACGCGGAACATCGCACCGTAGAGATTCGTGCGCGGCCGCAGGTGGGCGATGCTGCGCAGGAACTCCGGGGAGTGACCCTTCTTCTGCAGCGGGAAATCTTCCGGCGCCTCGCCTAACAGACGGATCGAAGTCGCCTGCAACTCCCATGCCTGCTCGCCGCCCTGGGACGGGATCAGCTTGCCCTCCACCGCCACCGAAGCGCCGGTGCTCATTCTCACGAGATCCTCTGAACCCGGGATCCCCACGTCGGCGATCACTTGCAGGTTGCCGAGGCAGGAGCCGTCGTTCAGGGAGACGAAGGAAAAGGCCTTCGAATCGCGACGCGTCCGGACCCAGCCGGCGGCTTGGACGGAATCGGCCGGAGCCGCAGAGGCAAGAAGATCACGGATGAGGCTGCGCATGCCGTCTCGTCTAGCTGCCACGACACGCATCGGCAAGGGGGGAAGAGGTCCCCCGTGGACATGAAAAGAGGGGGAGGCTGCCCACCTCCCCCTCTCGCTCATCGAGCGGTCATGGCAAGGAAAACTACTGCAAGCTCACCTTCACGCGACCCAGCCGCTTGGTCGTCGGCGGCAGCGTGGCGTCATCGGTGATGAGATGCTCGCGGCGGCCATCCACCGGCTGGCCGATGCCAGTGCTCGCGGCACCGTTCCAACCCGTGGTGCCCTGCTGGTCCGCGATTACCGTCCAGTTCCCCAGATCATTCGTGACCTGCACCTCGTAAAGAACGTCGGCGGGAACGAACTCGGGTAGCGTGAATCGCAGGCGCAGACGCTTCTTCCCGGCCACCTCCACCACCTCGGGTGTCAGGCGACCCATGCCCATATCACCCGTTCCCTTGGGATTGGTGCCGAAGGCATACTCGATGAGGTTCGCCACGCCGTCACGGTCCGGATCCGCATCCTGGCCGACGATCAGGGGATTGGCGATCTCCTGCGGCGTGAAGTTCGTGCTCACCCACTGGTTGTAGCCACCGGCTGGCATCCAGTTCACCGCATCCACCCACGCGCTATCAGCCCCCGCCGTGCCTGCGCCGTTCTTCACATAGCGCCAGCGCAGCACGTGCTGTCCCGGATCGATGGCGTAGGACTTCAGCTGCCAGTCCACCTCCCCGGTGATGCGACCGGTCTTCAGCACCCCATCGACGTGGAACTCGAGGTAATCCCCGGACTGCGAGGACACCTTCCAAGCGAAGGCCATCTCGCCCGGGCCATTCACCGTGGTCTCCATCCATGCCTGCTGGTTGTTACCGATTGGCGCGCTCTGGGCGGCATCGGTTCCGTCCATGCTGGTGACCGTTTGCCCAAGCCAGATACCGTCGCCACCGGTGGTAATGGCCAGCGGGGTATCGAGTGCCACCGGCAGGCTCACGCCGAAGTTCGCGGTGATGTTGCGGTCCGCCATGATGGCGAATTGCAGCGGATTGCTGGTTCCCGTCGCCCCCACCGACCAGCCGGTGAAGATCAGTCCCGGATTCGGAGTCGGGGTGAGAGTCACCTGCGTGCCGCGATCATATTTCGGCAGGTTCGGTGCTTTCGTCACGCTGCCGAAATTCGCGTTCACGTTCAGGAAATACTTCGCGGAGTTAATGTCGTTCGGGACGGTGCCATCGGTCTGCTCCACCAAGTTGCTCACGCCATCGCCATCCGGATCCGCCGCACCGTTATGGGTGAGGCTGTTGAAGTACTTGCGTTCCCAGGCATCGAGCAGGCCGTCGTTGTCCTCGTCTTCAGTGCCGGCATTCACGCCTGCCACATTCACGAGCACGTTGGCTTGGGCGGCCCCGTTGTTCACGATCCGCAGGTAGTAGGTTTGCGCGCTTTGCCATGGCCAACCCGTAGCGGTCAGCACTTGGTTCATCGTGCTGTTCGCGGTGGAACTGTTGCTATGCTGCGTGCCACTGAGACCGGGAATGGTCCCCTGCTCCACGCGGAGCTGCACGGTGGCCGGATGGGTGGAGGTCCACTTCAAGCGCGTCCCCTCAGCCGGTGCGGCGATCTTATAGAGCACGTTGCCACCCGCCGGGATGGCGGTATCGATCACGCCATTGTAGAAGCTCACCGGGGTCGCCACCGGCGCATTGCCGGTGATGTTGCTGGTCAGACTGAAGGTGGCATCGCTCGTGGCGCGGAAGCCCGCGTAATAGGTGTGCCCGGGCCGTAGCGGCGGGGTATTGAGGCCATAGATCTGCGGCGCATCGTAGCCGCCTGCCAGATAGGGTCCTTGGTTCTTGGCATCGTCCACCCAACTCTCGATCGAGCTGTTCGCCGAGCTCGTGCCTGAATTCTGTCCGGAGGGAACCGCATCGCGAACCCACATGACCACATCTCCCACCTGCTGGGTGAAGCCGAGATTCCACGTCGCCGGGGCATCCACCGGAACGGTGAAGCGGTAGTAGCGCGAGTCGCGCCCGATCAGGGTTTGATTGGTCACGCTCGCACCGCTCAATTCCAGATCCGTGACATTCCCGGTCGAGGCCAGCAGGCGGTAGCGCGCATTGCTGCCGCCCGCCGCCTTCACGCCCAGATACCAGCGGCCCGGGCGGAGCTGGCGTTCGGCACGGCCATCCACCGGCACCCAGTTGCCATACTCGGAGCCGCTGTCTTTCATCTCGCGGTGGACGAGGGAGGCACCGCCGGTTTCGCCGCCATTGGCATCGTGGTCCGTGGTCGGCACGCCGTCTTCACGGATGTAGAGGTCGGGGTTGCCGCTGATCGCGCGCAACTCCGTGCGCAACAGTCCGGAGTTTCTTTGCGGCACATCGATCGCGTACACATGCCAGTCGTCCTGACCGATATCCACGCCGCGGTCTCCGGGCAGAGGATTGCCGCTGCTGTCGTTGCCACTATCGCCAAAGGTGAAGTTGTGGCCGGTCGGCATCTGCCACGCCGGACGTTCCAAGGTCACCGGCCGGCTGGTCAGCGTGTAGTTGGTCAAGCCGGTGGCCGTGACCTCCACGAACCAGGTTTCGTTGAAGGTGAGAAAGGGCGGTACGATCAGCGCGGCATTTCCCGTCACCTGGATGCCGGTCGAGGTATTCCCCCAAGTCTTGTAGACGCGCAGGGTGGTATCGCCTTGGGCGTGATTCACCTTCAGGATCCAACCGATCACCGCTTGGTTTGAGAGGGTGGCGGGAACGGCGATCTCATAGAACTGCTTCTGGCCGTCCGCGAGCTGCTTGGTATCGCTGTGCGAAAGGCCGTTGCCATTCTGGCTGGAAGCGAAGTTCAAGGCGGTGCGAGGACGTGCCACGATCACCAGATCCCCGGTGGCATCCGGGTAAACGCTGCTCAGGTCGTCCGCCCGGACCGTCAGGCTGTAAACTCCCGGAGGCGGATTCGGCACCGTGATGAGGCTGTCCGCCAGTGTTCTTGCGAAGCCTTCCGCGGGGGTCGTGGATTGCCCTCCGCCGATCCCGAACTCGTTCACCGAGCTATCTGGGAAGGGCAAGCGATTGCCCGAGATCAGCGCCATGCGCGGATTGCCGGTACGGTTGTTGAGCTGGAGCTCCAAGCTCACCACGCCTTCCGGCACCGTGAACTGATATCCTTTCACCTGGGCACCGGAAAGGCTCACGGCGTGATTGATCGGCGTGAGCGAAGCAGTGCCGAGATTGGTCACTGCCGGCGAGCCGTTGCTCGCCAGGGTGCCGCTGCTGCTGCCGCTGCCGATCACCGTCGAGTTCGGCGGGTTTACCCCTTCCGAGACCACGGCGATGTAGTAGTCGCCCGCCAAAATCTTGTCCTCGTTGTTCGACGGCAGGAGCAGGTAGCGCTCGGCACCGGCCTTCTGTACCTTGATCTGGCGGCTGGTGCTCGCATCCTGCAGGTTGCCACCGGCGGCGGCATTGAAGTCCGGGATGAAGCCTTGGCGTGCTGCCACCATGGTCTCGCCGGAGATCGGCGCGAAGGTGAATTCCCAGCTCGGGGTGTTCGCCGGGATACTAAGCTTGTAGTAGGCCGCCTCCCGGGGAGCGAGATTGTTCACCGGCACGCTGCTGCCCGCGACATAATCGAGTGTGCGGATCGGGATCGCCTTACCGTTTCCGATGAAGCGGCTCTCGATGGTATAAGAGGACATCTGGTTGCTCCCACCGCCGATCGGATCGGAGCCACCGTTCAGGACGCCGATGAAGTAGGTGCCCGCCTCCAAGGGGCGGCCCATCGCCATCACCAGCCGGTCGTTCATCTCGCGACGTGCGGAGACGGTCGTGTCATAGCCGCGCTCGGTCCAGTCCTTGCCACCGGCCCACTGGTTGCCGCTTGGCCAGGAGGAGGTGGCAGAAGGGCTCCACGGGGTGGTGCCGCCGGTATTCGTGCCGGTATTTGCGGGGATCTGGTCCCGGCGCACCGCCCAGCTCACATCGCCGCCGGTGATATCCTTGATGCGCAGGTCCCAGCCCGCGATGTCGGCGGGCACTTCGACGCGGAAGTACTTCCACGAGTTCGGCCCGTGATTGGTCACCACGGTGCTTCCACCTCCCAGAGGCAGATCCTGCGGGACATTCGCGCGGATCACAAAGTCCGCGGTCGCGGGATTCGCCACATCGTCCGCACGGACCGTGGCGGTATAGACGCCCGGCGGAGGATTGGTGAAGGTCTGCAAGCCGCTGATAGATTGGCGGCTCATGCCACCGCCTGCAGGTGCGGAGCTTTGTCCGCCAGCCACGCCGTAGTCTTGCGCGGAACTGTCCGGCTGCGGGATCTTCGTGCCGGAGATGATCGCCAGCACCGGATTCCCGATCTTGTTATCCAAGCCGATTTCCATGCTCAAGGTGCCCGCAGGAACCGTGAACTGATAGGCCTTCGTTTCCGCCGCCGCGAGCGCGACGGCTTGGGTGCTGCCCGCGGTGCTGACCGTGCCGAGATCCGCCGCATTGATCGGCTGCTGGATGGTGAAGGTGGCGCTGCTGGTGCCCGTGCCGGTCACCGTGGAGCCCGGCGGGTTCACCCCTTCCGCGATCACCGCCAGATAATAGTCACCGGGGAGGATCGAATCCTGGTTATTTTGGGGCAGGAGCAGGTAGCGCTCCATGCCGGTGCGTTGCATCTCGACTTGGCGGCTGCCTGAGCCGGTGTCCTGCACATCCCCTCCTTCGGCGGCATTGAAGTCGGGCAGGTAGCCGCGGCGCACGATCATCATCGCCTCGCCCGCGGTGGGGTTGAGATTGAACTCCCAGCGCGGGGTGTTCGGGGGAATGGTGATCTTGAAGTAGGCAGCCTCACGGCGCGGCAGCTCGTTAACCGTGGTGGCACCACCGATCACGAAGGGAATCTCTCCCACGCCGATTGGCTGGCCCGCTCCCACGCCGCGGCTCTCGATGCTGTAGCTCGCAGGCGTATTGGCGGTACCGGTGAGCGGATCCGTGCCTTGGTTGAAGACACCCACGATGTAGGTGCCGGGGGTCAGGGGGCGGCCCATGGCCGCGAAGACCCGCTCTCCCACGCCGCGCCGGGGTGAGGTGCTGGTGTCGAAGCCGCGACCCGTCCAATCGACCCCGCCGGTCCACTGGTAGCCGCTCGGCCAAGTGGTCTCGGTGGAAGGATTCCACGGGGTGCTATTGCCGACATTCGTCCCCAAGACCGAGGGCAACTGGTCGCGGCGGATCACCATCTGCGGATTGCCGCTGAGAATATTCGTCAGGCGCAGGTCCCAGCCCATCACGCCATCCGGCACGGTGACTTGGAAGTAGCGCCATGCGGCTGACGTGTGATTGCTCACGATCTCCGTGTCGTTGAAATCCATCGGCACCGGCCCGTTCGCCATGATCACGAGATTGGCGCTCGCATCCGGGTAGACGCTGTTCAAATCCTCCGCCCGCACCGTGAGCGTGTAGATCCCCGCCACCGGGTTCGCGATGTTGAGCAAGCTGCCGGTCGTCACCCGGCCCATGCCGCCGCTTGGGGCAGCGGTCTGCCCACCGGCGATCCCGTAATCATGGGCTGAGGCATCGGGCTGCGGGATCTTGGTTCCGGAGATCATCGCCAGTTGCGGATTGCCCGCGCGGTTGTCGAGGCGCACTTCCAACGCCGCGGTTCCCACCGGCACCGTAAATTGATAGGCCTTCACCTGAGCGCCGCTCAGGCTGATTTGCTGTGTGATCCCCGAAGTGCTCGCCGCGCCGAGATCCTGGATGGCCAGAGGTCCGCGGCTGGTGAGCGTGGCGCTCCCTGGGGCCGACCCGACGACGTTCGAGGCCGGAGGATTGAGCCCTTCGCTGAGAACACCGATGTAGTAATCCCCAGCCAGAAGCGCCGGCTGGTTGTTGAGCGGCAGGAGCAGGTAGCGCTCGCTACCGCTGCGTTGCACCTTCACTTGGCGCGTGGAGTTGTTCGAGGTGTCCTGCACGTCACCGTTGTAGACGGCATTGAAATCCGGGATCGCGCCGCGGCGCGCGACCACCGCCGACTCGCCGGGGCCCTGATCCAGCGTGAACTCCCAGCTCGGGGTGTTCTCTGGAATACTAACTTTATAGTAGGCGGCTTCGCGCGGAGCGAGGTTGCTCACCGTCACGCCGCTCCCGGTCGCAAGACCCAAGCTACCGACCGGAATGTCCAGCCCGGCACCGATACCGCGGCTTTCCAAGGTCATGCTAGCCGTCTGCCCGCTGGTCCCTGCCACCGGGTCGGAGCCGTCGTTGTAGATGCCGATGTAATAGGTTCCGGGGACCAAAGGACGGCCCGCGCCCAGCAGCAGACGGTCATTCATCTCGCGGCGCGCGGTGCCGGTCACGTCGTAGGGACGGCCGGTCCAATCATTGCTGCCCGTGATCTGATAGCCGCTCGCCCAACTGGTCCCAGAGGAGGGCGACCATGGGGTGGTCCCGCCGGTGTTCGTTCCGGTTGTCGATGGCAACTGATCGCGCCGCACGACCAGGCTGCAGTTGCCGCCGGTGGCGTTCTTCAGGCGCAGGTCCCAGCCGAGCATCCCGCTGCCGATATCCATCCGGTAGTAGTGCCACTTCTGCGCGGGGATCGGACCCACCGCGGTGCTGGTCTGGAAGGGAATGGTGGCCGGAGTGATCGGATGCACGTCCAGGTTGAAGGCTCCGAGCGCTTGCTGCGGCAGGAAGATCCCCACGTACCAGACATCTGCCTGGTGATTCATGCGCTGGACGAAGCCGTTCGTGCTCGAGTCGTCCATGTAGGCGCTGTTCGTGTCGGTGACTCCGGCGCCACCGTCCACGCGCTTCTGCCAGCGGCCCGGCACCTTGTTCCGGCGCAGCGCGATCTGGGTGCCGGGAACATGATTGGCGAGCTGGAGCTCCCAGCCTAAGGCGCCGACCTGCGAGGGGATGTCGGTCAGTGCATAGAAACGCCAACCGGCACGCGCGGGCTGGTCGTTCACCTTCGTATCGGTGAACGAAAGCGGGGTGATGACCGGATCTCCGTTCTTCAGCGTGAAGGTGTAGGGCGCGTCACCCCAAGCCGTGATGTACCAAGTTCCGTCGGTCAGGTAATTCGGCACCAGCGTGATGCCCTCGGTCGCACTTCCCGCCGTGGCGGAGAAGGCTTCGTTGTCGAACTCCGCGGGCACATTGCCCTTGCGTACGGCGATGTCCGGATTCCCCGTGACCGCCACCGCATTGATGTCCCAGGCGATTTGGTCCACCGGCACCTGCACGCGGAAAACGCGGTAGGGTGCACCCGTCACCGCGACGTTCGAGACGGTGCCATTGTAAGCCAGATCGCTGACAAACTGGATCCGCGAATCCAAGCCGACCAACTCGCCCGCAGGTGCCACGATGCTCGAATACCAGGTGCTGCCGGTGCTCCCGATCACCGGAGCCACCGCCAGCATCCGCCCGGCTTGCTTGCGGGTGTAGTTGTTCGTGTGGTTGTGGAAGGGTAGTTTGTTAGAGCGCAGCGCGATCTCGCGGTTGCTGCCGTTTAGCCACAGGCTCCAACCTGGAGTGCCGGTCGGCAGCACGGACTTGTAGAAGCGGATACCTTCCGGCGGCATCGGCGCGGCCGGGGCATTCTGCGCGCTCACCGCCTCGCCGATGTCATACTGGCCGTTCGAGTTTGCATCCGTGAAGGGCAGAGCCCCCAGGTCATGCACATAGGGCTTGCCGCTCACGAGGTTCCACTGCGCACCCTCCGTGGCAAAAACCATCAGCGTCCACTCTTCGTTCGCCGCGAATTGGTCGTCGCGTAGCACCAAGCCGTCGGACCCCGTCTGCACCGAGCTATGGGTGCTACTGCTCGTGGTCGGCAGGATCGTCTTCGAGAAATACAGGGCGGCTTCACCGCTCGTCACCGTCAAGCGGCTGCGCCAGCCGCCGATATCCGAAGACTGCGTGGTCACCTTGAAGAAGTGTCGGCCCGCGCGCGTGTTAGTGTTGGAGAAGACCTCCGTCCCCGCCTCCGCCGTACCCGGGTCCCAAGCCAAAACGGTCACCGTCGGCTGCCAGTCATCCAGCACCACCGTGGTGGCGGTGTAGTTCACCCGGAATGACCCGCGGTCGTTCGGCAGCGTGTAGCGCGAACCGTTCGGCAGCCCCGTGAAGGTCCCGCCGATGCTGCTGCCTTGCAGGATCGTGAAGCTATTGCTGGTCGCGATCATGTCGTGGAAGTTGTTCACCAGATCCACGCTTAGCGTCCCCGCGACATTCACCGCGCCCGTTGCCGTGATCTTGTCGTAATTGCTCCCCATCGAGGTCCCGCCGATCTCGATCGACGTGGAGCTCCCCGGCTGCAGACTGAAGATCCCGCTGACCTGTAGCGAACCCGTCGCCCCGGGTGCCGCCGGCGAGACGCTGCCCGCCACGCTCAAGGGGCCGGTGACCGCACCGTGCAACCGCAGCGAAGCACCCGCCGTCACCGTCATTCCACCCGCAGTCGAAATCGTTTGGGAAGTCGCCGAGCGCAAGGTGCCCTTCTGCAGCGTGACCGATCCCGCGCCGGCATTGAGCGTGCCCCCGATCACGAACTCGCCCGTCGGAGCCAACACCACTGCTCCGCCGTTCGTGGTGATCCCCTGCGTGCTCGTGATGTTCCGCCCGGCATTCAGCGTCAGCGGCATGGCCCCGCCCGAGGCGGAGAGCGCGCCACTGATGCTGATATCCCGTGCCGCGGTCAGGGCAAGCGGACTGAGGGCTCCGCTGTTCTTCGTCACGGCGTTGGAGATCGTGAGATCGCCGTTGCCGGAGAACGCGCTCGCGGTATCAACCGTCACCCCCGTTCCCGCATTCAACTCCGTTTGAAGGGCGGAAACCTGCAGGTTCGCGGTGGCGGCGCTGGCCGTGAAAGCCTTCGGGTTCGTCCCGCTGAGGGCTCCGCCCGAGGTCGCGGCTGTGGAAATCGTGATATCGGAAGCGGCCCTGAGGCCGGTGGGCAGTGCCCAGAGCGGCAGCGCCAGAAGGGAGAGAGTCAGGCGATTCATGGATATTTTGAGGAGGCGAGCCCGGAAGACGAAGCTTCCGGAACACGGGTAGTCGGCCCGGCGGAAGGGGGTTCATTCCCCCGCCGGTCGCGTTCACCCCCGTTTGTCGGGCGGGACGCGCATTTCTTGGCGAATACCCCGGGAATTGTTGGAGACGCCACCTCGGACTGCCCCATACCACCCAAAGTGGTATGCCCCGCATTTCCCGGATGCGGCGCATTTCACTACCCAACTGTCCTCTCGACCTACCGCCGATTCCGCGTAGGAAAAGGCTCCGAAACCCCGTATCCGTGCCGACCATGATGACCCGCGCCTCGATCCTCCTGCTCGCCTGCCTCACCCCGGTGATGGCCGACGACTGGAAAGCCCCGAAACCCGCCGATAAAGTAGCCGCCGATCACTTCAAAGTCCCTGAGGGTCTGGAAGTTACCGTCTGGGCGTCCACTCCCGATCTCTTCAATCCCACCAACATGGACATCGACGCCGCCGGGCGCATTTGGGTGGCGGAAGGCGTGAACTACCGTGGCCATAACGGCCGCCGTCCCGAAGGCGACCGCATCGTGGTGATCCAAGACAAGAACGGCGACGGCAAGGCCGACGAATCGCACACCTTCGTACAGGAGAAGGGCCTCGTCGCCCCCCTTGGCGTGGGCGTCTTCGATAACGTGGTGATCGTCTCCCAACCGCCGGACCTGATCAAATACACCGACGTCAACCGCGACCTGAAGTTCGACCCCGCGGTGGACAAGCGCGAGGTGCTGCTCACCGGCTTCAACGCCCGCAACCATGACCACTCGCTCCACTCCGTGACCGGCGGTCCGGATGGCAAGTGGTACTTCAACAACGGCAACTGCGGTGCCGAATTCACCGACAAGTCCGGCAAGACCTTCCGGATGGGTGGAGATTACTATAAGGACGGCGGCGGCGAGTGGTTCATCAATTCCCGCGAGATGGCCGGCAAGAAGAGCGACGACGGCTACATGTGGACCGCCGGCTTCTCCGCCCGCATGAACCCGGACGGCAGCAACGCCGAGATCATCGGCCACGGCTACCGCAATAGCTTCGAACACTGCACCACCTCGCTCGGCGATCTCTTCCAGAACGACAACGACGACCCGCCGGCCTGCCGCACTTCCTACGTGCTCGAATATGGCTCCGCCGGCTACTTCACCCGCGAGGGCCGCTTCTACAAGACCGTGCAGCGCCCGAACCAGAAGTGGGAGCGCGTCCACTGGCGCCAGGATGATCCCGGCACCTTCGATGCCGGCGATGTTTACGGCGGCGGATCTCCTACGGGCATCGTATTTTACGAGAACGGCGCGCTCGGTGCCAAGCACGCCGGTACGCTGCTGAGCTGTGAGGCCGCTCGCAACGTGGTCTTCGGCTACCAGCCGCAGCCGGAAGGTGCCACCTACAAGCTGGACCGGACCGACTGGATGACCAGCAACACCACCGGCGAGTTCGACGGTGCGGACTTCACCGGCGGGGCCAAGAAACAGGAGTCCCGCAGCGCGGGCAATCCCCTGCTCTTCCGTCCCTCCGACGTCGCGGTCGGCGCCGATGGCGCACTCTACGTGACGGACTGGTTCGACCCCCGCGTGGGCGGCCACGGCGACATGGATGAGTCCTGCTCCGGCACCGTCTACCGCATCGCGCCGAAGGGCTTCAAGCCGGTCAATCCGAAGGTGGACCTCGCCACCATCGAAGGCGCCGTCACCGCCCTCAAGAGCCCCGCGATCAACGTCCGCTGGACCGGCTTCGAGGCTCTCAAGGCCAAGGGCGATGAGGCGGTGGATGCCGTGCTCGCCGTGACCAAGGACAAGGATACTTGGATCTCCGCCCGCGGCATCTGGCTACTCGCGAATCTCGGCCCGAAGGGCGAAGAAGCCTGCAAGGGTTTCCTGACCTCCACCGATACCCGCCAGCGCCTCGTCGCCTACCGCGCCCTCAAGCGTGCCGGTAAGGACATCCTGCCTTTCGCCGAGAAGCTCGCCGCCGATCCGGTGCCGGCCATCCGCCGCGATGTCGCCCTGTCCCTCCGGGGACTTCCTGCCGAGAAGACCGCGCCGATCCTCGTGACCGTCGCCAAGGGCTGGGATGGCAAGGACAAGAACTACCTCGAGTCCATCGGCCTCGCCGCCGAGAATCAGGAGAACGATGTCTGGAAGGTCATGAAGGCAGCCCTCGCACCGGGCGAGCCGAAGAGCTGGACCGATGCCTTCGCCAAGCTGACCTGGCGTCTCTGGCCCTCCGCCGCGATCTCCGATCTCAAGTCCCGCGCGCTGGATACCTCGGTGAGCGCGGATGCCCGCAGCTTTGCCTGTGAATCGCTGTCCTTCATCGATGACAAGGGCGCCGCCGAGGCACTCTTCGAGGTCGCCGCGGGTCCCGATTCCTCCGCCAAGGATGCCGCCGTCGGCTGGCTCTTCATGCGCGGCACCGGTGCTTGGGCAAAGTTCGGCCTGCAGGACGAGCTGAAGAAGCGGAACATCTACGATCCGGACAAGATCCAGCTCCAGGAAGCCATCTTCCCCGGCAAGCCGGATAAGACCAACTTCACCACCGCCGATGTGATGAAGCTCAAGGGCGATGCCTCACGCGGCAAGGCCATGGCCGCCCGCTGCGTGATGTGCCACCAGGTCGATGGAGCCGGTCCGGCCTACGGCCCGGAGCTCAAGGGCTGGGTCTCCCGCCAAGGCGCCGAGATGGCCGTGCGCGCCATCGTCGATCCCTCCGCGGAAATCGCCCACGGCTTCGACGGCTCCGCAATCCAACTCAAGGATAACCGCTGGATCGACGGGCTGATCCGCTCGAATGGCGATCCGGTGGTCATCACCTCGCAAGGCGGCGTCACCCAGATGGTGCCCAAGGACCGCATCCAAGCCATTCGCGGCATGGGCCGTTCGCTCATGCTGAATGCCGACCAACTCGGCATGTCCGCACAGGATGTGGCCGACGCCGTGGAGTGGATGAAGACCTACAAATAATCGTCCACCATTCCCTCACCCGCCCCGGCCCGGCTCCCTGCCGCGCCGGGGCTTCTTATTTCAACGCTTCTCCTCCGCGATGAACTTGTAAACGAAGGCCCCGATAGCCGCGCCCACGATCGGCGCGATCCAGAACAGCCAGAGCTGGGTGAGCGCCCAGCCACCGGCAAATACCGCCACCGCCGTACTCCGAGCCGGATTCACCGAGGTGTTCGTCACCGGGATGCTGATCAGATGGATCAAGGTCAGCCCGAGACCGATCGCGATCGGTGCGAATCCCTGCGGCGCCCGCTTGTCCGTCGCTCCCAGGATGATCAGCAGGAACATCATCGTCATCACCACTTCGGTCACCAAACACGCCACCAGCGTATACTTGTCCGGCGAGTGATCCGCATAACCGTTCGAAGCGAAACCCGCCGTCACTTGGAAGCCCTCCTTCCCGGATGCGATGAGGTAGAGGATCAACGCGCCCGCGATCCCCCCCGCCACCTGCGCGCCGATGTAAGGCAGCAGCTTCGATGAAGGAAAGCGCCCACCCAGCCACAAGCCCACGGACACAGCCGGGTTCAAATGGCAGCCCGAAATATGGCCGATCGCGTAGGCCATGGTCAGCACGGTCAGACCGAAGGCTAGGGACACCCCCACGAAGCCGATTCCGGCTCCCGGATAGTTACAAGCCAGCACGGCACTGCCGCAGCCTCCGAGCACCAGCCAGAAAGTTCCGAAGAACTCCGCTACATAAGATTTCATCGCCTGTATGTGTTAATGGTTTGAATCGGCAAGGGCGGACAGCAGCGAAGGGAAGCTCAAGCGAGACAAGGCGGAAACACCTCGCATCCTAGCGCTCCTCCACCATGGGCGCACATATCATCCCGTAAAAATGCGGACAAGCAGAATCGGGCTCCACTCTCGTTAGAGCAACCCCGGATCCTCCGTCCGAGAGAGCTTGCCGGAGTCCTACCTTTCCTCCAGCGCGTGCACGCTCACCTCATGCTGCTGGCACAGCTTGAAGACCGTGTCCCGCTCCAACAGCAGCGTCTTACGCGCCTCCACCGTGATCGCCTTCACCCCGGCTTCAATGCAGGTCTCGATCGTGTGCGGCCCGATTACCGGCACATCGAAGCGGAAGTCCTGATCCGGCTTGGAAACCTTCACCAGCATCACGTCCTTCCCGCGCCCCAGTTCGCCACCGCGCTTGATGCAGGAATTCGTGCCCTCGAAGGCCTCGACGGCCAGCACCGTGCCATGGCGGATCACCACCGTCTGACCGATGTCCAAGCGGCTCGTCTCCTTCGCCATCCGGAAGCCGAACTCGGCATCCTCCAGTTGGCGCTTCTTCATCGCCGGCCCGCAGACCGTTCCCGGCGCAGGCAGCAGGTCCTCCAGGAAAGTGGTCGCTGGCAGCAGATGGATGTGATCCTTCTCCAGCTCATCCGCAATCCCGCCGAAGAGCGATTCCGCGTTCCGCTCCTTCAGCCGCGCCAGCAGCATTAGGGTCCGCAGGTCAGGCCGGAGGTCGAAGAGATTCTTCGGCGCGATCTGGCCCACCATGATCGCTTCCTTCGCCTTCTGGCTCTTGAAGAATTTGATCATCTTCCCGAGTTGCCCCACCCGGAACCAGGCCGACTCATCGACCAACTCCAGAAACTCCGGCGACGTTTCGCCTTCGAAGGCAGCCGCTACCAAGCGCACGTCCGGCGATTTCGAGCGGGCCGCACGGGCAAAAGTCTCCGGATAAACGCCGTTACCCGCGATGATTCCGATAGTCCTTTGCTCCGCCATGCCTTCGCCGTGGGGCGGATTCTCACGTCCCCCTCCCTCCCCGGCGAGTCGAAAAGGCGCATCTTCCGCAAATTCGGCCCTCAACCCCGCCAAGATGCCTCGAGAACTACTCCACCCGCTTCACCATGAAGTCCGCGTGCACCTTCAGGTTCCGGTCGATCACTCGCACCCGGAACTCTTCGCCCGGATCATAGTCCAGGGTCACGTTCACCTGATTCCCATACTCCGACTCCCCCGTCTGCTTCTGCGCCCGATAGTCCGGGGAGATCCGCTGCCGCACCTTCCCCGTCGAATCGCACACGATGATCTTGAAGTGCTCCGTCCCTGCCCCGTCGTAGTCCGGCCGCTGCCATATCACCTTCAGCCGCGCCTTCAGGGAGGATCGCTTCAGCAAGCTCTGGATCTCCGCCTCCGAATAAAGCTCCAGCCGCAAGCGCTCTTCATCCTCCGCCTGCACCTGCGCCCGCGTCTGCGGAATCACCCGGATCTCCTCCGCCTTCGTCGGGCTCACGGAGTAGGCCTTGGCCAGCGCCACCTGCTTCGCAGCCAACTCCTTCTCCTTGGCCGCCCGCAATGCAGCCTCCAGCTCCGTCCACTTCTGCTTCGCATCCTCCGCCTTCACCTCCTCCGCCCTCGCCAGGCACAGGCAAAGCCCCGCAAACACCATCACCCATCCCGTCGAAAAGCTCTTCGCGTTCATGCGACTCGTATGAGTCACGCCGCGTGATATCTATTCACGCGAATGCGGTCGAAAAAGTACCGGCTGTGGGACTCGAACCCACACTCGTTAGAACTCGATTTTGAGTCGAGCGCGTCTACCAATTCCGCCAAGCCGGCTTGGGGTGTGCGCGGGGTTGTAAGGGCTCTCCCGCCCCCGAGGCAAGGGGGAAACGCATCCGGCCCCATCCAAAGCCCACGCCCCTAACCCGCCTTCCCCGTCGAAAAAAACCCGCGATCCCCCTCGCGACCTCCACGCCTCCCCGCTTCGTTCCATCCCTACCCCTCGCTCCAGTCCCGCCTCCACCCGAAGCCATTCGCGTCCATTGGCGTCCATTCGCGGTTAAAAAACCCCCGCTTTCTCCCAAAAAGGACTCCGCCCCGGTGAGCCCGGATTCTCCCCCCAGATTACCCAAGCTCGGGCCGGGACGAAGCAGTGAACTATCGCAGGTCTTCCGGACGGGGCAACACGGATCCATGACGGTGCCGGGTCTCCGAAATCGCCTGCTCGCGGAAAAAGACCGGGAGCTCAAGCTTCCCGGAGGAAACCGGCACATGCCCCACCAGCCGCACTCCGGCTTCGATCGCCGCCGCCGCCACGGCCTCGGTGGGAGATGCTGTCCGTAGCACACCATAGGCGGCAGCCCCGAGACGTCGGCATAGAGCCTCCTCCGACTCATGCCAGAGCGCCACTCCCGGCACCGCGAATTCACGCCCGGGCGGCAGGGAAAGCTCGGGCTTCAGCCCCGCCGCCACCGCAGCCAACAGCATCCGCGCGATCACCGCCTCGGAATCCGATTCCGACCCGCGAATCAATGCCCGCTCGAACGGCCGGTAGCGAAAAAGGTTGATCTCGCAGTCCAGTGCCGAAGGGTCATGGCCGATCTCGAACTCATGCGCCATCCACCAGGCATCGCTGCCCGCCGCAGCTTCCAGCACAGCCGAATCTCCGGGCAGCCTTGTCCCCAAAGCGACCAGTAGCTCCTTCTGCTCCGGCGACAACGCGGCACCCAATTGCGGCATACCCTCGTCCCTCCAAGTCGCGAACTGCGCCACGTAATTCGGTCCGCCCGCCTTCGCGCCGGGGCCGAAACACGAACGCTTCCATCCGCCGAAAGGCTGGCGCTGCACGATCGCGCCGGTGATCGGCCGGTTGATGTAGGCATTCCCCACTTCCACCCGCTCCCGCCATGCGTCGATTTCCGCCGGATCCAGCGAATGGATCCCGCCGGTGAGCCCGAAGTCGGAATCGTTCTGAATCCGGATCGCGTGATCCAGATCGTTCGCGCGCACCAGCCCCAGCACCGGGCCGAAGCACTCGGTGCGCCGGAACCAACTGTCCGGCGTGACTCCCAGCTTGATGCCGGGCGACCACAGGCAGGGGTTGCCATCGATCATCTCCGGCTTGAGCAGCCATTCCTCACCGGGGTCCAGCGAGGTGAGAGCACGCATCAAGGCATCCCCCGGCTCGCGGATCACCGGCGTGGCGATCGAATCGAAGTTCCAGGACGCGCCCACCTTCAGTGAGGCCGCGGCATCCTTGAGGCGACGGCGGAAACCCGGATCGTCGTAGAGCTCGGCTTCAAGAATCGCGAGCGAAGCGGCGGAGCACTTCTGCCCGCTGTGGCCGAAGGCGCTCTTCACCAGATCCTTCACCCCCAGATCGGGGTCGGCAGCGGCCGTGATCACCAGCGCGTTCTTCCCGGAGGTCTCGGCGAAAAGCTTCATGCCCGGCTTCCAGGACAGGAACATGCGAGCCGTCTCATAGGCTCCCGTCAGGATCACCGCGCCGATCCGCGGGTCGGTTACCAGCGAGCGCCCGATCTCGTTGTCCGGGCAAGGCAGGAACTGCAGCACCTCCTTCGGCACGCCGGCGTCCCACAGCGCGTTCACCATCACCCAAGCGGTCAGCACAGTCTCCGGCGCGGGCTTCAGGATCACCGTGTTCCCCGCCACGAGTGCGGCAAGAATACCACCACAAGGAATCGCATAGGGGAAGTTCCACGGCGGAGTCACCAGCACGGTACCCAGCGGCTCGCAGGCGACACCGTCCGAGTAGCCCGGGCTCGACAAACTACGTGCATAGTAGTCGGCGAAGTCGATCGCCTCGCTCAGTTCGGCATCCGCCTCCATCACCGACTTGCCGGCATCCATCACCATCACGGAGATGGCTTCGCCACGACCCTTCGCGATGGAAGCTCCCACCCGCGCCAGGATCGCGGCACGGGCTTCCAGCCCCATCGCCACCCATTCCCCGCGAGCCGATACGGCCACGCTCAAGGCGCGCTCGATGTCAGCGGGTCCGCCCAGCGCATGGCGGTAGGCCACCACACCCGGTCGCGAGGGGTCCGCAGCGTTTGCCGTTCCGGCTCCTACGCCTGTCTCACCGCCGACCTGCAGCGGCACGAAGACCTGCCCTTCCAGACGCCGGAGCTTCACCCGGTCGCGCACCCAGGCGACGTTCTGCGGCAGCGACCAGTCGGTGTCCGCCTCATTGTGAAAAGGATGATCCAGAGCCAGCGGAGGCCGCTCTTCCTTCGTGCGATCCTGCACCCGCTGCGGTCCGGCGAAGGCCGTATCGATCATCGCGCAAGCATTCAGGAAGCGCTCCTTTTGCCGCTCCCAGGCTGCGTCTCCCGGCTGCATGCCGAAGAGGTCGTGCAGGAAATTCTCCGGCGAGGTGTTCTCATCCAGACGCCGCACCAGATAGGCGATCGCGCTATGGAAGTCCTCCCGCTTCACCACCGGTGCGTAGAGCAGCAGGCCCTTCGCCGCATCGCGCACGGTCCGTGCCTGATGGTTCGCCATCCCTTCCAGCATCTCGAATTCCACCCGCTCCTCCACCCCTTCCCGGGCTCGCAGCAGCAGGCCGTAGGCGATGTCGAAAAGATTATGGCTGGCCACGCCGAGTCGCACCGCACGGACGTTCTCCGGCTTGCAGCCTTCGTGGAGCATCCGCTTGAAGTTTGCGTCCACCTCCACCTTCGAGTGATAGGGCGCCAGCGGCCAGTCGTGGATCTCCGCGTCCACCTTCTCCATCGCCAGGTTCGCTCCCTTTACGATCCGGATCTTGATCCCGGCTCCACCCTCATCCACGCGCTTCAGCGCCCAGGCATTCAGTTCCTTCTGCACCGGCCAGGCGTCCGGCAGGTAGGCCTGCAGCACGATCCCTGCCTCCAGCTTGTGGAACTCCGCCTCATCTAGTACTTCGCGGAAAGCGGCGCAGGTCAGGCGCAGGTCGCGGTATTCCTCCATGTCGAGGTTCACGAACTTGCTGCCACCCTCCGCCCGCTGGTGCTGCATCGCGGCACGATAAAGCAGGCGCAGGCGCTTCTTGATCTCTTCCAAGGTCTCCTCGAGCGCCACGAGATGGATCTGGCTGAAGATCGCGGAGATCTTCACCGAGATGTAGTCCGTGTCCGGATCGGCCAGACGCGCGAGATTCGATTCGAGGCGGTGATTCGCTTCTTCTTCACCCAGCACCGCTTCACCGAGCTGGTTCAGGTTCATCCGCATTCCCGCGCGACGACGCTTTTGCAGGTGGCGGCGTAGCTTATCCTCTTCAGCCGGCAGGATCACCGCGGAGCTTTCCTGCCGCATTTTTTCGGCGACCAAAGGCATCACGATCTCCGGGGCGGCGGCGGAAGCCATCTCGCCGGCACGCATCGCCATCCGCGCACCGAGGGGGAGATACTCCGGGACCCCGTAGTCATCGATCAGGTCGCGGAAGCGCTTTGCCTCGCGCGATGCCGTGGGCGGACGGAACACCTGATCCGCCATCGCGAAGGTGAAAGCCTTGCCCGCCGCATCATGCATCATTGCCGCCATCTGCCGCGCCTGCATGCGCTCACCCCACTTCAGACCGCGTGTCGCCTCCTCCAGCAACTCGGCTGCGAGATCGATCGCAAGCGCGGGCAGCTTATCGTCGCTGGGGCGGAATTGACGGCACTGATCGATGTGATCGCAAACACGAGTCATACCTGTCACTTTAACCCACACGTCTTGACCGAATCGACCAACGCGCCCGCTCCCGCGAGACAATCTCACCCCCCTTCCGAGCTTCCACCCGAACTTCCATCCCCCTCCATTCTCTCCCTTACCTCCTGTTCAAAATCTTCCATCCGCCATCCTCAATCTACCACAATCTACCATCTACGATCTTCACTTTTCCCCGCTAAAACATCCTCTCTGCCCCTCTCCGTTGAAGCCTATCCTAATTGGGAGGTGGTCTCCGGGCACGATCCATGGAATATTCCAGACCTTCCACCGTATTCGGGAGCACCTGACCCAGTCCTTTCTTCTTACGATGCGCCGTCTGCCTGCGATTCATGCCCTCGCCTTGGGATCCGCTCTTGTCGCCCAAGCCGGAGCGAAAACTCCCGCCAAGGAGGGGGAGATCTCCTTCAACGACTCGATCCAGCCGCTGCTTTCCGAGGCCTGCTACCACTGCCACGGTCCCGATAGCGGCACCCGCGAGCCGAAGAGCGAACCGCTACGTCTCGACCGCAAGGAGTTCGCCTTCATCAAGCGCGCCGATGGCAAGCCCGCCATCATTCCCGGCAAACCGGAGGAATCTTCGATCATCCAATACATCAAGAATCCGGACCCGGAGAAGCGCATGCCTCCGGTGAAGGCGCATCGCCAGCTCAAGCCGGAGGAGATCGCCCTCCTCGAGCGCTGGGTGGCCCAAGGCGCGAAATACGAGGAGCATTGGTCCTTCCTGCCGCCGGAGAAAAAGCCGCTGCCGGAACTCGCGGGCGATACCTGGTCGCGCAATCCGATCGACCGTTTTATCCAAGCCAAGCTGAAGACACAAGGCCTCGATCCTGCGCCGCCGGAAGATCCCCGCTCGCTGATCCGCCGCGTGACCCTCGATCTCACCGGCCTCCTGCCCGACCCCGCGCATGTGGAGACTTTCGCCGCGAATCCGACCGACGCGGCCTACGAGGCCTACATCGATCACCTTCTCGCTTCGCCCCGCTCCGCCGAGCACCGCGCACGATACTGGCTCGACTACGTCCGCTACTCGGACACCCACGGCCTACACTTCGACAACGTGCGCTCGATCTGGCCCTACCGCGATTATCTCATCCGCTCCTTCCAGCAGAACAAGCCCTTCGACCGCTTCGTGACCGAGCAGCTCGCGGGCGATCTCATGCCGGCCGCCAGCATCGATCAACTCGTCGCCACCGGCTACATCCGCGCGAACGTATCCACCAACGAGGGAGGAACCATCCCGGAAGAAATCCACGTCAATAATACCCGTGACCGTACCGAAGCCTTCGGCGCGGCCTTCCTCGGCCTCACCGTCGGTTGCTCGGCCTGTCACGATCACAAGTTCGATCCCACCTCGCAGAAGGACTTCTACAGCCTCTCCGCCTTCTTCCACAATACGGCGGAGAAACCCTGGGATGACAACGTCCAGGATCCCGCTCCGGTGCTACGCATCCCCGCGGCGGACAAGATGCCCGCTCTGGAACACGCACTCGCGGACCGCAGCGAACCCGCCGGGAAATACGACCAACTCGCCAAGGATGCCGAGAAGCTCCTGCGCATGAGCATGGCCTCCGGTCACAAGCCCAAGCCGGTCTCGCAGGATGCCCTGCAAGTCCGTTTCCGCTTCGATGAAGGCTCGGGGGACGTGGTGAAGAACAGCGCGCCGAATGCGAATCCAGCCACCTACACGGTGGACACCAACCCTTTGGTCTGGGGTGAGGATTCATGGCTCTGGCCCTCCATGCGAATGGACCTTTCCAGCCGCTTGCCCCTGCCGGAGATGGGCGACTTCGAGGCCGACCAGCCTTTCTCGATCTCCTTCTGGACGATGGCCCGGCTCAAGACCGCGAACATCGATACCGGCATGGGCGGCATCGTCTCCCGCATGGGCGATAGCGCGCGCAATTCCCACCGCGGCTGGGACCTCTTCTGCGATGGCGGCCGCTACGTGATCCACATCATCCACCAGTGGCCGCAGCACGCCATCCGCGTGGAAACGGAACCCTTCTCGCGCGGCCAGTGGCGCCACGTCGGCTTCACCTACGACGGCTCGGGCAAGGCCGCGGGCGTGACCATCTACATCGATGGCAAGCCGGTGCCCCTGAAGGTTACCCACGACACCCTACAACCCGGCCAAACCATCCGCACGGACGCCCGCATGCACATCGGCCGCCGGGAGGACGAGCAGCCGCTGCGCGAATCCCGCTACCAGGATTTCCGCCTCTATGGCCGCGCCCTCTCGCCTGATGAGTTCGGCCGCCTGCCCTACGAGGACATCGCCGCCGAGATCGTCGCCCGCGAAGCGGACTCGGCGAAGTGGTCGGATGACGAGCGCTTCGTCGTGCTCGACCGCTGGTATCTCGGCTCCGTGAACCAGGACGCCGCCCGCCTCCGTGAACAGCTTGCCGGCCTCGATGCGGAAATTGCCAAGATCGGCGAAGGCGGCACGCCGACCCTGATTGCCGCGGAGAAGCCAACCCCGGCCACCGCCAACGTGCTCGACCGCGGCGTCTACACCGCGCGCAAGGCCCGGGTCAGCGCTGCCACTCCGGACTTCCTGCCGCCCATCGCCGCTGGCGAACCCCACAACCGCCTTGGTCTCGCCCACTGGCTCCTGCAGCCGGACCAGCCGCTGCTCGGGCGGGTGACCGTGAACCGCATGTGGCAGGAGCTCTTCGGCACCGGCATCGTCGAGACCGCCGATGACTTCGGCATCATGGGTGCCCGCCCGAGCCACCAGGAGTTGCTCGATTGGCTTGCCGTCGACTTCCGGGAAAATGGCTGGGACATGCGTCGCCTCTACAAGCTGATGCTCACTTCCGCGACCTACCGCCAGAGCCAAGCCACCACCCCCGAGAAACTTGAAAAGGATGACAAAAACAGACTTTTGTCCCGCGGCCCCCGCTTCCGGATGGATGCCGAAGTGCTGCGCGACACCGCCCTGCAGGCCTCCGGCCTGTTGGTGGAAAAAGTCGGCGGCCCGCCCGTGAAACCCTACCAGCCGCCGGGCATCTGGGAGGCCGTGTCGATGCCCGAGTCGAACACCAAGCAGTATCAAGCGGACAAAGGCGAGAGCCTCTACCGCCGCTCGATGTATTCCTTCTGGAAACGCTTCGCCCCGCCGCCATCGCTCGAAACCTTCGACGCCCAGGCGCGCGAGGTAGTCTGCACCAAGCGAACCCGCACCAACACGCCGCTTCAGGCCTTGGTCGCGATGAATGATCCGCAGTTCGTCGAGGCTGCACGCAAGCTCGCCGAGCGTGCGATCAAGGCCGCGCCGGATGACGCCGCCCGCATCGACTTCATGGCGCGGACCACCATCGCCCGCAGCCTCAATCCCGCCGAAGAAACTCCTGCTTTTACCAAGAGCCTCGGCACTTTCCGCCAGCACTTCAACGAGCATCCCGACGACGTCTCCGCCCTCCTCGCCACCGGCGAATCTCCGGCCGACGCTACCCTCAAGCCCGCCGACATCGCCACCTGGACGATGGTCGCCAATCAGTTCCTGAACCTCGACGAGTACGTGACCAAATGACGCCGCTCCACTCCATGCACCCGTGCTCCGATTTTTCCGGCGAAGGGCCGAGCCCGCTCGATCTCCCGATTCCTGCCGCGCTCAAGCAGCAATGGCTGGATCTCGCCACACGCCGTCAATTCCTCGGTCGCTCCGGCAAGGTTCTCGGCTGGGCCGGTCTGGCCAAGCTGATGACCGGTAATGCCATGGCATCCGGCGGCGGCGGTGATCACGGCGTGCTGCTGCCGCACTACGCTCCGAAGGCGAAGCGCGCGATCTACCTCTTCATGGCTGGCGCGCCTTCCCAGTTCGAGACATGGGATTACAAGCCGGAGCTTGCGAAGCGCTTCGACCAAGATCTGCCGGAGTCCGTCCGTGGCGGCCAAGTCCTGACCGGGATGACCGCTTCGCAGTCGCGCTTCCCGATCGCCCCCAGCATCTACGGATTCCAGCAGCACGGCCAAGCCGGCCACTGGGTAAACGAGCTCTTCCCGCACACCTCGAAGGTGTCCGACGAGTTCGCGATCATGAAGTCGCTCCATACCGACGCGATCAACCACGAGCCCGCGATCCTGCTGGCGAACTCCGGCAACATGGTTCCCGGCAAGGCATCGATCGGCTCGTGGATCTCCTACGGTCTCGGCTCGATGAACGAGGATCTTCCGACCTTCGTGGTGCTGACCTCGAAGCTGCCGATTTTCACGAACATCCAAGCCCTCTCCTCGCGCCTCTGGTCCTCCGGCTTCCTCTCTCCGGAGCACGCCGGCGTGGCCCTGCGCTCGGGTGGCGATCCGGTGATCCACCTCTCCAACCCGAAGGGGGTTAGCCGCGAACTGCGGCGCGCGATGATCGATGGCGTGAACGACATGAACCGCCAGCTCCACGAGCGCATCGGCGATCCCGAGACGAACGCCCGCATTGCCCAATACGAGATGGCCTTTCGCATGCAGGCCTCCGTGCCGGAACTCACCGATCTCTCAAACGAGCCGGAATCGATCTGGCAGATGTACGGACCGCGCGCGAAGGAACCGGGCACCTACGCCTACAACTGCCTGATGGCCCGCCGGATGGCGGAGCGGGGCGTGCGTTTCACCCAAATCTTCCACCGCGGCTGGGACCTCCACACCAACCTTCCCGCCGGGATGAAGACCCTCGCCGAGGACGTCGATCAACCGACCGCCGCCCTCATTGCCGATCTCAAGCAGCGTGGCCTGCTCGACGACACCCTGGTCGTCTGGGGCGGCGAGTTCGGCCGCACCGTATACTCGCAAGGCGGCCTCACCAAGGAGAACTACGGTCGTGATCACCATCCCCGCTGTTTCTCCATGTGGATGGCCGGCGGCGGCGTGAAGCCGGGCATGGTCTATGGCGAGACCGACGACTTCTCCTACAATATCGTAAAGGACCCGATGCACATCCGCGATCTCAACGCGACCATCCTGCATCTCCTCGGCATCGATCACGAGAAGCTCACCTTCAAGTTCCAAGGCCTCGAGCAAAAGCTCACCGGCGTGGAACCGGCCAAGGTGGTGAAGGAGCTGCTGGCGTAAAGTCGGCTGAATGACACCTTTCTCCGACGACTCGCCGACGGCCGGCGCGTAGGAAGGTGTCATCATGAAGCTCTTCCGCCTTCTCGCGCTGCTCCCCGCCCTCGCTTCGGCTCAGGAAAGTATCGAACGCCTTGATCCGGCGCTTGATGAAATCATCGCGCCGGACGCCAAGATCGAGACGCTCTGCAGTGGCTTCGATTGGGCGGAGGGTCCGGTATGGGACGAGAGGGAGAAGCGGCTGCTCTTCTCCGATGTCCCGAAGAATATCGTCTATCAGTGGAAGGAAGGCGACAAAGAGGCATCGATCTTCATGAAGCCCTCCGGCTTCACCGGCGTGGGCCAGTATGGCTCGGAGCCGGGCTCGAACGGGCTGGCGATGGACGAGAAGGGCGTGCTCTACTTCTGCGAACACGGTGACCGCCGCGTATCCTACCTCACCCCGGGCGGCGGCAAGCGCACCCTCGCCGACAACTTCAATGGCAAGCGCTTCAACTCGCCCAACGACCTCGCGATCGCTGCGAATGGCGACGTGTATTTCACCGATCCACCGTATGGCCTACCGGGTCGCGAGAAGGACACCGAGTTCAAGGAACTGCCCTTCCAAGGCGTCTTCCGCGTAACTCCTCAGGGCGTAGTCTCGCTCATCACCCGCGATCTGGATCGCCCGAACGGCGTGGCGCTCTCGCCAGACGGGAAGATCCTCTACGTGGCCCAATCCCACGGCCCGCTACCCGTGATCATGGCTTACCCGCTGAAAACCGACGGAAGCGCGGAAGCCGGCAAGGTCTTCTACAATTGCAAGGACCTCAAAGGTCCGGGTGCTCCCGACGGCATCAAGGTGGACTCCAAGGGAAATGTCTTCTCCACCGGCCCCGGCGGATGCCTGATCTTCAATCCCGAGGGCAAGCTCCTCGGTCGCATTCTCTGCGGCCGTCCGACCGCCAATGTGGCCTTCGGTGAAAGCGGTTCGCGTCTCTACCTCACTTCGGACGATCGCATCCTCCGCGTCGCCCTGAAGCGCTGAGCCTACAAGGCCTCCGCAATCACGATGCGATAGAAGCGTTTCCCGCCGGTCGGCATCCCGGGATCCGTCCATTGCTTGGGTTCCCCGTCCCCGACGAGAGGCGGGGAGCTAATCGGCCAAGTGGCGAGATCGTCGCTCGCCTCTACCCGGTAGCTTCTGCCGGGGCTGGTCGCAAAGCTTACGCTCCCCCCGCCTGCCGACCACTCGTAGCGGTCCGCCTGAAGCGGATTCAAGCCGAAGAGATACTCCTCCACGGTGCTCAGGCCGTCGCCGTCGTTGTCGGCGTTATCGGACACCGGGGTGTTGCCGAAGTGGAGGAGCTTCCAATTTGCGAAGCTCGACGATGCGGTTGCCGTGGCGGTGGCGGAAGGTAGCGAAGCGGCCGTGCCATTGAGCGTGATCACCCGATAATCGTAGCTGACCCCACCCGTCACGCCGCTATCCTCGTAGCTCGTGACTCCCGCTGCGAGTGTCGCGACTACCTCCCAACTCCCGCCACTGTCCCTTTCGATCCGATAGCCCGTTTCCACCGTCGAATCATCCGTCCACGCAAGCCGGATCCTGTCCAAGGTGGCCAGTGCCGAGAGCCCCTGCACCGGGCGCGGCTTCACCGGCACCGCCTGATGGGTGTAGCTCTTCCACGTCGTGGCAGCAGTCGCCGAACTGGCGATGCGGCCCGTGTAGGTGACGGATACCTGCGAGCCATCGTCATTCACGTCCATCAGGCCATAGCGTCCCGATCCCTCGCTCACGCCGCCGGAATAGGGCCCGCCCTTCTCAGAGCCGTCCCGCGTCAATGCCGCCGCATGAAATACCGGGATCCCCACCCCTGCCACGTAACTGTCGGTTGCACGACCGTCGTCATAGGCCAGCGCATGCATATCCCCTGAGATCACCACGACATTGCGAATGTCCTGGTCGCGAATGAACTCCAGCAGTTCCTTGCGTTCCGTGGCATAGGAACCCCAGTTGTCGCGCACCGAACCCACTTGAATCAAAGGCACCCCGCTCATCCATACGATCAAGGGCACCTCGGCATCGCGCGCAGCGATCAGCTCGTCCTTGAACCACTGCTTCTGCAGGACGCCCATCATCGACTTGTTCGAGTTGTCGGTATCCGAGTCGCGGTTCCGCTCGGAGCGGAGGTCGGAAAGGATGAAGCGCACGCGGCCACACGTGAAGGCCTGATAGATCGCTGCATCCGGACCTCCGGCAGGCAGAGGGTAGTGAGGGATCAACTCGCGATACACCCCGCGGTTCGCTGTGCGTCCGTCGCTCGTGCGGTCGGAGGTGTTGCCCGAGAAGTCATGATCATCCCAGATCCACGAGGTCGGCAGGTTCCGCACCATCTGACCCAGTTCGGGGCTCTCCGTGATCGAGTTGATGATGTTCTCCCGGTAAGGCACCGGATCATCCTCGTCCGTGTCCTCGTAGTTCAGGTCGCCCATGTGGATGAAGAAGAGCGGATTCTCGTGCAGGATCTTCAGGTGCACCCACTGCCCCGGCTCGTGCCAATCACCGCAGGAAGCGAAGCCGAAACGGAAGGATGCCGGACCGGCAGCAGGCAAGGTCTTGAAGCTTCCGGTCCTGCCTGCCGCAGTCTGCAAGACTCCACCAACCTCCATCGCGTAGAAGTAGCTTGTGGCGGGGCTCAGCCCGCTCACATCCAGCCGGACGTTGTTCCCGGACGCCGCTTGGGATATCTTCACGGCAGAGAAGATCGCATTACTGAAGTCCGCTTGCGTGGAGACTGCCAGTCTGGCTTGCAACCCGGGCGAAGCCAGATGGGCGGTGGCGGCAATCGAGCTCGGTGTGACCGCCCCGCACCACGGCCCAGCCATGATCGGCGAGGTTTGCGCATGGCTCAGGGATACGAAAAGAGATGCGAGGGCACAGTGGACCCGGTGGCTCATGGGAATTCGGAGGGGGATGTGGACGGTGTGGGGGGGACGACCATCCACCGGCCGAAACAGCACCGGTGTTCATGAAAATGATGGGCCGGACCGGCCCTACTTGCAAGCCCGCTCCTAAGGCCTGGCCTTGAGCAGGGCCTCACGGACCGTCTCCGGCGAGATCTCCTGCAGATTGTTGTGTCGACCGCCGGGAATCTCGGTGTAGCGCACCACATCCGGCACCTCCGCCGCCAGCTTGCGCGACATGGCGACCGGGATGGCTTCGTCATCCGAACCATGGATCACGAAGACCTCCGCGCCACCCTTGCGGTCCATCTCCTTCAGCCGCCCCAGATTGTCGAAGCGGTGCCAGACAATGAATCCAAGGTCCACGCCGAACATGGCCTTCGTCATGTCCATGCTGCTGGTGAAGGGCGTGAGGATCACCCCGCGCCGGATATCGAACTCCTCCGCCCCCATCAGGCACACGGCAGCCCCCAGGCTATGTCCGAAGAAACGCATCTTGTCCCGATCCGCCGGCAGGGACCATCCGAGTTCCGCCATGCCCGCAGGCACGGCGCCCTTCAGCGTGTTCCGGATCGTGCCGGGCCGAGGAGTGCCTGAACAGGCGCCGTAACCGGGCATGTCCATCAGCAGCCAGGCATCCTGCTCCGGCCCGTGCTCGCGAAGCCAGTTGGACCATTCCAGCACGAGGGTTGCGTTCCCGCCGCAGACTACCCAGAGCCGCTCGGGCTTGTCGGACTTGCTGAGCAGGTAAGCCTGCTGCTTGCCCTGCGCGGTGGTGTAGTCGATCACCCGCGTGCCGGGTTCCGCATCCCACCGGGAGACGTGGTCCGGGCCATAAGGCCGAGGAAAATAGATCAGATTCCCCTGACACCCCGCGAGCAGAAGGAGGACCGCGGCGATAGGAAGGATCGTCCACAAAAGCATGCGTCTGAAGATGGTGAAGCGGCGTGACATGGAGAAGGACAGAGGATATGAACCGGATCTTGAACGCAAAATCGAATCGTTAGGGCCCAACATCGAGAATTCCGATGGAGGAAGCCGCGGAATGCTGACACTCCCCCTTGCGAGAAGCACTCTGCTGCGATTGTATCATGCTTGCATGAAAAACCCGTTCTTCGCCTTGCTGCTCGCCCTACCCGCTTTTGCTGACGGGGCGACCTCCATCGATGCCATGAAGTCCGCCGCGGACTCCTTCCTCGGCAGCCTCGATGCCGAGAAACGTGCCAAGGCCTCATTTCCTTTCGAGTCCGATCAACGGGAGAACTTCAAATTCACGCCACAGAACCGCAGCGGCCTGCCGATCAAGGAGATGACGGAGGCGCAGCACATCGCCGCGATGAAGCTGCTGGACACCGTGCTCAGCGACAAGGGCAAGCTGAAGGCGGCCCAGATCATCACCTTGGAAGGCGTGCTGGCGGAGATGGAGAAGAATCCGACCTACCGGGACAACGGGAAATACTACGTTTCGATCTTCGGCACCCCGGGTGATGCCAAGGCGTGGGGCTGGAAGTTCGAGGGCCACCACCTCGCCCTGAACTACACGGTGATCAATGGCAAGGAAGTCGCCGTCACTCCGTCCTTCTTCGCGGCCAATCCCGGTGAAGTCCGCGAGGGCCCGCACAAGGGCATGCGCGTACTCGCCGCCGAGGAAGATCTGGCGATGGCTCTTGCCAATCTTCTTCTTGAAGCCGGGAAGAAGGAGGTGATCTTCAGCGAGAAAGCCCCCAGCGAGATCCTCACCGCGGAGAACCGCAAGGTCACCGCGCTGGAGCCCGTCGGCCTCCTCGCCTCCGAGATGAGCCCGGAGCAGAAGAAGGCCCTGCTCGCGCTGATCAACGAGTATATCGGACGCCACCGCAAGGAACTCGCCGATGCCGACATGCAGAAGATCGAGAAGGCCGGGATCGACAAGATCCGCTTTGGCTGGGCCGGCGGCACGAAGCGAGGCGAAGCGTGGTACTATCGCGTCCAAGGACCGACCTTCCTGATGGAGGCGGCGAATACCCAAAACAACGCAAACCACATCCACGCCACCTGGCGCGATTTCGAGGGCGACTTCGGTCACGACAAGTTGAGCGAGCACTACCACCAGCATGAGCTGGATGGGGGGGATCATTGAAGATCTACGCTCACGCCGGGCCGCCTTTGAAATTCCCGCGAAAGATTTCGCCGCTTTCTGGTAAACCCGGGTGGAGATGTCCGCCGAAACCCATAGCCCCGAGGAAAGGATCGTAGGTCTGATCGCCCGGCACCAGCCGGAGATCCACCGCTACATCCTGTCCCTGCTGCCCGACCGCATGCTGGCGGACGATGTGGCACAGGAGACGAATCTCGTGCTGTGGCGGAAGGCGGCGGAATACGATCCGGCCCAGCCTTTCCTCCCGTGGGCCTTCACCATCGCCCTCTACCAAGTGAAGGCCGCCCGCCGCGATGCCGGCCGGGACCGCCACGTCTTCGATGATTCGCTGGTGGAGATTTTGGCCGCCGAATGCCGTGAAGAAAGCGCGGGCGAACTGGAGCAAGCCTTGGAAAGGTGTCTGCACGAGCTGACGCAGCGCCAGCGCGAGCTGATCCTTGCCCGCTATGCGCCCGGCTCCTCGGTCCAGCACTTGGCGGAGCAGCGCGGGCAGACACCGACAGCCCTCTCGCTAGCCCTCATGCGGATCCGCAAGGCGCTCGAAACCTGTATCGAGCGCAAGCTCGCCACGCCATGAAAGAAGACCGTCTTGATCTCCTCCTTCATGCGCTTTTCGAGGGTTCTCTCGGGGAGGCGGAGCGTGGGGAATTGAACGATCTCTTGCGGAGCAGCTCCGAGAACCGCACCCGCTACCGCCGGGCGGCGGCCCTGCATTCCGCTCTCATCCGCAAAGCGGCGGCGCCCTCCTATTTCGAGGCGGCGGCCCCGCAGAAAAAGCCTCTGCCCTTCTACCGCCGCCACCGTCTGGCCGCGGTGGCGGTGCTGACTCTCACCGCAGCCCTTGCCACCTTCTTCATATCCCGGCCTCGCGGACCGATCGCCAACGTGGTCGATGCCCAAGGCGTGGCATGGTCGGAAGGCTCCCCCACTCCTTCCAGCGGGCGGCTCCCCGTGGCGGTGCCAGTGGAGTTCCGCCGCGGCTTCATCAAGCTCGGCTTCCCCAGCGGGGCCAGTGTCGTGCTGGAAGGACCATGCCGCTTCCGTCTCGATGAGAAGGAAGCGCTGTCCGTGTCCCACGGCCGTGTCTCCGTTCACACGCCGGATGGCGCAGAGGGCTTTCGTATCGATACTCCCGGCGGGCGATTCGTGGATCTCGGCACGGAGTTCGGCCTTGCGGTCGGAAGCGATGGAGCGGCCCCCGTCGTCCTAACAGAAGTCTTCAAGGGCGAGGTGGAAGTGCAGACCACACAACAAGCGCCGACCCGTCTCGGCGTCGGAGAAAGCCGCGCGCTGGTGCGCGAATCCGGCAGACCGAAGCTGCTCGCCGCCCTCGACGAATCCCCGGTGATGCTGGTCAATCACACCCGCATCTCACCCGGCACACAGCAGGAGGAAGGAAACCTGGCGCTCGGCAAGCCGGTCTTCAGCCCGGGCTACTGCACCCGCCCGCACGGCTCCATCTTCCCGCCGGACAATCTCACGGATGGCCGCCTCAATGACAGCGGCGTGCCGGGTGATTGGTCCTTCTGGCTCGCACCGGATGGCGAGAACGGCGAGTTCACGGTTGACCTGCTAGAAGAATCGACGGTGGGTAGCGTCGCCCTGCAGAACACGAACAACCGCGATATCGACGACCGCGGCACGGCAGTGTTCGAGGTCTTCGGATCGCTTGATAACAAGAGCTTCTTCCCCCTCACCGAAGGCGAGTTGCCACGCATCGCGGTGAAGCGCGGCGAGGAGTTCCCCTTTCATCGCTTCACCTTCGGGCCGCAGCAGCTTCGTTACGTGAAAGTGGTGGTAAGCTCCCACTACGCCCACCCGAAGCGGAAGCCGGACCACCCCTGCCAAGGAGGAGGCTTGAACGAGATCCAGATTTTCGAGCAATGAGTTTTCCCCGCATCATGCCTTGGGTGCTCGGCTTCCCGCTCTTGGCTCCACCCGCCATGGCCGAGGTCGATTTCGCCCGCGAGGTGCGACCCATCTTCAATGCCCACTGCACCGCTTGCCATGGGGGTGTGAAGGAGGCGGGTGAAGTCTCCTTCATCTATCGGGAGAAGGCGCTCGGGAAGGGAGAGTCCGGCAAGGAGATCATCGTCCCGGGCGATCCGGATGCCTCGGAGATGATCACCCGCATCGTATCGACGGATCCGGACGAGGTGATGCCGAAGCCCGAGCATGGACCACCACTCGCCGCGAAGGAGATCGAAACGCTGCGGCAGTGGATCAAGGAAGGGGCCCGCTGGGGAGAGCACTGGTCCTTCGTCGCGCCCCGGACTCATCCGATTCCTGCAATCAAGGACAAGGCTTGGCCCCGGAATGACGTCGACCGCTTCCTGCTCGCGCGCATGGAGAAGGAGGGACTGCATCCCGCTAAGGAAGCAGGGAAAGCGGCACTCCTGCGGCGGCTTTCCCTCGACCTCACCGGACTTCCGCCTTCCGTGGAGGAGCTTGAGGCCTTCCAGAACGACGAGTCGCCCTCCGCTTATCAAAAGCAGGTCGATCGCCTGCTCGCCTCGCCGCGCTTCGGCGAGCGCTGGGCCAGCGTGTGGATGGATCTCGCCCGCTACGCCGACTCGGAAGGCCTCGGAATCGATAGCCGCCGTGATGTTTGGAAATATCGCGACTGGTTGATCGAAGCATTCAACCGCGACCTCCCCTACGATCAATTCACCATCGAGCAACTCGCAGGTGATCTCCTCCCGCAAGCGAGCATCGATCAACGGATCGCCACGACTTTCCACCGCTTGAGCCAGGCGAACAACGAGGGCGGCACCGACGATGAGGAGTTCCGGGTGGCTGCCGTGCTGGACCGGGTGAACACCACTTGGGAGGTGTGGCAGGGGACCACGATGGCCTGCGTGCAGTGCCACAGCCACCCCTACGATCCCATCGAGCACCGCGACTACTACCGCTTCGCCGCCTTCTTCAACCAAAGCGTGGATGCGGATGTGCCGGAGAGTCATCCGCTGCTGCGGGTGCCGCTTGATCCCAGCCGTCACGCCGAAGCCGGTGCGCTGGAGGACAAGATTTCGGGCCTTGAGGAAGACCTTCATCAACGACGTGTCTCCCTCGCCTCCCGCACTCGCTGGACGAGTCCGACGGGAGTGAGCGGCAGCAGCCAGAAGGCGAAGCTGGAGATCGTGCCTCACCAAGGTGTCGAAGAATTCCGGACGATTGGCAATGTTGCAGCCGGTGCGATCCACATCTTGGATATTCCGAAGCCTGTCGGGCTACGGCAGCTCGGCGCCGTCCGGGTGGAAATTCGTCCGGTAGACGAGAAGACCGCCCTGCACACGCCGGAGTGGGGCGCGATGATCCGGAAGTTCGGGCTCCAGCTTGTGGATCGCGAGGGCAAGACCACCGATATCCCGATCGCCGAAATCGTGGCGGACGAAGCCCATCCTCCTTTCGATCCGAATCAATCCATCAAAGGCTCTAACAACGGGTGGGGACAATACACGAAGATCTTCAAACCACGCCACGCCATCCTCGTCCCAGCTGCACCGGTCGAGTGGGATGGCGACTCCACCCTGCGCGTGACTCTCGCCCATTCGACCAGCTCTGCCGGCGGGGCTTATCCTCTCATCGCCAAGCGCGGATGTATCGCCATCACGGACGAAGCGGAATGGGCGCGGAAGGATCCGATCATCGAAGCCTGGAAGCAAGATCTCGCCACGACTCGTAAGGCGCTCGCTGCAATGCCCGCGACCACCACGCCCGTCATGCGCGATCTGGCCCCCGAACTCGCGCGTGAAACTCGCCTCTTCACCCGCGGCAACTGGATCGACAAGGGCGAGCTGATCGGGAAGGCCGGCACGCCCGCGGTCCTTCCGCCCATGGAGGGAAAGAAGCCTGACCGTCTCACGATGGCGCGCTGGATCGCCTCGCCCCAGAACCCGCTCACATCCCGGGTCGCGGTAAACCGCTTCTGGCTCGAACTCTTCGGCACCGGCATCGTGCCGACACCCGAGGACTTCGGCTCGGCGGGTGAAAGGCCGACCCATCCCGAGCTTCTGGATACCTTGGCGGTCCGCTTCCAGACCGAGATGAAGTGGAGCATGAAAGGATTGCTGCGCGAACTCGTGAGCAGCGCGGCCTACCGGCAGGATGCCACCCTGAGCCCGGAGCTTGCGGAGCGCGATGCCGACAACCGCTTGCTCGCCCGCGGACCGCGGCAGCGACTCACCGGAGAGATGGCCCGCGACCACGCCCTGTCCGCGGCAGGCCTCATTGCCCAGCGTCTCGGCGGAGCACCTGCCCATCCGCCCCTACCGGAAGGCGTGTGGCGCCCCTTCGACTCCGGCGACAAGTGGACCACGCCCGCCGAGGGCAATCCCGACCGCTACCGCCGCTCGGTCTACACCTACTGGAAGCGCAGTATCCCCTACCCCACCTTCGCCACTTTCGATGCTCCCTCCCGGGAACTCTGCTCGAAACGACGGATCCTCTCGAACACGCCGATCCAGGCTCTGGCCGTGCTGAACGATCCGGCCTTCAACGAGTGCGCCAAAGGCCTCGCCCGGCGCATGAAATACGAGGCCAGCGGCAGCGTGGACGAACGCCTCTCCTACGGCTTCCGTCTCGCGACTTCCCGCCAGATCACGCCGGATCGCTTGGAGGAGTTGCGCGCGCTCTTCTCCAAGCTCGAAGCCGACTACACCGCGAATCCTTCCCTCCGCGAAGGCATGGCCGGAACTGCCGATGGAGCCTCCTACACCGTGGTCGCCTCCGTCCTCCTGAATCTCGATGAAGCCCTGATCCGCTAAGCCATGTCACCCTACCTCCAGCGCGAATCGCTCCATCACGTCACGCGGCGGCGCTTCTTGCGCGATTGCCCCGCGGGGATCGGAGCCTTGTGGATGGCCAGCCAAGGGGTATCCGCAGGAGCGGGCAAGCTGAAGATTCAGCACGATCCCTCCGCCCCGCTCGCGCCCTTGCTGCCATCCTTCGCCCCGAAGGCGAAGCGGGTGATCTACTTGCACATGGATGGCGCGCCGAGCCAGCTCGAGCTCTTCGACTACAAGCCGCAGCTTGTGCGCTACAATGGCAAGGAGTGCCCGAAGGAGTTCTTGGAAGGCCAGCGCTTCGCCTTCATCCAAGGCGTGCCGAAGATGCTGGGTCCGCAGTTCGAATTCAAGCAATACGGCCAATCGGGCGCATGGGTCTCCGATCGCCTGCCCGAACTGGCGAAGCACGTGGACAAGCTCTGCTTCATCAAAACGATGCAGACGGACCAATTCAACCACGGTCCGGCACAACTTCTCCTCCATACTGGCAACCAGAATCTAGGCTATCCCGCGATGGGTTCATGGCTCACCTGGGGCCTCGGCACGGAGAACCAGAATCTGCCCGGGTTCATGGTCCTCATTTCCGGCGGGCGCTTTCCACGCGCGGGTGCCTCGCTCTGGGGCAGCGGTTTCCTTCCCTCCGTCTATCAGGGTGTGCAGTGCCGCTCGGCGGGCGACCCGATTCTCAACACGACCAACCCTCCAGGAATCAACCGTGATATCCGCCGTGCCGCGCTCGACACCCTGGCCAAGCTCAATGCGAAGTCCCACCAAGACTTCGGCGATCCCGAGACGATCACGCGAATTGCCCAGTATGAGATGGCCTACCGCATGCAGGTCTCGGTTCCGGAGGTGATGAGCATCAAGGACGAGCCCGCGCACATCCACGAACTTTACGGCACCGAACCGGGCAAAGACTCCTTCGCGAACAACTGCCTGCTCGCCCGCCGCCTCGCGGAGTCCGGCGTGCGCTTCATCCAGCTCTTCGACTGGGGCTGGGACTCGCATGGATCGAATGCTTCGGAGGCTCTCAACGACGGCTTCGTGAAGAAGTGCCGCGATATCGATCGCCCCGTTGCCGCCCTCCTCACCGACCTTGAACAGCGCGGCATGCTGGAGGACACGCTTGTCATCTGGGGCGGCGAGTTCGGCCGCACGCCCATGCAGGAGAACCGCGGCGGCGGCGATGGCAACCGCTTCACCGGCCGCGACCACAATCCGAACGCCTTCACCATCTGGATGGCCGGTGCCGGCGTGAGGCCGGGCGTCACCTACGGGGAGACGGATGAAATGGGCTATCACGTGGCACGCGATCCCGTCCACCTGCGCGACTTGCACGCTACCATGCTGCACCTTTTCGGCTTCGATCACCAGCGTCTCAGCTATCCCTTCCAAGGCCTCGACCAGAAGCTCACCGGTGTGAAACCGGCCAAGCTGGTGAAGGGCATCCTCGCCTGAAGAAAATTTTCACGAGCGGCGAGGGGTAGATGGCGTGACAGACGTTGGAAGGGTGAATGCCGCTTTCCAAAGATCTTCTGCAGCGACTCTCCGCGTCCGTCCTGATCGCGCTCGCGATCAGCAATTGCCGGGAGAAACCGCAGCCGATCGCCCAGCCCCGGGAAGCTCCGCCACCGGTGGAGGCACCGACGCCAACTCCGCGTCTGAAGATCGCAACCGTGGACGTGCAGCAGGTCTTCAAAGACTACCATCGCACCGCTGCTTACCAGAAAGAACAGCACGCCCAAGTGGCGCTAATCCAGAGCAAGGCGAATGAGCGCCTTGAAGTCATTCGGCAACTCGAGGCCGACATCCGGACCCTCGACAAGCAACTTGCCGACCCGGCAATCGCCCCCGCCAAGAAACAGGTGCTCGTCGAAGAGCGTCGAAGCAAATTCCAGGATGGCGTGGCGCTCGAACGAGAGCGCACCGAGTTCATGCAAAGCAAGCACAAGGCTCTGCAGGAAAACTCCGCCGAACGCGCCCGGGCCTTCCTCGATGAGATCCAGGTCCACATCGCCGAGAAAGCAAAGGAGGGAGGCATCGACTACGTCTTCGATAAGTCCGCCTCCGGCTTCATTCAGACCCCCTTCTTCATTCACACCCCGGAGGCTGACGACATGACCGCCGAGGTCATCGCCAGCCTGAACCGCGACGCTCCACGCCAAGAGGAGGCTGGCCTTCACAAGGATACCCGATAGACATGAACGCTTGATGCCCCCGGATGTGGTCAGCCTGACCCGCGGATTGACACGCTGCGATGAAGCCGCGTGGCGGGAGTTCCACGTCCATTACTTCCCGCTTCTCAAATCCATGGCACTGGCACGCGGCATTCCCGATTGCGAGGCGAGCGAGATCGTCCAGCGCGTCTACCTCCGGGTGCTCCGGCATGCGAAGGTCTTTCACCATGGCTCCGACTTCGAAGCATGGCTCTCCTGTCTCACCCGCTGCGAGGCGGTCGACAAACTCCGCAGCAATCACCGCCGCACATGGCTGGGTGAGCGCTTCCAGCAGTGGCAGGAACTTCGCCGCCCCATCCCCGACGAGGGCGACGATCGGCTCGAATCCGCAATGCTTTCGCTGGAAGAAGAGGACCGTCGCCTCCTGACCCGTCATTATGTCGATGGCTGGTCCCAAGACGAACTGGCCGCCGAGCAACAGATCTCCACCAAGGCCCTTGAATCCAAACTCGCCCGGCTCCGCCGTCGCCTGCGCGGACTGATCGAGAACCCCGATACTTGCTGACCGATGAACTCTCCGGACCCGATTCTCGATTCGCTGCTGGATGCCGTCAGAAGCACCAAAAAGCAGCGTCGCACCCGACGCCGGGTCCTGCTTGGCATCGCTTGCATCTGCGCGGCCACGGGCACCCTGAGCTTCACGAAGAACACATCGGAGAGTCCTCTCGCCGCACAGATTCCCGCTCCGGTGCAAGAAGCAGCCCCCGAGGCTCCCATGTTAGCGATGGTTGTTTGGAAAAACGGCGCCCCCTGCCTGGAGGAACTGCCCGCGGAAGACCTCGGGCTGGTCCAACTCCAATTCGGGCTCGACCCCGTTCTGGCCTACCCTGACACCGCCTGGCAGAATCCCTTGAACTGAAAGGCCCTTCAATCTGTCGCGAAGGGGGCTTCCATTTTCCGGTGGCACTTGCTTTAGCTCCCGGCGCATCATTCGTACCACTCGAATGAGTCAGAACCCGTGGAAAGACCGCCCCTGCGGCGAACGTTCCACCTTACCCTATCCGAACATGATGAAACGCCGCTCCCTCTTCACGATGGTCCCCGCCGCCTCCGCCTTGCTCGCGCTGCGCTCGCAGGGCAAGACGATCGCCCCGGAAGCTCTCACTCCCGCCGGTTTCGCGATCTCCGTGCAGTGCTGGTCGCTGAAGGAATTCACCCTCTGGGAAGCCATCGAGAAGTCCGCTGCCGCCGGTGCCACCGCGGTGGAAGTCTTCCCGGGCCAGAAGATCGGCGGCGATCTCGGCGATGCGAAGCTCGATCCCTCCCTCTCCGACGAGAACATCACCAAGCTCCTCGCCTACGCGAAGGACAAGGGCATCACCCCGGTGAACTTCGGCGTGACCGGCATCTCCAAGGATGAAGCCGAAGCCCGCAAGACCTTTGAATTCGCCAAGAAGATGGGCCTGTATGGTGTGACCACCGAATCGCTCGACGCCCTCGACACCCTGGAGAAGCTCGCGAAGGAATACGACATCAAGGTCTGCTTCCACAATCACCCGAAGCCTACCTCCCTCTGGGATCCCAACAAGATCTGGGAAGCGATCAAGGATCGTCACGCCAACATCGGCTACTGCGCCGATCTCGGCCACTGGGCCACCTCCGGCCTCGATCCGCTCGAAGTGATCAAGAAGGTCGCGCCGCGCGTGCACTCCTTCCACATGAAGGATCGCGAAGCGATCGGCAAGTGGACCCACGACCGTCCCTTCGGCACAGGTGTCATTGATAACATCGCGATCCTTGATGAGGTGCGGAAGCACGGCTTCGCCGGTAACGTGACGATCGAATACGAGCACAACTGGAAGACCAACGTGCCGGAGATCGCCCAATGCGTCGGCTACCTGCGCGCCTACTCCAAGTTCAAGAAAGCCTAACAAGGGGGCCTAACAAAAGGCTTCAAAACGAAAGGAGGACCGCTTGGTCCTCCTTTTTCGTTCGGGGCTTCAGGTCTTTTCCCAGACGCGGGCCCGGAGCGCTTCGCCCGCGGCGCGGGCTTCGGCCTCCTTCTTGCTCTTGCCCTTGCCCACCGCGAGGATCATTCCCTTCCAGGAAACCTCGGCTTGGAAGACCTTGCGGTGATCGGGACCGCTTTCGCCTAGGATGCGGTAGTTCGGGGCCTGCGGCGAAATGGCCTGCAAGCATTCCTGAAGTTCGCCCTTCGGGTTCCGTTCTTCCGGGCTACCCGCGAGCGCCTCAATCTCGGACTGGAACAAGCGCAGCACCAGATCCCGTGCCCCGGTATAGCCGCTATCGAGATAGACCGCGCCGATGAGCGCCTCAAAACCATCCGCCAGCGTGGACATGCGCCGACGACCGCCGGTTGCTTCCTCACCCTTGCCCAGCAAGACATAGCTGCCGAGATCGATGGTCAGGGCGAAACGGGCCAAGGCGCGGCGGGACACCAGTTGCGAGCGCAGCTTGGTCAGACGTCCTTCCGGGAAGTCCGGGAACATCTTGAAGAGATCTTCCGTCAGGATCAGTTGCAGCACCGCATCGCCCAGAAATTCAAGCCGCTGGTTATCGAAGTGCGGGCGCTGGGACTCGTAGGCGAGACTCGGATGGGTCATCGCTTCAGCAAGGAGAAGCGAATTGCGAAATTTGTATCCGAGGCGGCTCTCGAGACTTTCCATGACACACGTGCCGACTGTGTCCGCCTCTACGAACCGGAACGCCTGTTGTTCCCGAAAGAAGAGGTGGGGTGACCGACGGGACTCGAACCCGCAACAACCAGAATCACAATCTGGGGCTCTACCATTGAACTACGGCCACCATTTTAACGGCGGGCGGGAGAACTAAGCGAACATTGCCCCCTTGCAAAGGGAAAAATACAAGGCATGCGGAAGACTGCGAAATGCAGACGGTTTTATGGACGAAGATGCCCACCGAATCCCTATCACCCCGGAGCTGGACCTCCACGGCTTCCGCCCCTCGGAGATCGGCGAGCTACTGCCGGAATACTTCGCCGAGTGCCTGCGCGAGGGCATCCGCGGGGTGCGCGTGATCCACGGCAAGGGTACCGGAGCCCTGCGGGAAAGCGTACATTCCCTGCTGCGGCGCCTGCCGGAGGTTCAGGAATTCCACTACCCGGCTTCCCAAGGGAACTGGGGTGCCACTTGGGTCATCCTCAAGCCGCACGCGCCAGAATCCACAACAGATCCGACAGCCGGTTGAAGAAGAGCCGCAGCAGTTCCGGCACTTCCTCTCCGCTCTCGTGCAGCCGCAGGGCCGCCCGCTCCGCCCGCCGCGCAATGCTACGGGCCATGTCCATCCCCGCCCGGGCGATCGAATGATCGGCGCCCGGCCGGGCCCAGTCCTTGAAGACGATACCCCGCGCTTCGAAGTCCTTCGCGGTGGCCACGATCCAGTCGAAGTCCTCCTGCCCCACCGCTTGGAAGCCCGCCTTCACATAGCGCTCCTCGTCCCCCGCTTGGCAGGCGAATTGACCCATCAGCCCGATCAGCATTTCCTGCAGACGCGCGATAATCTCCTCCACCTCCGGTACCGCTCCCGCCGCCCGGGCCAGCCCCAGCGCGGCATTCACCTCATCCACGGTGCCCAGCAGCTCCACCCGCAGGGAAGTCTTCGCGATCCTTTTCCCGAATAGCAGGTCCGTCTCCCCCTCGTCGCCCCGGCCGGTGATGATGCTCATGGACGGAATCACTAATCACCAATTTTCCGATCATCAACCGAAGTGCGCTACGCAATTACCGCGCGGTGGGAGGCCGATTGGTGATTGGAAGATCGGCGATTGATGATTTCTTCCTCCCCACATGCTTCTTTCGCGCCTGAATGACGGCCCCGAGATCTTCTTCACCCTGCAGGGTGAAGGTGTATCCGCTGGCATGCCCGCCGTCTTCGTGCGTTCCTCCCTCTGCAATCTCCACTGCCAGTGGTGCGATACGGACCACACCTGGAACTTCGAAGGGACCCCGTGGAAGCACGAGAAGGATGCCGATCCGGGCTACAGGAAGCATAAGAAGTCCGAGGTCACGATCGAGACGCCCACCACGGAGATTGTCCGTCTGGTCGCCATGCACCCCTGCCGCCGCGTCGTCCTCACCGGCGGCGAACCGCTGCTCCAGCAGGAGGCGTGGCTGGAGGTGATTACCGGCCTGCGGGAGATCGATCCAGCCTACCAATTCGAGGTGGAGACCAACGGCACCCGCAAGCCGACCCCGGAATTCCGCGCCGCGGTGAACCAGTTCAATGTCTCCCCGAAGCTGGCGAACTCCGGGATGGACGCGAAGCTCCGGCTCGTCCCGGAAACCCTCGCCGGATTCGTCGCGGACCCGAAAGCCTGGTTCAAATTCGTGGCCGTTGAGGACGCCGACATGGACGAGATCCTCACCTTCTCCCGGGAGTTCTCGGTCCCGCCGGAGCGGATCTTGGTCATGCCGGAAGGCCGCACCAGCACGGATCTGGACCGCCACGCCCCGGCCGTGGCGGCACGCTGCCTGCTCCATGGCTGGCGCTTCTGCGACCGCCTCCACGTCCGCCTCTGGGGTGACAAGCGGGGCGTCTGAACCGGGCCGCGCAACTTTTCTCTCGCTCCCCGGTTTCTCTCCACGGAAACTGCCTCCTGCTCCTCCAATGAAGCGCGAAACGAACTCCGGCAACATCGAAAAGGACCCCGTCTGGGAACTCCTCCGGGAAAGCGCGGCCCACCGGCCGAGCCCGAACTTCGCTGCAAATGTCGTCCGCGCCGCCCGTCTCGAAGGGCAGGCCAAGCCGTGGTGGAGCAAGATCCTGATCCCCGTCTCGATCGGTGGAGCCCTCACTGCGGCAGCCGCCATGGTGGCCGTGGTGATGAGCCTTCAGGACACCTCTAACCCGGGCGGCCATGGCCAATCGGTCGTGGTGAACGAAGGCACTCACTCCTCCTTCGCAGATCTCCAAGACAATCTCGAAACCGAGGTCTTCCTCGCCGCCTCCGAACAACTCGGCGACTACAGCGACGAGGAACTTGTCTCCATGATCGGCTTCTAAGCAAGCCCGGCAAGTTGATCGAAACGAAAAGGGCGGACCCTCAAGTCCGCCCTTCTTGATTTCTGGATCCGGCACCCGGGATCACTCGTGATCCGCCAGATAACGCTCGGCTTCGAGCGCCGCAGCGCAGCCTTGGCCAGCCGCCGTGATGGCCTGGCGGTAGTAGTGGTCGGACACGTCACCCGCGGCGAAGAGGCCTTCGGTCTTGGTGGCGGTGCGGCCCGGGGTCTGGATGATGTAGCCGTTCTCGTCCTTGTCGACGAGGTCGCCGAGGAAAGCGCTGTTCGGAACGTGACCGATGGCGACGAAGACACACTTCAGCTCCAGTTCACTCTCCTCGCCGGTAACCAAGTTCTTCAGCGTCACCGCACGCACCTCGCCCGCTTCATCGGTGAGATACTCCGTCACGGTGCTGTTCCAGACCGGCTCGATCTTCGGGTTCGCCAGCGCGCGGTCCGCCATGATCTTGGAGGCGCGCAGCTCCTCGCGCCGGTGGATGAGGTAAACCTTGCTCGCGAAGCGGGTCAGGAAGGTCGCTTCCTCCGCCGCGCTATCGCCGCCGCCGATCACGGCCACCGGCACATCGCGGTAGAAGGCACCGTCGCAGGTGGCGCAAGAGGTCAGTCCGCGGCCGATGAGCGACTTCTCGTTCGGCAGGCCAAGGTGGCGGGGAGCCGCACCGGTGGCGATGATCACCGTGTGGGACTCGTGCTCGCCGGAAGAGGTCTTCACCAGGAAGCTGCCGTCGGCACGCTTCTCCACGCTCTCGACATTGGCGTACTCGATGCGGGCTCCGAATTTCTCGGCCTGCTTCTGCATGTTCATCATCAGCTCGGGGCCCATGATTCCTTCCGGGAAGCCGGGGAAATTCTCCACTTCCGTGGTGGTGGTGAGCTGGCCTCCCGGCTGGGTGCCGGTCAGCATGAGGGGGGTGAGATTGGCGCGGCCGGTGTAGATGGCGGCGGTGTAGCCGGCACAGCCGGTGCCGATGATGATGACGTTTTCCATGTTCCTTCGTGGTCGGGCGGCGGAGTATTCGGATTGGAATACCGCGCCGTCAACCATCGGGGGCGGGAACTTCGGGGAAAGGGTCTACTGGATTCCCCTGGCAGCCTTTTGCTGCTGGATCCAGAGCCGGTCCTCCGGGGAGAGGTTCTTCTCCTTGGTCCGGGCGCGCTGGCCATCCGGCTCCACAAGAACAAGCTCGCCGTCCTTGTAGTGGGCCAGCTTGGCGAAAATCGAGCGGCCCTTGCCATCCGACCACTGGCGATAGCCCTTCTTCTCCAGCCCGGAGTGCCAGACCTTGTAATTCTCGTTTGCCACGGAAACCCCCTGCTTCATCTGCCCCCAGATGAAATCCTCCCGCCCCCGCCGGTAGCCGGTGTAGCGGCCGATCACCTCGCTGGAGGGGGAAACCACCAGCATCGTGGGGAAGCCCCTCGCGTTGTACTTCTTCTTCAACTCCCGATTGTGAACCGTGCGGCGGTAGACCTCGTCGGCATTCTTACCGGTGGGATTCATGTCCACCACCAGACGAACCGTATTCTCCTGTGCCCAATTCTCGAAGTCCCTCGTGCTCAGCAGTTCGCTGCTGATCGTGTTACTTGCCGGGATTTGCTTGTCGTTAAACCAGATCAGCACCGGCTTGCCGGTTTTCTTCGCCTCGCGGAGCGCTTCCGTCTCGCTCTCCAGCCACAGCGTCCCGGACCCTGCGCCTGCCCACACCTCCTCAAGCTCCGGGATGCCGGCGTCGGGATTGTCGGAGTCGGTCCAAGCGAGATCGGTTGCCGGATTGTAGTTCAGCGCCTTCTTGAGCGCTTCCTCTTGGGCAGCCGCTTGATTTCCGCCGGGCGATACCGCGGTGCCTCCTTCCCCGGCCCCTTGCCGCAATTGCGGTGGGATTCCGGTAGGGCCAAAGGGACTCGCGTCGGCCTCCGCCTTCTTCCCCGCACAGCTCGCCAGAAGACCGGCACTGGCAAAAATCGGAATCCATCTCAAGGGCTGCATGAGTCGCACGCTAGGAGGTCCGCCGCCGGGATGCAATCCGTCCGGTTTCCCTTGCCCCGGTGAAATTCCACGCAAAACATGGCCACCCCGTGACCATGAGACTGTTTTCCATCATCTTCACGCTCTTCGTCGTGCTGGCTCCCGCGCTATCCTTTGCCGCGGACGCCCACGCGGAGCCCGTATTCCTCGAAAAAATGGCCACCTTCCCGCAGCAGGAGGAGGCGCAGGGGATCAAGGAAATCGGCGCCAAGCTTGCCTTCCGAGCCAAGGAAGAGCCCTTCTTGCTGGTCGCCACGATTATCTTCGTCTTGGCCATTCTCCATACCTTCGTGGCGGTTCCGATCACCAAGCTTGCCCACAAGGTCCAGCACGACCACGACGAGCGGATCCGGAAGGTGAACAGCGGCAGTGCGAAGGCGCACCAGATGGTTAGCTTCAAGGGTACGATACTCCATTTCCTAGGTGAAGTGGAGGCCATCTTCGGCATCTGGGTGCTGGTCCTGCTCACGGCCATGCTTTCCTTCTACGACCTCGGAACGGTGAAGAGCTACATGATGGGCGTGAACTTCACCGAGCCTCTGTTCGTGGTGATTATCATGGCCTTGGCCTCGACCCGACCAGTCCTTCGTTTCGCGGAGGGCTGCCTCGGTTTCTTTGCCCGCTTCGGAAAGGAATCTCCCGCCGCATGGTGGCTCTCCATCCTCATCATGGGCCCTCTGCTCGGTTCCTTCATCACCGAGCCCGGTGCCATGACCATCTCGGCCATGCTGCTCGCGAAGAAGTTCTATCGTCTCAAGCCGACCCCGCTCTTCTCGTATGCCACACTCGGCCTGCTCTTCGTGAACATCTCGGTGGGCGGCGTCCTTACGAACTTCGCAGCGCCGCCGGTGCTGATGGTGGCAAAGAGCTGGGGCCTGAGCACTACGGAGATGCTCCTCCATTACGGGGATAAGGCGGTGGTCGCGATCCTACTCTCCACCGCGCTCTACTATGGACTCTTCCGGAAAGAACTGGCCGCCATGGCGGAACGGGCCGGAGATCACGACGGCGATGGCAAGGGCGATCTCCGCGAAAACCCGCGCCCCATCCCCATTTTCGTGATCCTCACCCATCTCGCCTTCATGGCGTGGACGGTGTTCTTCGCGCACTATCCTCCGCTCTTCATCGGCGGCTTCCTGTTCTTCCTCGCCTTCTCGCAGGCCACCGCCCACCACCAGCATGAGATCAACCTGCGCGGCCCCATCCTCGTGGGATTCTTCCTCGCCGGACTGGTAGTGCATGGCGGTCTGCAAGGCTGGTGGCTGGCACCGATCATCGGGTCGCTTGGCAAAGAAGCGCTTTTCGTCGGATCCACGATCCTGACATCCTTCAACGACAACGCGGCTATCACCTTCCTCGCGAGCCAAGTGCAGGGCCTGCCCGCGCAATTGAAGTATGCGGTACTGGCCGGTGCCGTGACCGGCGGCGGTCTGACCGTGATCGCGAACGCCCCGAACCCGGCGGGTCAGGCATTGCTGGGCCGCTTCTTCGGCGAGGGTGTCTCCCCCGCGAAGCTCTTCCTGGGAGCCCTGATCCCCACGGTGATCGTGGCCGTCTGCATGTTGTTCTTTCCCGACAAGGGGATCGACGAGATGTTCGCGCCGGAGAAGGAAGCGGGCTACAGCGCTCCTGCCGAAACACCCTGAGATCATGTTCACCGGACTCGTGGAAACCACCGGCCGGGTCCGCTCCTTCGAGCGACTCGGCAAACAAGCACGCCTCTCGCTTGCGATCCCCTTCGCCACCGAACTCACCATGGGTGAATCCGTGGCCGTGAACGGCTGCTGCCTCACCGTGGCCGCGATGGATCCGGAGGGTGCCTGCTTCGATTTGCTGACCCAGACACTCGCCGTCACCTCGCTGGGTGACCTTGAAGAAGGGTCGACGGTGAATCTCGAACGCGCCCTGCGGGCCGGAGATCGCTTCGGCGGTCACTTCGTGCAGGGTCACGTGGATGCCACCGGCGCAGTCATCGCCCTTGAAGCAAAGGGTCAGGACCACATCTTCGACGTCTCGCTGCCGCCGGAAATCGAGCGCCTGTGCATCGACAAGGGCTCGCTCTGTGTTGATGGAATCTCACTGACCATCGCGGAGCTGAGCTCGGGCCGAGCACGCTTTTGGATCACGCCGCATACCTTCACCGCCACGCATTTGCCCGCGCTGAAGACCGGCGCACGCGTGAATCTGGAGGCCGACCTGCTCGCCAAGCATGTGGCGAAGCTGATGGACGGCTTCAGTGCGGCACGAGGAGCGTGAAGGGCCACCAGGGCAGGTTCCTCACCAGCCCGAAGACCACGACCAGGCTGGCCAAGGTCCAAGCAAACCAGCCGGGAATTAGCGGCATGCCGCCCTGCGGTCGGCGCCACTCCCGCCACACCGCGAGACCGAGCAAGGAGCAGCCGGCGAGGAACAGGACGACGACCAAGGGATTCATCTCCAGCGCCTGGCCCAGATTACCACGCAGCAGGCCCTTGGCACTACGGGTGCCGCCGCACCCCGGGCAGTAAAGTCCCGTCATGGAGCGGAAGCTGCACGGCGGCATCGCCGCGCTCCAGGTCCGGACCGTGAACTTGAGAATCAGGAATCCCAGCGCCCCGGCTACCGCAAGCAGTGTCCAAGGACGCCGGATCTTCATGCCCTATCAGGGAGTTGGGGCCGGAGCCTTGTTCTTCTCCATCTCGCGGCGGATCTCGTTCCGCTGCTCTTCATTGAGCGGCATCATCTGGATGATCTTCTCCTGCACTTCTTCCGGAGAGAGATCCTTCACGCTGAGCGCGAAGGCACCCATGAGACCGGAAGCAATGAGACCGAGAATGCCGGTGATGATACCGGTGCGGGCCATGCCCTTGCCTGCGTAGCGGGCGGGATCGCCCTTCGCCTTCGACAGGCCGATGAATCCGAGAATGATCGCCACCAGGCCGACGACCAGCATAAGCGGCCACACGCAGCAGCCGATCAGCGAAAGGATACCGCAGATCAGCGAGCCGATTGCGAGACCCTGCGAAGGAGGCTGGGAATGGGCCATCGGCTGCCCGGGAGCAGGGGCAGCCACCGGGGTCCGGTAGGGCTCCTGAGTCGCAGCGGGCGTCTGGACCGGAGCGGAAGTGGTCGGAGCAAAGGCCGGGGTGGACGACGCCGGGGCGGCGAAGCTGCGATCTTCCGCAGGAGCAGGAGGGGTGGGCTTCAATTCGGCGATCGTTCCCACCGGCATCCAGTCGGACATGCCCTCGCGCCATGCGAGTTCCGAATCGCCGATCTCCCCCATGGCGATGCGGGACTTCATATCCTCCAGGGAGATCGGTCCCTGCTGTGCGCCGTTCTTCGCGTAATACCAGTTCATGCGTTTCCGAAACCGTTAGTTCATGTCTCCCACCATGGCGATGACCAAAATCACCACGAAGGCGAGCGAGAAAAGGATACCTAAATACCCGGTCACCAATCCTGCAATGGCCATTCCACGCCCTGTCATGGGAACCGGGGATTTCTGGATCTGGGACATGGCAAGATGTCCGCAGATCACGGCCGGAATCCCGAAGATCCCGCCGATGTGACAAGTGATCACCGCAAGAATCCCGCAGACCATGCTCGCGATGGCCAGGCCGCTATTCGCGACCGGCGCGTAGTAGCCGGCAGCCATCGAGCCCGGCGGCGCATACGGAGACACGGCACCGGAACTGAGCTCAGCCACCGCATCCAGCCGGGTCCAGTCTTTCATCCCGTCCCGCCACACCAGCGTCTCCGGGCCCACTTGCCCGGCGGCAATCATGGCGCGGAGTTCGTTCTCTTCGACCGGACCTTTCTGCCCGGCGCTTGAACCGTAGTACCAGAGTGGCATGGGAGGGATGGTGGCTTAGCCTATGCTGGCGACAGGACGAACCGGCTCCGCCTCCGCCGCATAATCGACACCGGCAAGACCGAAGCCGAAGAGTTTGAGGAACTCCTTCTGATAACCCGCGAAATCCGAAAGCTCGTCGAGCTGCTCGGTAGTGATGACATTCCAGACCTTCTCCACCTCTTCCTGAACTTCAGGACGCATCTCCCAATCGTCGATGCGGATCCGCCCCTTGTCATCGAGGACCGGACCATTCGCTGCGCCATAGTGATCCGCGAAGAGACGCTGGATCTGCTCGATGCAGCCTTCATGAGTGCCCTTGGCCTTCATGATCTTGTAGAGGATCGAGATGTAGAGCGGCACCACCGGAATGGCGGAGCTGGCTTGCGTGACCAAGGCCTTGTTCACGGAGACCACCGCGGTGTCCGCGCCATAGGCGGCGTTCAGTTCGCGAGCCGTTTGCTCCAGGTGAAGCTTGGCGCGGCCGATCGTGCCATCGGTGTAGATCGCCCAAGTCAACTCGGGCCCGATGTAGGAATAGGCCACGGTCTTGAAGCCGTCGGCAAGCACGCCTGCAGCGGAGAGCGCATCGATCCAGAGTTTCCAATCCTCGCCGCCCATTACCTTCACGGTCTGTGCGATTTCGTCCTCGTTCGCGGACTCGATGGTGACGGTATCGACCTGCTTCTTGTCGGTATTGAGAGTCTTGTTGGTGTAGGTTTCACCGGTCGGCTTGAGCACCGACTTGTAGACCTCGCCGGTTTCCGGATCGGTTCGGCGCGGGGAGGCCAGGCTGTAGACGATCATGTCCACCTGTCCGAGATCCGCTTTGATCGCATCGATCACCTGCTGCTTCACCTCCTTGGAGAAGGCGTCGCCATTGAAGCTCTTGGCATAGAGGCCGGACTTCGCGGCCGCTTCCTCGAAGGCTGCGGAGTTGTACCAACCGGCGGAGCCCGTCTTGCCATCCGATCCTTCCTTCTCGAAGAACACGCCGATCGTGGCAGCACCGCCGCCGAAGGCCGGGACAATGCGCGAGGCAAGGCCGTATCCGGTGGATGAACCGACCACCAGCACCCGCTTCGGGGCATTGGCCAGCGCGGGCTTCGACTTCACGTAGTCGATCTGCTCCTGAACGTGTGCGGCGCAACCGTCCGGATGGGCGGTGGTGCAGATGAATCCACGGATTTTCGGCGAAATGATCATGTCCGGCAGGATAGTGGAAGGCGGAGGAGAGACCGGCAATCCAGAATCACCAATTTTCTCACGCTCAATCGCTTACTCGGGCCGCACGACGACCCGCATCAACCCATTCCGCCGGATTCATCCCGTAGAATCTCACCAGCTCCTCATAGATCTCCGGCTCTTCCTGACGAAACTTCTTGGCCCGCTCGAAGAAGGTTTCGGTGGCGACCGCGAAAAACTCCGCAGGGCTCTCCGCACCGTAGTCATCCATCACCGTGCGCTTCCCTTTGTTCACCCGCTCGCAAAAATCGTCGTAAGCCGGGAGGAAAGCTTCGGACCACTTTCCATAGTCGGTGACCTCCTCCAACTCCGGAACGCCATCGGCGGCACCATCCTCCTGGTCGATCTGATGCGCGAATTCGTGAAGCACCACGTTCAGCCCGTCCTCCGGGTTCAGGTCGCCTTGCTTCACGGTTTGCCATGCCAGCACCACACTGCCATGTCCCCACGATTCGCCCAGGCGAATATCCTCCACTCCCCACTCGTCCTTCACCCGGAAAGCATCCGGATAGACCAGGATACTACGAAGTCTCTCGTAGTAGTCCTGCGGGCGCTTCGCGACCAAGAGACAGGCCGGGGCCGCGATCGCCAGGCGCATGGTCTCATCCACTTCCTGCAGGCCACCGCAGGGCTCGAAGGTTTTTTCGGCCAGGAAGACATGCATCCAGCCCTCCGTCTCCATGCGGATGTCCTCCGGGATCTCCTCCCACAGCGGGAATACCTCCACCACGATCTCCCGCTGCCGGGCATCCAGACGCAGCGCCCGCAAGGCCTGGCGTCGGCGACGCACTCGCCAGGAATGCCAGAAGACGATCGCCGCCACGCAGATCAAGCCGCCGAACAGCAGCCACAGGCCGCTCATGACTTCGACCCGGTGTTGCGGCTTACGATCCAGACCAAAGTTCCGCCCGTCAGCAATCCGCCGCAGAAGATCAGCCAGAACCACCCTTGGACAAAGTCCGGCAGATCCACATTCATCCCGAACAAGCCGCCCAAGGCGACCAGAGGCAGGAAAAACCCGGCGAGCAGATTCAGGCGGAAGGCGATCTTGTTCAGCTTGTCCGCCGCCGCTTGCTGTTCCTCGCTCCGCTCCGCCTTCCAGTATTCCAAGGTGAGCTTGGCGTCCTGGTTGAGCTGCTCTGCGGCCCGCTCCACTTCCCGCACCCGGTCGCGATAGGAGCGCAGTTCGCGTGTGTCCTCGTCCTGCGAGAGGGTCTGGTCGATCGCGATCCCGAGATTCCGGGTCGAACGCGCCAATGGTCCCGCGATCCGGGCGAGGGTAAAGACTTCCTCCGCCGTATCCGCCTCGTTGATGATGTCCTCCTGCTCGTCGATCAGCTTCACGTAGCGGTCAACCAGCTCCCCGAGGCGGCGCAGGCCCTTCCCCCCCGCGTAGTCGATCCAGATCCCGTCGGAGCGCCGCCAGAAAATCAACGGCTCACGGTCCGGGGAGCCACACTTCGGCACCTCGTGAACCACGAGCAGCAACTCGTCCCGCCCGACCACACAGCGCTGGTTGCCGGGGCGGTTGCTCAGTTGGTCGAGGATCTCATCCTCCAGCTCGAGTTGAGACGGGAGGTAGGGGAAGTCGGAGCACTTCGACATGACGTGGTGGAGTTGAGCCCCGGATTGCGAAATTCCAAACCCGAAAATCGCGGGACCTAGCCCCTGCGGTTCCAGTCCACCAGCTCGTCATAGCGGATTCCGCTGCCGCCGAAGAGATCCAATGCCGAGCCTACCGTGAGATCCACCTTGCCGCCGGAAAGCGTGTCGACCTGCTCCACATCCGCCATCGTCGCCGCGCCACCGGCGTAGGTAATCGGGCAGCCGCCCCAATCCCCTAGTATCCGCACCAACTCGCCATCAATGCCACGGCAGAGGCCTTCCACATCCGCGGCGTGGATCAGGAACTCGTCGCAGAAAGGCGCCAGCCGCGACAACACTTCGGGCGTCACATCCAGATCCGTGAGGGTCTGCCAACGGTCCATCGCCACGGTCCAGCCGCTGGCGGTCCGGCGGCAGGAAAGATCGATCACCAGACGCTCCGCGCCCACGGTATCCACGAGCCGGCGCAGCCGCTCTTCGGAAAACTTGCTCCCCTCGAACAGCCAGGAAGTCACGATGACATGTGAGGCCCCGGCATCGAGCCACTCGCGGGCATTGTCCGCATGGATGCCGCCGCCGATCTGCATGCCACCGGGCCAGGCGGCAAGCGCTTCGCGGGCCGCCTCATCGTTCCCCGGGCCGAGCTTGATGATGTGCCCGCCGGTCAAGGCATCGGCGCGGAACTTGGCAGCAAACTCCCCTGCCCCGGCACTGGCCACGAAGTTCTCGCGCGGGCCCGGACCATCGTCGCGCAGCGTCCCGCCTACGATTTGCTTCACCTTGCCTTGGTGCAGGTCGATGCAGGGGCGGAACTTCGTCATGGGACGGCGGAGGGTCGGCGATGCCGGCGGGGAGTCAAGGACTACAAGGGGCCGACCTGCGCCGCGGCGTGACCGCGCTTCTCGTTAATCAGGAGCGTCAGGATCAGACCGACTCCTAGGAATCCGGCCAGTAGAATGAGAGCCTGAGGCGTACCAGCCTTGTCCCTGACATAGGCAAAAGGAAAGGTCATGATCGCCGCCAGTTTGAACATCATCCCCCAGATCCCGAACATTTCGGCGGATCGGTCTGGCGGAGCCAAGTAGCCCACGAACGCACGGTTGGCGGAACCCAGAGAGCCAAGGCCGAAGCCGAGGAGATTGCCGATCACCCACAAGGGCCACTTGAGGAACTTTTCGGGATCACCGCCACCGGCGACGAAGACTTCATGACGATACGCATAGAAAGCGAATCCCGAAGCGGCGAGTATCCACACGATCAGGAGGAACACTGTCGAACGGCGATGACCCATCCGGTCTTGGAATAGCATCGGAATGATCGTGCCGATGATGCCCGAAACGGTGATTACCGCGAGGAAGATCACCCGCTCGACATCCTTGAAGCCATACTCCTTTGCGAGGGTGCTGGCAAAGAAGACCACCACGCTCATGCCGGTCCCGTAAAAGAGCGAGGCAAGCATGAGCATTGCCAGATCCCGGTAGCTCTTCAACTGCCGCAAAGTCTCGCCCAGCCGGACGAAACCGACGGTCAGAAGGTTGCGCCCCGGGTGAGGCGGGCGAACCAGCTCCGGCTCCTTGAGCCAGAGGAATACCGGAACCATGAAGGCGAGGAACCACAGACCGGCGAATACGAAGAAGGGCCGCGGCTGATCCTTCAGGTCGAAGGCAACGATACAACCGGCCGTGACACAAAGGAGAAACAGGGCGGCAGCGTAGGCACAGCCCCACGAGAACCCGCTGACTTTGCCGACCTCATTCTGCCGTGCCAGGCCGGGCAGGAAGCTCGCGAGGAAGTTCTCGCCGACCGAGAACGCGAAGTTCGCCGGGATATAAAGGAGCATCGCGAGCCAAACCTGACCCGGCTGAATGAAAGCCAGCAAGCAGGTGAAAACACTGCAGATGAGGCCGGTGACAATCAGTCCCTCCTTCTTCCATGCACGCTCGTCGGCAGCGGCACCGGCGATTGGGGATGCCAGCGCGGCAAGCAACATGCTGACCCCGAAGGTGATCGACCACAGTTGATTCTCATTTCCTTTCGATTGCACCACCACCTCGGTGAAGAAAACGGAGAACAGCAGCGTGTTCACGATCAGCGTGAAGGACTGATTCGCCACGTCGTAGGAGATCCAACTCCACAATTGCCGCTGCTGCGGCAGACCCTTGAGCGGATAGAACTTGGAATTCATGCAAGCGCCTGAGCGGCCGCGCCATGCTCGCCGGAATCTCCGGCAATGCAATCCCTGTCCCCGCACCCGGCCTTGGGAGTCCGGGTGACGGTTCCGCCGCATTCACGCCGTCGCGGGCTTCCCTTGGATCCCGCCCGCCCACAGCAGCAGCAACGCGAGCGGGTGAAGGAACGCCATCGCCAGAAACCAAGGCTCGTAGCCCCGCCCCTCCAGCGCGCCAACCAGCGGACCGAAGACCGACTTGAACGCCTGATCGAGAAAACCTGCTGGCTTCACGGCGGGACCGGACACCATCGCTGCCACGATCATGTTCATCAGGATCCCACCCAAGGTGCTCCCCGCCGCGATAACGCCGAAGGCCGTGCCCAGCGAATGCCTCGGCACCACATCCACCACCAGCGCACTGATGTTGATGATCCACGCCAGCGCGGCGAAGACCACGCACACGGCCAGCACCATGCTCGCGTCCAAGCCGGACACCTGCGCGATGAAGGGCGAGAGCGGCATCATGCAAGCACAGCCGAGCATCACCCATAGCCGCGAACTCGCGGCGCTGCGACCCTTCTTCACCAGCAAGCCCGAGCACCACCCACCCGCCAGCGAGCCGACCCCCGCCGCGGCATACACGATCCAAGTGATCGTCAGCGAACCCTGGTCCAGCCCGCGCTCGCTGCTGAGGTATTTCGCGAACCAGAACTGGTAGAAATACCACACCGGGTCGGTCAGCAGCCGGCCTAACAGCAGCAACCAGACCGGCCGGAAGGACAAGATCCTTCCCCAGCCCCAAGCCTTATCGTCACCCTCCCGCGCCGTTCCACCCTCCTCGATCAGTGCCAGTTCCTCCGCGGTGACATGAGCGCTCTCCCGCGGCTTCCGGTAGAGCAATAGCCAGGGCAGCAACCACACCAGTCCCGCGAATCCCGTGACCAGAAAAGCCACTCGCCAGCCCGCGCCGTTCCCCAGCCACTCCTGCAGCCATGGCAGGCTCGCCGCGTAGTCGAACTTCGCCAGCGGAATCACCAGATAGGGTGCCACCGTGGCCCCCATCGTCGCGCCCATCGTGTAGAAGCCGATCGCAAGCGCCCTCTGCCGCGCGGGAAACCATTCCGATACCGCCTTCGACGCCGCCGGCCAAACCCCGGCCTCCCCCAAGCCTAACAGGAAGCGGCACGCACCGAGCGACCGAGCTCCCTGCACCCAACCCGTAGCCGTGTTCGCGAGCGACCACCACACCACGAAAAAGCCCATCCCTACCCGCGTCCCCAGCTTGTCCACCAGCTTGCCGGACACAAGGTAGGCGATGGTGTAGGCCAGCAGGAAGAGATTCACCACGTCCGCGTACTCGCGGTCGTCCATCTCCAGGTCTGCCTGGATGGTGGGTGCCAGCGCGGACAGCGTCTGTCGGTCGAGGTAGTTCAATACCGCGGCCAGGAAAACCAGGACGATGATCCACCAGCGCAGCCCCCGTATCTTCATCTTCAGGGAGACTCCGCTCTTCTCGCGTCGAACTCAAGATAAGCGAGACTCATGCACCAAGCCGCACCGTAGTTCACCCAGCCCTCCGCATGCCGGTAGCCGCCCTGCGGATTGAAGGGAAACATCTCCGTGCCCGGGCCGGAGTCGATCGAACCACGGCAGAGTTCCAGACGGGCGCAAGTGTCATTCTGAAACACATTCGGCCAGGTCCGCTCGATCCCCGTGAAACCGTCCTGCTTCGCAGTCGTCGCCGCCAGCCGGGGATTGCGCCCGAAGACAGCATCCGCATGCGAGCTCGCCAGCTCCTGCATCCGCCGCTTCAGCACCGGATCATCCAGCGCCCACGATGCGGCGAGGAAGACCGCCGGTGCGCTTGCCCAGTTACCCACATCGTTCAGCTTCGGGATCGTCCAGTTCCTCTCCTCGTCGTAGCGGCGGAAGTCCCAGAGATTCTCCGAGCGCTTTGCTGCCACCCGGGCCCACTCTGCAATCTTCTCCTTCAATCCCGGCGGGGACTGCTCCGGATACTTCTGCAGCAGCCACACCAGATTCGGAATCGTGCGATGCTCGCTCATCCGCTGGCCCTTGGTAGTTCGGGGATCGTTCCAATCGATCTTCTCCACGATCCAAGCGGTCTGCGCCACCGCAACCTTCAGATAGCGGTCCGGATCAGGCCGCCCGTCGCGCTTGGCGATCTCATGCATCAGCAGGTTCGGCACGATCGAGTGCCCCGGCGCATGCCGCCCCTTGTAAGGATGCAACAGCCCTCCGAAGGGATTCTTCCCGTGGATCTGCGCCTCCGTCAGATAGGTCGCAGGATCCCACCATTTGTCGATCTCCAGCGACTTGCTCCAGTTCTCTTCGCAGAAGCTACGGCACTTCTCGTAGAATGACTCCGGCAGCCAGCGCTTCAACTCCGGCCAAGCCCAGACCACATACGACACCTGCTCGACTGTCTGGCTGTGGATCTGCCTCGGATCGGGATCGTCGCTCGGGTCTTTCGTGGCCGGATTGCAGAGGTAGTAGCCTGCGCCCCAGTGGATCAGCTTCACCACGTCCGGCGCATCAGCCGCGGGCGGCTCCAGCTCGGTGTAGTATTTCCGCACCGCTTCCATCACCCCTTCGCTGCACGGGTTCTTGGCATCGAACTTGAAGGCCGGGTCGAGGATCCGCTTCTTGTCCGCCGCCCAATCGATCTGCCGCGGCATGCCTTCCACCCGCTTCGCATCGGCGCGATAAAGCATCACCAGCGCGGGCAGGATCGCATCGTAGTAGGTACCGTCCCGCCACGGGCAGCCACCATAGGCGCTCGGGTGAGTGCCCGCCACGCTCCGCGAATCGATCAGGAAATCCACCGCGGGCTGCCAGAAGAGATCCTGCATCAGGTCCGGACCGATCAGGAAGGGATCGCTAAACCCCGACTTCAAACTCCCGCCGCTCAGCTCGATCACGTATTCCCCTGCTTCACGGTATTCTGAGAAGTCACCAATGCCCCCATGGACCTTACCTTCGTGGACCACCGCCGCGTCGCCACCATGCCGCCGCATCACGAAGGCCGTGCCGTCTGCGGACAGTGGCGCGGTGAAGCGCTTCGGCCTGCCGCCCTCGAATCCCACCTGGTTCAGCGCCACCTGATGGGTGTCGAGGGCAATTCCCCGCAGGCCGAGCATCTCGCCGCTCAGCCCGGCCCCCGGGGGAGCCAGAAGCTCCCGCGGAAGGGCGATCTCACGGATACGGGCGGCACCCGCATGGATCAGGCTTACCTTCAGCCGGGTCACCCCAGGCAGCTTGATGGAAATGCGCAGGGCTGGATCTTGGTTTCCCCTCACCTTGCCCTCCGGTGGAGCGATCCAACGGCCGCCACTCTCCAGCGCGAGATCGAAATCCGCCAAGGCATCACCGCCCTCCCAGCCGGAGAAGAGATCCACCGCCACGATATCGGTCGCCTGCGGCAACTCGATCTCAAGCCACGGTGCCGGATCGGACTCCGCGGCGAGCCAGCGCGAGGTGTCATCCACCACTCCGTCCACGACTTTTCCCGCACCCCGGCCCTCACGGTAGCTGCTCGCGGTGGCCCTTGCACCACCCGCGGCATTGATGACTTCGGCATGGGACACTGCGCTCCCCAGCAACAAGGCCAGGCATGACAAGAATCGAGAAACATTCGCAGCTCGTCTCTTGCCGCCCTCATCCGTCGCCATGTCACCAAAGAACCTCATTTCAAATCCCAATTCTGCGTATTAAGATAAATACCTTTTATAAATAAGCATATTCACCATCTGTCATACATTTAACCGTTACGCAGACGATTTCATCATTACGCATTTACAATAGGTAAGTTCCCGCAATGCTCCGCGCCGTGAAGTCCTCCTTCCGCCACATCGGCCTCATGCTGGATCCTTTGAGCGGCTATGGCAGCAAGATTCTTGATGGAATCAGCCGCTATGTGCAGCGGAAGCCAAATTGGCGGATGGCCTTTTTCGACCGTGAGCGCCGCGAACTCGCCGATCTCGTCGAGACATGGCAGGGTGATGCCATCATTTGCACCGTGGTGGACCAGCGCTTTCATGACGCCGCCGCCGGTCGGAAGATCCCTGTGATCAATGTCGCCGGCCTGCTGGATGAAGCCGAGGTCACCAGCGTGCTCAGCGATGACCGCGCGATTGGCAAGATGGCCGCGGAGCACCTCCTCGATCGCGGCTTCACGAACTTCGCTTTCGTCCGCCGCCGCGATGGCACCCGTTACTCGACCGATCGCGGTGCCGGCTACCAGGCCCGGGTGGAGGAGGCCGGCTTCAAGGTCACCACCATCAGCCTCTCCGCGAATCACTCCGACGAGGAACTCATCTCGAAGCTCGAAACCTTGCCACGCCCCCTGGCAATCTTCACCGCCCTCGACCGCATTGCCGCGATGGTGCTCGAAGCTTGCTGGAAGGCCGACTTCAAGGTGCCGGAGGAAATTGCGATCGTTGGCGCGGGCAATCACCAGCAACTCTGCGAGCTCTGCTCCCCCACCCTCTCCAGCGTGGAGGTGGATATGGAGCGCCGCGGCTACGAAGCCGCTGCCTTGCTCGACCGCATTTTGGAAGGAGAGAAGCGCCCGAAGGAGCCCGTTCGCATCCCCCCGGCCCATGTCGTCGAGCGTCGCTCCACAGACGTCTTCGCCTTCGACGATTCCGATGTGGTCGCCGCGCTGCGCTTCATCCGCGAGCACTCGGACAGCACGATCAAGGTGCGGGACGTGGTCGCCTCCACCACCATCTCGCGGCGCTCGCTTGAGGGCCGCTTCAATTCCCTGATCGGCCGCACGCTGCATGAGGAGATCTGGCGCGCGCACTTCGATCTCGCCATGCGCCTGCTCTCTTCCTCCGACCTCTCGCTTCAGGAAGTGGCGGAGCGATCCGGCTTCCGCACCGCCAGCGCGTTGGTGAATCTCTTCCGCCAACGTCTTGGCGTCACGCCGAAGGAGTTCCGCGTCGCGAACCGTCGCTAAGGCTAGGGATTCACGACTCCGGTCTCGAAAGGGCTGAAGTCCACCTGCTCGAGCTTCACCCCGTAGAGCCGCGCGATTTCCGGCGCATCGGAGCTATGGTAGACCTCGCGATAATAGATCTCGCGCACGCCGTTCGCGCACAGCGTCTGCATGCAGGCCGTGCAGGGCATCGTGGTCGTCGCCACCAGCTTCGCCTCCCCGCGGCGGAACAGGCTGCACAGGTTCACCTCCGCATGCAGCATGAACTTCTGCCGCGCCTCCCGGTCGTCCCAGAATCCCGGCGGCGCATTGAAGCCCGGGGCCAGGCCATTGTAGGCCGTGCCGATCACGCGGTTGTCCGCATCCAGCGCCGCAGCCCCCACCTTCCGGTAAGGATCCTCGGAGCGCATGCTCGCGACATGCGCCAGCGCCATCGCATATTCAGGAATCGAAAGCCGGGACACGGCGGAGACTGAACCGAGCGCAGGGAGCCCAGTCAAGGCAGGGTCCGCTCTCCCTCAGCCAAGGCAGGAACCGCTCTCCGAGCGGTCAGGCGGGGGGCGTTCCCCTCCCACCAAAACGTTCCCTACCCTCGTCCCCGTCCCGAGACACACTCGGCCAAGGCAGGGACCGCTCTCCGAGCGGTCAGGCGGGGGGCGTCTACCCACCACCGGAACATCCACGAATCTCACTCCGTTCCCCATCACGGATTCTTTCGATCCCAACCGACTCGATCAGGAAACCAAACGTGCGCCCACTGATCGTAGCATTCCACCAACCTGCTCCGTACAGGATTCTCACGGATATACTGCCACTTGTCCGCATGATCGGCTTCGCTCCGGACCCGATGATCGAAGTAGTCGCGCTGCCATTCGATTCCAAAAGTCCGGGCGGTGTATCGCTTCCAATCCCGGATCACTGCATTCATGCCGTTCCCGGGCTCCCAAGAAAAGGTGACCAGCATGTGCAAATGATCCGGCATCAGGATCACAATCTCAGGCCACCAACGGCGGAGTTCACGATAATGGGAGACACAGGCAAACAGCTTCCCGGGTAGCTCGTCTATCGTGAGCTGAGGCACCCCTCTTCTCTGGCAGTTGATGGTGAGAAAGAACGTCGCTTCGCCGTCCACCCACTCCGGAGGAACATGACCCCGGCTGCGGGCAGAGCGATCGGGGCGGAACTCGGGGAGCATCCGGCACAGGATAAGCAGCAAGCCGATCAAACTGGCAAGCCGAGCCGTCCACGGGAATGCCCACGCCCCCCACCTGACCGCTCGGAGAGCGGTCCCTGCCTCATGAGGTCCGTCAGCCTCACCCCAACGGGCTCGGGTAATCCCCCTTCTCCACCAGCTTCGCGATCGAGGCGACCACATGCGGCTTGTCTTCCGGGTAGGTCACACCGAACCAGGACGAGGTCGTATCGAGCACGCGGCAATCCGCCTTCTCATGGCGGATCAGGTCATCCACCACGGTCGGGATGTAGCACTCGGACTTCTGCTCCCCGCCCTTCTCCGTCAGGAAGGAGGTAAAGTGTTCCTCGATCTGGTCGAAGAAGCTGCGGGTGAAGCCCCAGAAATTCATCGAAACCGGGCAGATATCCGCGATCTCCCGGCGGCTGCCATCCAGCGCGATACCACGCACGATGCCATCCTCATCGCGGGCGATATCCACCACTTCCTCCACATCGGTCAGCAGGCCGCCTGCATCCGTCTGGCAGATGCCTCGGTTTACGGAGCCGTGCTCGGAGAGCGTGTTCTTCAGCGGATAGCCCACCATCGAGTAGTGATCCTTTCCTGCTTCCTCCGCACTGCCGCCGAACCAGCGGGCGATCGATTGGTAGGCATCCGCGCCGTAGAAGTCATCCGCATTGATGACCGCGAAGGGGCCGTCCACCACGTGGCGGGCGGCGCGCACCGCATGGGCGGTGCCCCAAGGCTTCGTGCGGCCTTCCGGCACGGAGAAACCTTCCGGCAGGTCCTCGAGCTTCTGGAAGGCATAGTCCACCTCGATCTTGCCGGCGAAACGCGCACCCACACTGCTGCGGAAGGCATCGGCGAAATCCTCGCGGATGATGAAGACCACCTTGCCGAACCCGGCTCGAATCGCGTCGTAAACCGAGTAGTCCAGCACGGTCTCGCCGTTCGGACCCATCGGGTCCATTTGCTTGAGGCCGCCGTAGCGGGAGCCCATGCCTGCGGCGAGAACGAGAAGAGTCGGTTTCATCGGTGTCTTGGTCGGAATGCGGCGGGGTTATGACCGCCGCCGGAGCGTCCGGCAATGCGGAATGGCGCATGCAAAGCAGCGAAAAGGCGAAAGCAGAAGCACCTCCGCCCGGCTTTCGACGACCCTCCCCGGCCCCAGTGTCGGACCCGCTCCAATCCCCGGACGCTCTTCTACTCGACTCTGCCCCCCCCGGGTGTAGGGGAGCGGCTGCAAGAAACGCTTCCGATCATGAAAAAGTCGCTCTTCAGTTTCCTCCTCGCTGGCTCCTTCCTGATCAACCCGCTTCACGCGGAGTATCGCAAGTGGGTCAACACCGAAGGCGTCACCATCGACGCCGAGCTGGTGAAAGTCGACGGTGACAAGGTCACGCTCCGCCTTCGCAACGGCAAGACCAGCACCTTCGCCCAGTCGAAGCTCTCGGCCGCTGACCAGGAGTTCCTCAAAACTCAGGCGAGCAAACCGGAAGCCACGGATACGACCGCGGAAACCGGGGACAAGCCGGTCGTCGATGCCAATCGCAAGGCGAAGTGGCTGAACAAAATGGAGAAGGCCCAGGAGCAGTCCAAGGAGACCGGCCTGCCGATCCTGGTCCTCTTCACCGGCACCAGCTGGTGCCCTTACTGCGTGAAGCTGGAGGATGAAGTCTTCGGCGAATCGGCCTTCAAATCCTTTGCCGACCAGAACCTCGTCCTTCTCATGCTCGACTTCGGCCCCGGCGGCACTCCGAACAACCGGAAGGACGAGAAGCTGAAGAAGGACTACGGTGTCACCGGCTTCCCCACCTACTTTCTGACCGACGCCACCGGCAAGCAACTGGCGAAGGGCGGCTATCACGCCGGAATCAATCCCGAGGAGTTCGCCAAGTGGGCGAAGAACGCCACGCCGAAGAAGTGAGGGTGCGGGGACGCTCACCGCGCCCCCGATAGCAGATCCACCGGCTCAGAACTGGTATTATCGTAGACCTCCGCTTGCGAGAAATCCCGGCTAACTACGATCCACCAAGCTTCAGCTCCTTCCCCGTCGCGTACGAGGAGTTCTCCGTCGGAAGTGAGGATCACTCGCGGCCTGATCTCCATCACCGGGTGCTTATCCGGTGAAGTCTCGAAAGTTGCCACACGGCCGTCCTTCACGAACGATAGCCGGGTAAGACACCATTCGATCCGGAGCGGCAAACTTTCAAGCCCTGCTCGATACTGCATCTCCACCGTCGTGCCATCGGGAGCAGCAAGCCGGACCTCTTTACGCGACTTGGGGAATACCGAGGCGACCAAGCATCCAAGAAGCGCCAGGCAGCAGATTGTTATTCGAAATCGAGCCATTGGGCGAGCGCAGCTTCCCATCAAGGGATGAGGTCGCCATGAGCCCATGATGAATTTCGAATGAACCGTCAGTTCTCGTCCCAGCGAATCTCCCGTCGGATTCCAACCACGTGGAAATGATCATCCGACTCCTGGATAAATCCCCGGGCATTCACCTTCATGCCCTCCTTCTCCAGTAGCTTCCGCTGACGTTCGGCCAATTCCGGCTCCATGCTGCGGCTGATCCGTCCCTCCGCCGCCACCACACGATGCCATGGCAGTCGCGCGGATTCCTCCGCGCTCAGCCCTGACAAGGTCTTGGCCACATGGCGCGGGTTGCAGTTCATATGCAGCGCGATCGAGCCATACGTCGTGAAGCGGCCTTCGGGGATCAAGGCCACCAAGCGGATCACTTCCTCCCGGATACGTGCGAAGACGTTCGACTTGGCCATGGTTCATTCCCACTCCAGCAGCCCGGAGCGCAACTGGCAACCCGCAGCCTTCAAGGCAACCCCGAAGCGCTCCAACTCCCGAAGGGATCGGACACCCGCCAAAAATACTGACCGAATCAAGGACCAGACGGCAGGAGGATTGAATCCCATTCGCGTCAATTGGCGTCCATTCGCGGTTCTCAAAACGAAGTGCGCTTGCCCCTGTTCAAGGCCCCGTTTTCACCCGCATGAAGGCCTTTCCTCCCGTAGCCGGAACCGGTGCCCGCCAGATCTCCAGCGCACTGCCGTCGTAGAACTCCTGGTGACTCGTCATCACCGCGGTGTTGTCCCAGATGCTGCAATCGGCGGAGTATTGGACCTGATAGCTCAGATCCTCCGCGTTCAAGCGACGCCGGAAGCTGATGGTGACATAGGGTCTTTGGACACCCTCCACCACGAAGTTCTGGAATGCCCCCTGCATCGGCGGCGTGAACACATGCGGATCCGTCAGCAGGGCATACTCCAGCCCGTTCGAGAGTCCGTCGCCGTCCTCGTCTTCACCCGGCTCTCCCGCAACATTCTCGATCCCCGCCCAGATCTCATAGGTGAAGGAATCGATCACGCCCGGAGACCCGCCGGGGCGGACGCTCGCGCTCCAATTGCTCACCACTCCGGGAGCCGGTCGCGAGGCGGGATTGACCAGCACCAGACTGTGACCGTCCGAGTCCGCCAGCGTCGGCCACGGCGCCCCATCATCGTAAGTAAAATCGATCAAAGGCACCTGATTCGGCGACAGCAGCAGGATGCGCTCACCCGAGTTACTCAGGTTCCCCGTGTAGGTCCCGACCACCGGCCGCCCCGCCCCATAGCGGAATGCAAAAGCCGCGGGATTCGACACCAGCAGGATCGAAGCCCCCGGAGCAACATCGGTATTGTTCGGGAAGGTGTAGGTAATGCCCTTGTCGAAATAGCATCCATCCAGCTCCAAGGACTCCGCTTCCACATTCCGCAGTTCCAGATACTCGAACATCTCCTGGTCCCCGAAACCTGCCGCGATCTCCGCCGCGCTCGGATCATGCGGCTTGTAAAGCAGCTCGCTGATCACGATCGGACGGTCATCCGGATTCGGTCCCGCGATGAACTGATGCGGCGATGACCAGTTGCTCCAGCGACCGCTGACATCCTGATGCCGCACCCGCACCCGATAGGCATGCCCCGTCGAACAGATACCGCCGGAGAAAGTGAAGTTCTGCACGAAAGTCGGCAGCGGCCCGGAATCATACGCCGCCGTCCACTCCAGCTTGAACTTCTCCTGCGGATCATGAGCCGGCGCCGAGGCATCCGTCACCTCCGCGATCCGCCACTGGATCGCATTGAACTGCCCCGGATTCTGCGGGTCGCTGAAAGCACTGGATCGGAAAGTCAGCCCGGTGATCGGATACCCCGTGGGGCCTTGGTAAGTGATGGTCGGCGTGACCGGCTTCGTCGCCCCCTCGCTGTTGGACACGCCGAGCTGCAAGGTATCCAGGAAGGCCGCGCGTCCTCCCGCCCCCACCGGCTGGTCCGGCCACGAACCACCCACGAACGCGAAGTTCTTCATATCCTGCACCAGCGCCGCCAGGGAAGTCGCCCCCGCCCCGCCTAGCCCGTTGTAGTTCCCCGCATCCGCAGGCGCGTTTTTCCAGCGCAGCGAATCCGCCGCGATGAATGGCGAGATCTGCGCCGCCAGCTCGTCTAACAAGGGATTGATCTGGTCTGGCCGCCAGAGCAGGTCTCGCACCTCGCGCACCGCGTTGAAATAGGGCGCATATAGCCCCGGATTTGCCGGGCTGTCGAAGATCGCCGAATACACCTTGTCCTTCCCCTCGTTCCACGTCGGCCCCCAAGTGGCGTCCACATCGTTCGGCAGCACCCACAGCTTGCCCAGATTGTCCGTCTGGTCGGTGAAGTCCGGCTCGAAGTAGTACGCCCCGTTGTTGTCGCCCGTCGGCCAGTAGTCGTAATGACGCACCGCCTGGCATAGCGCGTGATACGTCGACCACTTGCCCACGTTCACGTAGCGGTTGATGAACGCATCGTTCTTATCCGTCGTGAGGTTCGTGAAAATGTTGTAGTGATCCGCCCCGTTCGCGACCGCATCCGGCGCCTGATAACGCTGCTGCGAAAGACCGTCCGTCGCGTCTCGCGTCAGCTTGTAGAGGTTGCCTTTCTCCATCCCGTGCGAGTCCAGGAAGCGGGCGTCATAGTCCTCGTGGATGAAGATCAGTCCCCAGAAATCACCATGGAAGGCATCGGTCTGCTCCGCCGCGGTGGTGATCGTCCGGAAGTGTCCCCAGTTGCTCCGCGGCGCGGGGATGCCGATCTTCTGCCACAGGTGGAAATTGATCTTCTCGTTCAGCGAGTAGGTCAGTGTGCCACGGTTCTCCCAGCCGTTCTCCGTGGTCAGGCTGTTCCACTTGGTCGGGTAGGGCCTGCCGTCCTCATCCTTGTTTTGGAAGTCGTAGCCCTCGTTGAAGAAGAAGCGGAAGGCCCGCTTGCCACTGTAGTAATAGCGCCCGTTACCACCATGCAGACGGAACTTGATGTGGTCGTACACCACCCCGTCGAAGACCAGCGTCGCATCCCAGTTCTCGAAGGTCCACGCTGGCGAGTTACCCGCCAATTGATCGGACGAATTGTAGGCCACGCATTGGTCGTAGTCAGCCTTCCGCGTCAGGAAGTGGTAGGTAGGCAGCGAGTTCAGCGTGGCGGAAGAAATCCCCTGATAGGCTGGCACCCCGTTGTAGACGAAGCATGCGAAGTTCCGCGACTCGTCGTCCGCAAAGGGCGCCCGCACCGACTTGCCTGTTAGATCCGTCGCCGTCACCCGGTAGCGCACCAGCGTGCGATGCGCCTGCGCCGGGATCTGCGCGCTATAGAGACCATCGCCCGCCACCGCATCGCCGCCTGTACCATTGTCGTTCATGGCGACCGTCGTCCAGTTCGCCGGATTCTCGAATGCCGGGTTCTCCGGTCGAGGCTGGCTCGTATCGATCTGCCCGCCATTGATCGGCAGCGGCAACCGCGCCGGGATGTGGTTGCCCGGCTGCACGATCTGATAGGAAAGCTGCACTGCACCCAGCCCGTCCGCATCGGAGGGCCGAGCCGTCACCGTGATCGGCGTGCTGGAACTCGGCTGCTGCGGCGAGTGCCCCACCTGCTCGATGTTCGGCGCCGCATTCAGCGTGAACTGGAAGTTCTGCGCGCCCGGCGAGGCGATCTCGCCCGTCTGCCCGAATGCTGGCACCACCGAGGAGCGCCACGAGCTCCCCTTCGCCGGATCCAGCGCGGGATGCACCAGTTCCGCCGAGGCCCCCTCGCCATTTGCCGCACAAGGCCATGGGAAGCCCGAGCTGTAGCTCACCTCCGCGATGATATCCCCGGCGGGATTCCGCAGGCGGATCGCCTCCCCTTCCGAACTCAGGTTATTCTCATACGGCCCCAGCGCCGTCGCGCCCCACAGCGCTTGGATCGTCGCCGGATCTTCGGCCACCACCAGATAGCCGCCCGCAGGGATCACCGTGCCCGCCGGGAACACATAGTCCACGCCACCCGTGATCTCCCAGCCACCGATGTTCGCCGGACTGGTACTATAGTTATAGAACTCCACGAAATCGCTGTGGATCGCGTTGTTCCCGCCATTGTAGTGGATCTCGTTGATCCGGATCGGACCGTTCGCCGGCAGCACCGGCGAGATTCCTTCCGCCGCGGTGGATGCCGCACTTGCCCCCACCGGATTCACCGCCACCACCTTGTAGAAATTCGATCCCCCCAGCGGTGCAGGATCCGTGAACTGCGCTCCGCTCAAGTTGCTCGCGATCTCCGTGTAGCTTCCGTTGATCGCATTCGAACGCAGCACCCGGTAGCTCCGCGCTCCAATCGCCTCCTGCCAGCTCACCCGTGTGCCGTTCGCGATCACCGCCTCCGGCACCAGCGGCACTGTTCCATTCGCCATCCCGTATTTCCCGCGCAGCGCATCCTCATACAGGAGCTGCGTCGCCCCGCTCACATACTCTCCCAGCACGATCACCTCCGCGATGTCTCCCACCAGGAAATTGTAGGGACCCGGCTGCGCCCCGATGCAGAGCTGCGAAGGAATCGAGAGCGACTGCGTGTTACCGAAGCCCGTCGCCCACTCCACCCGGTCGGCGTAGAGGTTGAACTCCCCGCTCGTCCGCTCCCGGGTGAAGGTCATCACGTGCGGCTGCCCGTCGTTATAGGCCACGCCCACTGGCGTCCGGATATGGATGTCCGGGTTTCCGACCCCGGCCAAAATCCTCCCGTTCGCCCGCATGCTGGTACCGTAGTCGTTCACCACGCCCGGAGCCTCACCGCTCACGATCCCCGCCCCGCTGTAGAATTCACTCGCACTCCCGATCCCGCCGCCGTTGCTGCGGAAGAGCACCAGGATCGTGAAGTCATCCTGTACCGGCCGGGGAAAGACCAAGGACTGCGTGCCGGTGAACTTCACTACGGGCATTCCGTTCAGCGCATTCAGATCCAAGGTCGGAGCCGTCCCTGCCTGCGCCACGTTGCCGTTCCGGCTGGAGTCCGACCACAGATTCACCGCCGAGCCCTCCGTGCCGGAAATGGAATCCGCCCGGAACCACGCCTTCGGGCTCGCGGCAGAGGCTAGACCTGCCGTCAGGGCAAGCAGAGGCAGTCTCCGCAGCGCGGAGCGGATGGGTGTCATGTAGGGGCTTGGGTTGGAGACTCGATCCGCAGGCAAGCAGGCTTGGGGGACTCGCCTTACGAATTTGACGGGTCAAACATGTCACAAAAACGTCACCTCGTCCCTCTCAAAAAACGACATCCCGGCGGAATCGCATGGAAAATGCTCCGCGCTTTCTCCGACCATCCGTACCGGAAAGCGGTTGCCCCTTTTCCCGGCACTTGCTTAGCCTCTTGCCGTGCCGGAAACCGAGGAAGCCGTCAGGACCGCCGCTGGATTGGATCGCGACTACGTCCGCGACGTGTTCAGGGCGATGCTCCGAGCGCGACTCCTTGAAAATAAACTATCTAGCCTCTACAAGGCCGGGAAAATTGTCGGCGGCGTCTACCTCGGCAAGGGCCAGGAAGCCGTCAGCGCCTCCCTCGGCACCTCCCTCATCAAGGGCCGTGACATTTTCGCCGCCTTGATCCGCGACCAAGCCGGCCGCACCGCCTTCGGCGAGCCCCTCATCGACTGCACCCGCACCTACCTCGGCTCCGTCCTCGGTCCCATGAAGGGCCGGGATGGGAATATCCACCGCGGTCGCCCCCTCGATGGCATGCCCGCCATGATCAGCCACCTCGGCGCGGCCGTCTCCGTCGTCGGCGGCATGCTGATTGCCCGCCGTATCCGAGGCGAGCTCGCCGGAGTCGTCGGAGCCACCTGCGTGGGCGATGGCGCCACCTCCACCGGTGCCTTCCACGAGGGCCTGAACATGGCCGCTGTCGAGAAGCTGCCCATGGTCGTGATCGTGGGGAACAACCAGTTCGCCTACTCCACCCCCACGGATCGCCAATTCGCCTGCGAGGACTTGCTGGACCGGGCCAAGGGCTACGGCGTCGGCGGGCATTCGGTGGATGGCACCGATGTGCTGGCCTGTGCGAAAGTCATCGGCGATGCCGTCCAGCTCGCCCGCGAGGGAGCCGGCCCGCAGATGGTCGTCGCCCGCCTGCTCCGCCTCAGCGGTCACGGCGAGCATGACGATGGCAGCTACGTGCCGCCGGTGCTGAAGTCCGGCCATCTCGGTCGCGATTGCATCGAGACCGGCAGCAACCAGCTCGTGGAGAGCGGTTACGCCACGGCGGAAGAAATCGAGCGCTGGAGGTCCGACTTCACGGATGAAGTCCAGGCCGCCGTCGCCCAAGCCCAACAGGAACCGCTGCCCGACCCGTGGCACGAAGAATGGCACGCCTGCGCCACGCAAACGGGAAGACTTTGACGATGAGCGTGACTTACGTGGATGCGATCCGGGATGCGCAGGAGAAACTGCTGCGCGAGGACCCGCGCGTCTTTCTCTACGGCCAGGATATCTCGCAGTTCGGCGGTGCTTTCAAAGCGACCAAGGGCCTCGCCGAGGCCTTCCCCGGCCGGGTCCTGGATTCCCCCATCAGTGAGGATGCGATGATCGGCATGGCCGTCGGTGCCGCCATCGAAGGCATGCGCCCGATCGTGGAAATGCAGTTCGCGGACTTCTCCTCGATCGCCTTCAACCAGATCGTAAACCAAGCCGCCACGCACTACTACCGCACCGGCGTGCCCGTGCCGCTCACCGTGCGCCTGCCCTCCGGCGGCACTCCCGGCTCCGGCCCTTTCCATAGCCAGAGCATGGAGGCGCTCTACGCCCACTATCCCGGCTTGGTGGTGGTTACTCCCGCCACCGTCTCGGATGCGTACCACATGCTGCTGGACTCCGTGGCGCTGGATGATCCGGTCATCTACTGCGAGCACAAGTTCCTCTATCGCTGGCTGAAGGCCCCGCGCATCAATGGCGATGGCCTGCCCATCGGCAAGGCCCGCATCACCCGCCCGGGCAAGCATGCCACTGTCGTCGCCTACAGCGCCATGGTTCATGAGGCCGTGCGCGCTGCGGACCGCCTGAAGGAAGAAGGCGGCTGGGAGATCGAGGTGGTCGACCTACGCTCGGTCAAGCCGCTCGATATGGATACCGTGCTCGCCAGCGTCGCCCGCACCGGGCGTCTGCTTGCCCTCGGCGAGGCCTTCCCTTGGGGCGGCGTTACCGCGGAGGTCGTCTCCCGCGTCTGCACGGACGGCTTCCACCTCTTGGACGCCCCGCCACGCCGCCTGAATTCCCGCGACACGCCGGTGCCCTATCACCCGAAACTCTGGGCCGCCCACCGCCCCACCCCGGAGTCCATCTGCCTCGAACTCCGCAAGCTCCTCACTTTCTAACAAGCCATTCGACATTCGGGCTTCGTCATTCGTCATTTGCCTTTATGCCTACCGTCCCCATCCTGATGCCCCAGCTCGGCGAGTCCATCGCCGAGGCGACCGTTGTCCGCATCGGCATCGCCCTCGGCGATACGGTCCAGACCGATGAGGAGGTGATCGAGGTGGAAACCAGCAAGGCGACCATGGGCGTTACCACGCTCTGCCGCGGCACCGTGAAGGAGATCATGGCCAAGGAGGGCGAGACCTACTCCGTCGGCACCCTGTTAGGCCTCCTCGATGTCAGCGAGGAGGAGATCGCCCGCACCGGCGTGGACACGCTGGAAGCATCGGCCGACCGCCGCACCGCCGCCGCCGCATCTCCTCAGGAGCAGGAGAAGAATCTCCACTTCGCGCTGGATGACGATAGCTATGAGGAAGCACCCCTCGTGGTCCCCAGCGTGAAGGGCCTGCCCGTGCCCACCGGCACCATGGGCGCCCACTACATCTCGCCCCGCATGCGCGCCCGCATGGATGACATGGGCCTGCGCGAGGCGGACATCTCCGCTATCGTCGGCACCGGCTCCGGCGGCCGCGTGACCGTGGAGGATCTCGAGAAGTTCCTCGACTACATCGATACCTGGCCGAGCAGCAATGCCTCGCCCATGCGCATGGCCGTGGCCGATGCCATGCGCCGCAGTTGGACCCGCCCGCTTGCTACGGTGGGTCTACCGGTCCGCCTTGATCGAGTGCTGGAGCACCGCCGCAATCAAGATCCGAAGCCTGGCCTTACGCTCTACGTGCTGCGAGCCTTCGCCCTCGCCTTGGTGGAGGACCCGGCCAGCTCCGGCTTCCTGATCGGCCACAAGGTCGTCCACCCGCGCGCTTTCGATATCGGCGTGGCGGTCCAGGTGGAGGATGGCGTGGTCGTTCCCGTCCTGCGTAAGGTCGACCAGAAGACCCTGCCACAGCTCACCAACGAGTATGCCGAGATGGTCGAGCGCGGTCGCCGCCGCCGCCTCTCGGAAGACGATCTCCGCGGAGGCATCGCCACCGTCACGAACTTCGGTACCTTCGGCCTTACCTCCGGCACGCCGATCCCGTTGCCGAATGAAACGCTTATCCTCGGCCTCGGCGCCGGCGTGAAGAAGCCGGTCTGGAGCGAACAGGTCGAAGCCTTCCTCCCCGTGACGGAAGCCGAACTCGTCGTCACTTTCGACCACCGAGTCGTCGATGGCGGCGGTGCCGGCCTCCTCCTCGGCCGGGTCGCGAAATTGCTGCAAGAGCCCGAGAAGCTCTGAGCGGAAACAGGATTGCCTCGGACTCCTGCCTATTGCCTGCTCTCTCCATGGAAGGAATGGGCTCTCAAGAGATCGTTATCATCATTCTCATCCTGCTCTTCCTCTGGTGGCTGTTTTGAGAGAATGGTCGTTCGCCGCACTCAGCACTCAAATCCCGCACAATCATAAAAAATGATTGATCAGCATGATGCCAAGGAGCCCTCGAAAGAATCCTCGGATCGCAAGCAAAGCTCGCTTGCGATCATAAAGGCCGAGGGGGTTCCCTCGATCACCCATCTACCGATGATCTACGATTCCACGGAAGCGAAGATCCGCGGCAAAGATGAAATCGCCCACCGCGCTATCGCCGTCGCGCTGACCGCGGTGAAAGGCGAAGGGATCGATCAAGAAACGATCGACTCGCTCGTAACAAGATTTGGCGCGGAAAAGTTCTTCAGCCCCGTCGAGGCGGCTTTCATCAAGGACCCGGAACCTAGCCAACACGACAAGATCCAGTTTAGCTGGCGCTACGAATGTCTCTGGGTCCTGTTCTGGTCACTTGGCTACATCGGTGAGCTTGACCGGCCCGAGAAGCACTGCGATGTCGCCCGTGCCGTCACCATTCTTCGCGACCGAAGCACCGAGGAATTCATCCGCGATGCCAAGCTTCGCCCGATCGGTGAGATCCTCGACCAAGCCGACCTGATATACCGCTACCACTGGGCCGTCACCGATGCCCGGATCAAAAATCTATCTACACCGGCTGGCTTGGACGGCGGCGTAGTCATGGAGCGACACTACGTCCTCAATTGGCTTACTGGCTATATGGACCAAGACTGGGACGAAGTGAGCACCGATACCTGAGCGGCACGCCCCTCACTCCTCCTTCACTTTTGTAGCTTCCACTTCCGCCCGGAAGTCCAAGCTCTCGACCCACTTCTTCGATTCCTCGGGGTAATACTCGGCCCAGCTCGCCGCGACATTCTTGGCAGCCCAGACCCGGACCTCACCTGCAGGGAGCGACTCTACCCAGCGCGAGGCTGCGACCGGGTCGCTCGATCCCCACATCGCTGCGAGAGCGCATGCCCGATCCCGGACCGAGCTACTTTCCTTTGCTTGCAGCGACGGATTCCTTAGCAGGTGATCGAGGGCGATTGCGCGTAGCGGCGAATGCCGGTTATCCCAAAGATGCCCCGCCAACTTTCCCGCCAACAAGTCCTTTTCCGATTGCGGTAAACTCTCGAATACCTTCACCGCCCGCCGGATCTCGCCGCTGCCCCACGCCGCCATGGAATCCGAGATCGAGGATTTGCTCTCTATCGTAGCGAACTTCCCGATATCCTCCGGACCTTGGATCGTCACCTCTTCCTTGCGCTCGAATTTTGAATCGAAGCTTGCTTGCGCCTTGGCCTTCTCTTCCGGGTCTGCCAGTCCTGCGATCAGTTCCGCAGCCCTTCCCTTGTCGACCAAGGCGAGGCTCGAAAGGGCGGCACTGATCGCAGCACTGCGCTCATCCGGCCCCCAGGACTCATCGGCGAGAAAGTCCTCCAACCGTTGTGGATCCTCATAACACACACGCACCAGAGCCGTCCTCCGCACCGTCTTTGCTTGCGCATCCGAAAGCCCCATCGCGCCGAGATCTGCCTTCAACCATCGCTGCGGATCGTGTTCGGCCGCAGACGGACTATTCCCTGCAAGCAAGGCGGCCATCCACCCTTCGGGAAGCTTGTCCTGATGATCCAGCATCTTCCCGACCATCTCCTTGGATCCTGCGAGTGCGGACAAGAACTGCTGCTTCCCGTCCGGTTCCGCCGCCAGGATCTCCAAGCCAGCCACAAAGTCGCTTCGCAAGGTTTCTCTCGCCAAGGATTGCTTGGCGTACCGCGCCAGATTCCCGGGCAAGCCGGCCATCCTTGCTTTGAGCAAATCGGGGGCTGCTTTCGCGATGCTGTCGATGATCGAATCCGTGCCCCAACTGGTCCCGGATCGTGGTGGGTCATACTGCGCGATCGCTTTCAAGGCGATCTCCGGATTCGACTTCGAAGCTGCCGCGGCCACCGAGCCCATCAGGATCGAACGGTCAGGACCGTCCCTCAGAGCTTCTCCAAAGGCATAAGCTGCCGTCGGGTCCATTCTCCCCCAATCCAAAGCCAGGTCGCTTGCGTTCGCCCGGTCCTTCTTCAGATAGTGATCCATCATTCCCGCACCATCCTCACCGAGCCAGCGCTGCCGGGTGATGTGATAAAACTGGAGCGATTCCAACGATTCACGCCGCTCGATCCAACCCGCCTCATACCATTCCCCGAGTTCGGAAACCGGGATCGTGTTGGCCAACTCGATCACCGCCCGCAAGCGGTCTTCCGGCGTTTTGGCAGCCCTTAGGAGGCCCAAATTCGCTTCGATCTCCGGCGGCATCGCCCGCGCCCGCAAGGGCTTCTCGCGCTCCCCGGACTTCCCTTCGGCGATCACCGGAGCGCTTCGGGAAACCTGTCTCACGGCACCACCCGCCATGAGCCAACCCCCGAGTGCGGCGGGCAGTACTGTTAGAAGTAATGCCCCACCGCTTCTCATGGTTTCTTTTCCTCCAGCACCTTGTTCATGCCTCCGCGCAATTCGTCCGAAATTTCGGATTCATCCAGCCACCGCGAAGCCGCTTCGAGATCCCTGCGCACCCAATCCCTGAAAACATCCCTCGCTTGTCCGGGATCCGACTGCATCGCCCATCGCAGGGAGTCCCCATAGTGCTGCTGCATGCGAAGCTGGTCCGCAGCCAACCACAGGCCGGACGACCTAATCTCGTCGTTCTGACCCATGCACCACTCGGCAAAGGCGTCTCCGTCTTCTTCGGCCCACATCCGCCCTGCGGCGGCAAAGGCATCGCGGTCGTTCGAGAAGGTGAAATCCGAAGCGGTGACGAGCCCCTTGGCAGCGGCCATCGTTGCCTCCGGATCCCGCTTGACCAGATCTCCCAGGAACTTCTCCACGTCCTCGATGCCCCGCTCCGTCGACTCGAATCGATCGGGAGTGAAAGCACCCGCCCACCGCGAGGTGGCATCCGGACACACGGCGAAGAGCTGTTTCATCACCTCCAGTGCCACCTGCGGCTGATCCTGCACCAGCGTCCGTCCCACGATTGAAAGTTGCTCGGCGGCCAAGCGCGGCACGGTCGCCTGCCGCGCCATCTGCAGCGCCGCATCCGGGTCCGATTTCACCAGCGTGTCAAAGAGCTTCTTCTCGATTTCCCGCTTCATCGCCCCGTTCGGAAGCGTGGCTGCCAGTTCCTTCATGCGCTTGGGATGCTCCTCCGCGAGACTCTGGAGAAAGGCCTCGGTCAATGGCTTCTTCTGCCAATGTTGCTGCATCCAGGCCAGTGCTGCTTCCGGGTCTTTTCTCGTCCACTGTTCTAGGGCCGAGGTGAAATGCGTCTGCCCCATCTCCAGGAGGAAATCCATCGCCTTACCCGGATCCTCCAGCGCCATCTCATTCGCGATTCCCTCAAGGTCGAGCATGTGGGCATCCCTCGGGCTGTCCCGGGCCATCTTCGCCCCTAGTTTGGGATGATAGCGAGTCAGCATGCTGAGCGCATACTCGCGGATTCTCCGTTCCCGCTTGGCCGTCGCCGCAAGTGCCGCGTCGGGATCGTGCATCATCCATCCGTTGATCGCCGCCTCTTCCACCCCGCTCCTCCGGGCAGCCTCCATGGCCGATCCCGGATTTAGCTTGGTCCAGTGGTGGAAGATCAGGATCTCCGTCGTCCAATCCCGCGGCTCCCGGCCCCGATAGCTTTCCCAGAACTTCGCGATCTCGTCCTCGCTCGCATCCATCAACCACAGCCCGAGTCGCCCCGCCAAGGTGTGATCCCGGATCTCTAGCAATTGCTCCGCCGTGTCCGTGGACCGCGCATAGGAATGAGCCACACCCAGGTTCACGGCACGGATCCCGGCGATGTCGCCTCCTTCCTGAACAACCGCCGCAGTATCATGTTCAGGGAAGGGAGGTCCTTGGAGCAGAAATCGGTGCACGCCGTATCCGGCCGCGAAGCTAATCGCGCCAATCACCACCACGAGATGAAGCCGGGAGCTTTTCACTTAACTCCAGCTCTATCCCTTCCGCTCGCTCAAGCAAGCGGCGCGCGTGCCCTCATCGAAATTTCACATCTCACTCCCCGGCGGAGCTCTCCAGCATCTCCCTCGCCTCGTCGATCAGGAGCCTCGCGATCACCCAGTCGTACCAAACCGGTGCCACCGGCTTGCCTTCCACGAAGTCCCCGCCCTTGCACCGCTCGATCATCTCGCCAGCCTCCGCGATGTCCTTCCGGGCCTTTTCGAAGTCCCCCTTTTCAACCGCCACCATCGCCGTGACCGCCCGGATCGATGCCGCGCAGGATGTTTTGATCCGGAGGTCCTTCATACCCGTCGCACAGGCTTCCTCCGCCGCCTTCGGATCCCCCGCTCTCAGGTGGTAAAGCCCGAGCGACAAGCCGGACCAAGAGGGAAACGGCGTCGCCTCCACCGGCCCCAGCACCTTTACCGACAAGGTCAGGCGGCTGATCGTCGCGGGATCGCCGTCGTTCAGCAGGCAGGCTTTGAGGAGGTGCTCCGCATGCAAGGGCACTCGCGGCGGCGAGTAGCGCTCCAGCACTTCTTTGCGAAAAGCGTCGTACTCCTTCTCGTTCTCCATCATCATCGCCGCGGCCGTCGCCATCAGGTCGGTCCCGTTCAAGATCCGCTCCGGCTTGTCGAGCCGGTTGGCTTGGATCAGCAGGCGGAAGCACTGGATCGCCTGGTCCCAGCGTTCGTGACCCGCGTTCCAGTCCCCCAGCGAGCGGAAGACCGTCGCTCCTTCCAAGGTCGGCTCGATCGATGAAAGCGGATACCGCTGACGCAGTGCATCCGCCTCGTCGATCAAGCCTTGATCCAGCAGGAGAGCCACCCGCGAAACATTCGCCCGGGCATCGGATTGCTCGCGCAAGCGGCTCTCCTCGTCCTTGGCGACCTTGGCAACATCTAGCGCGTCGCGCTCCCGCCGGTAGAGCGTCGCGGTGGTCACGAACCCGCCTAACAGCAACGTCGCCAGGATCACTCCCGCGGCAAAGGCCAGCCGGTTGCGGCGGATGAACTTCGCCATCAGGTAAAAGCGGGAGCGCGGCCGCGCCGTGATCGGCTGGAACTCCAGGAAACGCATCACGTCCATCGCCAGACTGTTTGCCGTCTGGTAGCGCCGCACCCGGTTCTTCTCCGTGGCCTTCAGCACGATCCAATCGAGATCCCCCCGCACCTGACCTATCAGATGAGCCGGATCGGTGCTCCGCATTTCGGCGAGGTTCTGCTGCTTCGAGAGAGGCAGCAGCCGCAGCATCTCGGAGGGCCGGACCACCTCGTTTTCCAACAAGGTCTGTCGGATCTTCGAAACCCCGAGGGTCGACAGTTCCTGCCCGTCCACCGGCGTGCTCGACGTCAGCAACTCGTAAAGCAGCACACCAAGGCTGTAGATATCGCTGCGCGTATCCACGTCCATGCCGGCCATCTCCACCTGCTCCGGACTCATGTAGGCCGGTGTGCCGAAGAACTGGTCGTGTGCGGTGATCACGGTACGATCCGAGCGCCGCGTCTCGGTGGTCTTGGCGATCCCGAAGTCGATCACCTTCGGCATGCTCCCTTGATCCTGCCCGACCACGAGGATGTTCGAAGGCTTCAGGTCGCGATGGATGATCCCCTTCTGGTGCGCATGCTGCACCGCGTGGCACACTTGGGTGAAGAGTTCGAGCCGCTGCCGGGCACCGAACTTGTTGCGGTCGCAATATCTCGTGATCGGTTCTCCCCGGACCAGCTCCATCACGAAGTAGGGGCGCCCGGAGGGCGTGGTGCCCGCATCGAACACCTTCGCGATGTTCGGGTGATCCATCAGCGCCAGCGCCTGCCGCTCGATCTCGAAGCGGGCGATGGCTTCCTTGTTCTCCATCCCCACCCGCACGATCTTGATCGCCACGCGGCGGCGGATCGGTTCCTCCTGCTCCGCCTCGTACACCACGCCGCCGCCGCCCTCGCCAATCCGCGAGAGCAGGCGGTAGTGACCAAGGCGCCCGTTCGCGACCCCTAACAGGTCATCCAGCGCCAGTTGCGGGGCCTGCGCTTCCTGTCCCGGCGGCAGCAAGCCCATGGTCAGGGTCATCCGCTCCTCCTTTGCTTCCAGGAAGAAGCCCGCCGCATCGCCGGAGGCCGAGATCAGCTTTCTCATCTCGATCTTCGCCTTCTCGTCCTTTCCATAGACCCGGTCCAGGAAGTCCTCGCGCGTCGCCGCGTCATCGAGCGAAAGCGCGACCTCCAGGATCGCGCCCTCGATCTCCCTTGCCGAATCCGTGTGCGTCGTCATGGGCTTCCTTCCGATTGGTCCTCGCGGATCATCTGGTAGAGCTTCGCCTTCGCGAACATCCACTGCCGCTCCACCGAGCGCACGCTGCGCCCTGTGATGTTGCTGATCTCCTCGCTACTAAGTCCCCCGTAGAACTTCAGCAGCACCACCTTCGCGGAATAGGGGTCGATCTTCTCCAGCCGCGTCAGGCACTCGTGGATCATCAGGATGTGGGCATCGCTTTCCCCCGCAGACTCGCCGATGGCCATCTCCTCCGGCTGCGTCCGCTTTTGCCGGGATTGCGCCCGCGCCCGGTCGACCAGAATCCGTCGCATTGCCTGCGCCGCCGCATTGAAGAAGTGTGCCTGGTTTTCCCATGGCTTCACCTCCGCGGAAGCGAGGCGGATCCACGCCTCGTGCACCAGCGCGGTCGGCTGTAACGTCTTGCTCCCACCCTCATGCTTCAATCGGAAGGCGGCAAGACGTCGCAGTTCCTCGTAAACGATTGGAAGCAGTTCATCGGACGATCCGGGAAAGCCGTCCCGTTCCGAGTCCGAGTGGGTGGTTCCTTCCATGCTGCCATCTAGGCGCTATCGCCACCCCATTCGGGGAGCAAGCCGAATCCGCTCGGAAGCCTTCACCGCCCCCATCGCATTCTTTCCCGAAAATCTTGGCGGGATTCTCCCGCGATTGTCGCAATCCCTGCTAACTTTCCATGAGGTGTGCCGTACGGAACACACCAGCCGGTCTCCAGCATTTTTGGGTTTCCGCTGGAGACAGGGACAATGCGCGGACAGCTCAAAATGTCTGCGCATTGTCCCGGCTTTCTCGGCCGGCAGATTTTCCCTGAAAAATTTGGCGGGATTCGGATGCGGATATCGCAGTCCCGTTCGGATGCCCCCTGTCCGCGCGCCCACGCGGAACCATGTGGCATTCGGATAAAACCCAACCCGTCATGAGTCCGGACAACCCCCTGCTCCTCCCGAAGTCCCCGTGACCCGGCCTGTCAGCCATAGGCGGGAGCCTATCCGGTTTGCAGTGTCACAAGAACAGCGAACAGAGGAAGCGGTTTGCTCCGTAGTTAAAAGTTAATTCACCAGTTTACCCGATCTCCAAGCGTCATCTAACCCATTGGATTGTAAGAACCCATTTATGAAAAAACCCATACCCATCGCTTTGGCGGCTACCGCTCTGGCGATCAATCCCCTCCCCGCCGTCATTATCGGATCGGAGGACTTCACCTACCCGAACGGTAACATCGCCAACCTCAGCGGCGGCACCGGCTTCAACTACGATAACTTCGACAAGGCCGTCACCGCCTTCCCCTCCGACTGGGATAATGCCTTCAATACTCCCACGATCTCCGGGAACGCCCTGATCACCAATAACAACGGTGCCAAGCGGGAGTACAACGGCACCGTGGAAGGTGCTGGCGGGGGTGCCAACGACGGGCAGGACAACCACGAGCGCAGCGGCGCCATCCGCGCTGCCGGCCGTGTTTTCTACAAGTTTACCTGCACCCGCGGGGCGGGCATTGCTTGGAGCGGCCTTAGTTCCTACGACTTCGGCACCGAGCGGGTCTTCTTCGGCGTGCCCGGGGGCAATGGCGTTTCCGGTCAATTGGAATGGGGCGTCCAAGGGAATGGTCAGACCTATCGCTCCGGTGTACCTGCCGACACCAACACGCATACCTTCGTGGCCGTGCTCGACTTCGATCGCGACTTCATCGGGATCTGGGTCGATCCGGGTGTCACCGACTTCTACGATCCTGCCAACGGTTCCAACTCCGCCGACGCTGGCGGTCTCTACACCGCCACCAATTGGTCGACCGCCGTACGACTTGCCTCCAGCGGCAATGCCAATACGACATGGGATGATCTTTCGATCGTCACCACGCCCGTGGAAGCCGGCCTCAAGTCCTATCAGGATCTCGATAACGACGGACTGCCTGCCTCCTTCGAGACCACCTATGGCCTGAACGACAACGACGACGGCACGATCGGGGAAACCACTCCCGGAGCGAAGAATGGCCCCAACGGCGCCGCCGGCGACTTCGACGGAGACGGCGTAAGCAATCTGGTTGAGTATCAGGACGGCACCTTCCCGAACGACGTCGACACCGACCTCGACCAAGTTCCTGACGGCGAGGAGAAGACCCGCGGCACCAACCCGCTCAACAAGGATACCGACGGCGACACCATCGAGGACTGGACTGAAATCAACGACACCCTCACCAATCCCACCCTCGCCGATACCGACAGCGGCGGCACCGCCGACTCCACCGAAATCGCACTGGAAACCTCGCCGACCAACATCGCCGATGATCCGGACACGAACGGCAATCTGGATCTCGTCGGCCTCGACTTCTTCGACACCTATACCGATGGCCCGCTCGGCGGATCCAATGGCGGAGTCGGCTGGGACTACGATAACAACGCTTTGACCGAGACTTTCCTTGGTCACACCACGATCAATTCGTCTTGGGCCAACTTCACTGCGGCGCCAACCGTGGTGGGAGGAGTGGCACTTACTCAGGATAGCTCGATCCGCCGTCCCTTCCACGGTGGCCCTGCCACTGCCACGAACGTGGTCGGCGAGCGCACCGGCTCATGGCGCCATGATGCGGCTGCTACCGGGGTGAACGGAAGCGACGTGCTTTATCTGAAGGTCAATGTGTTCCGCCAGACCGGCGCTTCATGGAGCGGCGTTAGCCTCTTCGACTTCAACAACGAGAGGATCTTCCTCGGTGTGCCCTCCGGCACGAACCCGGTATCGGGCGTGCAGGAATTCGGGATCCAGCAATCCGTGGGACCGGTCGCCGTCTTCTCTGGAGTCGCTCCGGTTTCGGGCACCACTTACACTCTGGTCGGAAGATACGACTTCGTCGCTTCCAAGGTGGATCTCTACATCAACCCGAACCTCAACAATCCGGAGGCAAGCGCCACCATCGCCGCCACTTTGAACGTGGCACCGGCACAGATGAATGCCACCGCCTTGCGCCTCGGTTCCGGCGGCACCGGCGCCACCGGTTGGGATCAACTCGTGGTCGGCACCACGTGGAATAGCCTGAAGTCCTTGCCCTCGGACAGCGATGGCGACGGCATGCCCGACGACTTCGAGCTCCTCTTCGGCTTCGACCCGGACAATCCGAGCGATGCAGGTGCCGATGAGGACGGTGACGGCCTCAGCAACGTGGCCGAATACAACCTCGGAACCAACCCGAGCAACCTGGACAGCGATGGCGACGGCCTCAACGACGGTGCACCGGAAACCAATGCCGGAACTTCCCCGCTCAATCCGGATACGGACGGCGACGGCCTCAACGACGGAGCGGAAGTCGGCCTTGGCACCAATCCGACCGACGCCGATACCGATGATGATGGCCAAACCGACAGGGTTGAAGTCGAAGGCGATGGCTTCGGCCACACCTCGGACCCGCTTGATCCGAACGACACCATCGGAAAGCCCTTCAACTTGATCGGCATCGATGACTTCAGCTATCCCGACGGCAGCATCGACAGCCTCACGGGGGGCAGCTACTTCGACTACGAGAACTGGCTGATCAACGGTCCCTTCCTCGGCCACACCGGCCAGCAATCGGACTGGGATGGCACGGCGACCGTTGCGAGCGGCCATCTCGTCACCCGCGAGACCTTCGCTGCCCGCGACTTCAATGGCATCACCGAAGGCGCCGGTAACGACGGCACTCCTACCGGGGCCCGCCTCGGTGCCATCAACCAAGAGGCATCCCATGATAAAGACGTGGTCTTCTTCAAGGCCACGGTGACCCGCCGTGCAGGTGCCGGGCAGAGCCTCATCGGGCCGGACGACTTCAACCTCGAGCGCCTTTCCTTCGGCGTGGTGGATGATGGCACCGGACCGAAGTGGGGCATCCGCGAGAACACCACCCCGCCGGTCTACAGCACCGATGGTGGCGCGCTGGCCGTCGCGAACGATCAAACTTACACCGTGGTCGGCAAGCTAGACTTCGGCGGTGACCTGCTCAGCCTCTGGGTAAACCCCAACCTGGGCGATACCGAAGCGAACAACGCGGCGCAAGTCACCCGGGCCTACACCGGCACGAACTGGGCCTCCGGCATCCGTCTCTTCTCCACCGGCACCGGTGATACCGAGTGGGACAACGTGGTGGTGGCGAACACCTGGGACAAGCTGGTCGGCCAGCCGCAGCTCGACATCAAGCTGTCCGTGGCCTCGTTCAACGCGACGACCGGGGCGCTGAGCCTGAATGCCGCGGGCATTCCTGCCAACGCCACCTTCCACCTGCGCAGCTCGACGAACCTGCAAAGCTTCGTTCCGCTGAGCCCGCCGGTGAATATCGATAGCACCACCCCGCAGCCAATTCAGATCCAAGTGAATCCGAATACGGCCCAGAAGCTCTTCTTCCGGATTGAGGAAGGACCTTCACCGGCCCCGTAAGATTCTACGGATCCAGCATTCCAGGCCCGCCCCGCGATCTTGCAGGGCGGGCCTTTTGCCAATAGAACCCAGCCACTTCTGTCCGATGTACGCCCGCTCCCTCGGTCTACTCCTCCTGCTCGCGGCTCCTCTCCATGCACTGCCCATCGGGACGGAGGATTTCTCCTACGCGAACAACACCCCGGTCGCCGGCAATACCGGCGGCACCGGCTTCAACAAGAACCTCTTCAACGGGGACGAGACCGCCTTCATCTCGGATTGGGATGCCGTCTTCGGCATTCCCACGACCAACAACGGCCAGCTCCTCACGAACAACGCGGGGGCGAAGCGCGAATACAACGGCACGATCGAAGGGGCGGGTGGCGCGGCCAATGACGGCCAGGACGATCACGAACGGAGCGGTGCCATCCGTGCTGCGGGCCGGGTCTTCTATCGCTTCAACATGACCCGTGCCGCGAGCACAACATGGAGCGGAGCCAGCTCCTATGACTTCGGTACGGAACGTATCTTCTTCGGCGTCCCGAGTAGCAGCGGCACGACGGGCGGGCTCGAGTTCGGCTGCCAGATCAGTGGTAGCGGTGGCGCCACCTACCTCAGCGGCATCCCGGCCGATACCGGCACCCACACGCTCGTCGCCATTCTCGATTTCGATCACAACTTCATTGGCATCTGGCTCGATCCCGACGGCTCGGATTTCTACAACGAAACGACCGGTGCCCATAGCTGCGACGCCGGCGGTGTCTACAATGGCACGAACTGGTCCACCGCCGTTCGTCTGGCCGCCAGCTCCGGCGGATCCACCCGCTGGGATAACCTGAGCGTGGCCACCAAGTGGACCGATCTCGGCTACATCGACCCGAACGATACCGATGGCGATGGCATGGCCGACACTTGGGAACTCGCGAACAACCTCAACGTCGGAACCAACGACTCGGAACTCGATCAGGACAACGACGGCCTCGCCAATCTCGCCGAGTTTCTCCGCGGCACCGATCCGCATGAGGAAGACAGCGATGGCGACGGCTATGAAGATGGAGAGGAAGTCGCGGTCGGCACCAATCCCAACAACCCGGCCAGCTATCCCGGCGCACCGCTGCCGGAGAACCTCGTCGGCAGCGAGCGCTTCAACTATCCGGACGGCCCCATCGGCGGACAAAGCGGAGGCGCCCACTGGGACGCGGACAATTCGGAGGAGAACAACCCTTTCCTCGGCCACACCGGCAGCCCTTCCGACTGGGATGTCACTTCCGGAACCCCGCAGGTGACCGCCGGCGTCCTGATCACCCAGAACAGCGGGGCGAAGCGCGAGTACAACGGCCCTACCGAAGGGGTGGGAGCGACCAGCGACGAACGCGCAGGCGCTGTCAACGGCACGCCCACCTTCCGATCCCACGCCATCTACTACAAATTCGAGATGACGCGGGGCGCGGACACCCAGTGGAGTGGAGCCAGCTCCTTCGACTTCGGCCAAGAGCGCTATCTCTTCGGCGTCCCCGGCGCGGCCAACCCCGCCTCCGGCAGCCGCGAGTTCGCCATCCATGACCTCAATACGAATCAGTGGTCTTACTCCGGCATCGTTCCCATCACCGGCCAGACCTACACGCTGGTCGCAAAGATCGACTTCGACAGCGACATTGCCGCGCTCTACCTCGATCCCGATCTGGCCCAAGCCGAGGGCCTGAACGATCCCGCCGCCGTCTATCCACACACCAGCGACAACTGGTCCAGCTCCGTCCGTCTCGCCTCCGGGGGCAGCGGCCAAGTGCAGTGGGACAATCTGCGAGTCGCCTACACTTGGGGCGAACTCAATGACGGCCCGCCGGTCGCGAACGACGACAGCGTGACCTTGCATCACAACACCATCGCCCGCATCAAGGTGCTGGGGAACGACGGCGGTGCGATCGATCCATCCTCCGTTTCCATTCTTGCCCAAGCATCCCACGGGCAGGCCGAAGCCAATGCGGACGGCACGATCCTCTATCGCCATCTCGGCGGCACTCCGGCTACCGACGCCTTCACCTATCAAGTCAGGAATCCGGACAACACCTTCTCCGACACCGCGACGGTCACCCTGAACTTCACGGGGGCCGCCCGCTTCGATTCCGACTTCGTTTCCTTCCCCTCCTCACCGCCCCTCGGCGCACTGCGTGTCGAGGATGCTTTCCCCGGAGTCACCTTCGACTCGCCTCATGGCTTCTCGACCATCCCCGGGGACACCAGAAAACTCTTCATTACGGAAGGAGGCGGACGGGTGTTCCTGATCCCGGACATCAGCACCCCCGCGAAGGTTCAGATCCTCGACATCAGCGCTGCCGTGCAGCACGACAACAACGAGCAGGCGCTCAAAGGCATCGCCGCCCATCCCCAGTGGGCAAGCAATGGCTACATCTACGTGACCTACAACTCGAAGGCAGGCACCGTCCGACTGTCCCGCTTCACTTGCGAGACCACCGCGCCTTACACCGCGGGATCGGAGCTGATCCTCATCGATCAGGATTGCGACGATTCGATCCACAACATCGGCACCTGTCAGTTCGGTCCGGACGGATACCTCTACGTCAGCTTTGGCGACGAAGGCACCCAACAGGACGGCCACAACAACTCCCAGCACATCGACCGCAACCTCTGGTCCTGTATCATCCGCATCGATGTCGACAAAAAGCCTGGCAGCCTTCCCCCGAACGCCGATCCGGGAGCCGACCCCTACGCCGGCCCCGATCCCGCGGGCCAGAGCAATGATGCCGATCTCGTCATCCCGCGTGTCGCAGGCGAGGCTCACTACGCCATCCCGGCAGATAACCCCTTCGTGGGCGCCACCAGCTTCAACGGCATCACCTTGGATCCCGCCCGAGTCCGCACGGAGATCTTCGTGGCCGGACTTCGCAACCCCTGGCGATTCTCACCGGAAGACAGCGATGGCAACGGCAGCGTGGACCAGATCTGGGTGGGCGACGTCGGACGGAGCGCCCGGGAGGAACTCAGCGTGCTCACTCCGGGCGACAACGGCGGCTGGGGCTGGCGCGAGGGCAGCGTCGCCGGCATGCGCGACGGTGACGATCTCAATGGCGCACCTGAATCCGCGGCCACGCTCGCTGCGCCCCTGTGGGACTATGCTCACGGCGGAGGAAGCCTCCAAGGCCAGTCCATCACCGGCGGCTTCATCTATCGCGGCACCGCCATCCCGCAGCTCTCCGGAAAATACATCTTCGCCGACTACGTCTCCGGAAACATCTGGAGCCTCACCCCGGGCGGCGGCGCTCCCGTGATTGAACGCCTCGGCGGGGAAGTGGCCATCGTCGGCCTGCTCACCGATCCTGCCACGGGAGACATTCTCCTTCTCGATCGCGGCAACAACGGCACCTCGCAGGGCACCGGAGGCATCAAACGTCTCACGCTCGGCACGGACGACAGCACGCTTCCAGCCACCCTCTCCGCCACGAACTTTTTCGCAGACATCGCCGAGCTTACCCCGAACCCGGGAGCCCAAGCCTATGTGCCGAATCTACGCTTCTGGTCAGACCACGCGGAGAAGCAGCGCTGGTTTCTCATCAAAAACAGCACCGATACCCTCGGCTACTCGCAGGACGCCGCCTGGAGCCAGCCCGCAGGAATGATCTGGGTGAAGCACTTCGACTATCCCTTGGAATGGGAGAGCTTCACCCGCAGCATCAACGGTCAGAGCTATACCGATCGCCGCCCCGTGGCCGGCTCCGCCCGACGTCGCCTGGAAACTCGCTTCCTGATTCGGAACGAAGACGGAGCCTACGGGATCTCCTACCGCTGGGCAGCACCCGATAGCGGGGTTCAGACCGATGCCGCACTCGCCGACGATGACGGTGAGAGCTTCGACATCGGCATCACCCTCGACGGCAGTCCGTCCGCCGCCACTTGGGAGATCCCTTCACGTGCCGCCTGCATGACTTGCCATACCCCGGAAGCGGGCCATGCCCTCTCCTTCAATACTCGCCAGCTTAATACCGTCGGCACCGTTTCAGGTCTCACCGGGAACCTTCTGACAGTGCTTTCCAGCACAGGTTATCTCGACGGCTTCTCCGGGGATCCCGCCTCGCTCCCGCGTCACTATCGCCCGGATGAGAGCGGGGAGTCGCTTGAGGCGCGGGTCCGCTCCTACATCGATGTGAACTGCGCCTATTGCCACAAGTCCGGCGGCACCGGCGGCGGCACATGGGATGGCCGAGCCCATCTTCCGCTCGCACAGACCGGGCTGATTCACGGTGCGACCGTCGACGCCCCCCTTCACCCCGACGATCGTCTTGTCGTTCCCGGCAATATCCCCCGCTCCATCCTCTTCAACCGCATCGCCGGAGCAAATGGCTATACTGGCATGCCTCCGCTCGCCACGAACCTACCCGACCTGGAGGCGGCCGACCTTGTCGCAAATTGGATCAGCCAGGAGCTTCATCCCTTCGGCACCTATCAGGAGTGGCGCATCGCACGCTTCGGCAACGACACCTCGACCGCCGGGCTCTCGACCGCCAATCCCGACGGAGACAAGCTCGACAACTTCGGCGAGTGGGCCTTCGGCACCGATCCCCTATCAGCGGACGACGCCAAGGCGGCAACCGCTCTCCTGCTAGCACGCCCCTCCAGCGGAGAGTTTCGCTTCACGCATCGCAGGCTCCGAGCCCACGCCCTCGCCGGCATCCACTACACTTATCGTACTAGCGAGGATCTCTCGGAGTGGTCCGGGGTTTCCGTGATCGAAGAAGCAGCGGTATCGTCCCCAACCGATCCCGCCTACGAGACCGTCACGCTCGCACTCACACCATCGCAATTGAGCGGAGTAAGCCGCCTCTTTCTCCAAGTCCACGCGAGCCCTTGAACGCACCTAGAACTCACCCGTAACTACCCATTACAAAAAATCTCGTTGTGCTTCGGTTGCAGACCAATCGAGCACAGGTATCTTGGAAAATCAGAGGGGCAGCTTTCCCCTCCCCGATACCGGCGTTCCCTGGCATTCCGGCTGCCCCTTGCCGGGGGGCGCTCCAATTTGGCCGTGCAATTTGAACGGTCGGAAATGCATTTTGCACCAAATTTACGGTTCCGATTTGGGCAGCTTGGCTAGAATGAAGCTGTTAGCAGGCTACCCCAACCCCAAAAAAAGGCGTATTTTCTGCTAGGGAAGATATGCCATGGTGACAAAAACACAACAACTCCAAGACGACCTGTTAAGGGCCGCCCTCTCCTTTGTGGAGCATGCCGGAGCCAAAGGCCACTCGCTCCTCGTCAATCTACCCGGCGGTGCCAAGCTGGGAATTGAAGTGGAGATCCTACCAGATGCGGAAGCTCTACCGACTGGCTTCCTGTCCTCCCTCAAGCCAGCCCGGGTGGCTTGAACCCGTTTACAGCGGTGGTGACTCCCTCAGGCAGTGCACCACCGCCCTTCATTCAAAGCAGGCTCCGGGATTGAGCGCTGCTTTCTTTTCGCGTCCGGCAGAAAGTTTGAAGGTGAAGTATGCACTCTTCTTCACTATCCGTTAGGACTCCATACGCCACCCGCGGTAGATTCGTTTGATGAATCTTGGGGTGGCCCCGATGGAGGCTCATTGATGTTCCGGGGCTCCCTTCCCGCCACCCGGACTTGACCCCGCCCCCGTCCCCGCGTTTCCTCCCCCCGCCCGTGGAAAAGGTCGATATCCCCAAAAAGGCCATTTACCGCCTTTCGATCTACCACCGTTGCCTCCAGCGTCTGCATGACAACGGTCAGGAAACGGTGAGCTCGACCGCGCTCGCGAAAGCCGCCGGGGTGAAGCCCGCCCAGCTCCGCAAGGACTTGGCCTACTTCGGCCAGTTCGGCACCCGTGGACTCGGCTATCCGGTGGACACCTTGGCCTCAATGATCCGGGACGTGCTCGGGCGCGAACGGCTCCAGCCCGTCGTCCTCGTCGGCGCCGGTAATCTTGGCTCGGCACTGCTCCACTACCAAGGGTTCCAGAAAGAAGGTTTCGAGGTCGTCTGCGCCTTCGATGCCGACCCGGAAGCCGCCGTCCGCCGCGGCGTCGCTATTCCGGTGAAGTCGGACAAGGAGATCGACACCTTCGTGAAGGATGAAGGCGTGAAGCTCGCGATTCTCTGCGTACCTGCCGGATTCGCCCAAGCGGTGGCCAACCGTTTGGTCGCGGCTGGCATCCAAGGCATCCTCAATTTCTCTCCGGTCGTGCTCGAAGTCCCCGAGGAAGTCGTCGTGAACAACGTCGATCTGGCCCTCGAACTTGAGCACCTGAGCTTCTTCGTCCGCTAACCCGGCCCCTGCCTTGGGGCAAATCAGGCGATGGATCCGGATTTTCCCCAAGATTTCCCCGAGCCGCACGTTCCTCCTGTGGCAACGGTGCCGATCCAGCCCGACCTCGTGGAATCCAAGGAACAATTCGTCGAACGCGCACTCGCCGACTACGAGTCGCCGCTCGTCGGATACGCCTACGGATTCGTCCACGATGTCGAGCGGGCCCGCGACATCGTCCAAGACACCTTCATCCGCCTCTGCCAGCAGGACGTGGCGAAGGTAAAGGATGGCCTGAAGACCTGGCTCTTCACCGTCTGCCGTAACCGCGCACTCGACGTGCTCCGCAAGGAATCCCGCGTCAGCGCCCTCGACGAAAGCGAATATCACTCCCAGCCCTCCGACAGCCTCTCGCCGGACCGCTCGCTCGATCAGGCCGAAAGACTCGAGCAGACCATGCGTTACCTTTCCCGGCTGCCGGAGAATCAACAAACCGTCATCCTGATGAAGTTCCGCGATGGACACAGTTATCAGGAAATCTGCGAGGCGACCGGCCTCAGCAGCGGCAATGTCGGCTTCCTCATTCACACCGGTCTCAAGCGTCTCCGCGAACTCCTCCCCTCCGACCTTCTCTCTCCGCCATGAACATCGGACCCGATGATCCCCGCCTCAGCGCTTGGGTGCTGGGCGAACTCCCCGCCGCCGAGGCCGCCGCCGTGAGGACAGCGGTCGCTGCCGATCCCGCCCTGCAGCAGCAGGTCGCGGAACTCCGGCAGATGAGCGAATTCCTCGGCAGCACTTTGGCCACCGCCACCCTTCGTCCGGATCAGCGCGAGACCGTCCGCCGTACTGCCGCGGCCAATGTGATTGCTTTCCCCGCTGCCTCTCCGGTCGCCTCCCGCAAGCCCGGCCGCCGTATCTGGCCGCTCGTCTTGAGTGCCGCCGCGGCCCTCGCTTTCGCCGCTTACCTGGCCCCCCGTCCCGACAAGGCCACGGTCACGGATTCGGTCGTCTCCTCCACCGGCAAGACGGACGACAAGCAAGCGCCCACACAGCCTTACACCGGCCCGCGCATTTCCACTCTCCCTACAGCGCCGGAGCAGACCCGGCCCGTCCCGAATCCAGCCCCTATGCTGGACTACATGGCACGCGATCTCGCGGCGAATTCCCTGCCCGATCCCACGACCCTGCCTCCCACCGCTCCGCTGCCTGCCATGCGCAACGATGCGGAGATCGGCCTGCCGCTCCTGGTCGGTCGGGACAGTTACAACTGGGTCCGCGGGTGGATCCGTGAAAAGAACGAGCTTCCTCCGAAGGATGCGGTCCGCATCGAGGAACTCGCCAACGCTTTCCCGCTTCCCGCCGATGAAGAGACCCGCGAATTCGCCGGCCTCAAGGTCGCCTGCGTCTCCATGCCCTCGCCTTGGTCGGGAGCCGGTCGCCTCGTCGGTGTCCAGATCGCGAACGAATCCGGACAAGCCCGCCAGGTCGAATGGTCCTTCAGCCCGGCACCGGGTGCCCGCCAAGGCGGCGTCCGCGTCCTCGCCTCGACCGGCGGCAGCGGCAATGAAGCTTCCGACCTGCCTTCGGGCCGCCGGACTCTCGTCCTGATCGAGCTAGCATCCGCCACGGATACCGCGGGCGATCTGGTGGTATCCGCCGCCGGTCGCAGCAAACGCTTCCCGGCCTTGGAAGCGAAAGACCCCGCCCTGCAGCAGGCAGGACTACTGGCCGCCTTCGGCATCTGGCTGAGAGGCGAGGGCATCGATGACTCGCGGCTTGCCACAATCCTAGCCGCCACCGAGAAAAATGGCCCACCGGCCTCCTCCTCTCCATCCGAGTGGGCCGACTCCCGACGGCTTGTTCGCGAGGCGCTCGATATTGCCGCACGCAAGAAGTGAGGGACGAATCCCGGCTCCCGCACGCCGGATTCACGGAGCCAAGGGACGCACCGTTCCTTCGCAAGCGCCTGAGCCTCATCTAACCGTTTCCCTCTTGGCTTGGAAGCGGCTCCAAGGAATGGCGACAATCCTGCAGCGCCTGTGTTCAATCTTCGCCGATTTTGGCCAGCATAGATGATAACAAAGATCACAACGAAACACAGCCTCCAATGATTTCGACCTGATCGAATATTCAAGTTATCTTAACAAATTCCGGAACAACCACTCAAAACCAACAAGTTTTGAGACGAAATCACTCCCCCTGCATGGACAATCCGAGAATCAAAATCATATAATTCTCATTGCGTTCACGAGACAAAAAAAGTCTTGCCAGTTAAACCAAAGACCACTCTACTCCGCCCGTCCTTCACGGGACACCCCGAGCAGGCCATCCCCCCGAAACCTGCTAGGGATCACATCAACCGACCGAAGGATCCCCCCTCCCGACGAAGGTTCCCGGAGACACCACGGCCGCCACGGACCCCCCGCCAAAAGCAGCCACCAATCCCCCCGACTCACGCGTGTCAACGGTGTGTCAGCCGCCCGGCGGGTCAACTCCCCGATCCGCCGGGCGGTCTGCTCACGGAGAAGCTCCTTGAAGCTCTCCGCCGGCCCTTGCCACCACTCCCGTTCCGGGCTACCTGAGCCGCGCATGGTGCGCTTCACCCTTTTCGGAGTTCCGGTCGAGATTCAGCCTTGGTTCTGGCTCGGCGCGGCCATGCTGAGCGGTGCCTTCTCCGGCAATCCGACCCGGGAAGAATTCCTTCTCTCGCTGCTCTTCATCATCGCGGCGACGATCTCGATTCTGGTCCACGAATTCGGCCACGCCTTGGTCGGCCGACGGCTTGGCGGGGGACGCGCCAATATTGTCCTCTGGGCCCTCGGAGGCCTCGCTTACAACGAGGGTGGACGCTTCACCCGCAGTGGACGTTTCTGGATGATCGCGGCCGGTCCGGGTGCCGGCTTTGCCCTGTTCGCTCTGGTCTTCCTCATCCTGGCGGTCGCTTTCGGGCCGCAGGACGCCATGGTCTTCACCGCCTTCGAGCTATTCCATGTCCGTAGCCAAGGGATCTCCCCGCGGATGATGGACTTCCTCACCAACAATTTCCCGTTCATGAAACTGACGGGAGATTTTCTCTGGATCAATTTCTGGTGGGGCATACTGAATCTTCTGCCGGTCCTTCCATTGGATGGTGGCCGCATCACGGAACTCTACGTGAAACCTCAGAAGCGGGTCTACCAGATCGCCGTCGTCACCGCCGCTGCAATGGTCGCTTTCGCTCTTTTCCGAGGCTCCTTATATATGGCCTTCTTCTTCGGCTTCCTCGCCTACCAGAACTACAAGGAGATCGATACCTATCGCTGACAGGAGCCGGGGGGGGCCTGTCCTCATCCTCCATCTCGGACTCCGCACAGCAGGAGCCGCGGGCGTGGATACAAGAGGCACACCAGCCCTTGCCATCGATCACCATTGCGGCCTCTTGGCTGCAGTGCTGGCAGGAGATTTCTTCTTCGGCGGACAGGCCCTTCATCGCGGCGATAATATCCCACACATCCTGCCGGACTCAACAGCCACTACCGGGAACTTTGATTCACCAACCGGATCATCCCGTCGAATCCTACGAATAAGGCAAACCGAAAGCCCGAGCACGGCCCACAAGAAAGCCCGATCCCCCTTGCGAGAGATCGGGCTCTTGAATAATCGTATCGGATCGAAGGATCAGCCCTCGGCGGCAGGCGCAGCAGCACCTTCGCCTTCCGCGGCCTTCGCCTTCTCGTCGCGGAGGACGGCGCGGCGGCTCATCTTCACGCGGCCCTTCTCATCCACACCAAGGCACTTGGCGGTGATGATGTCACCCTTCTTGACGACGTCTTCCACCTTCTCGGTGCGGCCTTCGGCCAGCTCGGAGACGTGGATCAGGCCGTCCTTGCCCGGGAGCACTTCCATGAAGGCGCCGAAGTTGGTGATGCTGACCACCTTGCCGGTGTACACCTTGCCCACTTCGATCTCCTGGAACATGCGCTCGATGAGCGACTTGGCGCGCAGCAGTCCTTCTTCCTTGGAAGCGTAGATGTGCACGGTGCCGTCGTCCTCGATGTTGATCTCGGCGCCGGACTCGGCCTGGATGCCCTTGATGTTCTTGCCGCCAGGCCCGATGAGCTCACCGATGCGGTCGGCGGGGATCTTCACGGACACGATGCGCGGGGCATGCGGGCTGAGGTCCTGCGGACCGGACACCGCTTCGGTCATCTTGGCGATGATCGTGGAGCGAGCGGCCTTCGCCATGTGGATGGCTTCCTCGAGGATCGAGAGCGGCAGGCCCGGGAGCTTCAGGTCGAGCTGGTAGCCCGTCACACCGGAATCGGTGCCGCAGAGCTTGAAGTCCATGTCGCCGTAGAAGTCTTCGGAACCGATGATGTCGAGCAGGGCCTTGTGAGCCTTCATCGTGCCGTCATCGTTCCACTCGGTCACGAGACCGACGGAGATACCGCCGACCGGAGCCTTGAGCGGGACACCGGCGCAGAGCAGCGACATGGTGCCGGCACAGACCGTGGCCATCGAGGTGGAACCGTTCGACTCCATGACTTCCGACGAAACGCGCATGGCGTAAGGGAAGTCTTCCACGTCCGGGATCACCGGGGCGATGGAACGCTCGGCGAGGGCACCGTGGCCGATCTCGCGGCGGTTGATACCACCCATGCGGCCGCACTCACCCACCGAGAACGGAGGGAAGTTGTAGTGGAGGATAAAGCGCTTGCTGTCCTCACCACCGGCGTAGTTGTCGAAGAACTGCTTCTCGTCGGCCGGAGCCAGCGTACAGATGCCCATGGCCTGCGTTTCGCCGCGGGCGAAGATCGCGGAACCGTGAACGCGCGGCAGGCTGTTCGCCTCGGCGAAGAGCGGGCGGAGATCGCCCACCTGGCGGCCATCGGCGCGCAGGCCCTTCTCCATGATGGAGATGCGGAACGCCTTCTTCTGGATGTATTCGAAGACCTGCTCGACATCGAAGTCGGTCGACTCCGGGTAGCGGGCCTTGATCGCGGTCTCCACTTCGTCGCGGAGCACGCCGACCTTTTTGCCGCGCTCGACCTTGGTCGGGGCGTAGATGGCTTCTTCGATGCGGCTGCCAGCGATCTCGTAGCCGACTTCCAGGAGCTCGTCCTTGGCAACGGTCAGAGCGTATTCGCGCTTCTGCTTGCCGGCGAGGCGGACCAGCTCTTCCTGGGCTTCGACAAGCTGCTGGACGGCGACTTGGGCGAAGTGCAGGGCCTTGATGAAGTCTTCCTCGGGCAGCTCGTTGGCGGCGCCTTCGATCATGATCACGTCGGTCTTGTTGCCGACGTAGATGAGATCGAGATCGCTGCTTTCGCGCTCTTCGAAGGTGGGGTTGATGACGAATTCACCATCCACGCGACCGACACGCACGGCACCGATCGGACCGGCGAAGGGAATATCGGAGATGGCGAGCGCGGCGGAAGCGCCGTTCATCGAGAGAATGTCGGAGTCGTTGATCTGGTCCGCGGAGAGGAGCAGCGCAATGATCTGGGTCTCGTAGAGATAGCCCTTCGGGAAGAGCGGACGCAGCGGGCGGTCCGTCATGCGGCAGGTCAGGATCTCCTTTTCGGTCGGGCGGCCTTCACGCTTGAAGTAGCCACCCGGGAATTGGCCGGCGGCGGAGGCCTTTTCCTTGTATTCAACGGAGAGCGGGAACCAGGTCTGGCCCGACTTCACCTTGGTCGCGGACACGGCGGTCACGAGGACCACGGTTTCGCCGCAGGTCACCATCACGGCGCCGTCGGCGAGCTTGGCGATTTTTCCCGTCTCGAAGGAGATGGGGTTCGAGCCGACCTGGCTCGTGACTTTATGGATGTTCATCTTGTCTGTCTTTCAGTGTGTGCACGTGGCGACATGCCACAGGCGGTATTTGGATTTCGGACAGTCCCCAAAAGTAGGAAAGGGATAAAAGGGCTGTCCGACGGCGGATGGGAAAACGTTTCCCGGAAAGGGCCCGCCGTTTCATGCGAGACGGCCACGGGGTTACCGTGGCCGTCCGAGGAAAGGGTTTACTTGCGGAGGCTGAGGCCGGCGAGCAGCTTCTGGTAGCGCTCTTCGGAGTTGGCCTTCACGTAGTCGAGCAGCTTGCGGCGCTGGGCGACCAGTTTCAGGAGGCCGCGGCGGGACGAGGTGTCCTTCTTGTGCTGCGTGAGGTGCGCCGTCAGGTGGACGATGCGCTGGGTAAGAAGCGCGACTTGGTAATCTGCGCTGCCGGTGTCGGTGTCGTGGATCTTGTAATCCGCGAGATTGATGGTGCTTTCGCTCATTGAGGTATTTGATTCAGTCCAGCCACCTTGGCCGGTCCGCCCTTGGTCGGGACCGCGGAAGAAAGCGGATTCAGCGGGTATTGCAAGTACAATGGAAGCCCGGCAGCTCCTTTCCTTACCTATCTTAACCACTTCCGCGATCTCTCGGGCCGTGCGTGGGGCCTCACCGCGGCATGATGATCCAGTCCCTCATCGACTTCCCCCCATCCCTCCCTCATTTTACCGAAATGGGAAAGAAACTCGGGTTCCTATTACTGCTTCTCCCGCTTCCTTTAACCGCGGAGCCGCTGTTGAAGAACACCGGCTTCGACAAAGAGCTCGCGCCTTGGGAATGCGAGGAAGGTAAAATCGTCCCAGACCCGGACAACAAGGACAACTCCCTGCTGGAGATCGAACTCGACGGCGGGGTCTTCGGGCTGAGCCAAGCCTTCAAGTGGCCGGAGGGAAAAAAGGAGCTGACTCTGAGCTTCCGGATCAAAGCATCTGCCGCCTCCAAGGACGAACCGATCCAGTGGCGGCTGCGAATCTACGACAAGGACGAGGCATCGGCCCTCGCCGCAGGGGCCAAGATCGAAAAATCCGGCGAGTGGATCACCGTGAAGCAGGTCATCGAGCGGCCTGAGTCCGCACCGGTTTCCATGATGCTGGAGAGCAATCGTGGTGAAGGGAAGCTGTGGATCGATGATCTGAAACTGGGATAAGAAAGCACCCGGAAGCTGGACTTCCCGCACCCTTTGTCGGATTATCAAAGTCTATGGCTGGCAATCGCTTTTATTGGGCAGGAGGAACCTTGCTTTGCTTGGGGGCTGCCGTGTTTCTCTGGGGGGAAAACCGCGAACTCAAAGGGCGCTTGGCCGAGCGGGCAGAAAAGGCGGCCACAACCGATAGCATCAGCCCGGGGGACGATGAGCCGGGCCGCTCACCGGGGGCTTCTAGGCGTGCTCCGGAACAGGCGGAAGCAACCAAGCCGAGCCAACCTTTCCAGCCGATTCAGCGTCCTAGGCGATTGAACGAGACCGCGCCTGTGGATTCACCAATTTCCCGCGAAACCGAGGCGACAGGCGGTGATACCACCATCAGCAAACAGGAGAAGGCCCCAGACGACTTCGCGCCGGTAGAGGAAACCACCGTGGAAATCGTCCAACTGAGTGCGGCACAGGCAGAGAGCAAAGGGGAGTCGCTACTGAAGAACGGCGGCTTCGATCAATATCTCGCCCCTTGGATCTGCGAGGGAGGCCAAGTGATTCAGGACGAAGGGAACCCCTTCCTGCAGATCACTCCGAAGAATGGCAGCTTCCACTTGAGCCAAGATCTCCAGCGGAGCCCGGCCACCCGAAACCTGAAGCTCAGCTTGCGCGTCCGATTCTCCTCCGAGGGGCAATACGCCCCGCTCAAGGTCTCGATGCGGATGCCGGATGGCACCGAACAGATCGTCTACTCGAGCGCGCTCCCTACCTCCGGCGAATGGAAATCCTTATCCACTCAGATCCCGTGGCCCAAAGAGCCCGAGGCGGTGGGCATCGCGATCGCGGGAGATGACCTCGGGACAGGTTTGAGCGTGGATGACATCGTCCTGAGAGAAGTCAGGACACCCCCGGCATCAGCGCAGAAGTAACTCGCCAAGCCGCCTTTCCAGCAAGGCCGTTAGCTCCCCCGCCCCGCCCTTCGGCGGCAGTTCCCCGGCTGCCAGCATCTTGCTTACCGGGATCGGTTCTCCCGCCCTCACCTTGGCCGTGCGCGGCACCGGATAATTCGGGAAGCCGAGCAGATCCTCTTCCAGCTTCATGATCGTTTCAGCACGGCGGTCGAGCGTCTGCTCTGCCAGGAAGTAATCGCCGATATAGCTATGGGCCTGCAGCGCGGTGAAGACCCGGTCCAAATCATCCAGCAGCGCGGTCTTCTCCAGGTAGGTCGGCGGCTTCTCAGCATCGAGCAAGCGCTTGCGGATGCGGTAGCGCTGGCCGCGCACCCGCTCCGGAGCCGTCGTCGCCTTGGGGTCCCGGCCTTGGCGGGATTCGACCTCGGAAAGGAGGCTCTCACACATCGCCGCCAAGCGATCTTGGATCTTCCCGCGCCCCGCTTCACCGAGGAATTCCATTTCCTTCAGGCCTAACAGGCCGGTACCGAGCCTCACGATTCGCTCGTCCACCGCCATCGAGGGCTTGGGCGTCCACCCGATGCGGTCTTCCAGACGCGAAAGCCGTTCGTCGAAGGTATCCTGTACCGCCGGATCATGATGGAAGCGGATGCCGACCGGCACCAGCCATGCCTCCTTGCGCTCTTTCAGACGGGCGGCGGCCTTCAGAAGGATCGACGCCACACCCTCGTGCAAGGGATCGAGACGCTCATGATGATGATAAATCTCCCCTTCCGGATAGATCACCAACGGATCGCTACTGGTCTCCAGCAGGGTGATCGCGGTCTTGATCGCCGAGAGGTCCGGGCCGTCCCGATCCACCGAGAAAACCCCCATGCTCTGCAGTGCCCACGCTCCCGCCTTGCTCACTTCGAAGACCTCCCGCGCCGCCATGAAATGCGAGCGCATCTCATGCCGGGCAATCAGCGCGGACATCACATGCGGGTCCGAGTGATCGGCATGGTTCGGAGCGAGCAGGACGGAATGTCCCGCTGCGGAAAGCTCCTTCACCTTCTCGAAGCCGCTGTCCTCCAGCAGCGGCACATTGTATTTCCTACGCAGGAAGACCGCATTGTTCGCCCAGAGGCCGAGAGGACGGAACCAGCCGCGCGGCTTCGGCGGCGTGAAGGTATAGGGCAGATCGTTGCGGAGGCGACGCACCTAGGGAAACTGAGCTTCCAAGCAAGAAGTGCCAAGTTCCAAGGCTCGCCAAGGAAAACCCGGCCCTCACTGACGGTTGAACCGCGCCACTTCCCGCTGGGCTTCGCGCAGCTCGACCTTTTCCTTCAGGTCGTGACGCTGGTCGGAGTGGGTCTTGCCCTTGCCGATGCCGATCTCGACCTTCACCCGCTTGTTCTTCCAGTACATCTTCAGGCACGGCAAGGTGGCCCCCTTCACCGCGCTGGCATTCTCCAGCTTGAGAATCTCCTTTTTGTGGAGCAGCAGCCGGCGCGGGCGCTTCGACTCGTGCTGGAACCACGTGGACGCGGTCTCCCAAGGCTGGATGTCGCAGCCGTAGAGGAAAAGCTGGCCCTTCTCCACCCGCGCGAAGGCGTCGGAAATGTTCACCTTCCCGGCACGGATGGATTTCACCTCCGTGCCTTTCAGCTCTAGGCCCGCCTCGTACTTGTCCGAGATGTGGAAATCACGGAGCGCCTTGCGGTTGCTGGAGATTTCCGCACTCATGACAATTCGCGCCCACTATGGACGCGACTCTGTATCCCGCAAGCGGCAGCTCAGGACTCGGTCTGAGCGGCCGGAGCCTCGACGAGCTTGATCTTGCCCTCGATGATTTCGGTCAGCGCGATGTCCGCCGCACCCATGCTCGGGCGGGTCGGGATCAACGGCGAGCGGCCGCTGTTCAGCTGGCGGACGCGCTTCGAGACCATGTTGATAAGGACCAGCGGATCGCTGACAATCTCCGACGCCTTCTCGACAAGATCACTTTTCATGGGTGTACCTGGAAACCGGGAATGGGACTTCGGCTGCTCAAAGGGGACGATGTTGTCTGGAGACATGCCGTGTCGTAATTCCGAACCGGCCTAACTGCGACCGGAAGGCGGGAAAGATCAAATCACCCCCCGAATGACAAGGGCAAAATCCGCCAGATCCGCATTTTCACATCAAATTGTACCCAAAACGCTTCAGAATGAAGACCGTGGCCCAGAAGAGCCCCGCGGTCAGCAGGCAGTTCACCCCCAGCGCCGCCCAGAATCCCCAGCCATGCCGCAGCATCCACGGCAGGATCAGGAACATCGGCAAGGTGGGCAGCACGAACCAGAAAGTTCCTTCGGCATGGTTGGCAATTCGCCCGGTACCCTGCTTCTCCGCCTGCATCCACATCATCGCCACCAGCGAGGTGAAAGGCAGCGCGATCAGCAAGGCGGAAAGCTTGTCGTTGAAGAGCTGGATCTTGGTCACCACCACGATGATGCCGGCGGTAATGAGCAGCTTGGCGATGTCGTAGCCGGTAAACTTGAAGACCTTGTCCCAAGGGATCTGAGCCATGGGCGGAGTTTCGCGGAACAGGAGGAAGGGGCAAGCCCGCGGATGCCCGATCCCGTCAAAAAGTTTCGAGACAAATCCGTAACCACAATCTCTGTTGCCTTCGCGATGGAAATCGGCGCCTAGGAAGCGTATCAACCCGCCTGTCAGCCCATGAAAGCCTCTTCATCCCGCCGCGATTTCCTCAAGGCAGCCTCGATCGGTTCCGCCCTTTTCGGCACCGGCTCCGCTTCCCTGCTCGCCCAAGAAACCCGGAAATCCTCCGGCAACCGCGGCCTGCCCAAGAAGATCATCTTCATGGTCAGCGACGGCATGAACCACGGCGCGCTCTCCTTGGCCCAGCACAGCCGCTCGGTCTTCGAGGGCAAAACCACGAACTGGGTGAAAATGTATCGCGAGATGCCGATCGTGCGCTCGCTCGTGGAAACCTTCTCCGCCAATAGCGTGGTCACCGATTCCGCCGCTGCAGCCAGCGCCTGGGGCGGCGGCAAGCGCGTAAACAACGGCGCAATCAACGTGGATCCCGGTAACGGCCGCCCGATCGAAGCGATCCAATCCCTTCTCAAGAAGCAGTCGGTCCCGCTCGGCTTGGTCTCCACCGCCACCATCACCCACGCCACCCCTGCCGGCTTCGCCGCCAACGTGGATAGCCGCGGGGACGAGGGTGCGATCGCCAACCAGTATCACGAGCGCGGCGTGGAAGTCCTCCTCGGCGGCGGCCGGAAGTTCTTCCCGGACGAGCTGCTCAAGAAGTTCTCCGACAGCGGCTATGACCTCCTAAAGGACCGCAAGGAACTGCTCGCCCTCAAGGCCGACGACAAGAAGCCCGTGCTTGGACTTTTCTCCTCCGGCTACGTGCCGCTCACGATCGACCGTGAATCGAAGAAGGAACTGCAGGAAACTTTGCCGACCTTGGCCGAGATGGCGGAGCTCGCCGTCAAACGCCTCGACTCCTTGGCCAAGGACCGCTGGTTCCTGATGGTGGAGGGCGCTCGCATCGACCACTGCGGCCACGCAAATGACGCCGCCGGCAGCATCCGCGAGCAACTCGCATTCGACGATGCCATCGGCTCCATGCTCGCTTACGTCGCCGCCCATGACGACGTGCTACTGGTCATCACCACCGACCACGGCTGTGGCGGCATCCAGCTCAATGGCGTAAATGCCGACCCCAACCAAGGCATGGCCCCGGGGATCTACAACGGCACGACCGCCGCCTTCGAGAAGATCGCTGGCTTCAAGCGCTCCTTCGAGTGGATGGGCAACTCCGGTGCCGGGCTGAGCGGCCCGAAACTGGGCGACTACATCCGCGACCGCACCGGCATCGAGCTGGACAAGGAGGAACTCAAGCGTGCCCAAGGCCTGAAAACCGGCGAACTGGCACGGCTTTTCGCCAAGCGCCACGGCATCGCCTGGACCAGCGGGAACCACACCGGCGAGCTGGTGGAATTCTGCGCCTATGGCCCGGGCAGCCACCTCTTCCCCGCCTTCATGAAGAACGAGGAAGTGCGCCAGCGGCTCCTGACGGCGCTTGGCGCTGCTTGATAGTCCTGCTTGCGAAGAAGGCGAAACTCGCGGAAATACCTCGCGTGCAAGCCTTCCGCCTTCTCCTGCCCCTGTGCCTGGCGCTCGCCGCCTGCGGCCCGGCCACCATGTCCTCGCAAGCCGCTGCTAATCCTGCGGCGGCGAACCTGACCGGTGCCCAGAAGGCCGCGATCGGGCGGAAGATCTGGCAGAATGAATCCGGCGGCAGCGTGGACGGCCTGACCGCATGGAACGGCGGCGAGGAATTCCCTTCCCTCGGGATCGGGCACTTCATCTGGTATCCGGCGGGCTTCAACGGCCGCTTCGAGGAAAGCTGGCCGCAGTTCATCGCCTTCGCCCGCCAGCGCGGGGCGCAGCCTCCGGCCATCGCCAGCGAGCGCCATGCCCCATGGCGGAACAAGGCCGCCTTCCAAAAGGACTTCCGCAGCCCGCGCACGAATGCGCTGCGCCAGTGGCTGGCCGCAAATGTCTCGCTACAGACCGATTTCATCATCGCCCGCTCCCGCGCCGCCTTGCCCAAGGTGCTAGCCGCCGCTCCGGCCAGCGATCGCGGCCGACTGCAGACGAACTACAACAAGGTGGCCTCCACCCCGAACGGGATGTATGCGCTGATCGACTACGTGAACTTCAAGGGCGATGGCACCCAAGCCTCCGAAACCTACCAGGGTAAGGGCTGGGGCCTGCTCCACGTGCTCGGCAGCATGAAAGAGGTCCCCTCCGGCCAAGCCGCCGCCGCCGAATTCTCCGCCAGCGCCAAGCGCATGCTGAACCGCCGGATCGACAACTCGCCGCCCGCCCGCAACGAGGCGAAGTGGCGCGCCGGCTGGCTCAACCGCTGCGATACCTACGCCCGCCCGCTCTAACAGCCCATGAAGCGCGACCTCCCCGGACTCTCTTGGCCCCGCATCAGCGACGGGCCAATCCGGGTGAGCTGTCACTTCTGCGACGCGCTACAGGAAGCACCGCGCCTGCTTGAAGGCGATGCCGCCTACTGCTGCCGTTGCGGGGAGATGCTCTATCAGAACCGCCCGCGCTCGCTGGCGCGCGCCACGGCCTTTTCCTCGGCCGCGCTCATCTTCATGGTGCTCGCCCATGTCTTCCCCTCCATCACGGTGGACTCGGGCAGCATCCGTCGCGAGCTGACCCTGCTCCAGGCCGCGGACGCCCTATTCCAAGAATCCAGCGCGCTGATGGGTGTGGTGATCTTTCTCTTCACCATGGTGGCACCGCTCACACTGATGGGCGGGCTCCTCTATGTCGCGGCACCCCTGCGCTTCGGCATCGCCTTACCGGGCGCTCTGACCACCACTCGCATTTTCCAGCTCTCCGAGCCATGGAGCATGCTGGAGGTCTTCCTCGTCGGCATCCTCGTGAGCCTGCTGAAGTTGGGAGCCGTGGGCCACGTCCACCTCGGCGCCGGCTTCTGGGCTCTCATCGGCTTGGTCTTCTGCACCGCTTTCGCCATGTCCGGCATCGACAGGCTGGAGCTTTGGGACCGGCTTGAAATCGCACTCCAGAACAAGAACAAGTGAGCGAGATCCGCAGCGCTGCCGATGAAGGCCTGGCCTCCTGCCACTTGTGCGGGAAGGTGAGCCCGGTCGCGGACGAACACTGCCCGCGCTGCGGCAGCCGCCTGCACCTGCGCAAGCCTCACAGCCTGGAGCGGACCTGGAGTTTCCTGATCGCCGCGATGGCCTTCTATCTGCCGGCGAATCTGCTCCCAATCATGAATGTCGCCGGCCTCGGCGGGAATAGCCGGGACACGATCATGTCCGGCGTGATCAACTTCTGGAAGAAAGGGGACTTCCTCGTCGCCGGGATCATTTTCTCCGCCAGCATCATGATCCCGATCCTGAAGATGATCGCGCTGATCTGGCTCTGCCTCGCCGCGAAGGGCTTCGCTACCGCCTCGCCCAAGAATCTGGCCCGGCTCTATCACGTCACCGAATTGGTCGGCCGCTGGTCGATGGTCGATGTTTTCGTGGTGGCAGTATTGGTTTGCCTTGTGCAGATGGGCATCATCTCCACGGTGACGCCCGGCCCCGCGATCCTTTCTTTTGCATTGGTGGTCGTTCTGACCATGTTTTCCGCGATGAGTTTCGACCCCCGGCTCTTCTGGGATCGCCATGAGAAGGATGCCGCCGGAGGATCACCTGCCACCCCATGAGCGAAGAGGAACAGTCCCAGGAACCACGCGCGGTAGTGCGCCACCGCCGCCGCTGGAGCAGCGTGTGGGTAGTACCTCTCGTCGCGCTGGTTCTCGCCGGTTGGCTGGTTTGGAAGCATTATCACGACAAGGGCGAACTGGCCTACGTGCGCTTTCTAACCGCCGATAGCATCGAAGCCGGCAAGACCGAGGTACGCTGCCGCTCCGTCAAGGTGGGCGTCGTCGAAAAGATCGAGCTCGCCGACGATTTGCTCTCGGTAGTGACGGAAATCCGTATCGACCCGGATTCCGCGGACCTGCTGCGCGGTGGCAGCCGCCTCTGGGTCGTCCGCCCGCGCGTCTCCGCCTCCACCATCTCCGGACTCAGCACCCTCATCACCGGTGCCTACATCGAGTTGGAACCCGGCGATGGCCCCGCCCCGGTCAATCACTTCGACGGGCTGGAGCAGCCGCCGGTCACCAGCGCGAATGTTCCCGGCCTCCGCCTGACCCTCGTGGCGGAAGATGCCGGCTCGCTCACGGCCAATTCACCCATCTACTACCGCGGCTTCGAGGTCGGCCGGGTCGAGCGCCGCACGCTTGATATCGAGAACCGCCGTGTGCGCTTCGATGTCTTCATCGACGATGACTACTCCGACCTCGTGCGGCAGGGCACCTGCTTCTGGAACACCAGCGGCATCGATGTGACCGCCGGTGCGGATGGCTTCAAGCTGAGCACCCCCTCGCTCCAAGCAATGGTCACCGGCGGAGCCTCCTTCTCGGTGCCAAAGGGTGGCGTGTCCGGCGGCCCCGTGACCGACGGCACGGTCTTCACCCTCTTCACCGATGAAGACGCGGCCAAGAAGTCGATCTTCGTGCCCGACCATCTCTGTCTTTTGTTCTTCGATCAATCGGTACGCGGTCTCTCGACCGGAGCTCCGGTCGAGTTCCGCGGCATCCCGATCGGGCGCGTGGTGGAGATCAGCTTCAAGCACTCGCCCTCCGGCGATTCCCGGGTGCCGGTTGTGATCGAGATCGATTCCGACACCTTGGCCAAGGCGGTGGAGAACATCGACAATTCGAAGAATGTGCTGGAGGAGTGCGTCCGTCGCGGCCTGCGCGCCACGCTCAGTACGGGATCCCTTCTCACCGGGGCTCTTTACGTCGATCTGGACTTCGTTCCCGGAGCCGCTCCGGCGGAACTCGCCCGCAGCGGCGAATACGAGATCATTCCCACCGAGTCCTCCGGATTCGCCCAACTTCAGGACAAGCTCAACTCGATCCTCTCCAAGATCGAGGCGCTCCCGCTGGATGAAACCCTCGGCAAGTTCGGCAATGCCGCCGACGAGATCGCCATCACGGTAAAGGATGTCCGCAGCACCTTGGACGAAGCGGAGGCTGCTCTCGCCGAGGCGAAGAAGTTGCTCGCCCGGGACGAGACCCAGAACATCACCGCGGAGCTGGAAGCCACGCTCAAGGAAGTGCGCAGCTCGGTTTCCAGTCTCGGACCGGAGGGCGCGGTACAAGGGGATCTGAGCCGCACTCTCGACGAGCTCCGCGCCGCCTTGCGCGCCTTCAAGACCCTTTCCGACTCCATCGAGGAAAAGCCGAATTCCCTGCTCTTCGGTCGCGAAAGCTCCGGCAATAAGGAGCCGAAGGCCAAGAAGAGGTGAGTTGCCGGTTAGAAGTTCCAGCTTAGAAGTTCCCATGCGCGCCTTCCTCCTGCTCCCCTTCCTTCTCCTTGCTTCCTGCGCGGATCCCAAATCTTTCTACGTGCTCAGCGCGGAGGGCCCGGCACCCTCCGGCGGGGGCGTGGGCGTCGGCGTCGGCCCGGTTTCCATCGCCGGCTACATCGATCGCCCGAACCTGATCTTCCAGGAAACCGGAAACCGCATGGCTGTCGCGGAGTCCCACCGCTGGGCCGGAGATCTGGAGGAGAACATCGCGCGCGTGACCGCCACCAATCTCGGACGCCGCCTCAATACCGGCAATGTCCGCGTCTACCCTTGGGGCAGCGACGGCGAGCTGCGCTATCAGATCTCGCTGGATATCCGCCAACTCCACGGCACCGACAACGGCGAGGCCGTGATTGATGCGGCATGGCGCGTCTATTCCCTTCCCGACCGCCGCATGATCGCTTCCCGCTCCTGGTCCGGCAGCGAGGAGATGGGGGCCGATGGTTACGATGCCCTGGCTGCGGCGGAAAGCCGCCTGCTGGCACGCTTGGCGGGCGAGATCGCGGCGGGCCTCCGCTAAACATCACGGCCGCAGCAGGATATCGGCTGCCTACCGCGATCCCGTAGGGTGAGACGACGCGAAGACGTAGTTCCGTCGATCGCTTCCTTGGTGTGAACTCTCCGGGTCACTCGACACCTCCCTCCCCATCAACGCGATGAAGTCCTCCCCTTCTTCCCCCCGCACGGCCAGAGGTCTTACCCTTCTGGAACTCACCGTCGTGATCATCGTTCTCCTTTCCTTGATCTCGATCATCTTCGTGGGAGCACGAGCTTGGAAGAAAGGCTCGGATCGCTCCGGCTGCGTGATCAATATCCGCAACGCCCAGCAGGCGGTGCGCTCCTATCAGAATCTCAAGGCGCTTCCCACTTACACGCCGATCAACATGTTCACGGACATCCTCGGCCCGGGCAACTTCATCGAACATGACGTGATTTGTCCTGCCGGCGGCGACTACGACCACATCGGCTACATTCCCGAGCAGGGCGAGATGGCCATGTGGTGCAGCTTGGCCGCTTCCGACGAACACGTCCCCGCCAATACCTCCGACTGGTAAAGCGGCTGCCCCAAGTTCTCCGCTACCCGCCCGCGTATCCACGCGGAGCGGGTTCATTCTGTCCGCGAGGGCTATTCCCAGCCATTTTAAACATTGACCCGAATAAACAGAACTCTTAAAGGCTAAGGGGTTATTATAAATTCGGACCTTTAAGTTCGTGCCCCGTCGCCGGGCGCGGCGGGGCTCCGGTCTCCCAACCCTTGTTCCCTCCCTTAGCCATGAAGCCCATCGCCTTGGCGGCTCTCCTGCTGCCCGCGTCGCTCCTTGCGGAAGTGACTCCGCCCCTTCTCCAGTTCTCATCGGGCCTGCCGGGTAAGCAGGTCCGCCTCACTTGGCCGGCGGAGAGCGGCGTGCGCTACCGGATCGAGCGTTCCGCCGAGCTCACCGCTCCGCTCTGGGAGCAGGTGGCCATGGTCGAGGCCAGCGGTGCGGAGGGAGCTTGGCTGGATACCGAGCCCACGAGGACCCGCGCCTTCTACAGGATTCTTCAACCGCAGACGGAAGTATTCGGCATCACCCTCCCCGTCCTCACTTCGGTGGGCGGTGATCTGCGGATCATGGGGCAGTTGATCCCGCCGGCAAGCTTCCTGGTCCTGGAGATCGAAGGCCAAGCGCCCTTGCTCATTCCACTCGAGGCGCTGGGGAATGGCGAGTGGAGAGCCTTGGTGTCCGGAGCCTTCGCCCTGGGATCCAATGTCATTGCCGCCCGCATCCAAGATGGCTCTGGCATCACGCTCGTGGAGTTGAACCAAGCGATTGCCGTGACCTCCACCGGCCTCGCACCCGATGCGCCCGCCTCGCTACCACCCGCCGCACCGGTGATTCTGGAATCGAGCAATCCGATTCCGGGCGTGGGTATCGTGGTAAAGAAGGGCGGCTCGTCCACGGCCCGCAAGTTCAACAAGAAGGCCGAGGAAAGCTATTCTCCCTGGGAGAGCAGCTCGGATGAAGGTGTGGTCTCGAATCCTCTCTACGAAGCCAGCGGGCTCTCGGGCGATAATCCCTTGTTCGAGGGTGGAGCGAAGAGCCAGGTAAACCCTCTTTACAAAGATAAAGGGCTCTCGGGCACGAACCCGCTGCACAAGGAACAGGGCAGCAAGGGAGAGAATCCTCTTTTCGAAGCCAAGACGGACCTTCGCCTCTCGCCAGGACCGCTTGTGAACAACCACGCGATCAATACCAAGGGTGCTGGAGCAAACGTGGGCAGGACCATGCCGCCGCGCAGCGCCCTACCGGGCGAGGTGAGCTTCGGCACCGTAGATCTTTCCCTTCCCTGTCCCGCCGGGCCACCGCTGAAGTGGACGCGTACTTACCGCTCCAAGAAGCCGGTCAGCTCCGGTCACGGCACCGGCTGGGATTTCTCCTACAACATCCGGGTGGAGACCATCCCCGCTCAAGCGGGCCCTGCAGCCTCGCGCGTGGTAATCCACGATGGCGGCGGCCGCGCCGATGTCTTCCACCGCCAAGCGGACGGGACATTCCGCTGCGACGGCATATTCCGCGAGGGCCGCTTCGAGGGGAACACCTTCATCCTCACCTTCGAGGACAAGGGCATCTGGACATTCCTCCCTTTTGATCGCTCGCTTCAACAGGGGAAGATCTCCAGCATCACGGATCGCAACGGCCTCTCGCTCACCTGCACCTATGATCCCCAAGGCCTGCTCTCCAGCGTGGCCGATTCCTTCGGACGCCAAATTGTTCCGGTTTGGGCATCCACCCACCGGGTGATCGAGGAACTCTCCTGCGTCGTCGGCGGGACTACGGTGTCGAAGGTGAGCTTCAGCTACGATGCCTCGGGCGAACTCCTTCAGAATGTCTCCTGCCCTTTCGTTCCCGGCCAAGCTCCCGTGGCGGGTCCGACCAGCTACAGCTATAGCTCGGGATCACCCGATCCCCGCCTCAATGGAAATCTCCTGAGCGTGACCGATGGCGCGGGACGTCTGCTAGCTGGCTTCACTTACTCCCCGGTCACCGATCCGCTCGATGTTTCCTATGACACCTGCTCAACGCAGGACCGCAACCGCGTCGGAGGCTTGGGGGAAGTGATGGTCTCCAGCTTCGAAATGCTGCCGGGCGGAGGTTACCAGATGACGGAAAACGATGAACTGGGCCGCGTGGTCATCCGCGCCTTTAACAAATTGCATCGCATGACCCGCAGCCGCATCCACACCGGCTTTTCCACGCCCGGGCAAGCGGTGACTTCAAGTTCCAATCTGCCGACCGGCAAGCTCCGCGCCAGCGATCCCGATTACTTCCAAACCGACTTCGCTTACAATTTGGACGGCCTCTGCACGCGGGTGACTTACCCGGACGGCAGCATGGACTTCATCACCTACGACCGGGACTTCCGCAAGGGCTGCCCGGTGCGCGAGCGTGGAAATCCCCGCGAGGCCACCATGGTGTCCAGCGGCGGCGAGAAGCGCACCGTGCGCATGAGCTACTTGCCCGGCTTTGGCAGCAGCTATCTTTCCGACGCGCCCGGAGCCATCGGCATCCGTGGTGATCTGGACTCCGACAACGACATGCTGCCCGATCTCTGGGAAGTCGCCGCCCTCACCAGCTTCGGCGAGGGCTGGGCACGGATCTCAATGAACGTGACCACCCCGAAGCAAACCCAAGGCAGCACCTTCGGGGAGAAGGTCAACGCGGGGCTGCACGCCGCCGGTTCCGCCCGCTCCGCCTCGGGTGGCTTCGGTGAAGGTTGGGCACGGATCTCGATGAACGTGACTACGCCCAGACAGACGCAGGGCCAGAGCTTCGGCGAGAAGGTTTCCGCGAAACTGGGCCAGAAGCAGAAAGCATGGCTGTGCTCGAACTTCCGCAGCTCGATGACGAATGCCCACGGGCAGACCTCCACATGGAGCTACGATGATCATGGTAACTGCGTCAGCTTCACCTCGCCGCTACCCGGCACCGGAGCGGAGTGGGAATACAATACCCTCGGCCAAACGACCGCCTGCATCACCTTGAACGGTGCGGAATCCTCGTTCCGGGACGAGATCGAATATGATCCGGCCACCCGCTTCGCCAGCAAGGTGATCCGGGACAAGAGCGAGTCGGGCGACGGCCTCAAACTCGTTACCGCCTTCGATCGTGATCTGCAGGGCCGCATCACCCGCGTCGTCGATCCGCGCGGGAACGACTGGCTCTTCGACTACAATCCTCTCCACCTGTGCGTGCAGGTCCAGAGCTCCGGCATGCCGAACCGCATCTCGATGAATCTCACCGTGGACGCTGGCGGCCTCCCGGTCCGATGCGATGTCGAGAACCGCGGGCCGGACGGATCGCTCGATGCGGTTAATCCTACCTACTCTACCTTCTTCGTTCACGACAGCCGAGGCCGGCGCGTGCGCACCGCGGATGAAGAGCGCCCAATCGATGGTTCGACTTCGACAGATCCCGACCTGCTGGGCATCTCGAACTTCGCGGTTCAGGATTTCGCCTACGATGCCGCGGGCCAGTGCGTCCGCATCAGCACTCCCGCCGCCTGCCGCGCGCAAGCGACCGATCTCGCCTATGACTTCCGCTACGATGAGCGCGGCCTGCTTCACCGCTATATCCAAGGCGGGCTCGGCACCCTGTCTTCCGTCACCACCGAGTTCGACTATAACGCCGCGGGATGCCCGCTCCACATCACCACCCTCTCGTCGGCTGGCACCAGTCCGCAAACGAGCTTCACCTACGACGGCTTCCAGCGTTGCAGTTCGGTCACGGACGCCATGGGCAATGTTACCGAGTTCGGCTACGCCAACGACGGCACGGTGATGTGCTCGGTCTATGGGGAACTGCTGGATGCGCCAGGCTCGGCGGGAAACATCCTGCTCTCCCGCAGCACCATCAATCCGAGTTCCAGTAGCAAGCATGCGATCAACACCAAGGGAGCGGGTGCGAACGTGGGCCGGATGGCCGCGCACGAAGCCGCCCACGTGGTGCAGCAACGCGGCGGTATCATGCTCCGTGTCCTGAATCCTTTCCTCGATGTCGAGCGCGAGGACGATCTCTGCACGATTGAACGCTTCAGCCCGGGACAGCCCGGAGCACCGCAGCGGGAAACTACGCTCGTCGATCGCTCGCCCGCAGGCCTGCCGCTCTCGGTCACCACCAATGGGGACCTTCTGCTGAGCTGCACCTACGATAGCGCCGGTCGCGTTGCTACGCACTCGGATGGAAGCTCCACCCGCAGCTACACTCGCGATCGCAATGGCAACACCACGCTCTGCGGCACGACCACTCACTTCTTCGTGGCTGGCACTCCGGGTAGCGAGACCTTCGGCCTCACGCAGGAGTATGACGCCCTGAACCGTTGCATCGAAACGACCGATGGCTCCGGAAACACCTCCTCACAGGCCTTCGATTCGCTGGACCGCTGCGTGAGCCATACCGATGCCGCCGGTCGCACGACCTTCTACGCCTACGATGGCGGCACACCCGCCTCCCCCTTCAGCGTCCGGGTTTCCGCGGATGCGGATGGCGACGGACTCGCCGAAGTGATCTCCAGCAGCTTTAGCCGCTGTGGTGGCTTGGTCAGCCGCACCGATTCACGCGGCTATTCGACGGGCTTCCTGCGCGATGCCTGCGGCCGCCTGATCCGCTGCAACCACCCGGACGGCACCTTCGAAAGCCTCGACTACAATAGCGTGGGAGCGCTCGCCGCCACTCGCGGTCCGGATGGCACCGTGTGCACCCCGACCTGCGACTTGATGCAGCGGGTGATCAAACAAGAATGGACGAACGAGCCATCACCGGTGATCCCCTCCGCCGACCGTTTCTTCAGCCACGACGGGATGAGCCGCTGTGTCAGCGCGGAGCAAGGCAGCTCGCTGGTAAGCTTCAGTTACGACTCCTGCGACAATCCGATCGCTGAGACGGCGGATGGCCGGACCATCACCCGGACCTTCTCTCACCGCGGTCGCTCCAGCATCATCTATCCGGATGGCCAGCAGTTCAGCGAGTCCCGCAACGCTCTCGGCCAACTGCTTTCCATCGCGGCGCTCGATGCCAGCGGCACGCCTTCATCACCCCCGCTGGTGCAGTTCACCTATGCCGGTGCCCGTGTCCTGAGCATCACGCAAGCGAATGGCGTGACAACGAGCTTCGACTATCGAGCCGATGGCGAGGTCCCGCATCCCGGTGCCCCGGACTCCTCCTTCGATGCCTGCGTGCGCACCACGGTATCGAATGGCAGCGGCATGCTTCTCTCGCAAACGACCACCCGCCGCAACCCGGACCAATCGACATCGCGGGAAGACACCGTATTCTCCCCCGCGCCTCAACAGCCACCGGGTCGTTCGAAGACCTTCAGCTACGACCATCTCGGTCGCATGACCGGCTGCGAGACCCGCCGCCGCGAAGCCGCTGGAGCACCCGCCTTGCTGGAAAGCAGCGTGAGCTACACGCTCGATCTCGAAGGCCGCCGCATCTCCGCCACCGGCGGGTCGAACCCCGGTAGCTACACGCAGAATGACACCCTCCCGCCGGGGGACTTGCAGATGCACCAGTACAGCGCATGGCCCGGCGGTTCGCTCACATGGGATGACAATGGCAACCTGAGCTCCATCCAGAAGGGCGGAGCTACCTGCCAGATCAGCTGCAATTCCGGCTACGAGCTCATCTCATTCAGCGATGCAGGCACCGGCACCGGAATCCTGAGCTACGAATACGATGCGATTGGCCGCCGTACCGGACGGAATCCCCAGACCGGCAAAGGCATGAAATTCGTCTACGACGGTGACACCTGCATCCAGGAACTGGAAGCGGATGGCAGCGGCACCTTCACCGCGAGCAAGAGCTTCGTGAACCGCGGCGGGGTCCCCTACGCGGTGATCGGAGGCGGCGGAACACTCTACCCGGTCAGCGCCGCGGCCTCAGGCGGCCCGCGGATCTGCACCTGCCCGATCGGCTGGCGTGTGAGCGGCGCCCAGTCGGGACTACATCACTGGGGTGATCCCCATGAAATTCTGAATGGCAAACAAAAGGTCCAGCACTGGGGCGATCCCCACGAAAATCTCAACGGCAAGCACATCAAGGACTGGGAGGGCAAGCAGCGCCATACAACCTTGATTGCCGATGCCAGCGGTGTGGTGCTGGAACGCTTCGATTGCGACGAGGCCGGCACCCCCATCTTCCTGCTCCCCAATGGCCTGCCCTCCTCGGTGAGCTTTTCCTCCAGCGGCCTGCGCTGGATTTCTCCGGAGACCCTATGGGAGCCGGAGGTCCGGATCCTCTTGGGAGCGGATGGTGCCTACAGCCCCGAACTCGGCTGCCGGGTCACCGCCGACAAGTTCAAACACCGGCAGGACTTCGGTCAGATCAAGATGGACAAACGGCACTGATTCTTCCGGCGGGCCCGGCCACCCGGCTCCCTCTATCCGAAAGGGCTTGCCAGCCCGGCCCGGCCCGCCTACCTCCCGCGCATGGCCCTGGAGACCACTCTCATCCTTTTCAAGCCCGACGCCGTGGCCAAGCGCCTCGTCGGCACCGTTCTTTCCCGGTTCGAGAACGAAGGCTTCAAGATCAACGGCATCAAGAAGCTCTTCCTGACCGACGAGCTGCTGGCCGACCACTACTCGCACATCGCGGACAAGCCCTTCTTCCCCTCCGTGCGTGATTTCATGCAGGAAACCCCGGTGATCGCCCTCGCCCTGGAAGGCGAAGACGTGATCTCCCGCGTGCGTGACCTGCTCGGCCCCACGGACTCGAAGGCTGCCGCTCCGGGAACCATCCGCGGTGACTTCGGCGACAAGGAGGGCGATGCCAAGATGCGCAATGTCTGCCACGCTTCCGACAGCACCGAAGCAGCAGCAGCCGAAATCAAGCGCTTCTTCAAGGACGGCGAGGTGTTCTGATCGAGCTCCTGACTCTTTTCCGGCCCGGCCTTCCCTGTGAAGCGCCGGGCCTTTCTATTTGCGCAGGAGCACCAGAAAGGGCGCAGGCCGCAGGGTGTCTTCGCGGCGGATGACCTCGCCGCCGAAACCTGAACTCCATCTTACCACTGCCTCGCTCTCGCGATCCCCTCCCGGATGTCCGGGATAGCACACGATCGCGAGAAGCCCACCCGCTTTCAACGATTCCCAAGCCCGATCCAAAGCGAGGAGGGTCTCGCTCTCCTGAGTGATCAAGGAATGATCACCACCGGGAAGATAGCCAAGATTGAAAACCACAGCCGCCACCGAACCGGCGGCGACATGATCCAGCAGGGTGCCATGCGAGCCATGGATGAAGCTCACCCGGCCCTCCAAACCCTGCGCGACCACACGCACACGCGAAGACTCGATCGCCGCGGCTTGGATATCGAAGGCGATCACCCGTCCACGCTCCCCCACCCGCTCCGCCAGGAAGACCGTGTCGTGACCATTGCCCGCAGTAGCGTCCACCGCCAGATCACCCGGGCGCAAAACCGAAGCGAGTTCGCGGTGGGCACGGACGGTGGGACGTTCGCTTGCGGGCATGCCGCGCTTGTCGCTCATCCCCCGGGCTCCGTGAAGCATCAAGTGGAAGGGGCGCCACTACCTCACACGCTCCCCATTCACCATCCGCCAGATCCCCAGCGGATTCTCATCCTGCAACTCCGGCGCCAAGGCAGCCTGCGGGAATGCCTGATAGGCCACCGCTCGAACGAAGCGCTGAATCGACATGCTACCGACGGATGTACTACGTCCATCGGAGGTAGACGGGAAGGGCCCGCCGTGGACCATCGAGTGACAGACCTCCACACCGGTCGGGAAACCATTGAAAATCACGCGCCCTGCTTTCCGCGCCAGCGCGGCGACGAGAGGCGCATGGTGGCCCAGTTCCTCATCGGTGCCGTGAATGGTTGCCGTGAGCTGGCCCTCCAGTTCCGGAATCGTCGCTTCGATCTCGGCCAAGCTTCCCTGAACGATGAGCGCCGCGGGCCCGAACATCTCGCCCTGCAGCAGATCCTCTTCCAAGAAGCGTCTCACGGACACCGTGAATACCGCCGGCGCTCCCGGGCCCTTGCCGACTTCCGGGGCAGCGCAGCGAGAGAGAGTCTCTACTCCTGCTGTCCCTGCAAAGGCCTCGACGGACTCCACGTAAGTCTTGCCAATGCCCTCGGTCAGCATGGTCCCGGGCATCGAGGTGCCCACCAGTTGCTTGAGCCTGTCGAGGAAAACCAGCCCCTTGCCTTCCGGCAGGAAGACCAGCCCCGGATTCGTGCAGAACTGCCCGACACCGAGCGTTAGAGAATTGAAGAATGCCTCCGCCAATGCCGCTTCACCGCGGTCCAAAGCCCCCGGGAGAAGCACCACCGGATTCACCGAGCTCATCTCCGCATACACCGGAATCGGCTGCGGACGATTCGCCGCTACCTCCATCAGCGCGGTGCCACCGGCACGGGAACCTGTGAAACTCACGGCTTGGATCGCCGGGTGCTGGACTACTGGCACGCCGACCGACCTGCCGCCGCCATAAAGGAGCGAGAAAACACCTTCCGGCATCCCCGTCGCCAGCGCTGCACGCAGCACCGCCTGACCCACGATCTCCGCCGTCCCGGGATGAGCATGATGCGCGATCACGACCACCGGACAACCCGCAGCGAGGGCTGCCGCGGTGTCACCACCCGCCACGGAGAACGCGAGCGGGAAATTGCTGGCGCAGAATACCGCCACGGGACCCAGCGGACGCAACATCGAACGGATATCCGGCTTCGGCAACGGCGCACGATCCGGCTGCGCACGTTCGATCCGGGCATCGACCCACGAACCTTCTTCGATCAGTGCGGCAAAGAGACGAAGCTGTCCGGTAGTGCGGGCAGTCTCCCCACGCAGTCGTCCATCGGGCAGCCCCGTTTCCAAAACACCACGCTCGGCAAGATCGTCCGCCACGCCCTCGATCTCCGCGGCGATGGCACGCAGGAAAGCGCCACGCTCCCTGCCGGACAAAGCTGAGTAAATTGGAAAGGCGGCCTCTGCCAATTCCACCGCCAGATTCGTTTCTTCCGGAGTCGCCGCTGTATAAACGGGCTCCAGCTTGGCACCGCTGGCGGCATGCACCGCTTGGCCGGCGGGTGTTTCACCCGCGCCGCGGGCGTAGCCGATCACTGAGGTCCCGGAGAGTTGCGATTTCATGACGGAGACAGAAGACAGAAAGGCGGACGAAGCAACGCCTCTTATGTGATTGGAGTTTCAAACCACCGGTGCGGTGGCGATGGCCTTTTCGATGATGGCTGTGGCGTCAGCAAGTTCCTTGCCCTCCAGTTGGAGGCGCGGCGGGCGGACGAGATTGTTACCCAGCTTGCCAGCGGTTGCGAGGTTCTGCTGTAGCTTGATGAGTTGCACGAACTTCACCACTGTGTCCATCCGCAGCATCTCAAGCATCCAGGTGTAGATCGGCATCGCTTCCTCCACCTTGCCGCTGGTGCCGAGCTCCCAGAGCTTCACGTTGTGCTTCGGAAAAGCGCCGCCGACTCCGGTAATCCAGAACTTCGCTCCCATCGCCGCGCCCTCGAGCGCACAGTCATCCACCCCCACGCCCAGCGCGAGACGATCGCCACAGAGCTCGCGGATACCGGCGATGCGACGCGCGTCGGTGGAAGATTCCTTCACGGATTCCACGTTCGCGTGCTCGTCGGCCAGCTCCTTGATGTGCTTCGGCGTGAAGTCCGTCTTGTACGCCACCGGGTTGTTGTAAATGATGCAGGGCAAGTCCGTAGCGGAGATCACCGCGGACATGTGCGCCTTCATCTCGCGCCAATCGGAAGCATAGAGGTAGGGCGGCAGCACCATCAGGCCGCGGCAGCCGTTGTCCTTCGCCGCTTTGGCGAGATCGACCGCTTCCTTGGTGGAGAGCGAGGCGATCCCGGGGATGATCGGCGTGTCCGGCAGCGCCTCCACATACATCTTTTGCAGCCCCACCTTTTCCGCGTAGGACAGCGTGGCACCCTCGCCGAGCGAGCCGTGCGCCACGATGGCGGTGCAGCCGTTCTCGACCAGCCACTTGCCATGCTCGGCCATCACGCCGTGGTCGATGCTAAGGTCGGAGTTGAATTGCGTCAGGGTCGCGGGCATCACGCCCTTCCATTCGATGCTCATGTTATCGGTCGTTTACGGGTGGGAATCAGATATTGGCGGGAATGCCGTGGCGGAAAGGATCGGAGGGATCGAAGAAGTACACGGACTCGCCGTTCACCCAGGCGCAGCCCTTCACGCGCGGCAGCACCTTGCCATCCGGCAGCTCCTCCACGCTGCCTTCGAAGACGGTATCGAGAATGCTGGCCTGCCGCCAGATCTCCCCCGGCTTCAGTTTTCCCGCCGCGTGCAGGCTGGCGAGCTTCGCACTGGTGCCGGTGCCGCAGGGCGAGCGATCATAGGCCTTGCCCGGGCAGAGCACGAAGTTCCGGCTATCCGCCAGTTTGGGATCGGACGGCGGACCAAAGCTTTCGATATGATCGATCTCCATCCCGTTCGCACCGGTGATCCCCTGCGCTTCGAGCGACTGCCGCACGGACCAGGTGAAAGCGGTGAGCGCTTCCAGGTTCGCGAACTCCACCGCAGGACCCTGACCTTCGATCAGGAAGAACCAATTCCCGCCCCACGAGATATCACCCCGCACGGTGCCCCAGCCGGGAACCTCCACCGGCACCTCCGTGGCCAGCCGGTAGCTTGGCACGTTCGCCACTGTCACCGAGCCATCCGTGTGCAGGTGCGCTACGACCACGCCCACCGGCGTGTCGATGCGATGTTCGCCCGGGCCAATCCGGCCGAGGTGCGCCAGCGTCACGGCCAGACCGATCGTGCCGTGAATGCACATGTTCAGCGTGGAGACGTTGTTGAAGAAGATCACGCCGCAGCAGCAACCGGGTTCGTGCGGCTCCACCAGGAGCGCGCCGACCATCGCTTCGTGACCGCGGGGTTCATTGCACACGGCACTGCGCAGCCAGTCGTGTTCCTCGCGCAGCCGCCGGGCCATCTCCGCCACCGTGCCGGTGCCGAGGGAGGGTCCACCTTCGATGACGACGCGGGTCGGCTCGCCTTCGGTGTGGGAATCTATGACGCGCAGTCGCGATGAACTCATGGTTTACGGAAGCAGATTAGCTTCAGGGTCTTGGCGAATGCACTAGCAGCCGCCCGGTAATCCGTATAGCCTCCCGGGCTAAGATGCGTGGAGACAAAATGACCCCGGCTGCCCGACTCCGCAAAAGCTTCTTCGAATCCCTCGATGGGATGCCTCCGGTGGATAGTCTCTTCGACGCCGTCCCGGATATCGTCTTCTTCGTGAAGGACGCCCACGGCCGCTACATGGCGGTGAATGGAACACTCGCCGAGCGCTGTGGCCTGCCCGACAAGGAATCGGCCATCGGCCTCACTGCCGAGCAGCTTTTCCCGCCCCCCTTGGGCGAGGGCTTTGCCTCGCAGGACAAGGAGATCCTGAAGACCGGACAGGGCATCCGCGATCACTTGGAGCTCCACCTCTACGCGGGCGGCCGCCGCGGCTGGTGCCTCACCTTCAAGGAACCTGTTAGAGCAAAGGACGGCAGCGTGGTCGGCGTCTGTGGCATCTCACGCGACCTCCACGGCCCGCATGATCGCCAGGAAGATTTCGAGGCAATGTCGAAGGCCATCGACCACATCCACAAGCATTTCGAGGAACCCTTGCGCCTGCCTCAGCTCGCCGAGATGGCCGGGCTCTCTGTCTACCAATTTGACCAGCGCATCCGCTCCCTCTTCCATGTCACCGCGGGACAGTATCTCGTGAAGGTCCGAATCGATGCCGCCTGCGACCGCCTCGCCCAAACGCAGGAGGTGATCGCCCAGATCGCCTTGAGCTGCGGCTACTCGGATCAGTCGGCCTTCTCGCGACAGTTCAAGCAAGCGGTGGGCATCAGCCCGCTGGCGTATCGGAAGAAGATGCAGGGCAATTGACGTATCCCTACAGCATGAAACCCGTCCTCGGCCTCCTGCTTCTTTTCTCCACCACGTTAACAGCGATGGCGGATCCCGAACGCGGGCAACTCGCGATCGAGAGCATGCTGGAGACGCTTCAGGCCCGCATCGAAGAGGCCGCGAACATCGTCGACATCAGCATCTACGAGCAGGAGTGGGTCAAGCCGGATGCCGCCTCATGGAAGGGCCGCTTGATCCGTCGGGGAATCGTCACCCATGTCCACACGGGCAAGATCCCGCTCGGCACGCGCGTGGAGTTCACCTACTTCGTAGAGGAATCTCCGAAACTCTTCGATAACTTCCGCTCCACAGTGGAAGGCGAGCTGCGAACGCTTTTCTTTAGCGACAACGAGACCACCGGCCTTGCGAACGGGCGGTTAAAGATCGAGGGCGATGGACACTGGGGATTCGAGCGCGTTGGCGACACCTTCGCCGAGCTCTTCGCCAAGGAGCTTGAGTCGAATCCGAAGCTGCGGCGGAAGTAGCCTCCATCTCTCCGGAGCTTAGAATCTCCCCACCGCCATCTGCTCGATCGGACGGAAAGGCTCCGCATCGTCTAACAGATCTGCCACCAGCCGGCCACTGACCGGCCCTAGGCTCAGACCCATCATCGCGTGCCCGCTGGCGACGACCAGATTCGGGATGCCGTCCGGTCGACCGAGATAGGGAATCCCGTCCGGAGAGACCGGCCGCAGCCCTGCCCATGGCTTCACCCCTTCAAAGTCGGCTTCGCTGAACTTGGGGAAATACGAGTGCACCGACTTCACGATGCCCCTCACCCGTGCCGGGTTGATCGAGAGGTCCAAGCCGCCGACTTCCATGGTCCCGGCAAAGCGCAGCTTCCCGTCCATCGGCGTGATCGCCACCTTAGCCTCGACGAAGATCGAGCACACCTGCGGCAGTTCCGGCGGATTCGGGAGAGTTAGCGAATAGCCCTTCCCCGCTTGGAGCGGCAGGTGAATCCCGAGCTTCTTCATCAGCTCCGGCGTCCAGGAACCACCCGCGAGCACGAACTCATCGCCTTCAAAGCGATGCCCCTTCCCCGTGATCGCAGTGACGCTGCCACCCTTGAGCTCGAAGTTGCCGATCTCCACGCCACTCTGGATTTGCCCTCCGAGCGCGATCACCCGCTTGCGCAGCGAGGCCATGAAGCGCGCCGGGTCGAGATGGCAATCCTGCGGGAAGTAGACCGCACCCGCGATGTCCATGGTGATTCCTGGATCGAGCTTCGCGGCCGCGGCGGCATCAAGCACCTCCGCTTCCAGACCGATCTCGCGCGCAGCGGCTCCGACTTCCGCTTCCTCGTCGAGCCCCTTCGCCGTCTTGCACAGCATCAGCATGCCGCGCTTTTGCAGGCCGAAGTCCTCCTCCGCCGAGAGTTCGGCAAAGAGGCGGCGGCTTTCGAGATTCAGGTCGCGCAGCAGCTCCTTGGTCTGCTCCACATGCCGGGCCGTGGAATGCCGGTAGAACAGCCAGCCCCATCTCGCCAAAGCGAGGTCCACCCGCGGGCGGACATAGAAAGGGCTCTCCGGGTTGATCATCCAGCGCAGACCCTTCGAGATCATCCCCGGCGCCGCCAGCGGGATGAAGTGGCTCGGCACGATCATGCCCGCATTGCCCATCGAGCAATTGTCCCCGCCCGCAGCCTCGCGCTCGATCACCGTGACTTGGAATCCGCGCTGGAGCGCGTAGTAGGCGGAGCACAATCCGATCACCCCGCCGCCTAGGATGACCACCCGGTTCTTGCGAGGGTTCACATCCGGCATGCTAGCGCCGCGGTCTTGCCGGAGTCTTCAGGAAATCCTTGGAAAACACGGCATTCTCCCGGGCGCTGGACACCGCCGGGAAGCCCATGCATGATCGGTCCGGGAGATGAAGAGACGCCTGCTTGCCATCCTGACCGCCTCGGCCGCTTGCACGGTCGCCATGGCCGCTCCGCCGCGGGTCGCCACCGTCAAGGTGGATGACATCCTGCGCAAGCTCGATAGCACCGCGAAGGCGAACGAGGAATTCAAGGCGAAGCGTGAGGCGCTAGCAAAAGACGGTCGCAAGATCGCCCTCGACGAGGTGCTGGCCGACCTCGAAATTCGGCGTGGCAAGTTGGCTGACAACGCGGGCCTCGACGAGGAAACGCGCAAGAAGCTCCTCCGCGAGTATACGGTGAAGCAGCAGGAAGCCCGTTCCCTCCAAGAGGAGTTCCAGAACTTCACTTCGGAGAAACAGCAGGCGCTGAATGCCGAACTGGTGGCCAGCATCCGCCAGCGCCTGACCCTGATTCACGGCACGGCGGAAAAAATCGCGAAGGAAGAGGGCTACGATTGGGTATTCGACAGTTCCGGAATCTCGAATACCGGTGTCCCGCTCATGCTTTACGCCAAGACGCCGAACGATCTCACCGAACGGGTGCTCACCGCGCTCCAGCCGCCTCCTGCACCCGGCCCGGCTCCGGCAAGCCCGGTCATCAAGCCGAAACAACGCTGAACCCTTTCACAACATGGACATCTGGCAGAACCCCAATACCTGGTATTTCATCGGCGGCCTCTCGCTCGGCCTCGCCGCCGCCGCGGTGGCATGGAAGTCCGGCTTCTCCGCACGCCGCCGCCTCGGCAAGGACATCCGCAAGCTGGAAAACGAGCTCCGCGAGCTTCAGGGCCACCTGAATACCCAGCTGAAGATCAATGCCCAAGGCAATGATTCGCTGCAAAAGGAACTTGAGGAGTTGAAGCGACAAAACGAGAACCTGCGCGTCAGCCTCGCCGGGCTCCAAGCCAAGCCGGGCAAGGCGGAACTCCGCCATGCCCAAGTCACCGAAAGCGCCGTCCGCCTCATGCGCGAGCAGGCCCCCGGATTCGCTCCGGCATGGGAGAAGGCGATGCGCCAAGCCGAGTCCGAAGTAGAGGCGGGCGAGAGCGGATTGAAGAAACTCGTTCGACGGGTGATCCCCGGAATCGGGATGGGAGCGACCGGCACGACGTCCGGAAATGGCGCTTCCGACGCCGATTCCTGATCGACCAAAGTAGCGGCTGTAGGAGGAAAGATGCGAAAATGTCTCGCGTGGCGGTTGCCATCGGGTGGGGGAATTGTTGACTTTCATAGGGTCATTCCATCGCCAGCCCCCAACTGCGGAGTCAAAACATGTCCAATAGTGCCGATCACGATATCCTGACCGTCCTAGATGCCGCCGGCCCCCAGTGGGCGGAGCTTCAGGCGTGGAAGGCAGTTCCGGTGGAGCCCGCCGCCAACGGCGCGATCACCCTGAACGGCCCGGCCTTCGTCTACCGATGGGAAAACGGGCTCGGCCCGGTGAAGATTTCCTTCTGGCCCGATCAGGAGGGCCGCATCCCGAATGGCCCGGGGCACCTGCTGGCGATCGAGCCCGGTCTGGGCACCATCCGCCTGAAGCTGCCCGGTCGCGAGCCGATGGTGGTGGGCGCGGTGGACCCGGTGATTTACCAGCAGATCGGCGAGCTCACGGGGGAGGCCCAGTCCGCCTTCCAAGGCCAGTCGGGAGAACGCTGGTCGCGCGACTTGGTGATCGTGGCCGCTGCCATGCGCTTGGCCGCTCTCACCCGGGAAGCAGCAGCAGCAGCGGCCGGCCCGGACCGTGGCACCAAGCGCTCCCCGCGCAAGGACCAGCTGGTCACCCAACTCCACGAATGGCTGCGGCCTAATCTGGAGAAGTCGGTCAAGCTCGGTGACGCCGCCAAGCGCTTCGGCAAGAGCCCGCGCCAGCTCATTCGCATTCTCAAGGAGACCACCGGGGCTGGCTTTGCCGAGCATCTTACGATGCATCGGCTCACCCTCGCCCGCGCCCTGCTCATGCGCAGCGGCCAGTCGGTGATGGATGTGGCACGCGCCTCCGGCTTCAACAGCCGCGAGCAGTTCATCCGCTCCTTCAACAAGGCTTTCGGCTGGACCCCGCTCCAGTTCCGCAAGGCATGGAACCAAGCCGCGCTCAGCGATGCCGAGCTCGCCCAACTCTGCCAGGTTTCCGAGCGTTCTCCCGTCGAGTGGCTGGCGGTCGGTGCGGTCGCCGCAAGTCCGGACGAGGATCACGAAGGCGAGCCCCACACTGTCGTGGTCGCAAATGCCCTTCACGAGATCGTCGAACTCTTCTGGGTCACGCCCCAAGGCAAGCGTGCCCGCATCGACGTCCTTGAGCGCGGTGGAATGGTCTTCGTCAACCGCGACAACGGCGGCTCCTGCTGGATCGTCCGCTCGCCCGGCTCCGGCCGTGAACGCTACTTCCGCACGCCGGACGACCACGCCTTGGCAGTGATCACCGCCGCGACCATGGAGAGCTGAAGCTCGTCCCCATCTACTTCTTCGGTCGCAGGATCAGCACGGAGGCTTCGGTCGCGCGGCTGATGACCTCGCTTTCGCTGCCTTTGGTGATGGGCTTGGCCGGCACCTTGGCGACTGCAGTCTTGGCCTCGGACACGGACTCGATCAGGCCGCTCAGAAGCTTGCCCTTGATGGCATAGCTCACGTTGTCCGCAGAGGCTCCGGCCCGGTTCAGCAGTTTGGCGTTGATCACGCCCACCACCCAGCCGGTCTCGAAATCCACCAGCGCCCCGCCGGAGTTGCCCTGCTGGATCGGCACCGTGATCTGGTAGCTATCCTTGCTGTCCTCGAAGCCGGATGCCGCGCTGACCCGACCGTCCGTGAACTTGGCCTCCACGCCTTGGATCATTGGATTCGGATAGCCCACGGTGAAAACGGTCCGGCCCAGTTGCAGATCCTTCTCGCCCTTCGACACCGCCAACCAGGATTTCGGCGCGTGGTCCGCCTTGATCAAGGCGAGGTCGCTCTCCTCGTCGGTCTTCACCACCTGGGCCGGAACCACGGTGCCATCCCGCAAGCGCAGCTCGACTGTCTTGGAATCGGAGACGACGTGATCATTGCTCACGAGCCAGCCATCCGAGGAAATCCAAAAGCCGGATCCCACCGAGGCATATTTGGAGAAATCGAAGCTCTTCTCCGGCTTGGAAGACTTCTGAGGCCGCGTCTGGAGAATCTCTTGGATCACCTTGCGAGGATCCCGCTGACTTGTCTTCAACCACTCGCTCAACAAGGGCTTTTTCTCGAACCAGACCAAAAGCCGCTCCATCACGAAGGCCTCGAAGTCTTCGCGGTTCTTGAAGTCGTTGCTCGAATCGCCGTCGTTCATCCGGTTCGACGCACCCCACATCACGTCGTTCTGCACGCTCAGGAATTCCTCTGCCACTGCCGTGTCCCCGCCGAAGACATTCTCGGCGAGGTGATCGCGCAGCGCTTCATGCTCCGCCTGCCTTTCGGAAAGCACCGCGTCGCGGGCGGCACCGGAACGGTTGGCCGCTTCCTCGATGCGCTGTTTCTCCCGCTTTTCGCTGGCGACCAAGGCCTCCTTGATCTTCTCAAGCTCCTCGTTCATCCGGACCTTCGCCGGATCGGTCTCCTCCGGCTCCACCGGTTTCGGAGCAGGCACGGACTTCGAGAGGGCGCTGACCTCCTCGGCGACGCGCGGTGGCGGCGGCTCAACCCGCTTGCGACCTTCCACCTGAATCCAGACAACAACCCCAACCAGTAAAACGGCCGCGACCCCCAACCCGGCAAACAGCTTCTGGCTCTCACTCGCCCCCGCCTTCTTCCTGACCGGGGCTGGCTGGGCGGCACGGCCCTGCGGAACCTGCCGCTGTACCGGCCGCCCCTGAGAAACCGGAACTGCCTGCGCCTTCACCACCGGCGTCTCCGATTCCACCTTGAACTGCTGGCCGCAGCTCGGGCACTCGACATTCGCACCGGCACCTTGGATGGATGCCTGCATCGCGACCCCGCAATGCGGGCAATTGAACTGAAGCTGCATGGGAAGGAGCGGTTAAAAGAGGGACATCGGGGCGCTATCCCGACCCGCATTATCCGGAAAGGGGGATATCCCGCCAAGGCTTTTTGCCTATCTCCGTTGCTGCTCCCTCCGCAAAATTCAAAGGCCCCGGGGCGCTCGCACCCCGGGGCCGACGATCTAGCCGAACCATTTCAATCCGCATCGGCAAAGCGCCACTGCTGATCCTGAGCCCCGGTGAACTGCCAGAGCTGCACAATGCTGCCGTTGCCAAACTGGTTGTCGTCACCCGTGACCTCCATGCAACTGCCGCTGGCGCACTCCGGCGTGAAGCGCAGCCAGTTGCCATCGGTGCGGCTGATGCCCCAGTGCTGCGCGTTGTTGTTGTACCACGCCCATTGCTGGATCTTGGTGCCGTTCGCGCTGCTCGCCGCATTCACGTCGAGCGCCTTCGAGACCGCGTGGGTAGGCGTGAGGCGCAGCCAGCTCCCCACCGGGTTGCTGACCTCCCACTTCTGGTTCGCTCCGCCCACATACTCCCACAGGTGAGCCTGCGCACCGTCGGAGGTCGAAACCCCTGCGATGTCCAGACACTCGTAGTGTGCGTGCTTCGGCAGGAGCCGGTAGGTCCCCGGGGTGATCGCCACCAGTTCGGGATACCACTGCTGCCAGTTGCCGTCGTTATGGCCCCACTGGTTGATGTTGTTCACTCCGTTCGGATCCATATCCAACACCTTAGCTTCCGTCCCCTTGTGAACGAGGAACAGGTGCGCGGCGGAATTCTGCGCCACCCACCATTTCTGGGCATCGCTGCCGTTGCCGGTGTATTGGACGATGTCCACGCCATCGCCGCCGCCATTGTTCACCACATCCAGCCACTTGTTCGTGCCTTGGTGGTTGAAGCTGTAGCTGCCATCGCCATTGCGCCACGCCACCCAGTTCTGCGACGCGGTGCCGGAGGCATTCGCCGCTTGGACCGACACGTTGTCCGCCGAACTATTGCCGGGGACATCGAGGTACTTGCCGTTGTGGCGGTTCTTGAAGCGATACACCCCGCCGCTCACCAGCGGGCGATAGCCGCCCTGGTTGCGCGGGCCGAAGGTGATCTGCACGTCGGCATAGCGGTTCGGATTCGATCCGCCCACGGCCACCGTCTTGATCGTCAGATCGGCGGCAGCGTCATACCAGGTTTGGTTCACCGCCAGCGGTGCATTGTCCCGGTTGTCATCACCCGGATTATTCATGTCGAGCACCTTGCTGTCCGAGGCCCGCCATGAGGATACCGCCATCACCGCCGCGCCGTTGTTGAAGTTCGGCTGCGCGATCGCATCACCCCGGACCGAGATCCAGTAGTTGAACTCGTAATCCCGGCCCAGCTTCAGGGCGAGGGTGCGGTTCAGCGCCGTGTTCCCGTCATCCTGATAGACGCGGTAAGTGCCGCTGCGAGTGATCGTCTGCACCGCGGAGTCCGGAAGCCAGCCGCAGAAGTTCTTAAAGTAGGCATTGAAGCTATTATACTGGTTCGCTCCCCAGGCATTGCCCATGGGATCGTTGGCATCGCCATACTCGCGGTGCTGACGGGCCGGCGAGATGGGGTTGCCGTCGGTGCTGTACCAGGAGTTCGCGTGCGGCAGCCAGAAGACGTGACCGTATTCGTGGACGAAGAGCCGCACGTCGAAGTTGCCGTTGCACCAGATGTTGCCACCGCCACCCCAGCCCGCCGCACCGAACTGGCCGTAGCCCTCGTGCGCGATAACGAAGCAGGAGTAGTCGGCCAGGTTGTACCCGTTGGCCGCGGCAGCCGCTTTCGAATCATCCGCCCAGCGTCCCCAGTCGTAGCCGTTGCCGGTATAGTAGGCGGAGTTCTGAGGCAGGTTCATCACCGGCGTCACGTCGGCGCGGTTGATCCAGCCCTTCTGGTAGGAGATGCGGCGCATCCGCACATCCCATCCATCCGAGCGGGTGACCGTATCCGTGAAGGTTGCCGGAGTCGCCCAAGCCGGGAAAGGCTTATCTGTCGGCTGCACTCGCATGATCAGGATGTTCTTCCCGCCGTGCGTGAGGCTCGTTGGCGGCTTGCCGATGTAGCCGGTCGATCCCGAGACGCTGCTGTCACCAAGACCCATCACCGCGCTACCTGCGGCACTCCTCTTATAGAGCGCCTGCAGATCGTGGTTCGTCAGAGTCCGCTGGGTATTCTCCGCGCCCTTCTCTCCGGCAAGGATCGCGGATTCCACATTGGTCACGTGGGCCGGCTCGCAAGTCCCGTAGAGATCGGTTCCGACCTGGAAGACCGTCTTGTTGTCTTCCGCCACGACCCCCGCGACGGGAGTCGCCACCGTCTCCTCGGACACCGGGCAATACTCGTTCACGCTACCCCGCTCCAAGCTCTCCCCCGGCTCCAAGGTGCGCACCGGGCTATCCAGCACCGCCAGCTTCCCATCGATCGACACGCCATGCAGCGAGGCCCCGTTCACATAAGGCGTCGCGGTGCGGCCACCATAACGGAAGGCTTCGTAGCTCTGCCCGTCGATTCGCGCATAGTCGAAGGTGGGAGCCCCTTCTCCATCCGGCAGAGGTGTGGTATGCAGCGAGTAGAGATCGCCATAGCCGTTGACGCGGTCTTCTAACAAATCCTCCACGGCTTCCGGCAACTGCTGCCGCACCGCAAGCGGAACCGCATCTGCAAGCGCCCGCCTCGGATCATCGCAGATCTGCACTTTTAGGAAATTCCGTCGCTCGGAAGCGAGCTCGGCTCCTTGCTCCTCCATCTTTTCACGCTCGCTCGCGGGTGCCGCCAAGTAACGATTCGCCCACTCCGCGAAGTTCGCCACTGCAGGCTCCGGATCGGACTTCCAACCGGAGCCGATCAACTCCCTCTCGGGCACGATCGCGGCGACAGGCGGCCCTCCGGCGGCGCCATCCATGGTCGACACGGCTTTCTCGCCGAGTTGCGCCAGCTTCTCCAGACGCCGGGATTCCGCATCTTGTCCTGACGCATGTCGCTCGCTTGAAGCATCTTGCCGATGCTTCTCCGCAGCGTTTGCCGAGTCCGCTGCCGGAAACTGATTCCAGAGCAGCGCGATACCGCACACTCCTAGAAGCGTGGCGGAGGCGATCACAAACCGCCGGGGAGGAGGCGGACTTTGGGTTCTCGATTTGTTTTCGGGTATTCTCATTAGGGTTTTATCCCCTTATGGGGATCTACCATCCCAAACGAAAATTCACGATTATGGCTACCCCTAACAGCGACTCCTGCAAACTTTTCAGGAAATTCCCAACTATCGGCATGTCACTAACAGTAATTTACATGTATATATGCAACTTCATGCAAATTGCATAGCTATACCGGAGCTTCCATATGAAGCGATGCCTATTATAATCTACCGTGGATCAAGTTCCGCTAAGGGTGCATGATCTGCAGGCGATAGATGCCCCTGCTCGTTGGCGCAGCCGGATCCGTGATCTGCACCGCACCATCGGCGCTCACCGGCCCGATCGCTTGCACTTCCTGCCACTCGCTGCCGAGCCCGCCCACCATGCGTTCCAGCGTGTAGGAGCGTCCAGCCTTGCCGTTGAACTCGAGCATGGCCGGCGATACCGACACCACCTTCAAACGCGTGACATCCGTGCCGCCGAGGGGGTTCGTTCCGGCCACATATTCGTCGCGGTTCGTTTGTCCGTCGCCATCCGCATCCGCATCGGCAGCCAGCGAGGTTGTCGTGCCGTAGAGCGCCTCCCATGCATCCGGCATGCCGTCACCATCGCTATCCGCCTGCGAGCCTACCGGAGGCGGAGTCAGAGCCACCGCCACATTATCCATCACAGAAGTATTCAGCACGGAGGTCGATCCGCTGGCGACCGCCAGACCCACGTAATAGTTCGTGCCCATCGTCACGCTCACGCTACCGATGGTCGTCCAGGTGCTGCCATCGGTGCTGCGGGAGGCCGTCACCGTGCTACCGCTACGAGCGAGACGTACCCACAGGTTGGGCGCGGTGCCCGTGCTGCTGTTCGTCGTCGTCACCGTGCCACCCATGAGAGTGCGCCGTTGCCAGCGCCATCCACCGGAGCCGGTGACCGTCAGCGCCGCCATCCGCGAGCCCGCGTCCAGGGTATCGCGCATCATGACACCCACCCGCGCATTGCTTCCGGTGTTGTTCAGCGTGCTCACCCGCGCAACGATCGATCCGTTCGCACCCAAGGTCTGATAGACGTAGCGGAAGCCATCCGACAGTCCGCCGAAGCTGCCCGCTCCCTTCACCGTGTGAGCCCCGCCGAAGAACTCGGCGCTTCCCTGCAACCCGGGACTTCCGATATCCGCCGTGAGCCATGGCACCGGATAGGGCGTGATGGAGACATTGTCGAAGGTAGCCGTTCCCAGCACCGCGTTGTTGTGGCTACTCACCGCCAAGCCGATCGAGACGCTCGCGGGCATCGCGATCGTTGCCGTCCCCACCTGGGTCCACGCGGTCCCGTTCGCGGAGACGTAGCCGGTGATCAGCGTGCCGCTGCGGGTCAGCCTCACCCAATTGTTCGGCACCGCGTTCAGGGTCGGCCCTGCCACGGAGTTGGTGCTACCGGATGCCGTCGTACGCCGCTGGAATTGGAAGCCGCTGCCCGGCGTCACCGCCATCAGCGCGTTCACCGCGGTCGAGATATTGCTGCCGCGGATCATCACCCCGGCCTTCGCCTGGGCATGGGTATTCGTCTGGGAAGTGACCCGTGCCCGGATCTCCCCATCACCCGCCAGCGTCTGCCACGCATAGTGCATCCCGTCGGCCGTGCCGCTGATGTCGGATCCCGAGCCGCTCAACGTGAATGTCCCCGCGCTCTCCGAGGAGCCGCCGGCCACACCGGGCGAACCGATGTCCGTGGCGGTCCAGCCCGATGGCAGTGAGGTCGTGACCGTGATGTTCATGGTCGCCTCGGCGAAGAAGCCTCCTTGGTCCGTCACCCTTACGGTGAAGGCATTGCTAGCCGCACTTCCGCCCGGCGGCGTTCCGGAGAGAGCCCCGCTACCCGACACCGTAAGCCAAGCCGGCCCGCCGGTCTTGCTGAAGCTGAGGGTATCTCCAGCGTTCGGATCGCTCGCGTCGCCCGCGATGCTGCCCGAGTATGCCACACCCAGCGTCGCCGCCGGCTTGCTGAAGGGATTCGCGGTGAAGACCGGTGCCAGGTTTCCCGCGGTGATCGTCTCCGGACCCGCCTGATAGTTCCCCAGCACCTGTTGCGCGCTCAGGGCGTAGTCGTAGCTACGGAACTCATCGTAGGTCGCATCGGCATTGCTATCCGCGGCCCAATTCGAGCGTCCCAGCCAAACGTTCAGGTCGTCGATCGTGCTCGGACCCAGCAGCGTCGGCACCGAGGCGATCTGCACGCCATTCTTGTAAAGTTTCCACGCCGAGGAAGTGGTGTCGTAGGTCGTCACCAAGTGCATCCGTGTACCCACCGTGGTGGCTCCGGTGATGAACTGATTCCCGCCGCCCGTGAGGAATTGCCCTCCGCGCTCCAGCATGATGTCGTTCGCCGTGCCCACGTTTGCGGTCACGGTCAGGTAGTCCGCCCCGTTGAAGCTCCCGCCAACGTCCGCCACCTCGTCGATCGAGTTGTTCCCGAAGTCGAGGATGCGCGACCAGTTCCGGTTGCTGTGCACCGTTACCCAGACCTCATAGCTCGCCTCTGCCAGACCGGGATACATCTCCGCGGAGCCGGACATCGAGGCATTCGGGAGATCGATGTAGGCCGCGCTTGCCGAGGCGCCGCCCGCCAGGCGCACCCCGCTGCCGTTTCCGGAGGCCCCGCTCCCGCGGATCACCCCGTGAGCGGTGCCCATCGAGTCAAGGATCTGCGTGCCTGCGGTCAAGGCACCGCTGGTATTGTCGAAGCGATAGCGGTGCTTCGGGCCGTGGCTCAAAGCTTGCTGGGCCTGCACCGGCACCGTCAGCACGACGGCCGTGGTAAGAAGGGAGAATAGGGCCTTCATGGGTTTCAGAGGTCGGAGTCGATGAAGCGCCATTGTTGGTTGTTTCCGCCGAGATAGGTCCACTGCTGGATGTCCGTGCCTGCCGACGAACTGCCGCCGGAGACGTCGAGACACATCGCCGGCGCGTGCACCGGCGTCAGCCGCACGAAGCCCATGCCCGTGGAGACGAAGGTGAACTTCTGCGAGTTCGCACCCGTATAGGGCTCCAGCACTGCCTTGGCCCCCTCCGCGGTGCTGCCGCCTTGGATCCCGAGCGTAACCTCGGGTTTGCCTTGGGGATGGATCCGGAATTGCCCGCCTCCCAAGTTCAGCATCGTCCAGCGCTGCCATTCACCCGCCGCCCAGAACTGCTGCTCGAGCTGCGTGCCAGAGGCACTGCTTCGGGCTCGTAAAGACAGCCCCAGGGTCTGCGCATGCCGCGGCACCAGCCGGTAGTTCCCGTTGTTCAAGCCGATCAGGGTAGGCTCCCACTTCTGCTCGTCGCCGGAGAAATCGTCGTACTGGATCACATCGCCATAGTTGCCGCCCGCGGTGTCCGCACAGAGCAGTTGGTTGGTGCCCTTGTGCCGCAGCTTTAGATAGCCGTCCCAGGAGTTCAGCACATCCCAGCGCTGGGCATCCCCACCGTTCCAGGTCCACTGGATGATCTCGGTGTAGTTGCCCCCGCCGTTGTTCATCACGTCGAGAAAGAGATTGGTCGAGCCGTTCCGCTTCAGGCTGTAAGTGCCGTCACTGTTGCGCTGGGCGACCCACTGCTGGTTGGTCGCTCCGCTGTAGGCCGCCACCACGGGCTCGGCACCTTCGTTCAAGTTCGGCGAGGTGAGATACTGGTTGAAGCTCTTGTTCCGCAGACCGTAGATCCCGCCGTTCACCAGCGCCCGGTAGCCATGCACGTAGCCCGGACCGAAGTTCACCTTCACGTACATGTGGTGTGGCCAGTCGGTCATCATCCGCCCCGCGGTGGTGATCGAGATGCCGGAGGCCGCATCCGTCCAGGTCTGCCCTTGGGCCAGCGGTGCGTTCCAGGTTCCGTCGTTCTGGCTATTGAAATCCAGCACATGGGAATCCCCGAAGCGCTCGCCATTCACGCCCACGATGTAAGCCCCCGTATTGTAGTTGCCCTGCGGAACTCCGTCCCCGCGAAACATCACCCACAGGTCCAAGTCGTTATCCCGCGTGATCTTCAGCGCCACCGGCTTGGTCCAATCGCCCCAGCCGTCGAACTGGTTGATCCGGTAAGTGCCCGAGTGCGTCACCGGCACCACCGCGCTATCGGGCAGCCAGCCGAGCAGATTCTTGTAGTAGGCATTGTAGTCGCTGAAGCCGCTGGTTCCCCAGGCATTCCCCATCGGGTCGCTATCATCCCCATACTCCACATGCCAGCGTCCGCCGGAAAGCGGGTTGCCGTCGTTCGCCTGCCATGAATTGGCGTGAGGCAACCAGAAGACGTGCCCGTATTCATGCACCAGCAGGCGATCGGAGGCGTTGCCGTTGCACCAGATCGCACCGCCACCGCCCCACCCGGCTGCACCGCCGCTGACGAATCCATCGTGCACGATCGTCCGGCAGGAGAAGCTGTCGGGATTGTAGCCCAGCGCGAAGGCCGCGTTGCGCGCGTCGTTCAAGATGTCGCCCCAGTAGGCACCGTTGTCGTAGCTCCCTCGGTTTCTCGGCATCCGCAGCACCGGCGTTACCGTGGGCGCAGCAAGCTGCGATTTCCCGTGGGAGAAGCGGTTGATCATCCAGCCGACCGAGTTCACCTGATCGGTGAGATACTGCTCGCTGAAGTTGCAGTAAGGATGATCCGGGAAATCGACCCGCATGACGATCATCGTGTTCGTCCCCTGCGTCAGCCAGCTCGGCGGCTTGCCCGGATAGTCGGCACTGCCATTCACCCCGCTGGAGGAAAGCGATCGCGGCGTATCCGCATCGCCAGCAATCGCATCCACCGCCTGTAGCGCGGACATGTGCTGACGCTCCAAGCGCTCCATCCGCGTTTCGAAATCTTCCGCGCAGAAGGGGCAGCACAGCTCGTAACCATGGTTGCCCACCAGCATCGTCGTCACCTCCGCCGGCGGAGTCTCCCGGGTCGCCGGATCTTCCGGCACCACCGTCACGCCTCCGGTCACCACGCATTCCTCGGTCGTCTCGGCGGCAGTCTCGCCCTCTTCCATCTTCCGCACCGGACTGTCGAGAATCGCCAGGTGCCCATCGAGAGTGATCCCGTGCACCGAGACATCCTTCAGCGAGGGGGTCAGTGCCCGGTCACCATAACGATGCGCTTGGAAAACCCGGCTGCCGACATGGGCTTGCTCTACCGTCGGGATCACCTTTTTCTCTCCCGGGCCCGCGATGCCCATCACGCGATAGATATCGCCGCGATCCGACACCCGCTCTTCCAACAGATCCTGCACGGCCTGCGGCAGCTGCTGGCGCACGATCACCGGCAGCGTGTTGGCGATCGCCTCCCGCGGATCTTTCCTGATGAGATCCGACATCACCTCGCGACGGACCTTTGCCAGCGCGATTCCCTCCTCCCGCAGCGCAGACCGCGCTTCCGGCTTCGCCTCACGGTAACGCTGCGCCCATGCGGCGAAAGCGGCGAGCGTCTCGCGCGGCGAAGTGTTCCAAGCGCTGCCGAAGAGTTCGCGATCCGGCACATGCTTCGCGGCTTCCCCTTGGGACAAGACCGGACCAGAACCGGACGAGTCCTCAGAGGGAAGCCCGCTCAGCGGGGAGGAAAGCTTCTCTCCCGCCGCATCGATCCCGGCTAGCGATTGCGGCTTGGCAGGCCACAGCAGATACGCGGCGACCGATACCCCGAGGGCGCAAAGAATGCCGTAAGCGGCAGGCTTGGAGGGTTTCATGGGTTTGGGCAAAGGCACGGTTCTCCGCAAAAGGACGATATCGACATACCGCACCAAAAAGCGGCGAGTCATATCGGGGAGGACAGGACTTGGGTTAAGATCACTTTTGCACGATTCCGCCGTCTCTCAATAGGGAATCGGGTTGATTCAATTGTCTACTTGCTATACATTCTATCCGTTAGCATGCACTCCACGCCGCGCAGAATATCGGTTCACGATCAGCTCGTCGCCCTGCTGCGGGAAGGCATCCTGGGTTCGAGGTGGGAGAAAATCCTGCCGACCGAAGCGGATCTTTGCCGCGATTTCCAAGTCAGCCGCATGACTCTCCGCAAGGCACTCGCCCAGCTCGCGGCGGAGAACTGGATCGTTCCGGGCGGGCACGGCAAACGTCACCGGCTACGAAGGAAACCGGTAAAACGCGAAGTCGCCGCGGCGAGCACCATCCGCATCCTTACTCCTTTCGACACGGTCTTCGGCACCACGGAGCAAGTGCTGCATGAAACCCTCAACGAGATCTTCGGGGCTGCGGGCATGCGCTTGGTGCAGGAACATCACCCCCGCATCTACGAATCGTTCTCTGCATCGCGGCTCGCCCAGCTCGACGCCTTGCCAGACACAGCGGGATGGCTTCTCTTCTATGCCACCGAACAGATTCAGCAATGGTTCGCCGCGCGGCGCCGGCCCGTCGCCATCGCGGGACGGGTCCACGGTTCGCTACCGCTTGCCAGTGTCTATCCCGATTCGGTCGCCTTGGCGCGCCATGCCGCTGGCTTGCTGCACTCGAAGGGCTACCGCGATATGGTCTACCTGATCGCGAACCTCACCAGCCTCGGCGACCGCATGTCGTCCGAAGCTTTCGTCACGGAAGCCCGTCGGCTCGGATCTCGAGCTCGCATCGTCAACTATGATGCCCCGCCCCAAGCCGCTGCCAAAGCGGTTCGTCAATTGATCGCCGCGAAGCCCCGTCCCACCGGCTTCGTGATCAGCGCCTCGGAGGTGGCCGTCACGGTTCTCTGTCATCTTCAGGCGGCAGGAATCCGCGTGCCGGGCCAAGCCGCGGTGATCGCGACCTGGGATCACGACCACTTCGACTACACTTTCCCCTCGATCACGCGCTACCACACCGATGGTGCGACCTTCGGTCGCCAGCTTGGTCGCATCATGCTTGATCTGATTCGTCACGGTCCGGGTAAGACCCGCTCGGTCCCGATCATGCCGGAGTATGTCTCCGCAGGAAGCATCGGAACCTTCAAAGGGTAGGGCACTCTCCACGATTTGCCGGTTTCGGGAAAAGCGGGAAACGTGTAACCTGAAGGGCTGGGACGATCGTACCCCTGCGGGGAGCATCATCCAAGCACCCTGCAGACCTCAGCCGACATGAAATCCGATTCTTCCACCGCTTTCCAATCCGGCCTTTTGGCGCTCCTCGCCTTTGGTGCAATCGCATGGGAAGCGGATGCGGCTACTGATGGCCAGCTTCGTGTCACCGGCGGGATCATCGAGGGCAAGGTCATGGAAGATGGCATGCGGGTGTTCAAGGGTATCCCCTTCGCCGCTCCGCCTACAGGCGAGCTTCGCTGGAAAGCTCCCCAAGCCGTCCTTCCGTGGGAAGGCATTCGCCAAGCGAAGGACTTCGGGCCTGCCCCCGAACAAGGGAGGGCGCTCGCCGCTCTCTTGGGTGTGCCCAACCGCTTCAATGAGGACTGCCTGCATCTGAATGTCTGGACCAAGGCGAGTGCCGCCTCGGACAAGCTCCCGGTCATGGTCTGGATCTACGGCGGGGCCTTCATGAATGGCTCCTCCTCCACGCCGCTCTACGATGGCACCCGGCTCGCATCCAAGGGGGCGGTCATCGTGACGATCAACTATCGGATCGGGCCGCTTGGCTTCCTCGCCCACCCGGAACTCGGCAAGGAAGCCGGTGGAGTTTCCGGCAACTACGGTATCTTGGATCAGATCGCGGCACTCCGCTGGGTCAAAGAGAACATCGCCTCCTTCGGAGGTGACCCCGGCTGTATCACGATCTTCGGCGAATCGGCAGGTGCCTTCTCGGTGGCTTACCTCGCCTCCTCTCCGCTCGCGAAGGGCTTGTTTCATCGCGCGATTGCCCAGAGCGGCGGATCCTTCGCTCCGGGGGGCAAGCTCGGGGAATCCGGCACGATGAGCAAAACCCTTCAAGCGGCAGAAGCCGAGGGCCAAGCGTTTCTCAAAAAGCTCGGTGTCGGAAGCATCGCCGAAGCCCGCTCGCTCCCGGCGAAGAAGATTGTCGCGACTTCATCAAGTGGAGGACCGGGAACGGCGCCCGTGTTCGACGGCAAGATCCTGCCCGGAGATCTCCACGGACTCTATCAGCGAGGCCGCTTCAACGACACCCCGATCTTGATCGGCAACAATTCGGACGAGGCCGCGATGTTCATCTTCGGCAGCGTCAGCCCCGCGGATTTCGTGAAGCAGGCACGTGAGAGACTCGGGGATTCAGCCGACGGAATTGTCGCCCTGTATCCCCATTCCTCGCGCGCGGAGGCTACCCTCTCTCGCAAGCAGTTGGTTGCCGATGCCGCCTTCTCCTGGCACACGTGGACTTGGGCCGGACTCCAGGCTACGAAGGGCAAGAACGATGCCTACGTTTACTACTTCGACCACCGTCCCGATCCGGAGTCTGACGGCGCTAACCACGCGGCCGAGATCGCCTACGTCTTCGCCAACCCGCCCGCCTCCGGAATCTTTAGCAAGACTCCGCAGTCGGAAGACCAGGCGACGGCCGAGACCCTGAGCAGCTACTGGGTCAATTTTGCGAAACACGGAAACCCGAATGGCGATGGATTGCCGGAATGGTTTCCCTTCACCAAGTCAGCACCGAGAGCCATGCTCTTCGGCACGGAGACCGGAATGGGAAGCTTGCCCTACGCGAAGCGGATGAGGGCTTGGGATTCCTTCTTCGCCGGTAAGCGCGAGGAAGCTTCGTCAAAGCCCTAGGCTTTCGCCTGCCGACCGTGGCTTCCTCGCAGCACAAAAAAGCGCGCCTCCGTTTCCGGAAGCGCGCTTGAGATTGAAACCCTGAACCGGATCAGGCGAAGACCTCCATGACCGGCTTGCCCTTGTCGGCAAACTGGAAGGGACGTCCGGAAGGCGACATGACCGTGAGGTCGTGCGGCACACCGAGCGCATAAGCGATCGTCGCATTGAAGTCCTGCGGGGTCACCGGCTTGTCCTTCACACGGTCACCGCTTGCGTCGGTCTCGCCATACTTGAAGCCGCCCTTCACGCCACCGCCTGCAAGCAAGCAGGTGAACGCTGCGGGGTGGTGGTCGCGACCATCGTTGTGCTCGGTCTTGATCTCCGGCGTGCGGCCGAATTCCGTGGCCACGACGACCAGCGTATCCTTCAGCATGCCACGCTTCTCAAGGTCGGTGAGCAAACCGGCATAGGCTTGATCGAGCTCCTTGCAACGGCCTTCCACGGCGGCAAAGTTGTCGTAGTGGGTATCCCAGCCACCGAGCTGCACTTCCACGAAGCGCACACCGTGCTCCACCAAGCGGCGGGCCAGCATGCAGCCTTGGGCGAAGCGACCGTTGCCGTAGAGCTGGCGGGTCGCGGCTTGCTCGTCCTTGATGTTGAAAGCCTTCAGATCCTTGCTGTTCATCAGCTTGATGGCTTCCAGATACAGCTCCTCGTAAGCCTTCACGTCGGCATTGTCATAGCGGCCGTGGAATTGCTTGTTGAGGCGGTCCGCGAGGGAGAGACGACGGTCGAAGTCCTCTTGGGAAACACCGCCCGGCTTGCGCGAGTCCTGCAGACCGTCGTTCGGGCTGCCGATCGGGGCTGCCGCATACTTGGCGCCGAAGAAACCGCCGCCGGAGTATTCCTGCGAGGAGTCGATCGCCACGTAGCCCGGGATCTCCGGATTGTGGCGGCCACCCAGCTTCATCACCCAGGCGCCCAGCGAGGGATGCTTCACCGTGCCACGCATGTCATAGCTGGTGTGCATGATGTAGGTGCCCTGCTCGTGAGCGCCCTGGCGCGAGGTCATCGAGTTGACCACGCAGACCTTGTCCATCACGTCCGCGGTCTTGGGCAACCACTTGCCGACCATGATGTCGGTCGCCTTGGTCGCGATCGCTTCCGTGGGTCCCATCACGTCCTTCTTCTTCTTCGGGTCGAAGGTGTCGAGGTGGCTCATGCCGCCCGACATGTAGAGGTAGATCACGTTCTTCGCCTTCGGCGTGCCCGGAGTGGTAGGCGCGGCACTCGCCACGCTGGAGCCCAGCATGGGCAGCAGGTTCACGCCGAGATACATCTTCGCGGCGTTCGAGATGAACCGACGGCGGGTCAGCTCGTCGTAGCGGTTGAAATCCGATGAATTCATGATTGCGGAGGGGTTCTGGGTTTATTGCAGGAACAGGAACTCGGAAGACATCACGAGCGCGGAAACGATATTGCGGAGGCCATTGTCCTTCGACTTGACCATTTCTTCTTTCATCCAGCCCATCTCTTCGGTGCTGGGCGGACGATTCAGGATGGTGACGTAGAGGCGGCGGATCTTCTCCTCATCCGTGGTCGCACCTTCGAGGCTCTTGTAGAGCGCCGCACCGGTGTTGTTCACGAGTTGGGTCTGAACGTAGCCGTTCATGAGCGAGAGCACCTGGCCCACGTTCGGCTCGCGGCTTGAACCGTCGACCACCACGCGGTCCGATTGACCGAAGAGGTAGAGCAGGTGCTCGCGCGGTGCCGGGCTCGGAAGCTCCGAGGCACGCACGGCCGAATCCTTGCCATAGCGGTTGATCTTCGCGTTCATCGACATCATGCCGTCGCTGGAGCTCGCGCTCGCGCCGCCACCGGACTTCACCTCGGACAGGAGCTTGTTGAAGTAGTCGCGCACGCCCTGCTCGGAATCCAGAGCCAGCACCTCCTTGGAGACCTGAACCATGGTTTTCTTCCCGACGAGAACCGGCTTTCCGTTCACGTAGATCCGGTCATCCAGCGAGCGCCGCGGAATCTTGTCCGGATCACCGGCAGCCAGCGTGATCAGCGAATCCCAAAGCTGCTCGGCCGAAAGGCGCGTCAACTGGCGACCGTGGAAGTCATCTCCCCCCGGCACCTTGGAAGGCTGCGGGTTCGGCACGAACTGGAAGGTCTTCGTATTCAGCAGCACCTTCTGGAAAGCGCGCAGATCGTAATCCAGCTCGACCATCAGCTCGACCAGCGTGCGCATCAGCTCGGGATGATGGAGCGCCTTGGTCTCCTTGTATTCATCCACGGGCTCATACACACCGCGGCCCATCACGCGCTTCCACATCCGGTTCGCGGCTACGGAAGCATATTGCTCGCCGGTCTTCGTGGTCACCCACTCGGCCAGCTGCTTGCGACCATCCGCCTTCTCCTGCTTGTCGGAAATGCGCACCGTCTTGCCGAAGGGAGTCTTGGCTCCGATCATCTCGCCCGGCTCGCCATCGCGATACTGATAGTCGGAAGGCAGCTCGATCTTGCCCGCGCCACCGCCAGCCAAGCTCAGGCCGTAAACGCCGTCCCACATCACCTGCGCGACCTCGTAGTCCACGGTGTTGCGGCGCTCGGCCTCGCCCACCTCGTCCCACAGCTTGCGCATGTGGTTCTGGCGGACCGAGCCCTGGCCTTCCGTGAAGGCGGCCAACTCATAAAACTCATGTCGCTCGGTGGAGCCGAAGGGATCATCGTGGCACTGCGCACACTCCATCCGCGAACCGAGGAACACCCGCATCGAGTTCGCCAGGTTATCGAGCGGCATGCCACGGTCGCGGGTGTAATAGCCCACCGCCGCAGTCTGCGGATCCCAGCCATCGCCCGCAGAGGCCAACAGCGAGTTGGTGAAATCATCCCACGGCATGTTGTTCTCCATCGCCGTGCGCACCCAGTTCCGGTAGGGCTCGAAATTCCCTTGGAAACCCGGCCGGCCATCGGTCACCCGCAGCAAGTCGAAGACCCAGTTGGTCATGTTGCTCGAGTAACCCTTCGACTGCATCAAGTAGTCGATCACCTGCACCCGCTTCGCCGGATCATCAATCTCGAGGAATGCACGGGCCTCTTCGCCCGTCGGGATCCGGCCGATCGCCACAAGGAACACGCGACGCAGGAAGGTCGCGTCATCCGTGACCTGCGGCACCTCCAGCTTTTGCTTTTTATACCAAGAGGCGATGTGGACATCAATGTCCCGGGCAGCCTTCGCGATGAAGGCGGGATCATCCGCCTTCGCGAGCTTTTCTGCCGCGAAGCCGGAGGACATTCCTGCAACCATGCAGGCGGCTACGATGCAAGTGGGTGGTTTCATGGGTTTGGGGTACTGAGAAGACTAGGCGCTGGGGTACGCAGAGTCAAACCACCAAGGGTGGATGACACTTCATCCGGGCCTACGCTGAGCTTGAACCCTGTCTTACAACATTTGTTTCGCATTCCAAGCAAAGTTCACTGGCCGAACATTTTCCACCGGACACATTTCGTCCGGAACCTCAATTTCAGACCCGAAAGCTGCCGCCTTCGACTGGCTTGGAACCCGCTTCCCCCGGTGTTCCCGCCGCCACGTGATCGCGTAGATACGGGAAAGTTGTTCTTTCCCGCTAAATTTCCCTATGGTTTGGCACCGGCACCACGGACTCCCCCCTCCGATGACCCCTCCCGTCGCCCCCTTGGACCTACCAGCCATCCCGCTCGGCTCCGCGCTGACCGGCGTACTGGACCATCGGGCGCTTCACCAGGCCGACGAGCTCGCCTACCGTTTCCTCCCCGATGCCGAGGAGCGTGAACTCACACTGACTTTCGCACAACTCGCTCGCGACGCCCGTGCCGCCGCTAACGGCCTCATCAAGCAAGGTGCTATCGGCAAGCCGGTCCTGCTGATGGAGCCACCGGGCTTGGGTTTCATCACCGGGCTCTTCGCCTGCTGGTATGCCGGTGCCATCGCCGTCCCCGCCTACCCGCCGCGCGGCAATCGCCACCGCCAGCGCCTCGATGCCATCCTCCGCGATTCCGGGGCCAAGCTCGCACTCGGCGAGATCCCTCGGAATCCGCTGCCCGACCTCCGCGTCCTTGATACCGCGGAGCTCGCCTTGGATCACAATCCGCTGGAGGGCCCGCCCCGCGAAAGCCACCAGCCCTGCCTGCTGCAATACACCTCCGGCTCCACCGCGGACCCGAAGGGGGTGATGATCCATCACCGCAACCTGCGCCACCATCTCACGCCGCTAGTCGCGAATATCGAGCCCCTCCACCTGAAGCACGGTCTGAGCTGGCTTCCCCCTTACCACGACATGGGGCTGGTGCTGAAGATCCTCTTCGCCATCGAGGTCGGCTTCTCCCTCACCTTCTTCACGCCGGATCACTTCATCCAGCGCCCGGTCCGCTGGCTCCGCGCCATCAGCCGCTACCGCGCCGAATTCAGCGGCGGCCCGAATTTCGCTTTCGAGATGTGCCTCCGCTCGATCCGCGATGAGGAGCTGGAAGGCATCGACCTCTCTTGCTGGAAAGCCGCCCCTTGCGGAGCCGAGCGCATCCAGGTGGAGACCCTCCAGCGCTTCACCAGCCGCTTCGCCCCCTACGGATTCCGGCCCGAGGTCTTCCTTCCCGGCTACGGTCTGGCAGAGGCCACCCTCACCGTCACCGCCTGTCGCACCGGGCAGCTCCAGCACATCTCGAATCACCCGACCGCGGGCCGCCATGTCTCCTGCGGGCCGGTGCTCGATGGACTCTCGCTCCGCATCGCCGATCCCGAGACAGGGGCCACCTTGCCCCCCGGCCAAATTGGTGAGATCCGCGTGAAGGGTGCCAGCGTCTCCCCGGGATACTGGAATCGCCCCGAGCTGAATGCCTCCACCTTCGGGCCGGATGGCGAGCTTCACACCGGCGACCGTGGCTATCTTGAGAACAACGAGCTTCATGTTGTCGGGCGGATCAAGGACCTCATCATCCTTGATGGCACGAACGTCGCCCCGGAAGACATCGAGTCCGCGCTCATCGCCTTTCCGGAAGTCACCGCCGCCGCGGCCGTGGCCGATGAATCCGCACTCGGGGAAAGCGTCGCCCTCGTCCTCGAGTGCTCGCGCCTCTCGCAGGAGAAGTCCGCTATCCTCTGCTCCGCCATCCGCCGCCGTGTTGCGGATCTGGTGGAGATCTCCATCCACCGCATCGTTCTCGTCCGCAGCGGCACCCTGCCCCGCACCACCAGCGGTAAGATCCGCCGCGGCGCCACGCGCGAGGCCCTCGCTGCCGGCAAGCTCGCCTTGATCTTCGACGAGAACGCCGCGTCCTCGATTCCTCGCCTCCCCACCGGCCCCATCCTCGAGTGCGTGCTGGATGCCGTTCGCGATGCCTCCGGCCGCGATGGTGCCCGCGCGGAAGACGATCTGATCGCCTTCGGCATGAGCTCGATCGAGGCGACCCGCCTCGGCGCATTGCTCCGCGCCGCCACCGGTGTCGAGCTCAGCCATGCCGAGCTCTTCTCCTCACCCTCTTTCGCCCACCTGGCGGCTGCGGTGGAGAGCAAGGCTACGGCAGCCTCGCCACCGCCGGAGATCCTACCTGGCTCCGGTCGGGATGCCGGGCTGCTTACCCATTCGCAGGAGCGCATGTGGTTCCTGCATGAGCTGGAGCCCCAGAGTGCCGCCTATCACGTCTTCGGAGCCTTGGAGATGTCAGGCCCGCTCGATCTCATGGCGCTGGAGCAAGCCTACCAGCGCGTCCTTCAGCATCACAGTATCCTGCGCAGCCGGCATCGCTCCGTGGATGGTCAGCCCGTCGTCTGGATCGATGACTCAACGCCACCTCCCATTGAGCATGCCAAGGCCTTCGGAAAGGAAGCCATGGACGGCAGCCTGAAAACCTTCGCGCTGCGTCCCTTCGATCTCGTTAACAGTCCGCCGATCCGCGCCTTGCTGGTCGAGTCCGGCAAGGATCGCCACGTCTTCGCCCTCTGCGCCCATCACATCGCCGCGGATGGTTGGTCGGTGCGCGTTCTCGTCCGGGATCTCGCCGCCTGTTACTCCGCCTACGCCCAGGGCAAGCAACCCACCCCGCCCCCGCACGGGCCCGACTACCTCGACTACGCGGCATGGCATCGCTCATGGATCGATGGCGGCGCGGCCAATGCCCGCATCGCCTACTGGAAGGAGCGACTCGCCGGTCACCCCGGGGTCATGGAGCTCGCCACCGATTTCCCGCGCCCGGCCAAGCCGTCCTCCACCGGCGGCGCCGTCGAGCGCACCGTCCCTGCCGCCCTCGTCCTGCGGATCGCGGAGCTGGCCAAGACCCGGCGCTCGACGCCCTTCATGATCCAGCTCGCGGCTTTCCTCCTGATGCTGCGCCGCCACGGTAGCGATGACGACCCGGTCGTCGCGGTGCCCGTGGCCAATCGCAACCACGCCGCAGCGGGTGATCTGGTCGGCACCTTGGTCAATACCCTGCCCTTCCGCATGCCGCTGGATCCGGAGGAAAGCTTCACCGCTCTGTTAGACCGCGTGCGGGAAGCCTCCTTCGACATGCAGGCGGGTCAGGATGCCCCCTTCGAGAGGATCATCGAGGCCGTCCGGCCGGAGCGCGCCCGCGACCGTTCGCCGCTCGCCCAGGTGATGTTCGATCACCAAGAGCTGCCCTTGAGCGAGACATGGCACGGCGGCCTGCGCTGCCGGCCTTTCCTCGCCCATCGCGGTGCGGTCCAGTTCGACCTCAGCCTGATGATGTTCGTGCTCTCGGATCGCCACCAGGCGGTGCTGGAGTATCGCAGCGATCTCTTCCGCCACGAGACCGCCGCGCTCATGCTCGATCGCTACCTCGCCACGCTGGAGGAAATCTGCCGCGATCCCGAGCGCAAGGTCGCCCACATCGATAGCCTCTCCGATCGGGACCGCCGCAAGCTGCTGCTCTCCGGCCAAGGCCCGCTCCGCCCCAGCTTCCCCACCAAGACGGCTCCCGCCTTGATCGCGGGCACCACCTCGCGGCTGCGCGAACGCGTCGCCATCCGTTGCGGGGATCAGTCGCTCACCTACACGGAGCTTGATCAAAAAGCCGCCGCCCTAGCCGGCAGCATGGCGGAGCGCGGCGTGAACCCGGGCGACCGGGTCGCCCTCCTGTTAGAGCGGAACCTGATGCTCCCCGTGGCATTGCTCGCCGTATGGAAGGCCGGTGCCGCCTACGTGCCCCTGGATGCCGCAAACCCTCCGGAACGTCTCGCCCTTGTCCTCGAGGATCAGGCACCGCTGCATGTGCTGGTCTCCGCCGGTCTCCGGGAGCGCCTGCCGGATGGCACCCACCACATGGTCTTCGACCCCGGTATGACCACCCAGAAGGCCACCACCCGCCGGATGCTGCCGCAGCCGCGGGATGCCGCCTACATCATCTACACTTCCGGCTCCACCGGGAAACCGAAGGGCGTGGTCGTCTCGCATGGTGCCCTCGCGAATTTCCTTCTCTCCATGGCGGAGCAGCCCGGCTTCAAGGAAGGCCAGTCCCTGCTCGCGATCACCACCGTTTCCTTCGACATCTCCGCATTGGAGATCTTCCTGCCCCTCGTCGCAGGAGGTACGGTGGATCTCGTACCGGGTAAGACCTCGCGCGATCCCGCCGCCCTCATCGCCCGCATCACGGAGACCAAGCCGGACGTGATGCAGGCCACTCCCGCCACGTGGAAGATGCTCATGGACGCGGGCTGGCAGGGTTCACCCGACCTCAAAATCCTCTGCGGTGGGGAAGCCATGGACCTCCCCCTGGCCAAGCGCTTGGTCAAGCTGGGTCGCGAGGCATGGAACCTGTACGGCCCCACCGAAACCACCGTCTGGTCCACCATCTGGAAGCTTCCCGAAAATCCGGACCGCATCAGCATCGGCCACCCGATAGCCAATACCGGCATCCATATCACTGCGGAGGACGGCACCCCTATGCCACCCGGCGTGCCCGGCGAACTTCTCATTTCCGGTGCCGGTCTGGCCGATGGCTATTGGCAGCGCCCCGAACTCACCGCGGAGCGTTTCATCTCGAAACCCAAAATCTCCGCTCTCGGCTCTCGGCTTTACCGCACCGGGGATCTCGCACGCTGGAATCCCGATGGCACCGTGGAGTGTCTCGGCCGCTCCGATGGCCAGGTGAAGATCCGCGGCTTCCGCGTCGAACTCGGCGAGATTGATTCCGCGCTGCTCTCCCACCTCGGCGTGGCGGAAGCGGCCGCGGTTCTCACCGTCCCGGACCAGAAGCTTGTCGCGTGGTTTCGCCCGATCTCCACCGCACTCGACTCCACGGAACTCGCCGCCCATCTCCGCGAGCGCCTGCCGGACTACATGGTTCCTTCGCGCCTGCTCGCGATCGATCGCATGCCGCTCACCTCCAGTGGTAAGATCGACCGCAAGGCCTTGGCCGCCCGCGAACTTCCGCAAGCCGCCACCGAACCACCCCGCGGCAAGGGCAGTCCCTTGGAGGACGAACTCGCCGATATCTGGGGCGATGTCCTCGACTGCCGCGGTGTCGGGCCGGATGACGACTTCTTCGCCATGGGCGGCCACTCGATTCTTGCGGCCCGGCTCGTCTCGGAAGCTTCCCGCCGTCTCGGCATCGTCGTCCCGCTCGATTGGCTCTTCGATCGCCCCACTCCGGCTGGCATGGCCGCACAGATCCGCGAGAATGCCGCGCCCGATCTCGTGCAACCGCGCGCTATCCGCCTCAGCCAGAGCCAGGGTGCTCGTCCGTTATTCTGGATCCACACGCTCGTCGATGGCGGCATGGGCCTCCTGCCATACCGCGAGACGGCACGTCTGTTAGATGGCGTCGCCACCTCCTACGGCATCGCCGAGGGCACCCGCACCTTCGGCTTCATCCGCGAGATGGCCCGCTGCCATGTCGACAAGATCCGCGCGGTGCAACCGGTCGGCCCTTATCGCATCGCCGGCTTCTGCTTCGGCGGCAATCTGGCCGCGGAGATCGCCGCGCAACTCGTCGGCGCGGACCATCAGGTCGAGCTGCTCGTCCTCCTTGAATCGACGCCTCCGAATCAGGATCCCGATGGCAGCCACTGGTTCCGCCCCTCGGTCTGGTGGCGCATCCTTTCCCGCCTGCCGTCCCGCCTCAAGAGCCTCCTTTCCCGCGATCGCGCCACGGCCTTGCGCCGCCTCCGCATGAAGCAGCGTGCCGCCGCCTCAGGCATGGATCGCATGATCAACAAGGACGGCGATAGCATCCCGGACATCCGCAGCATCCTCGATCTCGATCTGCTCGACGCGGCATCCCAAGCCCGCGCCACCCGCCACTGGGAAGCGCTTCACGTCCACGTCCCGCGCTTGCCTAAGGTCGGCCGCTTGGTTCTGGTAAAAGCTGCGGACGAAGGCTGGATCCCGCGTCATCCCACCCTCGGCTGGACCAGCACCCAACCCATCGAAGTTCACACCGTCCCCGGTCGTCACGAGGAGTTCCTCCGCCAGCACTCCGCCCAAGATGTCGCCAAGGTGATGAAGCAGATCCTCGCCCGGTAGAGCGCATGGGGAACAAGGAGGTCGCGGACTAGAAGGACGGCTTCATTCCGCCCTCAAGCCTCACCCGCCCCCACTTCCCATCTGCGCTTAGACCCACGCCGTCATCCAATCTCTATCCGTGTGAAGCCGTGTTCATCCGTGGTTCGATCCCTCTCCCCACGGATCACTCTCACTCCGCCTCAATCCTCCATCTCAAGAACCGGCTGCTCTCTCCTTTCGGAACACTCGCCCGGATCACGCCATCGAGAATCTCGATCTCCACCCCCTCATCCGACCAACTCGTCAGATCATCCGCCCACTCCGCGCCATAGCGGATACCTTCTTTCACCTCCGGCAAAGGCCGCGAGATCGTAAGCCATTCCTCACCCACCGCCAACGCATCCGGAGATGCTTGGGCCATCGTCGGATCCAATGAGAACGCATATTCGATCCCGTCCGCGATCCCGTCACGATCCGAGTCTCCATCGAAGCTCAAGCCGAGCCCCGCGTGATTTGATTCAGCCCACCCCTCGAAACCGGCCGGCAAGGCCGGTTCTGCCGACGAAGACGAGGGATTCACGATAAGAGCCGGTCCCCAGCCACCCATCGAGGCACCCGTCACCGGCCTCATCCGCAAGCGCAGCGTCATCCCGTCTGTCAGCGATTCACCCACGCTGGCAGCATTCAATCTCACCTTGACCGCGGATCCCGATACCACGCTCTCATGGGTCGAAACCAGCATGGCCGAATCCGTCACCCGGATGTCGTCGATCCAAACGCCGGAGGACTTCGCATTCCACTTCAGGTTCGCCCCCCCCGCCGCCTTCCTCACCGCAAAGCGGATCCGGATGCTCCGGTCCGCCCACGGCGCCAGCGACACCGCCTGGCGCAGCACCTTTTTCTCCGCCTTCTGCAAGCCCGGCAGCGCGAAGACCGAAGTCCAGGTCGCACCCTCGTCGGTCGAAACCTCCGCATGCAACGCGTTGGTTTTGCTCATCGCGCCGCGCCGCGTCCAGAACTCCAGCTCGCTGGTCGCTCCGGGCACGATCTGCCGCTCGATGGTGAAGCTGTCCACCTCGTCCGCCGCCGTGGACAGACCGAGGCGGAAGGCCAAGGCACCACCTTGGCGATAGCCCTTCAAATTACTATAAAGGCCGTAGCTTGGCGAGATGTCCGCCGTCACTTGCGGTGCGGGGCTGGTCTCCGCCCCCTCCGTCCAACTGGCCGCTGCCAGCCGGACCACTTCCAAGCGGTAGCTATCCGCGGAAGGATCGGAGATGAAATTGTAGTCCGCACCACTCAAGGGAGGCACGACCGGACCGCTGAGCTGCAGAGGACCCGACAGGGTTACCACCTTGGCAGGCCCCCACGGGAAAGCCTTGCCACCCAGCACCGCACGGGCGCGCAGCCACCACTCTTGTCCGGCCAGCAGCGGAACTCCCGCGGTGCTCGAGTTGAAGGCGAAGGAACTTATCCCCGCTCCCGCCAAAGTAACGGAATGCTCGAGCCACGTGCAGTTCGTGGTGGAGATATCGTCGATGAAGATACCCGTCGGCTGGCTCGGATAGTCCTCATGCGCATACAACGCGGAACTCGGATCCGCGAGGTAGTAGCGCAGGCGGACCCGCAGCAGACCTTCCGGAAGATTGATCGCAGCGGATTGGAAAAGCGAGTCACCTGCGCCACCGAGACCGGAGATCAGGTTGCCCGCCAGCGTCCAGTTTCGCCCGTCCGTGGAGGTTTCCACCGCCAGCTTCGAGGCCCCCGTCATCAGACCGCGGCGGTACTGGAAGTTCAGCTTGCCGGACACACCCGGGATCATGTCGCGATCCAGTTCGATGATCTGCTCCGGCACTCCGTTGAGGAAGGGATCGTAGCGCGTAGGGAAAGTCAGCCGGAATGCCTTCGCTCCCGTCTTCACATAGCCCGCGGTGGTAGCTCGCAGCGGGTAACTCCCGCTCGTGCGATCGATGATCTTCGCGGCCGGGCTGTCTTCCGCACCCTCGGTCCAGTTGGCATTCTTCCGCAGTGCCAGTCCCGCCTGAATCTCGTCCGCGCCGCTTACCGCGCTCACGCTGTAGCTCGCTCCGGAAGTCATCGGGCTGGAAGCGCCGCTGATCACGGGACTCTGGTTCAGTCGCTCGGGATCGATCAGCGTCACCGTCCAGCTATGCTGCGCCGGCACACCGGCACCCTGGATGTTCGAGACGGTCACGTTCCACGAGATGTCGGATACCACCTCTTTCGTCGCCGCCCCGGCGGATACCTGCCACACGATTCCGTTGTCGCCGTAGCCGCTGCGCCGCGACACGACCGAAACCGCCACCGGATTCGAAGCCGTGTCGGTCATGCTCACCGTCGCCGCGGAGAAGTCGGCCCCCGGATAGGTGAGCGACCAGAAAGGCGTGTTCAGCTTCGCGGGGAGGTAGCCCTTCGGCGGATAGCTGACGAATACCGGCGACACCGCCTCGAGCTCGCTCGACTTCGGCACGACATACATCGCGTTGGTCGGCGGTCGCACCGTATTGGCGCTGGCATTGAAAACCCCGGGCGTGTCTCCCGTCGCAAAATCCGTGGCTCCTTGGAGGAACAGCCAGCGCCGGTGGCCGGCATCCAGGTTCCATGCGGAGGTGCCCATCACATCCTCCTTCACATAGGCGTCCACCGCCCCGGGTCCGAAGAAGCCGAGCGAAAGGTTCCCGTTCTTGTTGGCATTCCATGCGGCGCTCGTCCACGCCGTGCAGGATTGCGCCGGGCTGTGGCTCAGTCCGCCATTGCCCGGATAGGTCCGCGCGATCATCAGCGCCGAGCGCTGGGAGGCTGCCATCTTCGTGGTGTTCGTGGCAGGCTGGTGGGCGTCTTCGCTGAGGACCCTCACCGTCCCACCGGTGTTCACGCGCACCGCGGCGGGAAGACCGCTCATCGCCCGGAAGTAATTCAGGCGCCGCTCGACATCTCCGCTAAAAGCTTCGGAGACCGTTCCTTCGGCACCGGCTGCGGTGGAAGCATAGTTCCCCGTCCACGCGATACGTTTGTGGTAGCCTTCCGATGCCATGTAGATGGCATGATAGAAGGACACCACTTCACTCCGGTCCGATGTATCCACGGCGAAGCCACGCGTCGGCGCGGGCGTCTGGGCAGCCAGCGTACATACGCTCAGGCAGGTGGAAATGAACGGGACCGGCCTGAAAAAACCAGACCGTAGGGACAGCACGGCGCGATTTTACTAAACAAATTCCGACAATCAAACGGTATTTTCTGTAAACACCCTACGCATATTCGTACCTCGCGGCAGAAATTGCAAAAAACGCCGCTGTCTCGGCTCGAAGGATAATATTTCCCAGACTGGCCGGGTGAAAACCGGACATGGTGACCGATTTTAACTCTTCCGCTGTAAAATCTCCCTCCGGCCCCACCAGTAAGACGATATCTCCCGGGTTCCCCGCCTCGCGGAAAATCTCCTTCAACGGCCTCGCACCCGGATAAAGGGAGGCCACCACCTTCAGCCCTTCGCTTCCTTGCCGCAGCCATTCATCGAAGGAGAGCGGCGGATGCACCACCGGCATCAGATCCTGTCCGCACTGCTTGCAGGCCTCCAATGCCACGCGCTGCCATTTGGCCGCCTTACGGCCCGCATCCTCATCATCCACCTGCACCACGGTCCGGCGGCTGATGATCGGCTGGATCGAAGTCACGCCGAGTTCGACCGCTTTCTGGACGATCAGGTCTATCGTCTTCCCTTTCGGGACCGCTTGCACCAGGTGAATCGCTGGCACCAATGGCGGCTTCGCGACCACCTCGCCCAACTTGAGCCGGACCTCGCTCTTGGCGACATCCATCACCTCGGCCGGAGCCGAGCGCCCCGCGCCGTCGAACACCGTGATCCGCTCGCCGCGGCGCACGCGCATCACCTGCGCCGCATGCTTTGCCTCGTCCCCCGTGAGGGCGGCGTGCTCTCCCCAGGCATCAGGGCTCAGGAAGAAACGCGCCATTCTCCGGGAGGATTAGAGGTCGAAGAAACGCCGGGCCTTCTGGAAGAAGGATTCCTGCATCGGTGAGTTGTGGTCGCCGATCGATTCGGCGAAGGAGCGCAGCTTGTCCTGCTGTTCACCGTTGAGCTTGGTCGGCACCTCCACCTGCACGCGCACGTGCAGATCGCCTTTCTTGTGGCTGGAGAGCGAGGGCACCCCGCGCTCGCGCAGGCGGAACAGCGTCCCGCCCTGCGTACCGGCCGGGATCTTGATCGAGGCCTTGCCATCCAGCGTCGGCACTTCCAGTTCGCCGCCGAGAGTGGCGGTGCTGAAGGGCATCGGCACTTCGCAGAAGAGGTCGTTGCCCTCGCGCTCGAAGACATCGTGCTCCTTCACGTGCAGGAACACGTAGAGATCGCCCGCCGCTCCGCCGCGGACCCCGGCGTCGCCGTTGCCGGTCGAGCGCAGGCGCGTGCCATCCTCCACCCCGGCCGGGATGCGGATCTTGATCCGGCTGGTCTTGTGCTTCCGGCCATCCCCGCCGCAAGCGCCGCAGGGATCGGTCACGGTTTCACCCGCACCGCGGCATTCCGGACAGGTCGTTTGCTGGATGAAAATCCCGGCCTGACGGGCCACCACGCCACGACCGCCGCAGCTTGAGCAGGGCTTGGTACCGCCGCCGCTCTTCGAGCCGCTGGAGTTACAAGTCGCGCAGGCACCGAAATGCTCGATCTCCAGTTCCTTCTCGGAACCGCGCGCCGCTTCTTCCAGCGAGATCTCCAGGTCATAGCGCAGGTCGCTCCCGCGCTGTTTGCCGGAACGCTGGCGACGACCGCCGCCGAAGAATTCCTCGAATCCGCCACCGAAGGCGCTGCCGAAGACCTGCGAGAACAGATCCATCGGGTCGTGGAAACCGCCGCCACCACCGCCGCCGCCGGCGAATGCCTGGTGGCCGTAGCGGTCATAGGCGGCCCGCTTGTCCGGGTCGCTCAAGGCCTCGTAGGCCTCGCCGAGTTCCTTGAACTTGTCCTCAGCCTCGTGGTCCCCCGGGTTCTTGTCCGGGTGGAACTTCACCGCCAGCTTGCGGTAGGACTTCTTGATCTCCTCCGCGCTGGCGTCACGCGCCACCCCGAGGATCTCGTAGTAATCTCGCTTGGAGGCCATGATCGGTCTTAGTTCTCATTGGCCTTCGCCACCACCACCGTAGCCGGGCGCAGCAGGCGGTCGCGCAGCATGAAGCCGCGGCGGTGCACCCGCAGGACCGTGCCACCCTCTACCCCGGCAGCCTCTTCCTGCGAGACCGCCTCATGGATGTTCGGGTCGAAGGGCTTGCCCTCCGCCGGAATCTCGGTGACCCCGTTGTTGGACAGGAAATCGTTCAGCTGCCGCCGGACCATATCCATACCTATGTAGATCATGGAAGACTTGTCCTGGGAGGCCGCCAGCATCCCCATCTCGAAATTGTCGATCACCGGCAGCAGGTCCTCCAGCAGGCCTTGGTTGGCGTACCGGATCGCATCCTCCCGCTCCCGCGCCGAACGCTTCCGGAAATTATCCAGATCCGCCGCCGTCCTGACCGCGAGCTCGCGCCACTTCATCACGTCCGCTTCCAACTCGGCATACGGATCACCGTCGCCAGCGTCGGTCACCGGGGCATCGGGGGAAGTCGGATTCACGGCGTCCGCGATCTCTTTATCGTCCTCGGGAGTCATGCGCGGCGTTCCTGCCACCGGGAAGGGTGGGAGTCAACCCCGCCTTGGGATCTCCAGATACCTCCGCCACTCTTCGGATTCCGCGATCCGCTTGATCCCCTCGTTCCGCCGGACCAGCAGGCGGCGCATGTAGGCTTCGAGAAACCGCCGCTCGAAGAGACGACCCAAGGGGCCGAAGGGTGCCTCGAATTCGAAGCGATCCATCATCATCGTGTTCTCCCCATCCTCTTCGAAGTGGTGCTCGTGCCGCATCATCCGGAAGGCCCCCTTCACCATCCGGTCTTCGAAAAACGACGGATACTCCAACCGGCTCATCGTCACCCGCAAGCGGCGGCGCCAGCCCAGATGCCAGGCACTCCAGGTTACCTCTTGGCCGAGCTCTAGCAGGCCGCTCCTCACTCCCGCCACGATCCGTTCGCCCGTGTGTGCGACCGTAGCTTGATGAAGATCCAGACTCCTCGAGAGATCGAAGACCCGCTCCCGCGGCGCGGCGATCCGGGTATAGAGCACGATAACCGCCATCCTCTCTCAACGCTTCTCCATCGCCACCAAGGTAATGTCGTCCGCCTGTTTTGCCTCGCCCACGAACTTGGCCAGCTCGCGTTCGATGCTGCGAATTGATGCCTCCGCCCCAAGCGAGGCGCTCTCCCGGAAGGCGTCGCGCAGTCGGTCCATGCCGAATTCCTCGCCCGCGGCGTTGGTTGCTTCCTTCACCCCGTCGGTATGGAAGAGCAAGCAATCCCCCGGGTTCATGTGAATCTTGTGCGCCTTGGTCACCCGTTCGAAAACATTCCCGCCATCGATCCCCAAGGCCAGTCCCGGCGGCTTGAGCAACATCACGGTTTTCTCGTCCGAGCGGTAGAGCAGCGCCGGATCATGACCCGCCCGTGCCAAGGTTATCTCACCGTTCTCACCCTCGATCACCGCGTAGTAGAGGCTGATGAACATGTCCTCCTTGATATCCGGGAAGATCTGCCGGTTCACCCGCCCGAGGGCCTCAGCCGGATCGGCATGGGCTCCGGCTAGCGAACGCAACACGCTGCGGCACATCGCCATGATCAGTCCCGCGGCCACGCCCTTCCCGGAAACATCGGCAATCACCACGCCGTGACGCCCCTCACCGAGGTCGAGATGATCGTAGTAGTCGCCGCTGATGATCCGCGCCGGCACGTTCGTGCCGCTCACCCGGTAGCCGGGGACCACCGGATCGCCCGGCGGCAGCAGCACCCGCTGCACTTCACGGGCATTCCGAAGCTCGCCCTCCATCTGCCGCTTCTCGCTGGCCTCGCGATGGACCAAGGCATTGCCGATCGCGAAAGCCGATTGCTCGGCCACGGTCCGGAAAACGGCGAAGTCATTCGCGGTGAAAGCCGGGTCATCCCAGTTCCGGGTCACGGCCAAAACACCAAGATCCTTACCACCATGGCGCAGCGGCGCCAGCATCACCGAGACGTTCGCGGTGTAGCGGACCTCGCGAACCGACTCGTGGGCTCTCAGGTTGGGAATATTCAGCGCCTCAGCGGCGGACAAGGCCGTGCCGAAGATCCCCTCGTCGGCAGGAACCTGGGCCAGGCGAAGATGACTATCCAGCGCGCGGGTGTCTTTCTCCGCTTTCTGCCGCACCTCCGCCGGAATGGTCACCAAAGCCGGACACTCCGCGGAGAGATAGCGAGGCTTCAGATGCTGCCGCGCCTCATCCAAAAGATAAAGCTGCCCACCCTTCGCCGCCACCACCTTGGTCACCCCGTCCACGATCAGCCGATAAAGCCCGGTCATCGTGGTATCGCTGCCGATGGCCGACCCGAGGTCATGGAGGAAAGCGAACATCCGCTCCTCCTCGCCTTCAAAGGCCCGCAGTTCCTCGGCCTTGCTGCGCAACTGCACCTTGAATTTGCGCGCGGCTACAATCAGTCCGATCAGGACAATGGCCAGCAGGACATAGGTGATGAGGTGCGGCATCGCAAGGCGCGGCCCCTCTAATCGGACTTTCTTTCGCCTTCTGCGACCTCTTTTTCGAGGATTCCGACAACTCCCGCGAACTTCTTCGCGTTTTCCGCATTCGCGGCGGACAGCACCTTGTGGGATTCCAGCACGTGCTTCGCCCGATCAAGCGTTCCGGGCGGGTGGCCGAGCTGATAGGGTTCCAGATTCGCCCGCACTTCGCTCGCGTGCCCTCTCCAGACCGCGGCGGGCGGATCGATTTCAAGCAAGCAATCCAAGCCCAGGTCTTCCAATGAGTTACGATTTCTCTCCCCGGCCCCGGCGATCTGCACCCCGCCGGACGCACCGAGCTTCGACAGGCGGGCTGAAAAACTGGCGAGCTGCCCCATGAAGGTCGAATCCATCCCGGTGCAGGCTTCGAGGTCGATCACCAGACATCGTTCGCCTTGGGCAATGCGCGCCTCCGCGCATTCCTTCATCACCGGGCTGGTCACGAAGGAACCTTTTCCTTCGCATCGGATCCAGGTGAACCCGTCAAAAACTCCTACCAATATAGCGTTTTCCAAGCTCACGTGAGAGGGACCGAACCTACTTGAGACTGCGTTACCTTAAATTCCGCCTAGGCTTCCGGTCAACCGCGCATCGTAGGTAAAACGAGCTTATTGCCACAAATAGGACTGACGGGAGGCCACTTCCCGGCCGTCGCGGATCAATTTGCAGCGCCAGGCCAAGACCCGCGCCGGATGGCCCTCGACCCGGTATTCCTTCCCGATGATGGCGAAATCCGCCTTGCCGGAGGTCTTCCCGGCCTCGATCGAGGAGACCATCTTCTTCACCCGGCTACCGCTGATCCCCTGCTGGTATTCGAAGACAATCTGGCCAGCACCGGTGGTGGAATCGTCGTTCCAAAGGACGGTGTAGTATTGTCCGAGCCGTTCCCCCTGCTCTTGAACGCCGATGGCACCATGCATGCGGCGCTGGTATTCACCCCGGATCATCGGGTCATCCCCTTCGTCCGTAGCGCCGATCTCGCGGATGTGCAGCGGCCGGACTTCCAAGACCTGCGGAGTGCCGCAGGACATGAGGACGAGGGCTGGTAGCGCGACCGCGAGGGGTTTCCAGAGCTTCATTGCCCCGCATTCAAGCAAGCCCCCCGCCCTTGCCAACCCGCAAATTGGTGCATCCGCGCTTCCTTCTTTCCCGCCGCATTAAAGAACCCTTAACTTCTCCCCCGTGGAACAGGCCATCCTCGACCGACTCGACTCCTTCATTCGCAAGAAAGGGCTGCGGCGCACCCCGCAGCGCGATGCGATCGTACGCACCGCCTTCGCCAGCGACGAACATTTCACCTCGGAAGAGCTCTTCGACCGTTCCCGCAAGGCCAATGCCGGGGTCTCCCGGGCAACCGTCTATCGCACCATCGCTCTCCTGGTGGAGGCCGGGCTGCTCCACGAAATCGACTTGGGCGGGGACCTGAAGACCTACGACCCGAACTTCGTCGACAAGCCGAGCCACAATCACCTCGTCTGCATCGATTGCGGCAAGGTGGTCGAATTCGCCGATTCACATCTGGAGCTTCTCAACGATTGCCTGACCCGTCGCATGGGCTTCCGCCCGGTGAAGCAATCGATCAAAATCGAAGCCTGTTGCGAGCAACTCCGCACCAAGGGGGTCTGCCCGAATCTGATCAAGGCCCGGGTGACGGGGAAACGCCTACCGGCAAGAAAGCGCGGCTGATCGCTCCCCTCCTTTTCCCTTGCTTGCCGCCCCGGCGTGGCCGCTACTTCCGCCGCCATGTGGAAAGGCCGCTTCGCTCAGGATACCTCCTCGCTCGTCCAGCAGTTCGGTGAATCGATCAGCTATGACTGGCGTCTCTATCCGCACGATATTGCGGGATCGATCGCGCATGCCCGGGCCCAGAAGAACGCGGGTCTGCTGACGGAAGAAGAATTCTCCCAAATCGAAACTGGCCTGCTTGTCATTAAGGAGGACATCGAAGCCGGACGTTTCGAGTTCAAGGCCTCGCTAGAGGACATCCACATGAATGTGGAAGCGGAGCTGACCAAGCGCATCGGTGCGGCCGGGGCCAAGCTCCACACCGCCCGTTCGCGGAATGACCAGGTCGCCACCGACACGCGTCTCTACTGCCGCACCGAGATCGAGGGCCTCATTGCCGATCTCTCGGGCCTGCAAGCCGCCCTGCTCGACCGCGCGGAGAAGTATGCCGCCACGGTTCTTCCCGGCTACACCCACCTCCAGCGCGGACAACCGGTCACGGTCGGTCACCATCTGCTGGCCTATGTCGAGATGCTGGACCGCGACAAAGGCCGCCTTGCCGATGCCCGCAAGCGCCTGAATGTCTCCCCGCTGGGCTCCGGTGCTCTCGCCGGATCGACCATCAATCTCGATCGCCGCGCCATCGCGGCCGAGCTCGGCTTCGATGGCGTGACCACGAACTCGATGGACGCCATCGCGGATCGCGACTACATCGCCGAGACGCTCTTCGCCACGGGTCTCTGCGGCGTCCACCTTTCCCGCCTGAGCGAAGACCTGATCCTCTGGTGTACCGCCGAGTTCGGTTTCGTCGCATTTTCGGATGCCCACACCACCGGCTCCTCGCTGATGCCGCAGAAGAAGAACCCGGATGTCTGCGAGCTTACCCGCGGCAAGACCGGTCGCCTCGTCGGCAATTTGATGAACCTTCTCGTCGCCGTGAAGGGACTCCCCCTCACCTACAATCGCGACCTGCAGGAAGACAAGCCGCCTCTCTTCGACTCGATCGACACGCTCAAGCTGATCCTCGCGGTGAACACCGAGATGATCGCCGCGATGGAGATCCGCGAAGAGCGCTGCCTGACCGCCGCCAGCGACCCGATGCTGCTCGCCACCGATCTCGCCGACTGGCTGGTCAAGCAAGGCGTGCCCTTCCGCCACGCCCACGAACTCGTCGGCAAGGCCGTGGCAGAGGCCGTGAAGACCGGTGTGCCCTTGGATCAACTCGACCTCGCGCAGATCGATCCCGTCTACACCGAAGACGCGAAATCCGTCTTCAACCTTCAGCGTGCCCTCGCCGCCCGCACCAATCCCGGCTCACCTTCCGTGGAAAACGTGAAAGCGGAGATCGCGCGCTGGAAGTAGAATCCTTCACGCCTTTTTCACTTCTTCGCCCTATCACCGCGAGATATAAGCGGCGGCGATGAAAGCGAATCTCCTCCTCGCGCTTGCCACGCTCTCCGTGCTTCCGGCCATCGCCGGCCCGACCCTCGAAGTCCGCAATACCGAGGGCAAGCCGCTGAAGATCGAACTCGTCGCTGTTGAAGGAGATAGTGTCACCTTCATCGCCGCGGGCAAGGAGGCCAAGGAACACACGCTTCCGATCGGAAAGTTCGACGCCTCGTCCCAAGAGAAGATCCGCGAGGAAGGCCAAGGACTCCCCGCGCGCCTGCCGAAGATCGACATCGAAGTCGTGATCTCCAACAAGCGCGACAAGCAGGGCTACTACATGGTCAACCAGACCGTCTCCTCAAAGGTGAAGATCCGCAATCTCAGCACCCGGATCAACTATCCCGCCTCGAAGGGCTACGTGGTCTACTTCGGCCAGAACCGCCGCAACGACGGTTTCTTCAAGGTGATGGCGAATCACAATTTCGAGTTCTCCGTGCCTGCCAACAAAACCTTCGAGACCGACGTCCTCGGCTTCAAGACCAGCTACGACAGCGACAACAAGGGCTACGGCAATATCGGTGGCTATCAATACGAGTCCTACGTCCTCGTCCTCACCGATCCCGAAGGCAAGGTGATCGGCACCAAATCCACCGATGGCAGCCTCCGCTCGGCCATCGAGAAAGATCTCTCGAAGGCCAAGCGCCTCATCGATCTCAAGCCTGACGAACTCCTGAACAAGGATCTGGAGACGATGAAGAACGAGTAAGACCTCTTCTTACACACCAGGTCGGGCAATCCTGCCCACCACCACGGCACCCAGCACGGAGAGCAGGACCGCATAGATCCAGCCGCCGCGGTAGTCCCTCTGGATTTCCAGCTTGAGTTGCATCGCCTTGCCGCCGTCCACCTGCACGCTGCGCTTGAAGTCGAGCACGGTTCCGGCCTCGCGCAGGGTCACGTCAAGCGCCGGCGGTGCCGGATCCGCGGCCAGTTGCTGGTTCACGATCCGGTTCGCGATCGCCTTCATCGCGGTGTTCTCATCCACCGTGTTGCCCTCTAACAGACGGTCGAACTGCTTCGGATCATACTTTGTCTGGCCTTGCAGCAGCGGGTTCTCCTGCGCCGCCTGCTCCAGTTGCTTGTTCCCCACCTGAACTTCGGAGACATTTTCCAGATACATGCGCTGTCTGCGCGTGTTCAGCGCCAGCGTTGCTTGCTGGGTCTTGAGATTGCGGAGCTGTACCCGTGCATCCTCGTTCGAAGCTTCGTCCAGCAAGCCGTTCCGCGCCGCCTTGCTCAAGGCCTGTCCCGCCTTCTCCTGTTCTCCCGCCTGCAGCCATTGATTCGCCTGGTCGAGCAGTGCCACCGCCTCCTGCTTGCCCGCGGCCCGCTTCCGTCCCACGAAACTGCTGTAGTCCTCCGCCTTCGCCGCCGCCTTCTGTTGCTGCAGGTCGAAGTCGCCCGAATGATCTGCCAGATGCCAGCCCTTCGGCAGGATCACCCGCCAAGACAAGTTCTCCAACGGGATATCCAGCATCGGACCGTCCAGCGTCGTCGCTCCCCCGGCCATGGCGTAGACGAAGCGCACCGAAGCCGGGCGATCGCCCTCCGGAGCCGGATAGACATGGAACAACCACTGGTCTCCATCCCGCACCAGCGGCACGCCGTCTTCATTCACCAGCACGCTGTAGAGCGAAGCACCCTTCGGCAAGGTCAGCTTCAGCGTCCCCTTCTCGACCACCCGCACGGCCAGATCCACCGCGGTCAGCGCCGCCTCTTCCGCCGAAACCAAGGTCGTGAGCGTCCCCCGCTCCACCCTCAGTTTGAGAGTGTCCGCGATCTCGTGACGCTTCAGCGTGAGAGCCAAGGGCCCCTCGGACTCCGCCACCCGGAAAACCTCCGCCGGCATGGCCCCGCTCTCGCGCAGGCTCTCCGGCACCACGCTCCACTCGCTACGCTGCCAGCCCCGCGGGGCCGACCGCTGTGCGATCTCCAAGCGCCCTCCCGTCCGCACCGCGACGAAGTACAAATTCTGCCGTACTTCCACCGGCACCACCGGAGCGATCTCCACCGTCTCTCCCGGGGTTTGCCGCTGGAACTCGATGTCCACCTTCGTCTCCCCGGCGATGCCCCGCTGGAAGCGGACTTCCCACAGCCCCTCCTCTCCAGCCACGGGCACGAAATCGCCCACCGCCGGACCGCTCGCACGCACCGTCGCCGCAGCACTTGCATCCAGGCCCGGGATCCTCACCCGCAGTGCCTTCATCGCGGCATTTTCAATTTTGTAGGCCAGCCTCACGCGCGACAGGGTCTGCCCCTCGCGCAGTGTCACTTCGTGCAGGATCTGCGCCGTCACCCAGGGATCCAGCTTTGCGATCGCCAACACCAGCGACCAATCGGCCTGCAACAGGTTAAAAGCCAGACTTCCCGGCCGGGACGCACCGGATTCCCGCGGATCAAGTTGCGAGACATTCCCGCGCGACACGGCCCGCACTTGCAAGCCGCGATCCGGCACCACGGTCAATGTGCCGGTCTGGCGCGATGCCCCGCGCAAGATCACCCGTGGCACGCTCCAATTCGCCTGCGAGCCCGGGGACGCGGCGACCATCATGATCGCGAACGACTGCTCGCCCAACGTACGCCCGTTCAAGTGCAGGTTCAGCACCCGCGCCTTTTCTTCCTGCGACTCCGCCCAATGCGCCAGCGCGGCGCCCGTGACACCCTCGATCTCGAAACCCTGCGGAATCTCCAACTCCAACTTGAATACCCCCGCCCGCGTGATCGCCGCGACAAGATCCACCGCCAGGACCATCCGGTCTTCTCCCAATGACAGTGTCTGACTCGTCGTCGCACGGATCTCCGCAGCGACCGGCGACACCCGCAGAGTCACCTCCGCCGCGGCACCCGCATGACGGAACGCACGGTGTAGAACCGCCAAAGTTCTTCCCTCGCGATCCCGCGGCAGCAGCGCCGCGCTGAAGTCGTCCAAGTTCACATCGCTCATCCCCTTTGCCACCACGCTCTCCGCCTGCGCGTCTTCACCCAGGCCCAGACCTAACAGCCCGACAGCACCTGCCGCGCCCTTCACCACCAGCGGCGAAAGCGAGAGATCGACGGGTAGGGCGGCCGTGCCGCGCTGTGTGGCAATCGATACTGTGAAGGGCTGATCCTGCGCCGGCTCGATCGCGATCCTCAGCTCGCGATTCTCCGGATTGAAGCGCCAGCTTCCCGCCGGGCCGCCTCCCACTTCGCCCACCGTGAAGCCTTCCGGAATCACTGCGACCAACTCCCGCACCACTCCGCGCGAAGGACGCACCGCGATCATATGCCGCCCGCTCACCACGCCGGGGCCGGGCAGATAAAGATCGGACACCTCCACGAAGAACTGTGTGGCCTCTGCCGCCGCGTCGCGTTGCTTCGGGCGGGCACGCAGCAGCGTGTTTTCAGATGGCTCCAGGATCAACTCGGCCCCGCTGCCGCCTTCTACTTCCACCCCTGTTATTTTGGCAGCCTGCGGCGATTCAAAATCCCAGCCCGCTTGGTTCCAGCGCACCGCGATCCGCTGCACCGCAGCGGGACCGGAGGGCAACTGCCAGCCTCCCTGGGGATCCGGCAGCGGCATCTCGAAGGTGGCCTTGCCGCTCATCTTGCCATCCGCGGTCGCCACCAGATAGTAGGCCTCCTCGGCCCCATAGGGTGCCTTCACCACGCGCCAGCCCTCGCCCTCGAAAGCGGTCAATACTGCCGGGGGCTTGAGCAGCAGGAAGCGCTCGTCGGTCTTCCCTCGACCCACCACCACGATCTCCCCGCTCAAGCGGCCATCCGCGATGCTCCAAGTCTGCGTCATCGACTCCGCAGCGCTTGCAGGTTCCGGCACCGGAGGTGCTATCACCGCTTGTTCCCCGCGCGCTTGGCCCAAGCAGATTGCCAGCATGACCAAAGCTGTAGCGGCCACGGGAGGACGTCTCAAATAACCTGCCAGACCTGGTAGCACCTTGCCCAAGAGCAGCACCACGCCGAAGCCAGCGAACAAAGGCACCGCGCCCATCCGCTGCGCCAGCAGGCCAAGCGCGATCAAGGCCAGGCCGCCGGGGAGAGTATAGGCGGCATGACGCGAGCGCAGGAAAGAATACACCAGCAACGCGATACCGGCGACGATCAGAACGATCCCCCACCCGCTCAGCATCGCGAGCCAAGGAGATACATTCCGGAGCTCGATCGTCAGTGGATCGGAAGCCGGTACCACCGGCATGGCGAACTCCAAAGTCCCGAGATTCACCCTCCTTTCCTCCAAGGCTCGGAGCGCCAGCACGAAAGCCCCTGTGGAAGCGACCGCCAAAGAAACCACCCCCGCGAGTTTCGCCTTCGGCAGGCGAAGCAGGACGAGACCCAGCGTCGTCGCGAAGAGCACAAGCGCCGCAAGCACCCGCGCCCTCTTGTGAATCCACTCCGCACCGCTCTCCGTCAGCACGGGACGCACCGGCTGCAGCCCCCCCGACCGCGGGACGAGACGGCGGTTCTCATCGCCGCTCACGATCCATTCTCCATACACCACCGGGGCATCGAGTACGGGGGCCGTCAGCACCGGGGAGCTAGCATTCTCACCGGCCCGGCCATAGCGCAGCACCACCTCGATCGGATCATTCGGATCCGCCCTCGCCGGTAGCGGTACCAAGGTCGCTTCACCATCGATTCGTGCCGTCACGTTCACCCCGTCCACCTTCGTTTCCCAAAGGTTCGCATGCTTCGGCAGCTTCGCGCGCAGCACGGCTTGGCCCCGCGCCTTCACGAAGAAGCGCACATCCGTCACCGTCTCACCATCGCGAGAGACCCGGCTCGCCAGTTCCGCCCGATCCACCACCAGCGATTCGGTTTCGCCGGGAGCATACCACTCGATCTTCATGCCCAACGAGACATCCGCCGCCGTATACTGCCACGCCGCCAGCGTGGGCCCGCTGCTGAGCAGGCGATATTCCGCGGGCAGCTCGGAGGGATCGAGCTTCAGCACCGCACCCTCGCTACGAGTGACCTCGTAGTTCACCTGCAGCGGGCTCACCACTTGCACGTGCCCGCGCTCCGATTGCACATCCAGCGGTCTCACTTCGCCCGGAGAGAGCTCACCGCCCCGGCTACTCATCGGCTGCTCGAAGGTCACCAGCACCGTCCCGGCACCGAGCACGGGACGTGCGAGCGGAATGATCAGGACGTCTCCTTCACGACGCCAGTCGCGCCCCACGTTCTGCCCCGTTACTTCCACATTCCCCAGTGCCTCCGGCACCCGGATCCGCCACTGCGAAGTCGGCGCACCAACTACGAAATAGTTCACCAGCACGCTGCCCGAGACGGCACCCTCCTTCAACGAATAGAGGTGGAACACATCCGCCTGCACGCTCTGTCCGAGTGCTTCCAGACGCATCGTGGCGCTCCACTTGCCCTCGCGGATGCGGAAGGCCTGTTGCAGTCCTGCCTGCTTCTTGGGGAAATAATCCGGCGGTGTTTCAGCCAATCCTTCGGTACCACCCGGTACCACCCGGAATCCCGCGGCGGCCACCACGCCCACATAGCCACGCGCTGACTTCGCCCCCGGATGCCCCAGCACGGGCAGCACCCATTCTCCCCCGGCAGCCGCGAGATTTTTCTCCAGCCTCAGGCTTACCAGATGGCGTCCGATCAGGGCCTCACGGAACAAGATCTTCAGCTCACGCTTTCCTTCCTTCGCCTCGCTCGCCAACGAGTAGTCCGCCACCCCTGCGCCCTCGACCGCCGCCACTGCAAAATCCTCCGGCACTTCCACGATCCATTCGCGGAGAGGGGCTTCGCGGATATCCAGTTCGAGATCCGCGAGAATCCGGCGATCCGTCTCCGCCTGCTCATGGATCGTCACCTCGTTCAAGGACACCTCCGGTAGCACCTGAGAGGCCCTGATCTCATACGCATGATCCGCCGCCGGGAAGCGATAGACGAATGCTTGCCGGAAGCTCTCGTTCTCCTTCGTCCAAGGGAACTGCCCGGGGGAGAGCTGCATCAATCCCCGCGCGGCAGCGATCTCCAGACGCACCGCACCATCGTTCGCGATCCGCAGGAAGCCGCGATGACTTAGAACTCCTTGTGGGGAGAAGCGCATGGGCTCAAGTGCCGCCGGGAAGGCCCCGATCGATGACTGGGCTTCGATCACGATGGAACCCTCCGCTTCGATGGGACGGCTCAGCCGTACCTCCAGCATCCGTGCACCTGCTTCTTCGCTCACACTCCACGCCAGCACCTGTGCCCCCTTCACCGCGAGGATTTCACCGGGACCCTCTACGCGCACCCTCAGGACATCCAGCTTCCCCTGCAGCACTTGGAAATTGATCTGCGCATAGCGCTTGGCCAGGCCCGCGCCCACCCGCGTGTCCGAGATCTCCGTGCTGTTGAAGAACAGCGCTCCCTCGCCCTCCTCTCGCCCGCTCTTCCATGCGAAGGCTGCACTTCCCGCCGCGGGCAGGAAGCCGGTCCATTCGCCATTGCGGCGCTCCGGCACGACGGGCTGGGATGGATCGAAGGACACTCCCTCAGGCAGCCCCGCGATCCGCACCGGCACCACCGCCCCGCCATGCACCCGGAAATTCACCGTGCGCCAATCGCCTTGCCTTGTGAGTGGAGCTTCGAAGGCCAGTTCGATCGGAAAGCTTCCCTCCTTCTCTCCCACCAGTTCGTGCACGAAGTCATCTCCCTGCTTCTTCAAGCGCGTGAACCATCCTTCTCCCGCCGGAGCTCCCGACAATGCCGCGCCATCTAGCAGAACTATCGCCTCCCCCGCCCGCGCGACCTTCATCTCACCGCGCAGCACGAAGGAGATACCGCTGAGATCCGCGGCCGGCTTTCCTTCCAAGGTCACATTCGCCAGCTCCACCGGACGCGCCGCCGAGCTTTTCAGGCCGATCATCACCTTCAAGGTCCCGCTCCCCGTGAAGAAGCGATCCGGCATCCCTTGCAGCGGTTGCAGACCGCTTGCTTCCACCACCCGCGCCAGCGCATCGCCATCGCCGCGCAGTTCAAGCGTGCCGGTGAAGCCCACCGCCGCACCCGCGGAGGGATGGAGCAGTGCAAACGACTCGCCTGCTTTCTTCGCAGGGATGCCGTGCACCGCCATGATCGTGAAGTTGAACTCCATCGGCACCGGATCCGCCGAGCCCACCGCAGGCAGCACCGGCTTCACGTCCAGGAAGCGCCGCCCATCCGATTCTTTCCGCACCGTCCACCCCGCCAGAGCCTCACCGGTGACTCCCGTGATCTCGCCCTCGCCATTCAGCCCGATCGACAAGGTCTCCGGCCGTCCTTGGTGGACCTTCAGCTTCGCGCTGATCACATGTTCCGTGCGGTTGGTGAAGACGTTCACCACCGAGCTTGTCTCGGCCGAGAAGAAGAGCGGCGCCGGCTTCTCCGCCACCTTGGCCGGCACCAGAATCACCGGATCGCCTTGGGCATCCTGCGCCGGGGCTAGCAAAACCAAGGCACTGCACAGGGCCGCCATCCAGGAGCGGATCGCCCTGCCTTCAGGCAGCAGTCGAGCGAGGGAGGAATACGGTTTCATGATCACTTCGGGTGAATGTTCGGAACACCAAACGCCGGCCAGTACCGGACCATTGGTAAAGTGAGTGTAAATTGCTCCCGCACCCCTTAGGCGCGGCGCGGCCATCAATGGGATGACCCGCCAACCCGCAAACCCTTGGGAGAATTCTCACAAAAACTGAACCCGCCCTCTTCCTGACTACGACACTTCTCGTACCGGCCCCAACACTCCCTCGCGCGGATCAGCGCACTGTGGACTTTCTCCAACTACTTCAATCTCTCCACCATCCCTCCGAACTCTTCGACCTTCCCGCTCCCCGCGAACTCCGACTTTACATCGGCAAATACTTTTCCGAAGCGCGAGAAATCGACCGCCTCCGCCATCGGGCCGTTACGCAACTTCTCTGCGGCCATCATCGCAAGTCCCGCCAGCTTCATCGAAGCGGTAGCCTGATCGAATGCCGCTGCCTGTGCCTCATAAGGAATGGTCCAGGTGCGCTCCACCATCTGCCCGCTCGCGACATCGCGGAAGCGCACGCTCACCTCGCCAATCTCCCCCTCGCCCTCCGGCAGGGTCTGGATCTGATAGAGCGCATTGCCCGCTTCCTCCGCCGCCATTTCCGCGGCATCCACGGCGTCGTTCTTGAAATCCTCTTTGGCCAAGCGGTGCTCCTCGAAGCCGATCAGCTTGTAGCGGGCCACCCGTGCTGCATTGAAGCGCACCTGTACCTTCACATTCTCCGCCGCCGGCCGAAAGGCTCCCGCCAGCTGCTTGGCAAAGCCATCGCCCGCATCCTCCGCCTGATCGACCACATAGTAGCGGCCGTTTCCATTCCGTGTCAGCCGCTCCAAGAGGCGATCATTCAGCCCCTCCGCACCGAAGCCCGCGGCATCGAAAGCAATGCCCTCCTGGCGTAACTGCTCCACCCGGGCCTGGAGTGATTCCGGCTGGGCATCACCCAGATTTGCCGCCCCATCGGTGAACAGCACGATCCGGTTCTGCGCCGCCGCATTGAACTGCCGCTTCGCCAGTTCTTCCGCCAGCTTGAGTCCCTCCTCCAGATTCGTTCCTCCTTCAGAAGGAGTCTGCGCGATGATCGTGTTTAACTCTCCGGCCCGCGCCCCTGGCAGACGATCCGCGAGCAGCCGTGGCGTGCGGGCAAAGCCGGCCACTGTGATCGTATCGCCTTCTTTCAGCAGCTTCGAGAGCTGGTCCACCGCCCGCAGCATGGCCGTCTGGCGATCCTCCCGTTCCATCGATCCCGAGCTATCTAACAACAGAGTCAGATTCAGGGGTGTCGATCCCCCGCGGCCTGCCGCCGCCGTGCGCACCCCGATCCGCACCAGATTCCGCTGCGGCAGGATCGGGTGTGCCGCCTGCTCGCTCACGCACACCACGGGTTCTCCCGGCGCCGGGGCCGGATCACCGTAGTCGAAGGCATTATAGAACTCTTCCGAACGGATTCCCGCAGGATCCGGTTGCTCACCGCGGTCCAGCGCGGCCTTCGCCAACTTGAAGGAGGCATCGCTCACGTGCAGCGAGAAGGTCGAGAATGGTTCCGCCACCGCGCTCGTCTCATCCCCGCCTTCCAGATCCAGCACCTGCTTGGCATCCTTCTGCTGCGGGTTCCATTGGAGGGCCTTGCCCGCCCACTCCTTGGCCGAATCTTCCTTGCCCTTTGTTTTCGCATCCACCGCCAGACCCGCGGCGATCTCCGCCAGCGACAGCTTCAGCTCCGCGCGCCGCCCGAGCGAAGCCGGAGCTTCCGGAATCAAGCCCAGCGCATCTGTCTGCAGCTTGTAGGCCCTCTCCAGATCTCCGGACTCACGGGCATTCTTGGCCTCGCCCGCAAGCCGTTCGGCATCGCCTGCGGTTTGTTGACGACGGGCCAACTCTTGCTGTGCCAACTCGCTCACGGCACCGGCACCCGGGGCTCCTGCGGCCTGCTGAGCCGGGGCAACGCCGGAGGGCGGCTGAAGCTCCCATGCTGCATCCACCTGCGAGAGCAACTCGGCGCGGGTGTGATCGTAGGCGGCGCGATAGTAGTCGGTTTTCGCCTGCGCGACCCGCTCCAGGCCGCGCCGCGCCGCTTTGTTAGAGGGATCGACGCGGAGCACATCCTCGTAGTGGCGGACGGCATCGTCATACTTTCCAAGGTTATAGCCCCCCTCGGCGAGGTAGAGACTGCGACGAACCTTGTCGACGTTCTCAGCATGCTGGGCCCCTGGTGCCATCACCCCATTCTCAGCGGGAACTGTTGGCGTAGCCGGGGTCACCACACTCTCAGCATCCAGATCGGCCAGACCGTCTTCCATTCCCGCAAGGTCCGGCAACCGGGGAGCTTCGAAGGCGTCGGGATAAGCAAACTCCCGAGTCACCTCCGTCGCGCCGGACGGATCGCCGAAGAAATTCTGCGCTGCTGCGACCTCCGGAGTTTCCGAGATACGCCCGCCGAGACCCGCGGTCGTACCGTTCTGATACAATGTTATTCCGAAGATTGCCTGCGCGGCATCAGGACGGGCGGTCGAACCGCTGCCACCATTGCTGCGAGCCATCCGGTTCGCGTCTTGGCTGTAGTTGAGCGTGAAGCCCTGCGGTGCACTTGGATCCAAGATCGGCATCTCGCCAGGCTTGCGCGGCACGATCTCCTGCTGCGAGAAGCGATAGACATTCGGATCCTGGTCTTGCAGCGCAAGCGCCGGCAAGTTCTGCGGGCTATCCGCTGGAGCATCCTTCTTGGCCATTTCCATGGCGTCTTCCGCCACTGCGCCCGGCGGAATTGCGTCGAGATTATTCCGCATGACCGGCCCATCGCCGCTGCGGAGACCGTCTGTTAGATTAGCCCCTGCAGCTAACGAAGTGTCCGAAATCGACTTTGCTTCCGCTTCCCTCAGCTTCGGCTCTTCCGAGAGTTGGGCGAGTTGTTCGTCCGTCTGGACCACTCGACCACCCACCATCTGCTTCTTCCAGTCCGGATGCTCCTCCTGCACGCGTTGGAAATTGCGCCTCGCATCGGCGAGCTTCGCCCTTGCCTCCGAATCCCGCCCCTCGGACTTCAGCTTCTCGGAATCCTTGCTTTGGAGCCAACCTTGGAAATAGAGATCCGCCGGATCGGAAGCCTTCTCCGTCTTCTTTGCCAAAAGCTCCGGCTCTGCAGGCGTGCTTCCATCGGCAGCAGACAATCGGACCTGTTCTTCGATCGCGGACTCGCGGATCTCCTTCGTAAGCAGGTCCCCGGCTTCCTCTCCCACTCCACGGAAAGCCCTCTGTCTTTTCACGGAAGCCTCCGGCTCCACCGTCCTCACTGCCGGACTTGCAGGCATGAAGTCCACCGTCTTCTCCGGCGGAGCTTCCGCCATCACCGTCTTCCCTAGGGCCTGCTTGTTGCTGAAAAGCGGATAAGAAACTAGCGAGATCGCCACACACGCCGCTGCCGCCAGCAGGATCCTGCGCGCGAAGTAGCGGTTCACCTTCTTATCCTGCTCCGCCGTCGCCATCGGCACCGCCCCTAACAGGTCGGTGATCTTCTGCCGCTTGCCTTCCGGCAACTTCCAGCTCGCGTGCATTCCCGGCTTCGCATCCGCTGCCAGGATCGCATCCAGATCCCGCATCCGCCGCTCGAATTCGCGCAGCTTGGGATCCTCCGCACAGAGCTTCTCCAGCTCCGCCGCCTCGAAGGGCGAGGCCTCCCCGAGCACCCATGCCACGATCCGCGCCTCTAGCGCGTCATCGCTGCCCGGTTTCTGGGAATCTTCGGAACCTTTCATGGCTTTCTCTCCTGTCTTCTTTGGATCTTGAAACTTAAAACTTGGAACTTCATGCCGGATTCACCCCGGCCTTCACTCGGACCTCTCAACCCCCAGTTTCCTCAAGCCGTCCCCCAGCCCCTTGAGCAAGTGGTGCAGCTTGTAGCCCACATTCCCTACCGAGAGCCCGGTGCGTTTGCTGATCTGGTCGTATTTCAAGTTCTGGTGATACTTCAGTTGGATGATCTGGCGGTCTTCTTCCTTCATTTCCGCCAGCAGCAGACGGACGGCGCCCGCGGCCTCGAGCCGGGCCAGATGCCCGTCGGGGCCGCGGGCCTCGTCCGCCGTCTCCGGCAGTTCGTCCCCGGACTCTCGCTTGTGATCGCGCAGGTGGTTCAGGGCGAGATTCCGGACCGAGCGGTAGAGCCAAGCTCGCGGGTGCTGGACCTCTTCCCAGTGCGCATGGAGCCTCAGGAAGGCCTCTTGGACGAGGTCTTCCGCAGTCTCCCGCCGACCGCTCAGGCCGAGGGCGAAGCGTAGCAGGGGTCCCTCTTCCGCCTCGAAGACTTCCCGCAAGCTCGGCTTGTCCTCGGGATTCATCGGGCCGGAAGACGACGCCTGCGGCACTTCAAGCACGGCTGGTGCGGCGGCAAGGTCCATGCGGTTGGAGTCGCGGTCTCATGGCTTTCATCAAGGAAGACACGACAGCGGGAAAATCCTTGGAACTTTCTTCCACAAATCCCGCCCCACCTCAACTCCTCCCTCCCGTCCCCGAAGGTTGGCACGCAATTCCTCAAACCCGGGCTCGCCTGATCGAACCCGCTCCAAATGCCACCGCTGGCCTGCCGGAGCCTCCCTCTTAACCCGCCTCCTGCTTGGCGATCTTGTCCAAGATGCCGTTCACGAAGCGACCGGAGTCCGTGGTGCCGAAACGCTTGGCCAATTCGATGGCTTCGTCGATAGCAACCGGGGCCGGAACCTCCGGGGAATGGATGATTTCCCAAGTCGCGAGCCGCAGAATCGCCCGGTCCACCGGGTCGATCCGCTCGGGAACGAAGTTTTCCACGACGGCCGCGAGGCGCTCGTCGATGCTCTCCTTCTCGCGCTGGACCGCATCCGCCAGCTTGTCGGTTTCCCGGCGGAGTTTGGCGAGAGTCTGCTTCGATTCCCGCAGCTTGGCGAGATCGACCTGATCCGGGAATTTCTCCGGCTCCTCCACCATCCGGACCCGCTCCGAAATCCGCGCGAGGCGGCGGACGCTGCCAGCCACCGGATCCATCTGGGAACGGAGGCCCGGGATGTCCTCGAGGGCTTCCAAGAAACGCTTGCGGGCACCTTCCAGTTCGCGGTCGGTGCGGAAAAGCTTCTCCAGCACGGGCTCGAAACGTTCCGTGAAGGTGTCGTCCTCACGCGGGATCCGGGAGAGCTCGATCATGCCGGCACTCCACTTGTTCTCGAGATCGGCGATCGTCTGCAGCGCAATCGCGGTGCGCTCCAAGTCCGGGCGAGCCTTCAGGGTAGCCATCGCCACCGGCAAGCGCCCCTGGAACTCCGTGAGTCGGGCCTCCCGGCCGAGGCTCAGGTGATGGAGGGTCTTCCACGTGGCATGAAGCAGGGCACGATGGTCCGACTCCGTGATGAATTGCCAGAACGGCTCACGGAGGGACGCGGGGTCGGCCCCGCCTTCGAGGTCGGCGCAGTACAGGAACTGGACGACGGCCTCGCGAATCTGGCGGCGACTAGGCATTGCGGGAAATAACGCGGGGCATCGAGCGCTCGATCTCGTGGAAGATGTCCACCATCGAGGCGGCGATGCGGGCGGCTTCGCGGCCGCGGTTCAGGTTTGAGCCGATGCAGCGGGCATAGGCTTGTTTTTCGTCCTCAACGAGCAGGACCTCGTGGATCAGCGGCACCTTATACTTGATGGAAAGCTCCTGCAACGAATGGGTTACGGAGCTACCGATCATGTCCGCATGAGAGGTCGCGCCCTTCACGATCACGCCGAGGGCGATCACGCAGGCCGGGAGATGCTCCCCGCGGTCCAAAATGTTCGCTATGGTGACGGGGATCTCGAAAGCGCCGGGAACGCGGATGATATCCACCCGGGTCTGAGGCATCAGCTCGCTGAGTTCCGCCACCGCGTTTTCCACCAAGGCATCCGCGAATTGCTCGTTGTACTTCGACGCCACGATGCACACGCGGAGGCGTGGTCCGATGATACGGGGTTTGGGTGGTAGCGCCGAGGACATGGTCGGGGTATGCAGGCAGCTTGCGGAAAAGTCAACGGGGGTAAGGCTCAAACCCGAGGATTCGGATTTCTCCTTACTCAATGTTCTGAACCTGCTCCCGGATCTTCTCGAGTTCCGTCTTCGCCTCCACCACGTGCTGCGCGATGGCGGCATCACTGGCCTTCGAGCCGATGGTATTGAATTCGCGGTGAATCTCCTGACACAAGAAGTCCAAGGAACGTCCCGCAGGCTCGCTGCCGGTCATATACTCACGGAAACGCCGGAAATGAGCGTCGAGGCGGGTGGTCTCCTCGGAAATGTCGCAGCGGTCGGCGAAAACGACCAATTCCCGGAGAACCCGCTCGTCCTGAAGCTCGAGTTCCAGACCTGCATCCCGCAAGCGCTTGAGGAGCTGTTCCTTGTAGCGCTCCGGCCGACCGGGGGCGAGGAGCGCGATGGAGGCCGCGATTTTCTCCAGCAGGACAAGCCGCGCGAAAAGGTCCCGGGCCAAGTCCTCTCCCTCCGCCAAGCGCATGGCGAGCACCTGCTCCAGCGCCACCTCCAGCGCTGGCTCGATCGCGGGCCATGCCGCTTCCCCGCTCATACCGCCGTCTTCCAAGCGGATCAGACCCGGGGAGCGCAGGAAATCGGCAGCTTCCGGGCTGACCCGGCGGCCGGTGTGCTCCGAAATACGGGCAAAGGCGGACTCCAGCGCATCGACCAAGCGGAGATCCACGCTGGACGGAGAGCCCTGCCCGGAGGCCCGCTCGAACTGGATATTGATCTGGATACGACCGCGGGAAATCGCGTTCAGCACCGCCTTGCGGATCTTGGGTTCCAGCTCCAACAGTTCGCGCGGAGCCTGAATGACCACCTCCGCTTGCTTGCGGTTCACGCAGGCGATCTCGACCGTGGCCGTTCCTTCTTCCGCCGTGGCCGAACCGCGGCCGAATCCCGTCATGGAGTGCATGACCGGGAGAAAATCACCAATCCCCGATCTTCCAATCACTAATCGAGACGGCACCTCGCGGTTGCCGGCCTCGGTAGCAAGCCCGCGGCCTCCGCCGATCCGGTTAGAGCCCCCCTTTCACCGCGTAACGGATCGAACTACCGGTAGAGAAAACGACGGCAGGCTGTCCTCCGGGACTAAATGCGAGCCCGTAGCGTCCTGACTCGTATTTGTCGGCATAGGTCACGCCAAGATACTCCTTTTCCCAAACTCCTGCCTTCAAAGTCGCGACCGCGAGATTGGAAGGCCATTGGTCGAGATCCGCATCCAAGGTATAAGCGACGACCGGCAACCCGGAGGGCGAAAAGGTCAAAACGCTGCCGAAACGCCAGTCCGAAGCGGTGCTGATGACGGATGCCTGCCATTCCTCCTCCTCTTCGTTGAAGACCGCGTAAGTCAGCCGTCCCTCCGAGAAGTAGCTGTCGTAGGTAACCGCGGCTTGTCCCGAAGGGGTGAATGCCAATCGAACGGCAGTATATTCGAGATACTCTTCGGGATCCTCCGCAATGGTGGACGTGACCCACCCACCCGCTGTCTTACGGATAAGATGAAGGGAGACGATATCGGCCTGATAGGCGATTGCCGGGTTCCCTTCCGCGTCGAAGGCAAGAGATGGCCCCTCGGCATCCGAAGCCGGAATGGCTTCCGCGTCCAAGTCCCTTCGCCTGCAGCTTGGGCGTATCCGATTCCGCCGTCCTCCGCATCATCGTAGGCAATGGAAGGAACGCCTGCGGGCGAAAACACCAAGCAGGGATTTTTATTCTAATAACTACTTCGGGTTGTCATCCGTCGCTCTGAATCGGCAGGGACCAAGCGAGGCGAGAGGTCCGGCAGATGCGAATGCCTATGCGCCAGATCAGGGCGGAAGCGAGTCCGTGCTTTCCAGCCGCGGGGTAGGGAGGGTAGTGAAGCGGGAATGATGAAGATTCACGTGCTGGTAGGGGCCATGGCGGTGCTGTGCGGTTGGGGAACCCTGCCCGCGGAGGAAGCCGCGGGTCATCTCCTGGCGAAGGCGGGCAGCCTGCCGGAAGCCGGGAAGGTCTTCTCACGGCGCGAGAACTCCGAGTTCGGGGAGGCGGCGCTCAAGCTCAAGTTCGAGTTCCAGACGGCGAAAGGGACCTTCTCGCGCAAGGTCGCCTCCAATGAATTGTATGAAGGCTTGGGAGACGGCAAGGCGCGACGGGTGCTTATGAGCCGGACCGTTGAGACCCGGCGCGTGATCGAGGAAATGGAGGAGCCGGAACCCGAGCAGCACGATGAATTGCAGGGCTTGCCGGTGATCGTGGAGTTCAAGGAAGGAAAATGGCACGCAGGCTTGGAGGAGGGCGAAGCAAATCCGGAGCAGAAGACCGCACTGGATGAACTGTTGGAGCAGTTGCGCGCCGAGCCGGATCTGGCGATCTACGGAAAGGAACCCCGCAAGCCGGGCGAAACTTGGAAGGTCGACCTGAAAGAGCTGAAGGAGTTCTGCGGGATGAGCGCACTGGAGGGAGAATTCAGCGTCCAGTTCCTGGAGCTGAAGGATGTCGCGGGAACTTCCTGCGCGGTGCTCAAGTCCGTCTTCGATCTCAAAGGCGTGGCACCCGCGAAGAAAGGTGAGGCCCCGCTCAAGATGGCGGCGAAGGGCGAGATGCTATCCCATCGCTCGCTGAAGGATCTCGTGGATCTGGAGTCGAAACTCAGCGGAACCCTGCTGATGGAGGGCTCGCCGGGAGGCGACCTCACCTTCAGCATCGAAGGCCCGCTCAAGTCGGAGGTGACCGTAGAGGTGGGGAAGAACTGATCAGGCCCGCAGGGGAATTCCGGGGCGGGCAACAAGGCCTGGGACCGACATCGGATCGATGATCGCTATTTGTTTTCCCCACCCAAGTCGGACATCCGGCGGCGCTCCTCATCCGGAATGCTCTGGGGCGGTTCTTCGGAGAGAGCCTCGCCCTCGGTAGCGGATTCCGAGCCGGCCTTCCAGCCATCCTCGTTGTTGGAGGGATCCCAGTGATCGGAGCGGTCCTCTTCCTCGCCCTTCTCGTGGCTATCGGAATCGAGCAGCAGGCGCTCCATCCGCTGACGCTCCTCCTCGCGTTCGGCCTGTTCGGCTTTCTTCGCATCGAAGTAGGAGAGCCAGATGCAGAGCTCGTAGAGCAGGCACATCGGCCCCGCCATGAGACAAAGGGTGAAGGCGTCCGGCGTGGGCGTGATGATCGCCGCGACCACGAAGATCGCCAGGATCGCGTAGGACCGGGTCCGGCGCATCGCCTCGTGGGTGAGCAGGCCGATCTTCACGAAGACCATGACCACCACCGGCAGCTCGAAGGAAAGGCCGAAGAGCAGCGTGAACTGGGTCGCGAAGGTGATGTACTCCCCGATCCGCCAGTCATTGGACACGCCCAGCTGGGCGCTCCATTCATAGAAGAAGGTCAGGGCACGCGGCAGGACGAAGAAGTAGGCGAAACAAACACCGATCAGGAAGAGCCCGAAACCGATGGCCAGCGCCGGCCATAGCACCTTTTGCTCGTGGGTATGCAGGCCGGGCAGGACAAACTGCAGGACGTAAAGCAGGAGCAGAGGGAACGCTACCACGATGCCCGCGAAGAAGGAGAGCTTCATCGAGAGCATGAAGGTCTCGGTGGGCTTCAGGGCGGACATCAGCTGGAGATTCCCGCGGACATCGATCTCCGGGCTCGCACCTTTCACCAGCATCTCGGTCACGATTGCCCCGAACTCCGGCGTGGCGGCCTTCTCGAGGAAAGGCTTGCGATTCGCTTCGGGCAGCGCGGCAATCGCGCGAAGGAGGCGGACCAACTCTACCCTACGGAGGGTGTCCGCATCGAACTGATCGAGGAAAACGCCGGAACGCTCCATCCCAAGCGAGACGGCGGCGTGCTCGATCTTCTTGGCCGCCTCCCAGTTGGCCGGGGTAATGTCGGAGGGGAGCAGTTTGCTGGCGTGGATCTGCGTCACCTGATCGACAGGCTCCCGGAGCAGGTCCATCAGCTTGTCCTGGAAGGCGAAGCAGACGACCATGGAAACCATGAGGGTTACCACAGTACGGGTGATCATCACCCGCAGGTCTTCCAAATGCTCAAGGAAAGGCTTTTCTAGGTCCGGGTTCGCCTTGTCCCGCAGTTGAAATACCTTGTTCAGCAAAAACATCGGCCGTCGCGGCGGGATTCAAGGGCGGGAGAGGCGGGGGCGCAATGAAGGAAACGGATTATTCGAGGCGGTCCACCACGGACAGCCGCGACCCTGCTTGGTTCCGGGCATCCGCGACTCTTACGGCGCGCAGGGTGAGGAATTGCACGAAAACGGATCGAATTTGACATTCGTCCTTAGATGCTGCTAGATTCGTGGTGACGTCGGTAGAGAAGCAAGCGCTTGAGGACCTGCTCTTGCTCGACGACGAAAGCTTGCGCCGGGAAGGGCTGTTGGCCCTGGCCACGGAGTGGGCGAAGATCGATCCGCGCCAAGCGGCTGAGAACCTGGCGGCCCTGGCGTCAGGCGAGGATCGCGACCGCTTGCTCGGGCATGTCGTGGCGATCTGGACGAAAAGCGATCCCAAGAAGTGTCTGGCTTGGATCGCTTCCGCTCCCGTGGAAGAACCGACGCGGCAACTGATGAAGGAGAGGCCTACGCGGGATGGTCCGCGAGCGCTCCTGACGAAGCCTTGGCACAGGCCCGTGAAACCAGAGATGCGGCCGGGATCCGGGCCGTTCTCGCCATGATCTCCGGTCAGGATTTCCAGCGCGGTCTTGAGCTGGCGGGAACGCTTTCGCCCGCAGAGCGAGCGGATCAAGTGCAGAGCTTGATCCTCATTGGCGCGGGGAAGCATCACCAGGAAGCGTCCGGGCTGCTGGCCGAATATCTCGGAACGAAGCCCGCACGGGAAGATCTCGCACGCCTCGGACGCACCTTGCTGGCTCTGGACCGTCCTCTCGCGGAGCAGATTGTAGCAGACGCTGCCAACGACTCGGATCGGGCTTATCTAAGCGGGAAGGTTTTTCCTCCGGAAAGTCAAGGGATTGAGGTTGCCGCGGAGGGTAGCGAGCTCATGCAAGATGGCGATGCCGCCGTGGCCAACGAGGCGATGTAACAGTCGATACCTTCCAAGGAAGAAGCGGCCGCCGCGCCGGTGAAGTCCACCGAGCCCGTGCTCGGAAAGGAAGCGACGCGATAGAGATATTGGGAGCTTCCCGGCGGGTCACTTCTTCCCCTCCCCGGTCATTGGCACGAATACGACGGGGAGGCTTTTCTGCTTCACGATCTCGCCATTCGTTTTCCTCAGCATGATCAGATTCTGGGGCTGCCCCTCAGGTCCCACCGGGATGATCATCCGCCCGCCCTCTGCAAGCTGCTCCACGAGCGGTGCGGGGACATCATCGGGAGCGCAGGTCACGATGATCGCATCAAAAGGTGCCGCCTCCGGCCAGCCCCGGTAGCCATCTCCGATCCGCGTCGCCACATTCTTGTAGTTCAATCGCTCCAAGGTCAGCGCCGCCTGCTTGCCGAGAACCTCCACGATCTCGATCGTGTAGACCTCCTTCACCAGTCCCGCCAGCACCGCGGCTTGATAGCCGGACCCGGTGCCGATCTCCAAGACCCGGTCCTGTGGTTTCAATCCCAGCGCTTCCGTCATGAAGGCCACGATGTAGGGTTGGGAAATGGTCTGGCCGTAGCCGATCGGGATCGCCCGATCATCGTAGGCCAGCTCGCGGGTATCCAGCGGCATGAATTCCTCGCGGGGCGTGATCTTCATCACCTCCAGCAGCCGCGCATCCTTCACCCCACGGCGGACGATCTGTTCATTCACCATCCGCTCGCGTTCCACTTTCATGTCCACCGGCAGCACTGCCGCTTCTCGGGTCTCTTGCGCACAGACACTTGCGACCACTCCCGCAAGCCCGGCCAGTCTGGAGAAAATCGCATTCATCCGGAACGATACCCCCCTTCCCGGCAGTCGCCACTGCTTCCTTCCTTGCCCGGGATGCGCTCCTGATTTTCCTTAGCGCCATGCCGCGCCTCGCCCTGCTCCAGTCCAAAGGCTTCGCCACCAAGGCAGAGTCCTTCGACCACCATGAAACGCTCATTCGCGAAGCCGCGAAGGGAGGGGCAAACATCGTGGTCACCCAGGAACTCTTCCTCACCCCGTATTTTTGCACGGTCGAGGACCCGCAGCTCTTCGATCTCGCAGATCCTCTCCCCGGCCCGGTCACCGATCGGCTCGGGGCGCTCGCGAAGGAACTCGGTATCGTCCTGATTTCCTCTCTCTTCGAACACCGCGGTCCCGGGCTCTACCACAACACCGCCTCGATCCATGACGCGGACGGCTCGCTGATGGGCCTCTACCGCAAGAGCCACATCCCCCAGGATCCCGCCTTCGAGGAAAAATTCTACTTCACCCCCGGCGATACCGGTTGGCCGGTTTGGGACACGCGTTTCGGCAGGATCGGCGTGCTGATCTGTTGGGATCAGTGGTATCCGGAAGCAGCCCGCCTGATGGCGCTCGGTGGTGCACAGGTCCTGGTCTATCCCACCGCAATCGGTTGGCTGCCGGCAGAGAAGCCGACACTCGGCGATGCCCAGCATTGTGCCTGGGAAACCGTCCAGCGCGGCCATGCAGTTGCAAACGGCTGCTATCTGGCCGCCGTCAATCGCGTCGGCACCGAAGGAGACACCGAATTCTGGGGCCGGTCGTTCGTCGCAAATCCCTATGGTGAGCTCGTCGCCAAGGCCTCCACCGAAAAGGAAGAGATTCTCTATCACGATCTCGACTTCGGCGGCGTGGAAGACTTCCGCCGCATCTGGCCTTTCTTCCGCGACCGTCGTATCGACGCTTACGGTGAGCTCGTGAAGCGTTGGCGTTCCTGATGACCATCCGCTTGGCCTCCATCGAAGACCACGCCGCCCTCGCCGGGATCTTCCTCAGCGTCCGGCGTTCGACCTTCGTGTGGGAAGATCCGGCTTCATTTCAACTCGACGACTTCGCGTCCGCCACTGAAGGCGAACTGATTCACGTCGCCGAAACTGCGGAAAACGGGATTGTCGGATTCATCTCGCTCTGGGAACCCGAGCAATTCGTCCATCACCTCTTCATCGCGAATGGCCACCGCGGAAAAGGTATCGGACGTGCTCTTCTTGATGATCTCGCCCGCAGGCAACCGGGCCCCTTCCGGCTTAAATGTGTCGCCGGAAACTCGGTCGCGCTCTCTTTCTACAAGCGATCGGGGTGGGCACAGATTGGAGAAGGCGAGACCGATGGCCGCCCCTATCTCCTGATGGAGCTCTCCAAAACGGATGAATCCACCCTCAGCTCGCCATCCACATGATCGCCTTGATGATTGCGGCGATGATGCCGACGGCACCGGCCATGATTCCGAAGGTGCTGGCGACACCCCCACGTTTCACCGGCGAGAGGGAAATGACTACGCCGAGGATACCGAAAAGGATGGCAATCACCGCGAAGATCAGACCGAGGGTCGCGCCGGTCATGAAGCTGCCGATGGCAGCGGCAACGGAAATCAGCGAGGGAATGCTGAACGAATTGCGTGCAACAGGAGTGGTAGTAGCCATGATAAACCGGTAGGCGCACTTGCCGGAGAGTCAAAATGGAAATCGCCTTCCTCTCTCCGGGCTTCCCTGCCGCAGCCGAGTCGGAGAGGCTTTTCTCCAGCCCGCCATGCCCGTCGTTTTCCTCATCGTCGCCTGCGCTCTCTGGGGTTTGAGCTTCCCGATTGTGAAAGCGCTCGACTACGAACAGTCGGCGCGCTTGGGAGATATCCCGGATATCTTTCTTTCCGTCTGGCTGCAGATGGCCCGCTTCGCCCTGGCTGCAGTGTTGATGGTCCCCTTCCTCCTTCATCGCCGGCCCACTGCCAAGGAAATCCAGCAAGCGGCATGGCTCGCGGTCTGGGGCGGCATCGGGATGGCCTTCCAAGCGTGGGGACTCACCCGGACCGAAGCATCCGCTTCGGCCTTCCTCACCCAGGCCTACTGCGTCTTCCTACCCCTGATTGCTTGTTTCAGAACCAAGAGCGCTCCCTCCATGCGCACCGTGCTCGCCACGCTCATGGTCATCGCCGGAGGTGCGATTCTCTCCGGCATTGGGCCCGGTACGCTCAAGATCGGCGAGGGCGAACTCGCCACGCTCGCAGGCGCCTTCATCTTCACATTCCAGATCCTCACCCTCGAGAACCCAAAGTATGAGGGCAACCGCGGCTTGGTCGTCACCTTCGCGATGTGCGTTTGGATCGCGGTGATCTTCCTCCCCCTCAGCCTGCTTGCCGCGCCTCATCCAAGAATGGTGATCGAGGCAGGTGCCTCTTGGCCGGCCTTCGCGCTCATCCTCTCGCTCGCTCTCTTCTGCTCGGTCGGCGCTTACGGGCTGATGAACAGTTGGCAGCCCCGCGTCTCCGCCACCGAGGCCGGCCTGATCTACACCACCGAGCCGGTCTTCACCGCTGGCTTCGTCATGTTCCTCCCCGCCCTGTTAGGACGGATGGTGGGCCACCCTTATCCTAACGAGACCTTGACCTTTTCACTTATCTCGGGAGGCTCCCTCATCCTTGCCGCGAATATCTTGATGCAATGGAAGCGTCCTCCCCACCCGCCGGCGATCGCACCGGCTCCTTGAACCGGCCCGCCCGCGCCTGCGGACGCGGCATCCTGCGTTTCCTTTGCCTGCTTGCCACGCTCTGGACCTTCGGGGCCATTTACTTCGACGGCCCCTTCCCCGGCACAGGCAATCTCGTGCTCGGCCTGCTGTGGCTCCTGCTAGGCATCGTGCTCATCTTCCGCTCGAAGACATCCTCGCGCCGCTGGCTGGCCTTCGCCGGAATCCTGGCGCTCGCGATCATCCCGTGGCTCTTCAAGCAGCCGTCCCAAGAACGGGACTGGGCCCCGGAGTATGCCCGCAGCGCAGGTGCCAGCGTCGAGGGCGACGCCGTTACCTTCACCAATTTCCGCAACTTCGATTACGCCATGGACGGCACCGTAACGGAGCGCTGGGAAACCCGCACCGTCCACCTCTCCAAGCTCCAGGGGGTCGACATGGTGCTCAACTACTGGGGCTCGCCATGGATCGCCCATCCGATCTTCAGTTTCGACTTCGGCGATGAGGGCTATATCTCCTTCTCGATCGAAACCCGGCGCGAAAAGGGCGAGGTCTACACCACTTTGGGTGGCCTCTACAAACTCTACGAACTGACCTACCTCGTGGGCGATGAACGGGACTTCGTCCGGGTCCGCACCAATATCCGCAAGGACGAGGACGCCTATCTCTACCGCCTCGCCCTCGGTCCGCAAAAGGCTCGCGAACGCTTCATGGAATACGTGGACCAAATCCGGGCCGTGAACGAACGGCCTCGCTTCTACAATGCGGTCACCGCCAACTGCACCACCGCCCTGAGCTCCCAGATCGCGAAGGCCGACCGCGGTCTTCCGGACTGGCGACTCCTCCTCAACGGCAAGCTCGACGAACTTCTCTACGAAAAGAGCCTCCTCGCCGCCAAGTCCACCCCCTTGGCCGTTCTCAAGGAGAAGGGCCACATCAACGACCGCGCCCTTCAGGCCCACGACGACCCCGACTTCTCTCGCAAGATCCGCTCGAACATCCCAACCCGCTGAGCGTCAACCCTGCAATCTTTGCAAAACTGTAGTTTACGGTTTTCCGAACCATAATTTTGTGGCTGGTATGGAGTGCTACCCACTCCTGCACCTCCCATGAAACTCCACGCTCTAGCGATCGGCGGACTCCTCGCCTGTGCCTCGCCTGCCCAAGCCATCAAGATCGAGATCCGCTACGATTACGATACCAACGGCTTCTTCAACCAGCCCGGATCCAAGGAAGCCCTCCGCAAGGTGGCTGACTATTTCGAGACCCTGATCCACGATCAGCTGCTTTCGATCAATCCCGCCACGGACGGCGGCGGGACGTGGTCCGCCAACTTCCCCAATCCCGGAGGAAGCAACACGATTACCCTCAGCAATCTGGTGGTTCCGGCAAACACTCTGATCGTGTTTGCCGGCGGTAAATCCATTCCCGGCTCCACCATCGGCCAAGGCGGATATGGCGGCTATGGCTGGAGCGGCACTCAAACTTGGGGCAACCGGGTGGCCGGACGCGGGCAAGCCGGAGCCTTGGCCACTCCGAAAACGGACTTCGCTCCGTGGGGTGGTTTCATCACCTTCGACACGGACGTTTCCAACTGGAACTTCTCCACGGACTTCCCGGGAAGCGGCACGATGCCCTTCGTCCCGATTGCCCTCCACGAACTCGGCCACCTACTCGGCATCGGTACGGCCGGATCATGGGACGCGAAGATCTCCGGCGGACTCTTCACAGGCACGAGTGCGGTCCAATCCTACGGAGCCAGCGTCCCGCTGGATGCGTCCGGCGATCATTGGCGGGATGATGGGGCTTGTGTAGGGCCGGATGGCCACAACCCCGCCAATCCCCTGAATGTCCTAAGCAAGGCATACGGGTCGTTCAATGCAGCCCATGGCTATGCTCAGATCGCGATCATGGATCCCTCGTTCTGCAACGCAGGAGCCTTCTTCAAGGTCTTCACCGACCTCGACATCGCAGGCTTGCGTGACGTTGGCTGGCAAGTCGATCCACCCGCCCGCTTCCTCACCGCGCAGTATCTGCCCTCTCAGCCGTTCAGCTTCAGCTGGCCTAGCACCACCGGCACCACCTACCGGCTGCAGACCAGCACTTCTCTCGATACCGGCTGGAGCAGTGTCAGCACCCAAGCCGGGGATGGCACCGTACAGAGCTTCTCCCCCTCCTTGGCAACGTCGGGTCGACGCTTCTTCCGCCTGAACACGAATCCCCTACCGCCCGCACCGGCACCCGCCATGGCCGCCGCTGCCATCGCACCCGCAGACGAAGAGCCGGCCGCTCCGACCTTCGCTCCTCCGTCACAGCCTTGCGAGTGCTACAGCGGCCTGTCCCACGATTGCCCTTGAGCCGCTTGCTTGACGCTGCGGCAGCCCGCGCTATCCGAGGAGCGTGACCTTGCTCAAAACCGTCGCGCTCCTCACCCTTTCCAACATCTTCATGACCTTCGCGTGGTATGCCCACCTGAAGGATCTGAAGGAAAAGCCGTGGATCATCGCCGCGCTGATCTCCTGGGGCATCGCGCTCTTCGAGTACCTGCTGCAAGTCCCGGCCAACCGCATCGGCTACAACGGCGGCCTGAGCGCGGCGCAGCTCAAGATCACCCAGGAAGTCATCACGCTCTCCGTCTTCGCCCCCTTCGCGATCTTCTATCTGAAGGAGAAGCTGACCTGGAATTACTTCTTCGCCGCGCTATGCATGGCGGGCGCCGTCTTCTTCATCGTGCGCGATAGCTTGCCGGGGAAGAAAACCCCGGTGGCCGAGGTCCAAGCGAAGTGAGAGACTATATCGGCTTCAGAGCGATCTCATGGACTACCTTTCCTTCGAGATCCTTCATCACGAAGGATAAGGCTTCGGCATTCGCCTTGCCTTCGATCCAAGTCGCACGATTCGCTTGCGGGCCTCCGCCCACAAGCTGGGCATAGGGAAACTCGGCATTGGCCTCGATCCATGCGGGACTATGAGTGTGGCCGGAGATCACGATCTGCGTCTTCCATCCGACGAGCGCATCATGCCAGGCCTCGCGGCTGAAGCGGCTGAAGGCGTCGTAGCCACCCTTCTCGTAGCCCGCATCCGCGACTTCCTTGGTCCAGCGCAGCGGGATGTGGCAGAAGACAACCCGATAGGGCGCATCGCGGAAGCCGGGCTGTGCGGTGACTTGCTTGATCCATTCGGCTTGCTCGCGGCGCAGCGCTTCGAAAGCCACCCGCCCTCCGAAGCTTGGATGGTTGTCCGGTTTGTCTTCACCGGTGTGCAGGCAGAGAACCGCCACCGGCCCGCTGCGGAAGGCGTAGAAGGGACGGCCGTCCGGCGTCGCGATCATCTCCGGGACCTTGAAGGCCCACTTGCCGCGCACGTCATGATTGCCCCATACGAGCAACATCGGCCGGTCGTCGCTCACATCCTGACCACCGGGATTCAGCAAGGTGGGCACCAGCCAGTCCTCTTGGTGCCAATCATTGCATGTGTCCCCGTTCCACAGGAGGAAGTCGCCGGGCGGAGTGACGGCGTGCAGTTGCTTGATGGTCTCATCGTTCTGATGGGTATCGTTCCAAACCACGAAGCGGGTCTCTTGGGCTGTGGGATCCAACGTGCGGAATTTCTTCCACGGGCCTTCGAGACGATCCTTCCCGTCGGTGGAGTCGGTGATGGCGCGGAGTTGATACCGGACGCCGGGCTTCAGTCCGCTGAGCTTCACACGCAGGATCTCGTCTCCCTGCGGCACGAAGCCGAAACGGTCTGCTCCTGCCGTGCCGCTGCTACCGTCCTCCGCTTTCCACTCGACGTGGCCGCGGGCGAGCTTCGAAACCGCCCAAACCACCTCCACCCCGTCGGCTCGCGGGGCCATGATCACGGCGGGAGTCTTCACCAGAGGCAAGGCTTCATCGGCAGGCTTTTCTTGGGCAACGGAAACGCCCCCAACGCCTGCTACCGCTCCGCCCGCTACCTTTCCTAGAAATCCACGACGCTTCATACACGTCTCCATACGTCATTAAACCGCCATATTTCACGCAAAATAAACCGATCATGCGGATTTTCCAGAAGCCTTGGCGAAAAACGATATCACGCTGGGGGCGGCAACTTCTCCCGAGCCGCCAACCATTCGGAAGGAATTGCGGACCGTCCGAGACGGGCGACAACGATGGAACCGACCATGGCGGCATTCGTGTCACAGTCTCCCCCGCCTTCCACGGTAGCGACGAGGGCATCGGCATAGTCATCCAGTGATCGCAATGCCGACCAGATCACATAGGGCAGCGTGTCCGGTGCCGTGACCAAAGAGCCGTTGCCGAAAGCACGCGCCGCCTCAGCCGGAGAAGCAGATGGATCGAAGCGCGATGCAGACTCAATCATCGAGCGTGTCGGTCCTTCCGCCGTATGCTTCAACACCGCTTCGACAATAAGCTCCTTCGCCTTTTCCGCCGGGGCTTCCCGAGTCTGCCAAGCGACCGCGACCGCAACTGCCAAGGCTACCGCCCCCGCCATCCCCTCCGGATGCCAATGCGTAACGCGAGCCGATCTCCACGCCTCGCTTCTCACTCGCTCGAGATCATCAGCAAACCACGCACCCAGCGGACCCGCACGCATCGCCGCCCCGTTTCCCATCGAGCCACCATCGAAAGCCTTGCTGGAGACCTCCCGCCAGTCTTCGCCCGCGGCAATCTTGTCCAAGACCATCCGCGCCATCCGCCCGTAACCTCGATCCGGCTCCCGCCTGTAGTTGCGGGAGAAAATCCAAGCCAGTGAAGTCTCCTCCACCTTCCCCGTCTTGGTCAGGATCTCCATGATGCCCAGCGCCATCGCGGTGTCATCCGTCCACCACCACGGACCGCCGATGACCCCGCTGGAAACCCGTTTGCGAACCGACTCGCTGCCGTAGGCGAAAACTTCCCCGAAAGCATCGCCCACCGAAAGCCCGTCAAGCACCACTAGGCCGAGCTCCTTCCGTTCTTCCGCGGTCATGGCGGAAAAGCCTGCACATTCCCACTTCCGCGCCAAGCCGGATGCTGCTTTCCTGCCTCCCGCATGACACCCGCCGAACTCCGCTACGCAATGCCCGCCGAATGGTCCCATCAGGAGGCCGTCTGGCTTTCGTGGCCCGTGGACGACGAGCGGCATTGGGGCGGCAACAAGAAGGATCTCATGAAGGCGAAGTTCGCCGAGATCGCCGCAGCCATCAGCCGCTTCGAGACCGTGCGGATCAATGCCGAGGGCAAGGAACACGCCGCGATCCTCGAACTCTGCAACAAGGCCAAGGCGGTGCCGGAACGTGTCCAACTCTTCGATCACCCGCACAACGACGTGTGGTGCCGCGACCACGGCCCGATCTTCCTGAAGCATCGCGAGACCGGCGAGGTAGCGATCAGCGACTGGGGCTTCAATGCCTGGGGCGGCAAGTTCCCGCCCTACGATCTCGACGACTCGATCCCCCGCCAGATCGCCAAGAGCCTTGGCATGAAGCGCTTCACCGGCGGCATGATCCTGGAAGGCGGCGCGATCGAGGTAAACGGCGCCAGCCAGCTCCTCACCACCGAGGCCGTGCTGCTGAACAAGAACCGCAATCCTCACCTCTCCCGCGAGGAGATCGAGCAAAAGCTCCGCGACACCCTCGATGTCCGCGACATCCTCTGGCTCAAGCAAGGCATCGAGGGCGACGACACCGACGGCCACATCGACGACCTCGCCCGCTTCATCGACTGCGGCACCATCGTCGCCTGCGTGGAGAAGGACAGCGCTTCCCCCAATCACGCCGTCCTCGATGACAACCTCGGCCGCCTGAAGTCCTTCCTCGGCCACGAAGGCAAACCCTTCGAGATCGTGCCGATTCACTTGCCCGAGGCCTGTGAGGTCCCTGGCTGGCGCTTGCCGGTACTACCCGCATCGTACGTCAATTTCCTGATCGTGAACGGCGGCGTGCTCGTCCCCACGTTCCGCCAGCACAAGAACGACGACCGGGCACTCGGCATGCTCCGCGAACTCTTCGGCGACCGCGAGGTCGTGGGCATCGACTGCCTCGACCTGGTGGAAGAAGGCGGCACCCTGCACTGCATCTCGCAGCAGCAGCCGGCCTGAGACCATCACGGCGCAACCTTCAATTCCTCGTATTCTTCGAGCCAACGCTCGCGCGTGCTAGGCTCGGCGAAGGTCGGGGACTCGGCTTGCTGCAGCACCTTCTGATAAATGCCCAGGGCATCCTCCCGCCTGCCCGCGGCACCGCTCGCCCGGGCACAATCGATCCAGCGGGCGAGCGTCTGCTGATGCCGCGGTCCGAAATGCTCCTCGGTCTTTCGCGAAAGATCCCGCAGCGTTTCCAAGTGGATCTCCGCATCCGGCCCATTGACCGCGAGCAGGGCGAGCTCGGCCCGCGCATCCCAAGTGAGCGGCGAATCATCGCCCTCCGTGGCGGAAAGCAGGCCCACCCGGCGCTCATGCAGGGCCTTCGCCTTGTCCAAGTTCTGCACGGAGCGCTCCACTCTCGCAAGAGTCCACAGACATCTCGCCACCAGGCCCGGCTCCTCGGGCACCAGCTTTTCCGCGGCTGCCAGTGCCCCCGTAGCCATCGACCGGGCCTGCTCCATATCACCGCGATCATGTGCCATCACCGAGAGCTGGCACAGCACCCGTATCCTCATGTAGGCATCCACCGCATCTTTCGAAGCCGCCAGCAGCTTCTCCGCTCGAAGCAACTGCTGCCAGGCAAGATCGGGATTGGTCTCCGCAATCACGATCGCATTTCCGAACAGAATTACCGGAAGCACATCGGCGCTCTCGTCAGCAGGCAAGCCCTCCAGCAACTTGAGACACTCGGTAAACTGCTCCCCCGCCTTCGTTGACTCCCCCATCCCCTGCAACGCGTTAGCCAGCGTGTGCCGCGCCCGCGCCTCCGTCTTCGGATCACGGGTAAGCTCGTCAGGCAGATGCTCCGCGAAATCCATCACGGCCTGCCCGAGTGAATAATCACGCGGATTCCCATACTCCGGATTCCCCGCCACGATCAAACGGGAGAAGCCGGAGAAGAGATCCTCCGCCCGCTTCTTCTCGGCCCGGGCGAGTTCCCTCTGAGTTACGGCCTGCCTTTGCGTCTGCAGAATCACGATGAAGCAAACCACCAAGGCAAACACCGCAGCCGCTCCCGACAGCGATGCAACCGGATGACGGCGGATCATCCGCGAGGCCAAATAACCCAAGCTAGGCCGATGCGCCGAAACCGGCAGCTTCGCCACGAAGGCCCGCAGATCCGCAGCCAAGGCGTCCGCACTCGCGTACCGATCATCCGGATCGGCACGCAGACATTTCAGAGCGATGAGGGCCAAGTCACCGCGCATCTCGCGCTTCCACGCTTGTGGAGATTCCCCCCGCTGCTCGGCCAGACGCACCATCGCATCGTCCGAACGCAGCCGCGTGTTCTTTTCCGGAGAGATCACATCGCGCGAGGTCCCATCGGGATCACGAAAAGGCGACGCCCCCACCAGAAGCTCATAGAGGATCACCCCCAAGGAGAAGATATCGCTTCGCGCGTCCAGATCGTCCGTCCGCCCTTCGATCTGCTCCGGGCTCATGTAGCCCGGCGTCCCCGGAAGGCGTCCGGGGCGTGTCTGTCCGGAGTCGATTCCCGCATCACTCAAGCGGGCAATGCCGAAATCAATCAGACAGGGACGTGCCACCCCCTCCGCCGTGCGGGTTACCAACACATTCGACGGCTTTAGATCCCGATGCAGCACGCCCTTCTGGTGTGCGTGATGAACCGCATCGCAAACAGACGCCATCAGTGCCGCCCGCTCATCCAAGCTCGAACATTGAGAGTCGCACCACGTGGTGATCGCCTCACCCGCGATGTATTCCATCGCGATCCATGGCCGGTCCTCCTCCGTCAACCCCGCATCCAGCACACGCGCGATTCCCGGATGCTCCATGCGCTCGATCGCCTTTCGCTCGATCTCGAAACGCCAGCGCGGCTCCTCTTCATCCAGCGAACTCCGCATCACCTTGAGCGAGACCTCCCGCCGCAAAGGCGCCTCCTGCCGCGCCAGAAACACGATCCCGCCGCCACCGGAGCCCAGCTTCGAGACCAGCTCATAGGGCCCGATCCTACTTCCAGGCCCCAGCGAGTTTCCCCGCGGATCGGCCACTGCATTGCCTGCGGAGTCCAGGGTCGGGCTGCCCAGGAAGTCGGGCGAGCGGCGCGCGCTCTCTAACAAATCGGAAACCCGCTGCCGCAGCACCGCATCATCCGTCGCTCCTTTCAAGAACTCCTCCTGCTCTTCAGCGGGGAGCTCGCTCGCTTGGAGAAAGAGACTTTGGAGGAGGGAGGACGGCATCGCTTTGCAGACTCAGGTCCGGTCCTGTTCCAGATCATTCGCCAGCCACGCCTTCGCGAAAGCCCAGTGCCGCATCACCGTGCGCTCGGAGCTATCCAGGGCCGCGGCACACTCCGCCACGGATAGCCCCGTGAAGAAACGCAGCATCACCACCTGATGAGCCTCGGGCGCTTCCGCCTCCAGTGACGCGAGCGCGGCGTCCAGCGCGAGGATCCTCTCGGATGCCGGCGCCTCCGAGAGATCCAGCACGCTCTCAATCGTGAGCGCCTCCTGCCCCGAGCCCCGCTTCAGCGAGGCCCGGCTGCGCGCATGCTCGATCAAGATGCGCCGCATCGCGGTGGCAGCAGCGGAGAAGAAGTGGCGCCGGTTCGCCCACCCTTGCCCGCCACCCTCCGGGCCGCCGAGCCGGAGCCACGCCTCGTGGACCAGTTCGGTGGCTTGCAGGGTGCGGCCGGGCGCTTCGTTTGCCATCCGCACCTTGGCGATCGTGCGGAGCTGCCCGTAGACCGCCGCGAGCATCGCTTCCCGGGCGTCTTGCGAACCTGCATCCATCTCCTGAAAGAGGCGTGTCAGCTCCTCCGCCGGTACATCCATGCCGAGTCTTTAGGGCAAGGAATCCGGACCATCAAGCCCGGCATGGCATTCAGCGGATCTCGAAGTTGAATCGTGCAAAACGCTTCGGAAGGTTCATCGGAATGAGCACCTCTTGTACGGTATAACCTACCTGCGAGAGCAGGTCCGTGCGGTCCACGATCTCGGGTTGGTTGAAGCCGGACCAAACATTGAGGCCGGTGGACGATTGCAGGTCCATGGTCGCTCCGGCGATGCCGTTCTTCTTCTGCCAGCGGATCCGCAGGTTACTCCCTACCACCGTCGTGCTGAAGGGAGAGCGGTTCCCCACCCGCGGGTCCAGCCCCAGAAAGTACTCCGCGGCATTCGGCAGACGATCGTCATCGGGGTCCGCATCCGGTCCCCACAGCACCATCTCCAGTCCGTCGTTCCGCTCGACTCCCGTGAAGTGATCGGCAGCCCAGGCATTGTAAGCCGGATGGTAAGTGCCCGAGAGATCGATATCCGGCCAGTCGCTGTTCGCGGTAATGTCGTTGAAGATCGTGTCCAGCGCGCTGTTCGAGACACCCGCACGGGCATTGGCCACCCACGAGTAGGAGGTCGCCCGCGGCCTCGAGATCAGCTCCGCCCGCGTGCCCGCCATGCTCCCGTTGTGACCCCAGTAATCGGGATCGGCATAGTTGTCGGTATACCAGCCCAGACCGTGGGTCTCCCAACCGTATCCGCTGGAACTGTTAGGAGAGCCGCGCGTATGCAGCGCCGTCACGCGATCCGCACTCAGAATGTCTTGGAAGCGGGTATCCCCATCCACCCTCCGGGCCATCAGCAGGAGATCCGCGGGCCGTGCGATCCAAGCGGTGCTGCCATCCATCCGGCGCGGATCGATCAGATAGGGATCGAAGGTCTGGGACGTGGTCGGATAGTAGGAGACCTCCATGAGTTTCTTCTGCGCCTTGGTGCGCTCGCCCACTAGGGGTCCGAGGATCGGGGAAATGCCGCAGGGGTCGAAGATCTCGTTCCGGGTATAGGTCTCGTAGCTGTCTCCACTGATCTTCTCCACCACCCGGGCGGCGATCGTGAAGCCGAGGTTCGAGTAGCGCCCGACCGTTCCCGGCGTGTTCGCCACGATGCGGTTCTGGAGCTGCCAATCGATGAAGGGCTTGTGCTGCGAACCCCACGCAGGCTCGTCGTGATACCAGAGCAAACCATCATCGGACCAGCCTGCCGTATGGTGCAGCAGGTTCCGCACGGTGATGTTGCTCTCATTCGTACTGTACGGAGCCGTGCCGTAATCGGTGCCGAAGAGATTGCCGCTGCCGAAGACCCGGCTGTTGAGGTTCCATGTCGTCTGACCCGCCAAGGCATGCACCACGGAAACTCCGGTGATCGCCTTCGACACGCTGGCGACTCGGAAGCGATGGTCCGTGCCCGCCCATTCGTTCGTGGCCGTGTCGGCCAGCCCGTAGGCACGCTTGAAGACGATCCGCCCCTGCCGTGCCACCGCCAGCGAGACCGCCGGGATCTCGCCATCCTCCATCGCATCGCGCACCAGCGTGTCGATCCGGTTGATGTAGGACTGCTTCAGGCCCCCGTTCGGCACCCACTGCGCGTTCACCACCACCTCGTCCCCGTTGTTCCAGGCTTGAAGGAAGGCGGTCCGCCAGCCCACCCCGGTTTGGTTCGAATCCGTCGCGAAGAAGTTGTCCTTCGTCATCGCCGCGATCACCCCGAAGATCGTGCTTCGTGCCGGCTTCTTCCACACCACCGTGTAGCGCAGCCGGCTTTCCCCGATGGGAACCAAGGGCAAGGAGTAACCGCACAGATTGTGCAATCTCCATTCGGACTGCCGGTTGGCCACGTTGGTGCTCAGCTCCTCGCCCGTCAGCCCGTAGGACACGGAGATCTGGGGTTGGAACGCGCTTTGGTTCCACACCGCGGCGTATTTCACCAGGTTCCCCTCCCGATACACACAGAGGTTCTCGAGGTAGTGGGTATCGTCCATCGCGGAGTCGGCACTCTGGTGCTGGCTGAGAGAGTCACCCAGCCGCAGCACTTGCGCCGCACCGTTGCTCAACCGGTAGATCGCATTGAAGTGGGGCGTGCCACCGTTGTCGTAGCCATTGATCCAATACATCCGCCAGCCGAGCTGCTGGAGCTGGTTGTTGTTGGAGATAAGTTGAGCTTCCGTCATGCCGAGTAGAACCCGGCGAGAGAAGGAATCGGGACGCGGGCCCCACAGCGCGGCGAAGCGGACATTGCCCGACTCCACGTAACCGCTGATTTGTTCCGGGACCACGCCGAGCTGGCGGTTGGAGAAAGTGCCGACGCGCGAGTTGACCTGGTCTTCAGTCAGACCGGTAAGGGTGATCCAGGGCTCGCGCGCCGACAGTTTTCCGAGGGGGGAAAGGGCTATCAAGAGAAGCAGGAGTGCTTTCATGACATCATGTGCGAAATCGGCCGCCAAAAGCTGCCAAACAAAATGCAGCCGTCCGGACTCACGATCCTGTTGCTAGTCGCCCGGGGAGTGGCACAGTCCAGCCCGTGAGTACCGCACTCGACCGACTTCGTGCCATGGCCCGCGAACGCGCCGTGGTTTCCAGCGCCGCTTCCGTGATCGGCTGGGACCAGGAGACCTATCTCCCGGATGCCGGGCACGCCTGGCGCGCCGATCAGCTCGCGTGGCTCTCGGAGAAGGCTCACGAACTCGGAACCTCTTCCGCCTGGGGGGATGCCCTCGCCGAGGCCGAGGCCGCCGCCAGCGCCCCCGCCCTGCTCGCCGCCATGCGCCGCGACTTTGATCGCGCCACCAAGCTCCCCGGCGAGCTCGTCGCCCGCGAAGCCCAGGCATCCTCGCTCGCCAAGCAGGCATGGGCCGAGGCCCGCAAGAAATCGGACTTTCCTTCCTTTGCCCCCCACCTCCAGACCCTGCTGGATATCGCCAATGAGAAGGCGGATCGCTGGGGCTACGAGGTCGAAGCCTACGACGCGCTGCTAGATACCTACGAACGCGGCGCCACGGCCTCCGGCATCGCCACGCTGTTCGATACCCTGCGCCCGCGCCTGCGCGACCTCGCCGCCGCGGCGGTCGAGAAGTCCGCAGCCCGCGATGCCAAGCTGCCCCCGGGCCCTTATCCCATCGAAGCGCAACAGGCTTTCAATGCGAAGGTCGCCGCCGCTCTCGGCTTCGATTTCAACGCCGGTCGTATCGATACCACCGCCCATCCCTTCTGCACCACGCTCGGTCCACGCGATGTCCGCCTGACCACCCGCTACGATGAGGATGATTTCACCTCCTCGCTTTTCGGCGTGATGCACGAGGCTGGTCACGGACTCTACGAGCAAGGACTGCCCGGACCCGAGTTCGGCCTTCCCTCCGGCGAAGCAGCCTCTCTCGGCATCCACGAATCGCAGTCGCGGCTCTGGGAAAATCACATCGGCCGCTCCTGGGCCTTCTGGGAGAAGTGGCTGCCCGTCGCGGCGGAGCACTTCCCGCAACTCGCGGAGGTCGAACTCGCCGATTTCATCGCCGCCGTTCACCGCGCGGAGTTTTCCTACATCCGCGTCGAGGCGGATGAGGCCACCTATGACCTTCATATCCTGCTCCGCTTCGGTCTCGAGCGCCGGCTCGTCTCCGGCGAGCTCGCAGTGAAAGATGTCCCTTCCGCATGGAACGAAAGCTTCGAGGATCTCTTCGGCATGCTGCCGCCAGATGACACCCGCGGTTGCCTACAGGATATCCACTGGTCGATGGGCGGCCTCGGCTACTTCCCCACCTACACGCTCGGTAATCTCAACGCCGCCCAGCTCTTCGCCGCCGCCACCGCGGACGAGAGCATCGCCGCCGGCGTCGCGAAAGGCGAGTACGCCGCTCTACTCGCGTGGTTACGCAAGCATGTCCACTCGAAGGGCGCCGTAATGACCCCGGCGGAGATTGTGAAGGAAGCCACCGGCAAGGACCCATCCCCGGAAGCCCACCTCGCGCACCTGACGCGACGCTATCTCTAGGAGATCCAGATTCCACAGCGGGCCCGCGTCGGCATCCGCCGACAGGGCAAAGCTCATTCACGCGATTTTCACGATTGATTTGAAGATTCACCCCCCTTCTTTCCGTTAAATGAACCAGTGCCTCCGGCACTCCCATGCACGCGGACCACACTCCTGACCGGGACTCTCCCACCCGTCTCCAAGCGCTCGTCTTCCATCTCAAGACCCGCGCGCTGCAAGCCCGCCGCGGGCTGCGCGAGCTGTCTTTCCGCCCCCCGGCTCATCGTGCCTCCAGTTTGCTTGTCGATGCTCCCCTCCTTGCCGTGAAGCGCGGGCCACTCTGGCGCGACATGACTCCCGCCGAGTTTCCGCTCACCGCCGGCAAGGTCGAAAACCTCCGCCGCGCTGTCCGGGCCTTCCACGGCATCGAGATCCCCGCCGGCCAAGTCTTCAGCTTCTGGCGGCAACTCGGCCGCACTACCCGCAGCAAGGGCTTCACCGACGGCCGCGAACTTCGCGAGGGCTGCATGGTCCCCGCCATCGGTGGCGGCCTCTGCCAGCTCAGCGGCCTGCTCTACCAAGCCGCGCTCGCAGCAGGGCTGGAGATCGTGGAGCGGCATGCCCACTCCCGCATCATACCCGGCTCCTCCGCGGAGCAGGACCTCGATGCCACCGTCTTCTGGAACTACGTCGATCTCCGCTTCAAGTCGGATTCACCGTGGCGCATCGAGGCCGAGCTCAGCGCTTCGGAGCTTGTCATCCGCATCCGCTCCACCGGCGCGGCCAAGATCGCTGTCGCAGTTCCCGCACCTGCCAAGCCACGTCCCGCACCCTCCGGCGATTGCCTCACCTGCGGCATGTTGGAGTGCTTCCGTCATCCCGCCGCCACCGCCGACCATGCTCCAGCCATGGGTCACTCCGCCTTCCTGTTAGATGGCGTCTGGCCGGAGTTTGATCGCTGGTGCCGCGGACACTCGCGGGAAGGTGACCGTTGGATCACCCCGCTCGACGGCCGCCGCTGGAAGAAACCGAACTACAAGTGGTCGCCGCCACCGGGTGTGACCACCCGCCACGCAACCCTCGCCACCCTGCTCCGCTCCTTCCGCCAGCGCCGCATCCCCGCGCAGGGTGCTGCCCGCCAGCGTGCCTTGCTGGAAGGCGAAGCCGCACTCGCGCGCCAATATGCCGCGATGCTCGATCCGCAGTGCCGCCATATCATTGTCTCGCAGAATCTCCTTCCCCATCTCTGGCGCCTCGGTGCCCTCGGTGGCCGCAGTTTCGATGTTCTGGTGAACCGCTGGCCGATGGAGGAACTCCAGCGGCGTCTCGATCTGGCCAAGCAGGCGCACCCCGAATCCACCACCCTCGGCGATTTCCGCGCCGATCCCGAACTGCTGCGCGCGGAGAAGGAAGCCCTCGCCGCCGCCGCCCGTCTCGTCACCCCTCACCGCGCCATGGCGAAGCACTTCGGTGATCGTGCCTGGCTCATCGATTGGGAGATGCCCAAGCCGTTGGAGACGGCAGTCGCCACCACTCCCACCGTCTTCTTCCCAGCTTCCAAGCTCGGTCGCAAGGGCGCTTTCGAACTCGCCAGCGCCTTCTGCAGCGGCATCCCGGCGCAGCTCAAGATTCTCGGCAGGGCGAACGAAGGCACGGCCGATCCCTTCGCCGACATCGACCACTCCCAAGCCAGCCCCGCCGATCTCGCGTCCGCCAGCGCGGTGGTCCTCCCGGCTTGGATCGAGCACCAACCCCGTCTAGCCCTGCTTGCCTTGGCGAGTGGCATCCCGGTGGTAGCAACCGAAGCCTGCGGCTTGCCGGAGCATCCCCAGCTCCACCTTTTGTCCTCGCCGGATCCGGTAGCCATGCGAACGGTTCTCACCGCGGTGTTGAAACCCGCTTCCGTCTCATGCGCCGCCTGCTGATCCTGCTCGCCCTCGCGATTTCACCTTGCCGTGGTGAACCGGATGAGGCGCAGGATCCCTTTGTGGTTGAGACCTGCGATTCATCCTTACCCGGCCCGGAGCGCGCGGCAGCCGCTGCGGCCCGAGTGCGCCCGGCCCTCGAGCGCGACATGAAGGCGAAGGATCTCCACTTTGGTGATCCGGTTTTCCTCCGCGCCTTCAAGGAGGAGAAGCAGCTGGAGCTCTGGGTCCGCCATCGCGACAGCGGCAAGTTCGTGCTCTTCCGCACTTGGGAGGTCGCCCGGCAGTCCGGCACCCTCGGCCCGAAACTCGCGGAGGGCGACATGCAAGTCCCCGAGGGCTTCTACCACGTCCCCCCGGCCGGCATGAAGCCGGACAGCACCTTCCATCTCGCCTTCAACATCGGCTATCCGAATGCCTACGACCGCCACCACGGCAGGACTGGCACCTTCATCATGATTCACGGCAATCAGGTCTCCCTCGGCTGCCTCGCCATGACCGACGCCAAGATCGAGGAGATCTATACCCTCTGCGATGCCGCACTCCGCAAGGGCCAGCCCTATTTCCGCGTCCACGTCTTCCCCTTCCGCATGACCCCGGAGCGCTTGGAGCGGGAGAAAGAGAACCGCTGGTACTCCTTCTGGCAGGACATCAAGGAGGGCTACGACCACTTCGAGCGGAATAAGACGCCCCCGGATGTCACCGTCGAGGAGGGCCGCTACCGGTTCAGATAAGCCCCCGGCGTCGAGAAATCGAAGAGCGCCTGCACGCTCGGGCGATTCAGCACCAGGATCGTGAAGATCCCGAGGATCGTCCCGATCGGGAAGAAGATGCAGCAGACGCAGGCGACTACGAAACAGAAGCTCCGATTCCGGCGTGCTCCCAGCCAGCGCGCGCACAAGAAGTGCATCACCGCCATCCCGATGGCACCGAGGCCGATCACCGCCCCCACACCGCCGAAAATCCATCCCAGCCCGGTTGGGGGCGGCGGAGCGCCAGCGGTCGGAGGCATCGCCTTGAACATTTCCGTCACGATGAAGCCCGTGAACGCGAAGTAAGCCGCCATGAGGCAGCCGCCTACCACCAGAAGTCCGGAACACACGTAGTGGAACACCGAAAGCACCTTCAGATGCTCGGCATCCTCGTTGACCCGCACTCCATCCATGAGTGACAGAAGACCAGAGCGTCCCGCCAGCGGCCAGTCCAAAGCGGCAGCTCCTTCCCACCTGCCCCATTCCCGGAAGCGCCGCGCGTACATCGCATTTTGACTTCCTCTTCCGAAGCAGCTAGACCCTCCCCGGCAACTCAAAGCACCCGTAGCTCAGTTGGATAGAGCATCCGCCTTCTAAGCGGACGGTCACTGGTTCGAATCCAGTCGGGTGTGCCACTTCCCTAGTGCACCGAAGCGCCTCCGCCCCGCGGGTCCGTCTTGGAAGACAGCAGCAGTCGCCGGGTGAGGAAAAAGAGAAGCGGAGTGAGGATCAGGGTCACCCCGAACACGATGGCTGACCTCCGGCTCCCGTGCTCGAAAAAGTCCGCCTCCACGTAGTCCAAGGAGCGACCCTGGATAAGGGACTCGGAGCCTCCTCCATCCTTACGTTTGTAGATGGGAACCGACCGTCCGGCAGCCTTCAAGGAAGCTGCCCGTTCCCGCGGAGTGAGATGGTGGGTTCGGGAGTAAAGGGACTTCAGTACGACCTTCACATGTTCGCCGTCGACGGTACCTTGAGCCATCACGTGGCTCGTCCGCCTGCGTGGCGCGAACAGGTGATCGACCTCCAGACTGCTCTTCTGATAACTGCCTGCGTTGCAACGAAGGTAAGCGAAAAGCCCCACATCCGCAGCGGACTGCAGCAGGAACACCGCACTGAGCATGCTGGCGAAAAACACGAGTATCCTCATTCAATTGGGAGCCCCACCAGCGAGTCCGGGATTCGGGGCCCCGTCCATTGCAAACTCAGTCCTTCGTTCCAACTACCCGCACGGCGAAGCAAACGGAGGCATCACCGTCGGGGACCTGAAGGAAACTCCACTCCCCTCTCTTGATCGTGAGGTTTGTTTCGGTCCTCACCGATTGAAAAACCGGCATTACCACCTGCACCCCGTCCACCTCGTAAATCTGGGGAGCCTTGGCCCAGGCATTGCCCAGCTTGAACCCCATCTCCAGCAAGCCCCCGTCGACTCCCTTCAGCGACACCTCCCCCTCGGGTCCCAGATTCCTGGTCTCGAAGCCGGTCGCTTCTCCCTTGTCGCTATACTCCGAAGCATAACGGAAGGGCGTGGTATCGCTTACCTTCACCACGCCGTCCTGAGGTAGTTCCTTCCGAATGACGGGCATCAGTTGTGCCCCCGGGCTCTCCACGATTGCCCGCAGGGTGGCCTCGCTTGGAACTGCCCCTTGGGTCTCGATCAGACGGATCTCGATCGTCGGCTCCGCAGCTTGAAGCAGGTGGCCGGATAGGGACAAAGACAGGATGACGGCAGCAAAAGGACTTCTCATGGACCTCCCTAGCTACCGGATCAGCTAGGGCGCTGGCAAGAGCAATCCGTGCCCGCGGCCCGCCTTCCCACATCTCCATCCGTAGAAACCCTAGCTGTCTCCGTATTGCATCTACGGCCTAACAGAGGCATACTATTCCGTGGTGCAGGACAACTGGTGGCATGCCGCAGTTTGAGGAGGCTACGGCAGGCCGATTTCATGGTAATCCGTGATACGCTGCACGGACAGGTAAGTCGCATCGCGCCCGCGGTCCGAAAGGGCCGCGGGCAACCTGTTTCAAAAGATCATGCCTCTTGCACGGCAGCGATCCGACCTGCACGGACTCCACGCTAGCTCTCATGCATCGAGCTCTGCCCAGTGGTATTCCAAGGTCCCTTCCCGCGCCGATCCAGCCACATAGGAACCTGCCCAGAAAGCTTGTTCCGGTTCCGATTCTCCCGGCTCCAGTTCGATCAGCATCGAGATTCTCTCCGGCCCTCGCTCGGGGGATATCTCGGCGAGGAGTTGCAAGGCCTCCGCATCCAATATCCGCCCGTCTTCGGGGCCGCCGAAGAACTCGAATCGGGTGACGGGTGTCTTTTTCATCGGATGGAGTTCGCCCTCCCGCGGAAACGCAAAGGACGGTGTGCAATCAAGATCGCACGCCGCCCTTATTTCTCCTAATGGAGATTGGTGTCTCTGTTGCCACTCTAGACTCTCCGGCCGCGGCCCATGATGAGGCTTGCGACCCAGATCACCAGGAACAGCACGAACAACACTTGTGCGATGGTCGCTGCGGCGCCCGAGAGACTACCGAATCCCAAGGCGGCGGCGACGAGTGCAATGACGAGGAATACAAGGGTCCAATGGAGCATGGTTTTATGGGGTTGGTTCTACCTCTCCCTTCTTCGCAGATTGGATACCAAGTCCCCGCCACCCCTCCCGGGCTAGTTCTTCAGCGCGGCAAAATTGCGCCGCGCCACGAACAACAGATAAAGGGCGGCCGCCGACATCAGCAGCATTGTGACGAGGGTCGGCGTCTTCGAGAACAGGTCCTTCTCCACGAACTGATGATAGGCCAGGATATTGACCAGGATCGGTCCCAGGATCAGCAGCCCGAAGTTCCGCGTCTTCGGCACCGCCACGAGGATTCCCCTTAGAAGTTCCAACACTTTCACGAAGCTCATGTAGCCGGTGGGACCGAAGGCGGCCATGAAATGGAAGGGCGGCGTGCCCTCCGGAATCGGCGGCATCTCCGGGTTCCCGAACAGGACCACCGAAGCGGAGAAAATAAAGAACAGCCCGAGCAAGGCACCGATAACATGCGGAACGTATTTCATGATGATGTTGTTGTCGGAGGGTCCTGACTCCCACCACTTACCACACCCCTCCGCGGATTTCAGGAAATTTCCCGTCCTACCCCTGTCCCGCCATGCAGTTTGCCGCGATCGTGGCGCAGCCTGCACGCCTCACCCACCCCCGCCCCTAGAGGCTCCAAACATCCCCCGGGGCACCCCGATTGCTAAATGGAACTCCCGCCGATCCCGGCGCCATCACGCAACACAGACATATGAACGCGACCCACGAATGCATCGACGTCTGCAATAGCCTCCTTCGCGGCGAACTCTCCGCCATCGAAACCTACTCCCAAGCCCTCGCCAAGTTCGTCGACGATCCCGCCCGCTCCGCTCTCGAAGACATCCGCTTCGACCACGAAGCGAGCGCATCCCGCCTGCGCGACCACATCCTCGAAATGAGTGCGGAACCCTCCACCGACTCCGGCGCTTGGGGCGAGTTCGCCAAAGCCGTCGAAGGCACCGCCAAGATCCTCGGTGAGACCGCTGCTTTGGAAGCCCTCGAACGCGGCGAGAACCACGGCATCGACGAATACGAGAAGGCTCTCCGCAACCCGGACGTCATGGACGAGATCAAAACCGTGATCCGCACCCGCCTGCTGCCCGTGCTCACCGAACACATCGCAACCCTCAAGCGACTGAAGAAAGCCTGAGTTCTTCGAACCGCAATGCCGGCCCTCAACATGGAGCGGCCGGCATTTCTTTACCTCACCCTCACCCAGCAATCCTCCCGCCGCTCGAACCGCCAAGCCTTCCGGGAAACTTCTTCCAGCGTCCCTCCCAAGCGTCCGCTTTCCGGTGAAATCGACACCGCCGTGGACGTGAAAAGATGCACTCCGCCCAAGCCCGCCCACTCCGGGACGAACTCGGATGGAACCCAGTCCCCCACCACACAGTCTTCCCGCGCGATCCTCCTCTGGCCCGATGACATTGCACTCATAAGCCTTTAGTCGTGTTTCGTGTGGGCCGTCTTGCCTCGTCCGGACCCGGACTTCTTCCCACCGCCGGAGATCTTGTTCACCGTGGCCCAAGCCCGTGCCTCCGCCTCCCTCTTCGGCACACCGCGCTCCTCATAGCCTTCCTCGATGTGCTCGGCCTGGCGCTTCTGCTTGTCCGTGTAGCTGGATTTGTCTCCTCGTGGCATCGCTTGAGTCTCCTTTCACGGAGATATCAGCAAACGCCGTTCCGCCCCGGCCCTCCCGAATACCAGAGCCCATCGCCCGCAAAACAAACGATCCGCGTTGCAAACGTGCATCGCGGATCGTGCAGAACGCTACCGTGACCGTCTCAGGACTTCCCGAGCAGCTTCGCCTCCAGTTCCTCCAGCGGCACCCCCTTGGTCTCCGGCACCATCATCTTCACCCAGATGAGCTGCAGCACCATCATCACCATGAAGAACAGGAATACCGCCGATGGCGCGAAGGCCTCCACCATCTTCGGGAAGAAGGTGGTCAGCAGCGCGGCGAATACCCAGTGCGTGAAGCTACCCAAGGCCTGCCCCGTCGCCCGATGCTCGTTCGGAAAGATCTCCGAGATGAACACCCAGATCACCGCACCCTGACCCACCGCGTGCGCCGCGATGAACGCGAAGATACATGCCGGCACGATCGCATAATTCTGCGTGTGGAAAGCCCAAGCCACCAGACCCAGCGAGATGATATAACCGAACGAGCCGATATACAGCAAAGTCCGGCGACCCAAACGATCGATCAACCACAATCCCACGAAGGTGAAGATCAGGTTCGTCACTCCGATGCCGATCGATTGCAGCAGCGCCGCCTGCTTGCCCAAGCCCGTCATCTCGAAGATCCGCGGCGCGAAATACAGCACCGCATTGATCCCCGAGAGCTGGTTGAAGAACGCGATCAGGAACGCCAGAATGATCGGCAGGCTCAGACGCTTCGACCAGAACGGGCTCGAAGCCTTCACTCCGTGCGCCGAGTGCTCCGCGATGCTGTTCGCGGTCGCCTCGATCTCGGCCTCCGAGGCCTCCGGCGAGATCTGCTTCAGCACCTCCACCGCACCGCGGCGATCATTCTTCCGGCTGATCAGCCAGCGCGGGCTTTCCGGCAGACTGAAGCAAAGTAGCGTGTAGATGATCGAAGGGAAGGCCATCACGCCCAGCATCCAGCGCCAGGCATTGTCGCCACCCATCTTCGCGAAGGCCGCATTCGACAAGAACGCGATCACAATGCCGAACACGATGTTGAACTGGAACATCCCTGCCAAGCGTCCCCGACGATCCGGCGGCGCGATCTCCGAAATGAACAGCGGAGATGCCACCGTCGAAACGCCCACACCCACGCCGCCCAAGAAGCGCGAGATCGAGAATACCCACACGTCATTCGCCAGCGCCGAACCCACCGCTGAAATCAAATACAGCACACCGATCCACAGCAGCGTCTGCTTGCGCCCGAATTTTTCCGTCGGCCAGCCACCGATCAGCGAGCCGATCACCATTCCATAAAGCGCCGAGCCCATCGCGAAGCCGTGCTCCATCCCGCTCAGCCCCCAGAGGTGCTGGATCGTCTGCTCCGCCCCGGAAATTACCACCGTGTCGAAGCCGAATAGGAATCCGGCGAGCGCCGAGACGAGGGACCAGTAGAATAACTTGTTCATGGGTTGCTGGGTTAAACGGAGATCGAAGCGGTTTTTTCGCGGATGGGAAGTTTGTGGAGCAAAACAGACACGCTTAGGTCCTCCGCCCTCTCGGCTCCACGTGAGAGAGCGGGTCCTCCGGCCTCAGGCCCGGGACTGGCTCAAGCCGGTGAGCCTCATCGCCGGTTCCGTAACCGCCTTGCCGGAGAATGCATCCTTGGTGAAGCGCTGCCGTAGGGCTTCCGGTATCGGCGGGATCGCTCCCACGCATGAGCACACATGCGCGGCCACCGCATTCGCATTCTCGGAGATCGCCCCGAGAGGCCAGCCTAACAAGAAACCCATCGTCGTCGCCGCGGTAAATGAATCCCCGGCTCCCACCGTGTCCTTCACCTCCGCGGGCAGCCCGGAGTGCTCGCACCACGTCACTCCGTCCCACAGGATACTTCCGTTCCCGCCGCGCGTGTAGACCACCAGCTTCAGATCGTAGTGGCTTCGCAGCGTCTCGATCTGCTCGCGCAGGCTGCCTTGGAGATTCAGCAGCTCGGCCAGCACCGGCAGCTCGCTGTCACTCAACTTCAGGACATTCGCCATCACCAGCGAGTCGTGGATCACCTCGCTCGAGTAAAAGCCTTGGCGGAGATTCACGTCGAAGATCCGCAACGCCGACGCTGGCGTGGCCTCCACCAAGCGGCGGATCGACTGCTGGGAGACAAGTGAACGCTGGCCCAGCGAACCGAAGCAAATCGCGCTCGCGGCCGCTGCCTGAGCTAGCGCCGCTTCGGTCGCCACGATGTGGTCCCACGCCACGCCCTCGCGGATCGTATAGCACGGTTGCCCGTCCGTCCCCAGTTCCACCGTCACACTCCCCGTCGCTCGCTCCACGTCCGTCGAGATCCCCTCCGTCGACAAGCCGAGCTCGGCAAGCAACTCCAAGAGGCGCTCCCCATCCTCGTCCCGGCCCACACTGCTGATCACCGCCGCCTCCGCTCCCAGAGCGCGGGCATGGCAGGCAAAATTCGCCGGAGCCCCGCCCATGCGGGGGCCGGACGGCAGCACGTCCCACAGGACTTCACCGAGACCGATGACTAGAGGTTTCATTGCTTGGGTTTTCGTTCACGGGCGACCGGCTCAGGCAGCAGGGCGAACGGATGGGTGGCCGCCAAACTAGGCAGAGCCGCGACCCGGAGAAATCGGATTTGACGAAGCTGACAGTTTCTTGACATTACAACATCGCAAGCCTGTAAAACCCTTGCTAATCCATGGATCACTCTGCGAACCCAGCGGTCCGCTTCGCGGACATTGCCCGTCAATTGCGTGAGGAGCTGCTTTCCGGCCGCTACGGCATCGACGGACGCATGCCTAGCGAAGCCCAGTTGGTGCGGCGTTTCGGCGTCTCCCGCCCCACCGTCGCACGGGCCCTCCGGGTGCTCGGGGAGGAGGGGCTCTTGGAGCGTCGAGCGGGCTCCGGTACCTTCGTCCGTCAGGGACCCAAGAGCGGAGCTGCCAGCAAGCTGTTAGCACTGCTCGTTCCCGGCTTGGGCAATACCGAGATCTTCCAACTGATCTGCGGGGAGATTGCCAGCCTCGCCCGCTTGCATGACTACGGGCTTGTCTGGGGCGGCTCGGATCAGCCGCGCCACGACCCGGACCTCACCCTCAAGCAATCCGAGCAGCTCTGCCAGCAGTTCATCGAACGCCGCGTCAGCGGGGTATTCTTCGCCCCTTACGAGCTGGTGAAGGAGAAGGAAGCCGCCAACCGCGATCTGGCCGTGATGATGCGCGAGGCCGGCATCCCCGTCGTCCTGTTAGACCGCGATCTCGTCCCCTTCCCGAACCGCAGCGACTTCGATCTGGTCGGCATCAACAACGTCGCCGGTGGCTACATGCTCGCCGAGCACCTGCTGAAGCTCGGCTGCACCCGCATCCACTTTGTCGCGCGGCCGCTGTCCGCTCCCACCGTTGATGCCCGCATCGCCGGAGTCCGCGAAGCCCTCGCACGCTGGAACGTGAAGCCCGACCCGAACTGGATCCACGTCGGCGAATTCGAGGACACCAAGTTCGTGCGCAGCCTCACCGGCCCCATCCAGCCGGATGCCTACATCTGCGCGAATGATCACACCGCCGCCATGCTCATGCGCGAGCTCGGCCGCAGCAAGGTACGCGTGCCGGAAGACGTGCGCGTCCTCGGCTTCGACGACGTGAAGTTCGCCACCTTGGTCTCCCCTCCCCTCACCACCATCCAGCAGCCTTGCCGGGATATCGCCCTCACCGCGTTCCGCGCCATGATGGATCGCCTCGCCGATGCTAGCCTGCCGCCATGCCATCTCTCGCTGGCACCGCGCCTGGTCATCCGCGATTCCTGCGGCGCCTACTTGCGCCGCGGCGAGCCGAGCCGTTAGAGGCGCTACTCACCGGCAGCCCGCTCTGGCTTCTTCACCGCACTGTTCCAGGATCTCCATCAGCCGCCCCACGTCCACCGGCTTTACCAGGTGATGCGAGAAGCCGAATCCCCGGCTCATCTCGATATCCTTCTCCATCCCGAATCCGCTCAAGGCCACTCCCACGGTTCCATTGCGGGCCGCCACCTTCTTCATCACCGGCTCCGGGCTGCCGTCCGGCAGACCCAGATCGCTTAGCAGCAGATCGAAGTCCTCGTTCGAGGCCAGCTCCAGCGCTGCGGTCACATTCATCGCCGAGCTTACCCGATAGCCCCGCAACTCCAGCAGCAGCGTGAGCGACTCATTGGTATCCGGGTGATCTTCCAGCAAGAGAATGCGTAGTCCCGCCTCCGCGGGCTTCTTCGCCGGGCGCGCATGAGTCGCGGCATTCGGCTTCTCTGCCACCACCGGCAGCGTGACGGTGACCGTCGCGCCCCGACCCTCGCCATCGCTCGTCACGTTGATCTCGCCGGAATGAAGCTCCACCAGCGATTTCGTGATCGCTAAACCCAGGCCCAAGCCCCCTTGCGTTCCTCGCTCCGCCTGTTCGAAAGGCTGGAAGACACGGCTCAAGATCTTCTCCCCTATCCCGATTCCCGTATCCTGAACGGTAATCACCATCGTCGAATCCGGCCCGCCTGCCGAGGTAACCGTGATCGATCCCTTCGCGGTGAACTTCACCGCGTTCTTGATAACATTCCAGAAGACCTGCTGAAGACGCGCCGGGTCGGCTTTCACATGCGGCTCTTTCGCGGCGAGATCCACGTCGAGATGAAGCCCCTTTGCCTCCAGGTCCGGACGGCAGATCTCGATCGCATTGCGGAGGAGTTCATGCACATCCACCACTTTCGCTTCCAGATGCATCTTGCCGCTTCCCACCCGCGTCAGATCGAGCAGGTCGTCGATCAGCCGCGCCTCCAGTTCCACATTGCGGCGGATCACCTCCAGCGGATGCCTCAGGGAGTCCGGCACCTCTTCGTCATCCGATAGCTTGACCAAGTGCGTGATCACCGGGGTGAGCGGCGTCCTCAGTTCATGGCTCAGCATGGCCAGGAAGCGATCCTTGGCTTGATTCGCCGCCTCCGCATCCTCGCGAGCCCGTTTCGTGCTTTGATAGAGCTCCACATTGTCGAGGGCGATTGCGGCCCTCTGCGCCAGCTCGCCCGCCAGCCACAGATCGTCGTCTTGGTAGCTCGCCCCTTGGGCCGTATGCACCATCGTGATCGATCCGATGACTTCCCCGCGCGCCCTCAACGGCACCGCGGCAAAGGCCGTCGGCCCCAGAAGACGGATCAAAGGACGATCTTCCTCCGGCACCAATTCGCCGATCACCGCTTCGTCAACCCGGTTCCTCACATAGGGCTTTCCTGATTGATAGACTTTATAGGCTCCGTGTCCGGGCTCGTTCACCTGCGGATAGCGGATCTGCCGGAGCACCGTCTCTTGGGCCGGATCCCGATGCGCCACCGCCACCTGATGCAGGTTGCCCTCCTCGTCGATGCGGTCGATCAGGCAAAACTCCGCGAGTCGCGGCACCACCAAGCGGGCCAGATTTCGCAACGTTTGGTCATAGTCGAGCGATGCCGACAAAACATTTCCCGCCTCAGCCAGGAAGCTCATCCGCTCGCCCTCCTTCTCTGCCTGGGCACGCGCCGCTTGCTCCTGGAGAAGCTGCATGTGTTCCTCCGCCTGCCGCTTGATCTGCTCCGTCTTGAGGAACAGGTCGACGAAGACCGCCACCTTGGCCCTGAGGATCTCCGGAATGACCGGAGTCAGGATGTAGTCCACCGCCCCGAGCGAATACCCCCGGGACACATGCGTCTCCGTATCGTTGATCGCGCTGATGAAGATGATCGGGGTCGCCTCGGAGCGCTTGCGCTGGCGGATCAGCGCAGCGGTTTCAAAGCCGTCCAGTCCCGGCATGTTCACGTCCAGCAGGATCACCGCGAAGTCGCGCGCCAGCAGTTTTCGCAAGGCCTCATCCCCGGATCGCACCTTCACCAGATTCTGATGCAGCCCGTCCAGGATCGACTCAAGCGCCAGCAGCTTGTCCGGCCGGTCGTCGACAAGGAGGATGCTGGCGGTGAGAGGTGCTTCTTCCACGGCGGTCGGCATGCGGGGATGATAACTCATCGATACAGCCAGTTACGCAGCATCGCCAGCAGGCGATCGGTATCCACAGGCTTGGAAATGTAATCGGAGGCGCCGGCATCGATGCACTTCTCGCGGTCGCCCTTCATCGCTTTCGCAGTCAGGGCGATAATCGGCAGCTCCTGGAAGCCATACATCCCGCGGATCGCCTTCATCACCTCGTAGCCGTCCATCTCCGGCATCATGATGTCCATGAGGATGACGTCGAAGACGCGGCCCTCCCGCAGCAGGGACAGCGCCGCCGCCCCTTGCTCCGCGGAGGACACCTCCATGTTGTGGCGCTCCAGCAGGCTCGTCATCGCGAAGATATTACGCACGTCGTCGTCCACGATCAGCACGTTCTTCCCTGCCAGCAGTGAATTGGGATCATTCAGCCGTTGGATCGTCTCGCGCCCCGGCTGCGGCAGCGATGCCACCTTGCGGTGCAGCCACAGCGCCACTTGATCGTAGAGCCGCTCCGGACTTCTGACGTCCTTCACGATAATGGTTTGGGCCAGCCGGTTGAGAGTCTCCTCTTCCTCCTGCGATAAACTCTTCCCGGTATAGACAATCACCGGAAGCTGCGGATGCCGCGCGCGGATCTCCTCGATGAGTTCGAAGCCGGAAGCCCCGGGCAACATCAGGTCCACGACCACGCAGTCATAGCTCCCATCGGCAGCCAAGGTCTCCAAGGCATCCTCGGCGCTTGCCACGGTTTCCAGATCGGGCGTGTCGGAAAGAAGCTCCTTCAAGCTGTTCCGCTGGGTTTCATCGTCCTCCACGACCAGCAGTCTTCCCGTCGGATTGTCCCGCATCTGCCTCATCCGCTCGAAGACCTCGTCCACACTGGCTGGTTCCAGCGGCTTGCTCAGGAAGCGGATCGCGCCCTCCTTGAGCGCGTTTTCCGGTTCGGCGTCCGCCGATACCACGAAGACCGGCACATGGCGCGTCGCCAAGTCCGTCTTCAAGCGGCTGAGAACCTTCCAGCCGTCGATGTCCGGCAAGCTTACATCCAGCGTGATACCATCCGGGCGGTATTCGCGCACCATCGCAAGTGCCGCGTAGCCTCGTGTCGCGACTACACCCTTGAAACCTTTCGCCCGCGCACTGGAGAGGAGCAGGTTTGCTGTATCCAGATTGTCTTCCACGATCAGCGCCACGTGATCGTCGGGCGAGATGTTCGCGCGGTCGTCGTCGATCACCGGACCCGGGTCACTGGAGTCGGAAGCCTCCGCGGATTCCATCTCTTCCACGATCTCCAAGCCTGCGAGCGCAGGTGGCCGCAACGGCAGGAAAAGAGTGAAGGAGCTGCCCCTACCCTCCTCGCTCTGCACGTTGATCTCGCCCCCCAGGAGACGTGCCAGTTCCCGGCTGATTGCCAGTCCCAACCCGGTGCCACCGTAGCGGCGGCTGGTGCTCCCGTCCGCCTGTTGGAAGGCCTCGAAGATCACCATCTGCTTCTCCTCGGGAATGCCGATCCCGGTATCCGTCACGGTGAAGGAAATGACCTCCGGCACCCCGCTCAGAACCGAGTGGCCGCGCATGCGACTGCCTGCCACCCTTGAGACCGTGATGCCTACCGAGCCGCGCTCGGTGAACTTCAGCGCGTTCGATACAAGGTTCTTTAACACTTGGTCGAGCCGCTGTTCGTCCGTGTGAATCTTCGCCGGCAGATCGGAATCGATCTCGAAGCTCAGGTCGATGCCCTTCTCCTGCGCCACATGACGGAAGGTCCGATCCACACTGGACATCAGATCTTTGATTCCCACTTCGCTGACCGAGACCGTGAAGTTCCCCGATTCGATCTTTGAAAGGTCGAGGATGTCGTTGATCAGGCGCAGCAGGTCGCGACCCGAACCGAGGATCGTGCGGGCGAATTCGACCTGCTTCGGCGTCAGGTTGCCTTCGTAATTGGACCCGAGTTGATCGGCGAGGATCAGCAGGCTGTTCAGTGGCGTCCGCAACTCGTGGGACATGTTCGCGAGGAACTCCGACTTGTACTTCGAGGTGAGGGCGAGCTGCTGGGCCTTGCCTTCCAGCGCCATGCGTGCCTGCTCCACCTCGCTGTTCTTGCGCTCCACCTCCTCGTTCTGCTCGGCGAGCTGAGCCGCCTTGTCCTGCAGCTCCTTGTTGGTCTGCTCCAGTTCTTCCTGGCGGTTCTGGAGCTCGCTCGCGAGCGATTGCGATTGCTTCAGCAGATCCTCCGTCAGCGTGTTCGCCTTGATCGTGTTGAGCACGATCCCGATCGATTCGGCGAGCTGGACCAGGAAGGTTTCGTGGGTCGAGTTGAAGCCTTGGAACGAGGCGAGCTCGATCACCGCCTTGACCCGTCCTTCGAAGAGAATCGGCAGCACGATGATGTTGATCGGCGCGGCCTCGCCCAAGCCCGAGCTGATCTGGATGTAGTCGCTCGGAACGTTCGTTAGCAGGATCGGCTGTTTCTCCAGTGCCGATTGGCCGACCAGTCCTTCGCCGAGACGGTAGCGGTTGCTCAGGTGCTTGCGCTCCGTGAAGGCGTAGCTGGCCAGCATCCGCAGCTCCGGCTCCGCCACGTCGGAATCCATGATGTAGAAGATCCCGGTCTGGGCGGAGACCACCGGGGCCAGCTCGGACAGGATCAGCTTGCCCACCGTGAGCAGGTCCTTCTGCCCCTGCAGCATGCGGGTGAATTTCGCGAGGTTCGTCTTCAACCAGTCCTGCTCCTCGTTGCGCGAGGTCGTGTCGCGCAGGTTGCGGATCATCTCGTTGATGTTGTCCTTTACAAAGGCCACCTCGCCTCGGGCCGACACTTGGATGCTTCGCGTCAGGTCCCCCTTTGTCACCGCGGTCGCCACGTCGGCAATCGCTCGGAGCTGTGTGGTGAGGTTCGCCGCGAGCTGGTTCACGTTGTCGGTCAGGTCCAGCCAGGTTCCCGAGGCACCGGGCACGTGGGCCTGGCCGCCGAGCTGTCCTTCCACACCCACCTCGCGCGCCACACCCGTCACCTGGTCGGCGAAGGTGGCGAGCGTGTTGGTCATGCTGTTGATCGTGTCCGCAAGCTCCGCCACTTCACCCTTGGCTTCCACCATCAGCTTCTGGTTCAGGTCGCCTTTCGCGACCGCGGTCACCACCTTCGCGATGCCGCGCACCTGGTTCGTCAAGTTACCCGCCATCGAGTTCACCGAATCCGTTAGATCCTTCCAGGTTCCTGCGACCCCCTTCACTTCGGCCTGACCGGCCAGCTTGCCTTCCGTGCCCACCTCCCGCGCCACGCGCGTCACTTCCGAGGCGAAGGAGTTGAGCTGGTCCACCATCGTGTTGACCGTGTTCTTCAGCTCCAGGATCTCGCCTTTCACATCCACCGTGATCTTGCGGCTCAAGTCGCCGTTTGCCACCGCGGTCGTCACCGCCGCGATGTTGCGCACTTGGGTGGTGAGGTTGGACGCCATGAAGTTTACCGAATCGGTGAGATCCTTCCACGTGCCCGAAACACCCTCTACCTTCGCCTGACCGCCGAGCGCTCCCTCCGAGCCCACCTCGCGCGCCACGCGCGTCACTTCCGAGGCGAAGGATCGGAGCTGATCCACCATCGTATTGATCGTGGCTTTCAGCTCGAGGATCTCGCCCTTCACGTCCACCGTGATCTTCTTCGAAAGGTCGCCGTTTGCGACCGCCTTTGTCACGTCGGCAATGTTGCGCACCTGATTCGTCAGGTTACCGGCCATGAAGTTCACCGAGTCGGTGAGGTCCTTCCACGTGCCTGCCACGCCCTTCACATCCGCTTGGCCGCCGAGTTCCCCTTCGGAACCCACCTCGCGCGCCACACGGGTTACTTCCGCGGCGAAGGATCCGAGCTGGTCCACCATCGTATTGATGGTGTTCTTCAGCTCGAGGATCTCTCCCTTCACATCCACCGTGATCTTCTTCGAGAGGTCGCCTCGCGCCACCGCCGTCGTCACGTCCGCGATGTTCCGCACCTGGTTGGTCAGGTTACCGGCCATGAAGTTCACCGAGTCGGTAAGATCCTTCCATGTGCCGGCAACACCTTTCACATCCGCCTGGCCGCCCAGCTTCCCTTCCGTGCCCACTTCACGCGCCACGCGCGTCACTTCCGAGGCGAAGGAGTTAAGCTGGTCCACCATCGTGTTCACCGTGTCCTTGAGCTGGAGAATCTCTCCGCGCACCGCCACGGTCACCTTCTTCGACAAGTCGCCATTCGCCACCGCGGTCGTCACGTCGGCAATGTTGCGCACCTGGTCGGTCAGGTTACCGGCCATCGAATTCACCGAATCCGTCAGGTCCTTCCACGTACCGGCCACGCCCTTCACGTCCGCTTGGCCGCCGAGCTTCCCTTCCGTGCCCACTTCGCGCGCCACGCGCGTCACTTCCGAAGCGAAGGATCCGAGCTGGTCCACCATCGTGTTGATCGTGTTCTTCAGTTCGAGGATCTCGCCCTTCACATCCACCGTGATCTTCTTGCCGAGGTCGCCCTTCGCCACCGCGGTCGTCACCTCGGCAATGTTTCGCACCTGGTTGGTCAGGTTACCGGCCATCGAGTTCACCGAGTCGGTGAGATCCTTCCAAGTGCCCGCCACGCCACGCACTTCGGCCTGACCGCCGAGCTTCCCTTCAGTGCCCACCTCCCGCGCCACCCGCGTGACCTGATCGGCGAAGGATCCGAGCTGGTCCACCATCGTATTGATGGTGTTTTTCATCTCGAGGATCTCGCCCTTCACGTCCACCGTGATCTTCTTGGAGAGATCGCCGTTGGCGATCGCCGTCGTGACGTCCGCGATGTTGCGCACCTGGTCGGTCAGGTTGCCCGCCATCATGTTCACGTTGTCCGTGAGGTCTTTCCAGGTTCCGGCCACGCCGCCCACTTCGGCCTGACCGCCCAGCTTCCCGTCCGTGCCCACCTCGCGCGCCACCCGGGTCACTTCCGAGGCGAAAGAGCGGAGCTGGCCCACCATCGTGTTGATCGTGGCCTTCAGTTCCAGGATTTCGCCCTTCACATCCACCGTGATGGTCTTGGACAGGTCGCCATTCGCCACCGCCGTCGTCACCTCGGCGATGTTCCGCACCTGGGCGGTGAGGTTGCCCGCCATCGAATTCACCGAATCGGTGAGGTCCTTCCACGTGCCTGCCACCCCTTCCACGTTCGCCTGGCCACCGAGCTTCCCTTCCGAGCCCACCTCGCGCGCCACGCGCGTCACTTCCGAAGCGAAGGATCCGAGCTGGTCCACCATCGTGTTGATCGTGTTCTTCAGCTCGAGGATCTCGCCTTTGACATCCACCGTGATCTTCTTCGAGAGGTCGCCCTTCGCCACCGCCGTCGTCACCGCCGCGATGTTACGCACTTGGGTCGTCAGGTTGGAGGCCATGAAATTCACCGAATCGGTGAGATCCTTCCACGTGCCCGAAACGCCTTCCACCTTCGCCTGGCCACCGAGCGCTCCTTCCGAGCCCACCTCGCGCGCCACCCGCGTCACTTCCGAGGCGAAGGAGCGGAGCTGGCCCACCATGATGTTGACCGTGTCCTTCAGCTCGAGGAACTCGCCTTTGACATCAACGGTGATCTTCTTGGTCAGGTCGCCGTTCGCCACCGCGGTCGTCACGGTCGCGATGTTCCGCACCTGAGCGGTTAGATTACCCGCCATCAGGTTCACGTTATCCGTGAGATCCTTCCATGTACCCGCCACGCCCTTCACCTTGGCTTGGCCGCCGAGCTTGCCTTCCGTGCCGACCTCGCGCGCCACGCGCGTCACTTCCGAAGCGAATCCACCGAGCTGCTCCACCATGGTATTCACGGTTCGCGCGGTGCGCAGGAACTCTCCCTTCAGCGGCCGGCCGTCGATCTCCGTCGCGATGCTCTGAGAAAGATCGCCCTTCGCCACCGCACCGATCACGCGCGCCATCTCGCTTGTCGGCTGAACCAGGTTCTCCACCAGGCTGTTCACCGATCCGATCGCCTCGCTCCACGAACCCTGCATGTCCCCCAGCACCGCGCGCTGGTTGATGCGGCCCTCGACACCGACCACCGCCCCGATCCGCGCCAGCTCGCCGGACAGCTCTTGGTTGCGCCGGATGACGTCGTTGAAGGTATCCGCCACCTTCCCCGCCACTCCCGTCCAATTCTCCGGCAGCCGCGCCGAGAAATCGCCGCGCTTGAACGCCAGCAGTCCGGTTAGCAGCTCCTTGAGCACCATCTCCTCATCGAGGAGGGTCGTGGCGGGGGACAGGTCGGAATGGTTTTCCGCCGAAGGCGGAGAAGAGCGGACTCTCTTCATGCAGGGCTGGAGGATGAATGATGACGATGGACCTTCCGCTCCGGCTGGAGTGCGGAATCCATCCCCCTCGCAGTCGCCATTCCAAAATCATTTCCCTCACATTTCAGGCTTCCGAACCAAAGCTCGTCCTCAAAATCATGCGATTTGCACGCATCACGAGCAAAATGCACCCTCTCTAACCGGTCCCAAGCCCGGCCCCGCCTATCCTTTTCCTTGCTTACAAGTTCGTCTCCGCCACAAGCAGCGGTTCGTGAACCAAGCCGACGAACTCCCGCCTTTCCCCCCCGAATGGAACGAAATCATTGCCTCGGCGGTCCACGACATCCGCAATCCCCTCTCCTCCATGCTCACCACGCTGGAGATCCTCCGCCACCTCACCGCAGGCTCCGATCAGGCGGCGAAAGTGATCGAGATGCTCGACCGCCAGGTTCTCAGTGTTTCCGACCAGCTCGAGCGCCTGCTCCGAGATCCCGCGTCGTTCCGCCGCCCCCCGCTCTGAGGAACACAGTCCGCACTTTCCCTCCGAACGGGGTTTTGACATAGGACGCCATGGCCCCTGCTTCTCCCTCCCTGGCTTGTTCGGTCGTGGCAAGTCTCCTCCTCGCATCCTGCGGCGGCTCCTCCGGCGGCGGTGGCAACACCCCGGTTCCCCGCACAGCCGCAGCACCCGGAATCGAGCAAGGCATCCACGATCAGGTCAATACCTACCGGGCCTCCCAAGGCATGACCCGGCTCAAGCGCGATGCCGCCCTCGACCGACTGGCCCGCCAGCACTCGCGCGACATGCTCTCGCGCTCAAGCCCGGGAAACCCGAAAGTCGATCACCGTGGATTCAGCGGACGCTTCGATCAAGCGACAGCCGCGGTCGGCGCGAACGCCATGGCGGAGAACGTCTACAGCCAGCCCAAAGGCGGAGGCCAAGCCCGCAGCATCGTGAACGGCTGGATCGCCTCCAAGGGACACCTTGCCAACATCCGCAAGCAATGGGCCCTCTCCGGAGTGGGCATCGAAACCGACTCCAGCGGACGGGTCTGGGCCACGCAGATCTTCACGAGTTCGGGCAGATCCCGGTGAAACTCAGCCCGGAAGCTTCAGGCGGGTCCCGCCGAAAACGTGTCCGCTGTTCTTCCGCCCGAGATACCAGATGAAAAAAAGGGCCGCCCAGTAGGCTCCGAACTCCACGAACTTCGTCGTGTAGTTCATCGGCGAGCCGTCCGGATTCCCGTTGCAGCCGCAGGCAATGTTCAGGTTCTTCGACCACGCCATCCCCACCCCGAAGGCGAACACGCCGACGAGTCCCGCTAGGCCCCAGAGCGCCCCGCGCAACCAAAGCCCGATCACGAGCAACAGGCCGCAGATCATCTCCAACCAAGGGATGGCGTAGGCCACCACGGCATCCAAGGGTTCGTGGACGATCTTGTAATTCGCGACGGCGCGCGTGAAATTGTCCAGACCCTCGCTCCAGATCTTCGACCACCCGCTGTAAAAGAAGAACACCCCCAAGGCGACGCGCAGCGCGAGCGCGACGTAGGGGGCGAAATCATTGGCTTTGCGGGTTGGCACGGCAGGTCTTTAACGCAAGTTGATTGTAAAGCCAAGCCCGGAAGATTCCTCCACCTGTTGGGTGGCGGCCGGGCGGGAGCGGTGTAAACTGGCACGATGTTTCGCTGCCGCATTGTATTTTCCTTGGCCGCCTTGGCCTTCGCCCCTCTTCAAGCCGCCGAAGAGTATCAGTATCAGACCGGCGACGTGGTTTTCCAAAGCACCTGGGGTGAGCAGGCTAAAGCCGTCCGGGCCGCGACCGGCTCCCGCTACACGCATTGCGGTGTCATCTTCGAGCAAGACGGTGCCTTCAAGTCTTGGAAGCCTCGCAGCCGGTGAAGATCACCCCGCTTGAAGAGTTCCGGCAGCGGAGCCTGCCGGGGACTTTCGAGGTGCGGCGCTTGAAAGAGCAGCTATCCGCCGCAGCGATCGAGGCGGGTAAAGCTTGGGGCACACAGCAGGTCGGCTTGAACTACGACCCGCACTTCCGCTGGGACGACCAGACTCTCTACTGCTCGGAGCTGGTCTGGAAGGTCTTCAAAAAGGCCGGGGTGGAACTCTGCCCGACCAAGCGCTTCCGTGACTACGAACTGGAGGCCCCCGAGGTGAAAAAGGTGATCGAGAAGCGCTACGGGTCCGCCGACAAAATGCCGCAGGATGAGCCGGTGGTTTCCCCGGGGGATCTTGCGGATTCACCGCTGCTCGTGCCGGTGCCGAAACTCTCCAAATGAGTCCCGCTTCGGCGGAATCCGTGGAGAGGGAGACGTGCACAGCGGGGGGCCACCCTGGGAGCCTTAGGTCCCCGGACACTAGAGGGGGGAACCGTTCCAGTGTCCGGGGGCCGTTAGTCCCTTGCTTAGGGGGGCTGTGCAACTATCCCTTACGCCGAAAAGAATGGCCGATTTTACCCCCGGCAGCCATTACGCGATCGCGGGGGATCGGTATCTGGAGAGCTTTCCGCGCTTCGGGGTTGGCGATCCCGGCCTGATAGCCTCCAATCCACCGCGTGACCGGTCCCGTCGAACTTCTCCAGCAGCTCGTCCGCATTCCATCGGTCAATCCGGACAACCCGGCCGGCAGCGACAAGACCGGGGAGGCCGAGATCGCCGCGTGGCTCAAGAATTGGCTCGAAAGCTTCGGCGCCGCCGTGGTGCTAGAGGAAATCCGCCCCGGGCGGCCGAACCTGATCGCCCGCTTCGCCCCGCGCGACGGTCGACCCCGCATCCTACTTGGCCCCCATCTCGATACCGTCGGGGTCGGCAGCATGACCATCGACCCTTTTAGCGGCGAGATCCGCGATGGCCGCGTCTGGGGCCGGGGCTCATCCGACACCAAGGGCCCGATGGCTGCCATGCTCTGGGGCCTCAAGGAAAACGCCTCAATCCTCAAGGATCTCCCCATAGCCGTGGATTTCGTCGGCTTCATGGGCGAGGAATCGAGCCAATGGGGCTCGAAGGACTTCGCGAAACACCACGCCCATGACTACGCCTTCGCCATCGTCGGCGAGCCGACCTCGCTGAACATCGTCCACACCACCAAGGGCTCGCTGTGGGCGACGCTCCGCGCTTCCGGAAAAGCGGCTCACTCCTCCCAGCCGGAGCGCGGCGACAATGCGGCGATGAAGCTGGCGCGCGCGCTCGATACCTTGGAGCGCGAGATCGTTCCGAAGCTCGCGGGCTACATCCACCCGGTGCTGGGACGCTCGACCTTCAATGTGGGCGTCCTTCGGTCCGGATCGCGCCCGAACATCGTTCCGGATCTGGCGGATGCGGAGATCGATATTCGCATCACCCCGGCTCTGCGCGATGCGGGCGGAGCCTTGGCTCTGCTCAAAGCCGAGATCGACCGTCTCGACCTTCCGCTGGAGATGGTGAAACCACACGAGAATCCGCCGATGGAAATCCCCGCAACCCACCCTTGGATCGACCGGATCCAAGATGTACGCACCGAATGCAAGGCAGTGGGTGCACCTTGGTTCTCCGATGCCGCCCACCTCTCCAACGCGGGCTTGGCCTCGGTATGCATGGGGCCTGGCTCGATCGACCAAGCTCACACCTGCGACGAATTCATCGACATCGCCGCGCTGGAAGAAGGAGCCGCGTTCTTCACGAACTTCATCCGCTCGCTCGCCTGATTTTCCCGGATGACCACCGTACTAGAAACGCTCGACAAGGGCACCGCCTACCTCACCAAGAAAGGCATCGAGGATGCGCGGCGAAACATGCAGATGCTGGTGGCGCACCAGTTGTGCTGCACCCGCATGGACCTCTACCTGCGCTTCGACCAAGCGCTAGAGGAGAAGGATCTGGCACCGCTGCGCGAGATGCTGAAGAAGCGCGGCGAGGGCGTGCCCGTCCAGCATCTGGTCGGCTCGGTGTTCTTTCACAAGCGCGAGTTCAAGAGTGACGGCCGCGGCCTGATCCCGCGCCCCGAAACCGAAGAGCTCGCGGAGTGGGTTCTGAAAAACGCAACCTTGCCCCAGGCATCAGCGATCCTGGACATGGGCTGCGGTAGCGGCGTGCTGGGACTGACCCTGGCCGCAGAAAAACCGGCTGCGCAGGTCGTGCTCGCGGATCTTTCTCCTGATGCCCTGGCCCTGAGCGCGGAGAACGCGAAGACACTGGAGATTGCGAACGTCGAGTTCGTGGCTAGCGACCTCTTCTCGGGCCTGGGCGATCGGAGCTTCGACCTGATCGTGGCCAATCTTCCCTATGTTCCCGAGGCGGACCGGAACAGCTTGGCCAAGGAGTTGGCCTACGATCCTGATCTGGCGCTGTTTGGAGGTCCGGACGGCATGGACCTGATCCGCCGCTTCGTTCCGGAAGCAGCCAATCGCTTGCTGCCCGGGGGATGGCTTGCGTTGGAAATCGGCATCGACCAAGCTGCCGAAACGGAGTCGCTGCTGCGCGCTGCAGGGCTCACGGACATCCGCACCATCAAGGACCTTTCGGGCATCGCCCGCTTCCCGGTGGCCCGGCGCGCCTAGACTTTCTTCCTTTCTTACCTGCTCAATGGACAAACTCATCGTACACGGCGGCACTCCCATCCACGGCGCGATCACCGTTTCCGGCTCCAAGAATGCCTCGCTGCCGATTCTGGCGGCCACCCTTCTGACCGAAGAGGATTGCGTGATCCGCCGCGTGCCGGACGTGTCCGACACCAACTACATGGTGCAGATCCTCACCGGTCTCGGTGCGGATGTGGAGCGCTTCTCCGGCACCGTGCGCGTGACCGCCGCGGACGTGATGGACACCGCGCCCTATGAGATCGTGCGCCGGATGCGTGCTTCGGTCTGCGTCATGGGTCCCCTGCTCGCCCGCATGCGCCGCTGCGTGGTGGCGCTGCCGGGCGGCTGCGTGATCGGCGACCGTCCGGTGGATCTCCATATCCGCGGTCTGGAAGCGCTGGGAGCGAAAGCCGAGATCGAAGGCGGCAATGTGATTCTCTCCGCCCCGGATGGGCTGAAGGGCGCGACCGTGGACCTCTGCGGCCCGCAGGGCCCCACCGTGCTTGGCACCGACAACGTGATGATGGCAGCGACTCTGGCGGAAGGCATCACCACCATCACCTCCGCCGCCTGCGAGCCCGAGGTCGTGGACTTGGCCGACTTCCTGAATGCGATGGGTGCGAAGATCACCGGCGCTGGCACCCCGGTCATCACGATCGAGGGCGTGTCGAAGCTGAAGGGCTGCGTGCACAACGTGATCCCGGATCGGATCGAAGCCGGCACCTTCATGGCTGCCGCCGCACTCGCCGGGGAAGGCGTGACCCTGCGCCGCATCCGCCACGAGCATCTCACCGCCATCACCTCCGCCCTGCGCAAGGCAGGGCATCAGGTACACTTCAACGATGTGGGCGATGCTTGCACGGTCCACCGCGGCGACACGCCGATGTCCGCGGAGATCGTGACGGAACCCTATCCCGGCTACCCGACCGACATGCAGGCGCAGATGACCGCCCTCTTCGTCACCACGCCGGGCACGAGCATCGTGATGGACACGATCTTCCCTCAGCGCTTCATGCACTGCGCGGAGCTCAAGCGCATGGGCGCCGACATCCAAGTGAGTGAAGGCAAGGCCGTGATCAAAGGGGTGGAGCAACTCAGCGCCGCGCCGGTCATGGCGAGCGATCTGCGCGCCTCCGCCGCACTCGTTCTTGCCGCTCTCACCGCGAAGGGCTCCACGGAAATCCGTCGCCTCTATCACATCGACCGCGGCTACGAGCACATCGACGAGAAGCTCTCTGCCCTCGGCGCGAGAGTCGAACGAGTGCGCGAGTAGCAGCGATCAGCGCCGCCGGCGAAGCAGCGCAAGCATGCCGATGCCGCCGAGCAGCATCGCCGAAGGTTCGGGCACGGCAGCCACATCCACGATCTGGATCGCGTTGAGCACCCCGAAACGGGAGGCGTTGCCATCCAGATCGGTGGCGACATTGCCGCCCGGTCCGGCGACGACATTCGACCAGTCGAAGGAGATTTCCCCGCTGAGGTTCGCGGTGACGGAGAATCGCACGTACTCGATGCCTTCCACCAGTTGGCCATCGCCACCCACAACCTCGTCCCAAGAGGTCTGCTGCGAGATACCATCGACGGTGAAGAGGCTGTTCTGGCCTTCTGAATAGGCATCGAGGAAGTTGTTCCCCTGCCCGTAGAAATAGATGTCGTAGAGCTTGCCGGGGTCGAGTCCCGTGATCAGGCCGGTGCGGGTGATGACATCGGCCGGCGTGGTCGCGGAGATGAAGACATAGTCGGTCATCAGATCCTCGTAGGGCCCCAGCTGCTGCTGCCCGGGCTGGAGAGGATTCGATCCGCTGTGGTAGCTCCCGCTGATCCCAAAGCTGATGCCGATGCCGGTCTCCTCCCCGTCCGAGTCGAGCAGGTTCAGCCCGTTCACCGAGCCCGAGCCGGCGCTGTTCCCGCTGAGACGATTCCAGATCGAGGCAGCACCATTCGGATCATTGGCCGCGGCCGAGCCTTGGTAGACTTGGTTGGTCGAGAACTCGTCGAAGTCGATATTGACGATCTGGGCGCCGGCGGTTCCGGCGAGGGCGTGGAGAAATGACGCCGCGAGGATAGGGATGAGCTTCATGTCCGGCCTTAGGGAGGTGCCTGCAAACCGCGATCCCTTAACCTTTCTTAACTTTTGCGTCAAGACACGGGATCGCGTGGAGCAGTGCTCCCGCGAGTCGAGCCAGCCTCACCAGGTTGGCAGATCAAGCCACGGAGGCACGGACAAGCGCCGGACGCGCCGCCGGGATCGGCAGATCCTCGGGCTGGAGATCCAAGCCACGGACCGGAGCGGCCTTCTCGATCTCGTCCATGATATCCAGCTCGGGACGGAAGTCCGCGGCGTGATAGGAACTGCGGACCAAGGGGCCGCTCGCAACATGCCGGAAACCCTTGGCCAGAGCGATCTGCTTCAGTTCATCAAAGGCCGCAGGCTCGATGTATTCCACCACCGGCAAGTGGCGCGGTGTAGGACGAAGATACTGGCCCATGGTCAGCACGGTGACGTCCGCTTCGAGCAGGTCATCCATCGCGCGGTGGATCTCATCGCGGGTTTCGCCGAGGCCCAACATGATGCCGCTCTTGGTGGCCACCTTGCCAGCGACCATGGCCTTTGCCTTCTTCAGCACGGCCAAGCTGCGATGATACTTTGCCCGGGAGCGCACCAGCGGGGTGAGGCGCTCGACCGTTTCGAGGTTGTGGTTAAAGATGTGCGGGCGCGCATCCATCACCATCTGCAAGGCCCAATCGCGGTCGTTGAAATCGGGAACGAGCACCTCGATCACGATGCCGGGATTCACCGCCCGCACCGCTTCGATGGTCTCTTGGAAATGCTTCGCACCCCCATCGCGAAGATCGTCGCGAGCCACGGCGGTGATGACCACGTGCTTGAGCTTCATGCGGCGGGTCGCCTCGGCCACGCGGACCGGCTCGTCGATCTCCAGCGCATCGGGCTTGGCGGTCTTTACCGCGCAGAAGCCGCAGGCACGGGTGCACTTCTCACCCGCGATCATGAAGGTGGCGGTGCCTTGGCCCCAGCACTCCCAGCGATTCGGGCACTGGGCCTCCTCGCAGACCGTGACCAGCTTGAGGTCGGTGATCAGGGACTTGGTGGACCAGAATACCGGATTGTTCGGCAAACGCACCTTGATCCAGGACGGCTTCTTGTCCTGGTGCAGGGCAGGATCCATCTTCATCTGGGGACCGTGGCAGCCGCTCATTCGGGCGGGAACCTAGGGGGCCGGTGATGGCGCGTCAATGGCGGGGGCGGATTTGACCGAAGAGGGCATGCGAGGCGGCAGGCGCGGCAAAAGCGGACCTGAATAGCCAGATAGGCGGCCTACGGCGCGAAGGCCTAGGTAGAGCCCGTCCCACGAAATTGACTTTTTGTGGGACAAGTGTAGCTTACCGCCTATGGCGGAAGGCGTGAACGTACGGTTTTCAGGCGCGTTGAAGGAATTCGTGGAGCAACGCTCCGGTACCGACGGTCTTTATGGCTCGGCCAGCGAATACATCCGCGACCTCGTTCGCCGCGATTATGAGCGCGACGAAGCACAGCGCTGGGACGCCCTCCATCTGGAATTAAAGGCCGGGATGGCGGCATCCGAATCGGACTTTGTTCCGCTTGATCCGAAGTCTGTCCTAGCCGAAGCCAGACGACGCCGGGAGGAAGCCAAGTGAAGGTCGTGATTTTGCCAGCAGCTCGGGAGCGACTGCTCGAAATCTGGACCTACACGGCAGAAGCTTGGGACGATAACCAAGCCGACGAGTACGTGACGGGCCTCATTTCCCATGCCGAATCGCTATCGCAGCAGAGGCTCACATGGAGGGCGGCCAAGGAGCGGCGCTTTCACGGCATCTTCTTCACCCGCTACCGGCACCATTATATCTTCTTCAGGGAGTTCCCGAACGGAACCATTGGCGTGCTTTCCATCTTACACGAGAGCATGGACCTTCCGCGCCGCCTCAAGGACGATACGCAATAGACCCCTCGGCACGATCTAGCGCTTCACACAAGAGATCGCCATGAAGACGGGGAACTCCTTCACCGCGCGGTTCTCGCCCTTCGCCCGCGGGCCGGGCTGGGAACGGCGGTGGCTGTAGAGTTCCTCGCAGACGGTGACCCCTAGGCCGGCTTGGCCGAAGGCGGTGAGAACATCGCCGACCGGGCGATGGTAGAAGGTGGTGGTATCTCCCCCGCCCTGCCCGGGATGGGTGACAATGGGAATCTCCTGCGGAACGCCATAGCGGTCCACGCGGCGGAACTGGAGTTTCCGCCCCTCATCCCAGCCCCAGTGGGCCTGCTGCGGGATGCGGAAGCAGGGGTGCATGAAGACCGCGACGAAGCGGCCGCCGGGCTTCAGGGAAGCGGCCACTTGGCGGGCCATCGCGGGAAGATCCGGCACATCGTGCACGGCCATGATACAGGCAGCGGCATCGTGCGAACCATCCGCCCAAGAGCCGGGTACACAGGCATCTGCCACGACCAGATCGATGCGGGGATCGGGGCCGAACCGGCGCTGCGCGGACTCGATCAAGCGCGGGCTGGCATCGACCCCGGTGACCTTCGCCGCCTTCGCTTCGAGCAGCAGCGGGATCAGCACGCCTTGGCCGCAGCACAGATCGAGAATCTTCTCGCCGGGTGCCGGGGCCAGCAGGCGCATGGCCGCAGGGAGAATGACATTCCGGTGATAGTCCGAGCCACGATCACCGACGAGCTTGTCATACCAGCCGGCGACTTGGTCCCAGCCTTGCTCCGGCCCATCGCGGCGCGGGGCGGGGCGCTTCGGTCCGGAGTAGCCCGGATTTCCACCGCCGGGACGCGGTCCCCCACCCTGCTTCCAAGTCTTCTTCGCCTGATAGTGCGGGCGTTTGCGGGGCGGTTGAGGCATCGGGAAAGGGAGAATTTGAGATCCGGAATTCAGAGGTCGCGACGCCCTTCGAGCGCCCGCGCAAGGGTCAGGGCATCGGCATGCTCCAAGCCGCCACCGGCAGGAAGACCCTGCGCAATGCGGGTGACCTGACAGCGGCCGCGGAGGATGCTGGCGAGGTAGTTTGCGGTGGCCTCGCCTTCCACATCGGAGCCGGGCGCGAGAATGACTTCGGGCACTTTCTCGGTATCGATGCGGCGGAGCAGCGAGCCGATGCGGAGATCCTCCGGGGTGACATTATCGAGCGGCGAGAGCTTCCCACCGAGGCAATGGTAGCGGCCGCGGAAAGCACCGGAACGCTCCAGCGGCAGCACATCGGTGGCCTGCTCGACCACACAAATCACCGGCTCACGGGAATGATCGGAGCAGATGGCGCAGCGTTCCGCGGTGGCGAAGAAGCCGCAAACCGGACAGGCCACCACCTCCGCCTTCGCTTTCTCCAGAGCCGTGGCGAGAGCGAGCGGGTCCGCCTTCGCACTTTGAAGAAGCCAGATGGCCATGCGCTCGGCGCTCCGCGGACCGACGCCGGGGAGACGGCGCAGTTCCTCGACCAACTTGCCGACGGCCTCGGGGTAATCGATTCGGGCCATGCGTTATTCGACGGCGTCCCCCGGTTCCTGATGGCGGGTGGCGTAGATCATCGCCCAGAGACCGGACCAAGCGAGGGCGATGAGCGGCATGCTGACCGCCGGACGGTAGGCGGCGAGAGCGAGCACCGGAATCCATCCGAGCGTGAGGACCAAGGCGGAAACCCAAAGCACGGCGCGGCGCCAATTCCGGCGGGAACCGAGAATGGCGGCGGTCAGCCCGAAAACGACGAGAACGGTCCAGACCCAAGGAAGCAAAGGCGGCAGCGCTCGCAGCGTGCCTTCCAAGCCGGTGTTCTCCATCCAGCCCGCAATGACGGTATCGAAACGGCGGGCAAAGCCCATGAGCTGCACGGCCACGCCGAGAACCAGCGACATGCCCCCGATCGCCAACACGGCGGCACCGGGATGGGCGGGTGGTTTCATTGCGTGGAGGCTCATGCGTGCAGGTGGGCGAATTCTAGAGAGCGTGCCGGTGGCTTGAGAAGTGTCATTTCCCGGCGAGGGCCTCCGCGAGCAATTCGAGGTGCTTCGCGGGTGCCACCTTCTCCAAGATGGACTCGATGGTCCCGTCCGGAGCGATGATGAAGGTGCTGCGCTCCGTGCCCATGAAGGTCTTGCCATACATCGACTTCTCCACCCACACACCATAGTCGGCGACGATCCGCTGATCCGGATCGGCAATCAGCGGATACGGAAGGGAATACTTGGCGATGAACTTGTTGTGGCTTTTCACCGGGTCGATGCTGACGCCAAAGACGCGGGCTTGGCCGCGGATCTCCTCCCAGCCATCGCGGAGGGCACAGGCCTGGGTGGTGCAGCCGGGGGTGTCATCCTTCGGGTAAAAGACGAGGACGACCCGCTGGCCGCGGAGGTCGGAGAGGGTGATGGAAGAGCCCTCGGGATAGTCGCCACCGGTCACGGGAGCCGTGAAATCCGGGGCGGGCTGGCCGATCTGTGGTTTCATGGAGCGGAAATGGCAGCCCGGGGGACGCTGCGCAAGCCCCTGCAAAACGGGAAAAATCGCGAACTCCCGGATTGACAGCGGGGGCGGCCAGCCTCAGCCTCCGCGCCCCGACTTCTAGGAAAACAAGAACTGAATCGAATGAGCGAACGTAGCATGCGCGGAGTGACGGTGAAAAAGGGCGAGCCTGTGGATCGCGCCCTGAAGCGTCTCAAGACCAAACTCGACACCGAGGGCATCCTCGAAGAAATGCGCCGCCGTCGCGCCTTCGAATCCCCCGCCGCGCGCAAGATCCGTAAGGCCCGTACCGCTCCGAAGCGTCACAAGGTGCGCTGGCGCTACACCAGCCCGGCCCAGGCCGCCAAGGCCGAGGAAGCTGCCGCCGCCGCCGCTGCCGCCAACGCTTGAAGCCACTTTCCGTTTTCTAAAGTCGATCAAGGACGGGCGCTCGAAAGAGCGTCCGTTTTTGTTTTGCGGTGTACGAATGTAAATTCCGCGTAGAGATGGCCGCCGGGCCGTGGATCCGCTTGACCGGCCATCGCGGCGGGCCTTCATGGACCGGTGCGAACCCGTGGCTACCTGATTCTGGCGCTGCTGCCGCTAAGTCATGCGACGGCGTGGTGGATGGGCGGAAGATGGCCGGACGCGAACCATGCCTCCGGACCTTCCAAGAAGCATGCAGAAGAAGCGGACGCCTCGCGCTGGAGCGTGGCGGAGCTCCTGCGCCGCGGCAGGCCGCTTGATGAGGCGGCGCGAGCGAACATCGAGCTCGGCTTCGAAGAGCGCCTCAAGGCGGCACGGGACAAGATTCCCCAAGATGCCGATCTGAGCGCACTGATCGCGAGATGCGAGGCGGCGCTCGCCGAGGACAAGCAAACTGACGCCGACCTCGTCGCCGCCTTCGGCTTCTGGATCGACCGCGACCCGGACGGAGCCTTGGCTTGGCTCTCGAGATTCAGCAAGGAGGAGCCGGACTACTATTTATCCGGGCAGCTCACCCGCTATCTCGGCGAGGGAGGACATTCCCGTCTCAACCAATTGCTGGCGGAGCTGCCGCGCCTGAGGAAGACCCTGCTGAAGTCCGCACAGGATCTGGCCATGGCACGCGGCGGCGAGTTCACCCTGGCGCTGGCCCGAACACTCACAACCCCGGATGACCGATTCTCGCTGCTGAACCATGTCTTCCAGAATCCCGAGCTTGCACGCGGTCATCTGGCCAGTGCCCGCGCGATGATGAATGATCGCCAAGCCTCCGAATTCATCGGCTCGCTCATCAACGGTAGGATGTGGGTGCTGGCGGAGGAGGTCATGGCCGCGGGCTTCCCGGAGGAGCAATTGCGCTGGTATGAGGAACAAGCCCCCGGTTGGAAGCTGGGGGATGAACGCCAGCGGCTGGCAAAGGAGCAGTACGCCGCAACGCCGCTGGAGGAGAAGATGCGGGGCTACGGCCGGGGAGAAAATCATGAGCAGCGGTCCCACATGCCGTGGCAGCAGGACTTCCACCGGACCTTGCCGGACTTCCTGTCCTGGTGCTACGAGGTGAAGGAGGGAAGAAGCACTCCGGACGAGGTGCTGACGCGGGTGAAGGCCGCATGGCCGGAAGCTGCGTCCGTGGATCGCGAGCTGCGCAGCTATATCTTCGACCAAGTTTTCTGGAACGACCCGGTGGAGCATTTGCAATGGATCCGCCAAACCGGCGGCGAGGAGTGGCAGAAGGATGTCCTGGCGAACCTCGTAAGCCTGACACCGGAACAGATCCGCAGCCTGATGGAAAGCGACTCCCGGCTGGAGTTCCCGCGGGAACTTCCGCGAGGCCTGCACTACAGCTTCCTGTTCTGGAATCACAAGGACCCGGAAGGCTGCGTGGAGGCGATCCGGGACTTCCCGGATGAAGAGCTGCGCGCGCAGCTTCTGAAGGTCTTCGGAAGGGAGGACGGTCCGTGAGCCGCGGCAGAACGATCATCCTGCTTCTGCTGCTTTCTCACGCGCTGGTATTCGCCGTGTCGTCTACCATCCACTCGCGGCGGACAGGTGAGGCCACGGGTACAGCAGGAAGCGATGCTCCACGAGAGGCGGCCCTGCGCAGTGCGGAGCGTATACCGCGCGAGGAGATTCGGGGACGCTTCGAGCGCCGCTTGCGTGAACTGGAAGACAGTACGCTAAGCGCTGCCGACTTCGGCATCGCGAAGCGCGAACTCTTCCGCGACTGGATCCGCCATGACCTGCAGTCTGCATTGGACCTCTTCTTCGCCGTCGAGAACGAGCGGCATCACGCGTTCTCAGCCGGAGAATTGAGCAAGGAACTTGCCGACGCGATGGCGATGCAGCCGCGGGCAGTGTGGGACTGGATTGCACGGCGCCGCTGGGGCTCGCAAACCCCGGACGTCTTCGAGAAATGGTCGCGCACCATGATCGATAACGGGCAGATCGATCTAATCCTCGAACTGTTGCCGGGAGCGCCGTCCTTCACCCGCTCGAAGCTGGTGGAAAGCCTCTGCCCGAAAGCGACTCCCGCACAACTCGCGAAGCTACGCGAGCATCTAACCGACATGAGCGATGAGCACGGGAAGCAGACGATGCTCACGGCCTACGCGGAACGGATGATCGAAGCGGCAGGCGACGATTCTGCAGCCTTGCTTGCCGCCGAGAAGGATCCAGCGGTCCGCAGTCAACTCGCCACGGAATGGGCGAAGCGGGAACTCCGGCACCTGCCGATGGATCAAGCGGTGCCCGCTCTGCTCGGACTGCCCTCAGAAGTGCGGGAAGATGCCCTGTTAGAGCTGGGCAAGTCCCCTCGCACCGGCGGCTTTCCGGCCGCGGTCGGGGTGCTCGATTCCCTCGCGGCCGCGGGCTTGCTTGCGGATCCGTCGTCACCCTTTGTAGGGAAGATGATCGAGCAGACGCTCTCCGCGACCGGGGACATCGGCTGGCTGCATCCCGACTCAGTGCGCGAGATCGCCGCGATCTCTCGCGTGGACTTACGACATTTCGCCCTGGAGACCTTGGGCAGGACCATGGTGGAGCGTGGACCGCGGGATGCCTTGCTAAAGTCCGCCGAAGCCATCCCCGCCGGGCCGGATCGCGATGCGTTCCTAGCGGTGGTGATCGAGGCATTGGCAAGCGAGCCCGAGTTTCCACCGGATCACGAAACCGCGGAGACGAGGACCGAGCTACGGCAGCGCTTGTTAGAGGAGATGAGCGAGGCCGGGCGCTAGGCTTTTGTTTTCGTGGACGGACAGACCGGAGGGTGATTTCATCAATGGGATACTATCCGTGATGAAGAGCTTCTGGAGACCTGCACTCTGTGCCGTCCTGCTTGCTTCCTGTAGCAGCGGGGTGAGAGAGCATGCTGCATCGATCCAAGCCAAGCCGACGATCACGGAGGGTTCCCTTGTGAATTCGCTAAGGGCCTCCGAGGGGGATATCCAGCTCTTCGAGCTATGGCCGAAGGAGAGGGAGAGACTCGATTCGCGGAAGACGTATCGCTTCGATCTTCTGCGGGTGTCTCAAGCATCTCCCCTTCCATCGGGCGATGGAGCTGCCTCCCATTGGAACACTGAATTGGTGCGCGTGTCCGATGATGGACGCGTCCTTTATGACGCCAGTTTCTGTCCTGTCCACCGACAGCAGATGACCCGGCAGACAGTTCCGATCTCTTACGGGCTGCCCTTCCATCCGGAGGGCTATCTGAAAGCACGGCATGCCCGTTTCCCCCACGCCAACACCTCACTGGAAGGAGGATGTTCCGTGGGACCGCAGAAAGAGGTACGAGCTTTCGTCTGTGAAAGGTGCCGGGAGGAGGAGCGGGCTTGGAAGAAGGCGAATCCTCAGCGGTGATCGACATCCTTCAAGAGGCTCTCTCGCTGTGCCCAAGCTGGGGAAGGCCTTCTGAGCCCAGTTTCTCCCGCGTCTCGTCGTCAATGACGAGAGGCTTTCCCTGATGATCCACGCGCACAGTCGTCATCTTCCCGAAGGCACAGATTTCACCGTCCTTGAGGACTTCGAAAAGCCAGTGCACGGAAGCTGCACCGATCCGCTCGATGCCGAGCTGGACCTCGATCGTATCCGCGAAGCGCAGGGGGCGCTTGTAATCGCAGGAGACATGAACCCGCGGCCAGCCACCGAGTTCCCGATCAATGATGACGATTTCCTGCTGCTGCAGGTAGGCGTGCTCCGCCTCCTCCACGTGACGGAAGATCTTCGGGAAGTGGATCCAGCCGCTGCAATCGGTATCGCCGAAGGCCACCTGCGAGACATGAACATGGCAGGGGCTTTCCATGATCCGCTTAGTCGAAGCGCTTCACCAGCAGCGAGGCATTGTGCCCGCCGAAGCCGAAGCTATTGCTGAGAGCCACATCCACCTTGGTCTCGCGGGCAGTGTTCGGCACCACGTCGAGGTCACACTCCGGATCCTGGTTCTCGACGTTGATGGTCGGCGGCACGACACCGTCAACAATCGACATGACGCTTGCGACCAGTTCGATGCCACCGGCGGCACCAAGCATGTGGCCGGTCATCGACTTGGTCGAGCTGACCATGAGCCCGTTCGTGGCGTAGTCGCCGAAGGCGAGCTTGATGGCGCGGGTTTCCGCGATATCGCCAAGACCGGTGGAGGTCGCGTGGGCGTTGAGATACTGGACGTCTTCCGGATTCAGCTTGGCGTGCTTGAGCGCCATGCCAATCGCATAAGCCGGGCCGGAGCCATCCGGGGACGGCGCGCTCAGGTGATGGGCATCCGCGCTCACACCGTAGCCAACCAGCTCGGCGTAGATCTTGGCACCGCGGGCCTTGGCGTGCTCGAACTCCTCGATCACGACCACCCCGGCACCTTCACCCATGACGAAGCCGTCGCGGTCCTTGTCGAAAGGACGGGAGGCTTTCTCTGGAGCATCATTGCGGGTGCTCAGCGCTTTCATGTTGGCAAAGCCGGCAAGACCCATCGGCAGGATCGTGGCCTCGGCACCGCCGCAGAGGAAGGCATCGGCATCGCCGAACTTAATCATGCGCCATGCTTCCCCGATGTTGTGGTTTGAAGTCGCACAGGCGGTGACGATAACCATGTTCGGGCCGTAGAGACCGTACTCCATCGAGATGATGCCGCTCGCGATGTTCGAGATCATCATCGGGATGGTGAAGGGCGAGACTCGCTTCGGGCCCTTGGTAAGACAGACTTCGTGTTCGCGCTCGAGCGTGCCGAGGCCGCCGATGCCGGAACCGACCATCACACCGAAACGGCGGCGATCGATCTTCTCCACGTCCACACCGCTGTCCTGCATGGCCATCTTGGAAGCCGCGACGGCGAATTGGACATAGCGGTCCGAGCGGCGCGAGTCCTTCGGCACGTTGAAATAGGTGTCGGGGAAGAAGTCCTTCACCTCACCGGCGATCTTGCACTCGTACGGTGCCGGATCGAGCTGGGTGATGGTACCGATCCCGCTGCGACCGTTCTTCATTCCGTCCCAGGTGGACTGGAGATCGTTGCCAAGGGGGCTGACACAGCCGATGCCGGTGATGACGACTCTTCTTTCGCTCATGGGAATAGTGACGGGGCGTGCGTGCGGGAAGTTCGGGCGTCCTTAAAGTCTGCCGGGGTAGGTGGCAAGCCTCATCCCAAGCTACGGTTGCGGCCCCTTTCGTTGGCCGCGCCACAGTGAGGACACTGGAAGATACGCCCCCTCCCCTCGTCTTCCACCACAAGCTGGCAGAGGCGGCAGGTGACGCGGCGGCGCAGCGAGCGGCGCTCCGCATTCCGGTTCGACCAGCGGGAAATCCAGGAAAAGAAGGCCACGATCACCATCGCGACCCCGATGGCCCAAGCGGCGAGTTCGGTGAGGGTGAGCTCGATCATGATCCGCCGGAGATTTCCACGCTGGCCCAGCCGCCAGATTTTCCGCCACCTTCGATGAGGACCTGGCGCAGCCACGCCTCCACGGTGGCACCGCCGCCCGCTGCCTCCTGGGGGCTGAACACGGAGGTGACGCGGAGAACACGCCCGGCGGGACTGTAGTTCAAGAGATAACGATTCCCTTGCAAGAGACCGGCAGGCGGAGGAGCCGGAGGTTGGACCGCCCGGATCCCGTTTGCCGTAAGCACGGTAACTTGGAGAACGGGTCGCAGCGACGGATCAGCCGTCACCGCTTCCGGCTGGGGCAAAGGGGGCAAATCGCCCGGGCTCGCCTCCTCGGCATCCTCGGACGGCTCCGGGTCGGCGATCGCAACCGGCTTGAATTCAGGCTGATACCGGTAACCCGGAAGATTCGCGTTCCCCATGCTTTCCTTTACCAAGGCCACGACGACGGGATCCCCGGAGGGGTCCTCACGAACCGGGAAAGGCCCGGCCTCCAAGGCGAAGGTGCGGAGCGAATCCCACTCGCCTCCGTGCGGCACGAAGATCACGGAACCGCGGCGCTCCGGATGACGGGGTAGCCCGCCGCCGCCCACACGGACTCGCACCGTGGCAGCAAGGCCGACACTGATCAGACCTACCACCGCAATCGCACTGAGGAAGCTCATGTGGTTCCCCACCGGCAGACGCCACTGGAAAACCAAACCGATGCGGCGGTCCCGGGTGGCGCGTTTGGAGCGGAGGCCGAACATGGTTCAGGGTTTTTGCCTTTCCGGCACCGGTTGACTCTCGGCCGATTCACCGAGCATCCAGACGCGGAATCCCTTCTGCAGGGCGATCTCGGCCACTGCCTGCTGGGTTTCCACCGGCACCTCGCCATCCACGCGCAGCAGCACGTTACTGGCGGGGGCGGATTCACTGCCACGGCGGGCATCAAGGCGCTCCGAGAGCTGCCCGAGGGAGAGTTCCTCTCGCCCGAGCCAATAGCCGGGAGGATCGCCCTCAGTGATCGAAATCACGCTGGCATCCGTGGGCCGCTCGATCTGGTAGCGGGAAACCGGCAGTTCCAAGGCCAGACCGTGCTGGCTGGAGAAGGACTCGCGCCAAAGGATCACTGCAATCAGCAGCGCCAGAAGATTGAAAGCCGGGACCACGAAGAGGAAGCCCGGCCGCTCGGGGAGCGAGGATTCCAGCTTCATCACTTCTTGCGCTCTTCGCGGCGACGGGCGTCCAGCTCATCGCGCATCGAGACGATGCCGGTGTCCATGCGGGCATCGCAGATCATGTTCACCATCTCGATCCCGGTGCGTTCGATGCGGTGGAAGAGCCGCTTCGCCCGGCCGATGAAATAGAGGTAAAAGAGGTAGGCCGGAATCGCGATGGTGAGGCCCACGGCGGTGGTGACGAGGGCCATCAGGACGCCGGCGGCCAGCTCGTTGGAGCCGGCGGCGCCGCCGCGCTCGCTCATGCGCTGGAAGGTTTCCGCCAAGCCGAGAACGGTGCCGAGCATGCCCGTAAGCGGAGCGAGGACCGAGACGGCGAGGATCGCGCGGAGATTCTTCTCGATCCGGGGAACCTCGAGTTGGCCCGCTTCTTGGGCGATATCGCGCAGGTCCGGACGCTCCATCGAGTGCCGGAGCAGGACGGAATGGGCGACCCGGGCGACCGGACCGGGAGCCTTGGCCGCTTCGTGGAGGGCCTCCGCGTAAGCCTTGCGGCGGACGTGATTGGAGAGACCCACCAGCAGGTCACCCACATTGATGCGGGCGCGGTGGAAGAAAAAGAGGCGCTCGACCACGAACACCGCACCGAAAAAAGCCAGAGCCGCCTGAAGCCACAAAATCGGGCCGCCGTTCTCAAGGAGGCCCGATGGATCGAGGAAATCGCTCGGCATGCGGAGAGGCTATAAACGATCCTTTAGGATCTGCAAAGCCCGATGAAAGATTTGAGGCTGCAGGGTCGAGAGGCGCAGGATCCCGCACGCTAAGCGAAGTTTCTCATCATTCCGGCGGAGACCACCGCGACGAGCACCGTCGGCAGCATGGACAGCCGGCTCGCAGCAACAACCGTGAGCGCCAGAGCAGCCATGTCTGCGGGGCGACCGGATGCGAAGTGGGGGGCAAGCACCGAGATGAGCACGCATCCCGGAGCAGCATCCATGATAGCGGTGGCTTTCGGCCCGAGCTTGCGGTTTCTCAGGGCCAGATAGCCGCCGATCCGGGTCAGGTAGGTGACCAGAGCCATCAACACGAAAGTGAGGAGCGACAGATTGCTCATTTCCGCCCCCCTCCCTGAAGGCACGCCGCGATGGCTCCAGCCACGGAACCGACCACCACATACCAAGCCCCCGGCAGAAACACACAGGCACCGACCGCCGCGAGCAGGCTGACAACCCAAGGCCGGGCCGCCCGAACGCCGGTCCACATCCCCTTCAGGAGCACGAAGAACACCGCGGGGAATGCCATGTCCAGGCCATAGGACTCGATATCGCCCAACACCGGACCGAGGCGGGCACCCAGAAAGGTGAACACAACCCAAGTTAGATAGAGGCCCGAAGAGGCACCCATGTAGTAGGGCAGACTGAAAGCCGGGATTTGCTTCTCTCCCGAGCGGCGGCGGGCATCTGCCAGGCTGATCGCCCAGCTCTCGTCGCACATGAAGAAGAGCGCCATGAGGGCCTTTCTCTTGGACAAGCCATTGAGGAAGGGCGCAAGGGCAGCCCCCATCAGCAAGTGGCGGCTATTGATGAGAAGGGTGATCGCCACGATCAGGAGGACGTGGGGTGGCGAGGTCCAGAGATGGACCGCGGCGAATTCGGATCCTCCCCCGAAGTTCAGGCCGGTCATCAGGGCGACCCCCGCGGGCTCGAATCCCTTCTTCGAAGCCTGAGCCCCGAGCACCAAAGCGAACGGGATGAACCCGATCATGACGGGAAGCGATGTATGAAGTCCGCGCGCCAGTTCGCCCGCCCCTGAAACGGCGGGCGCCTCGCTTCCGGCAACACTCTCAATCTGCATGCCGGCAATCATACATCACCTCCCTCTAAAACGGATTGCGTTGTTGCCAAATACCGACCACTAATTGGCATCGATATTGCATTTCATGCACTTTATTGAAATTTTATTCTAATGAATCTGGACTCCATCGATAAGAGGATTCTCGCCGTGCTCCAGAAGAAGGGCAGGATTCAAAACCTCGAACTCGCAAAAGAGGTTGGGCTTTCCCCCTCGCCCTGCTTGCGCCGTGTCCGCCTGCTAGAGGAGGCCGGAGTCATCAAGGGCTACACCGCCCTGCTCGATGCCGCGAAGATCGGCATGAAGCTGACCGTCTTCGCGCGGATCTGGCTCAGTGGCCAAGACGTCGATACCACAGACCATTTCGTCAAAGAGGTCGTGAAGCTGCCCGAGGTGGTTGAATGCCACCTCATGGCGGGCGACTGCGACTTCATCCTGCGCATCGTGGCCGCCGACCTCGACGCTTACCGGAAGTTCCAGATCGAACATCTCGGCCGCATTAAGGGCGTGAAAAGCATCAAGACCGAGATCCCGATGCAGGAGTGCAAGCTATCGTCGGAGCTGCCCCTGTGACCCTCTTTCCGAGAGGGATCACTTCTTCGCCCAGGAGTCGCGGAGACCGATGGTGCGGTTGAAGACCGGCTTGGTGCCGGGCTGATGCTCGTGGCGATCCGCGACGAAGTAACCGAGGCGCTCGTATTGCACGACCGTCTCGGGCTCTGCCGCTGCAAGAGCAGGCTCGACCCAAGCCTGGATCACCTTGAGGGAATCCGGATTGATCACGCTGGTGAAGCCGCCTTCGGCCGCATCCGGATCTTCCACGGTGAAGAGGCGGTCATAGAGACGGACCTCCGCAGCCACGCCATGCTCGGCGCTGACCCAGTGAATCGCGGCGCGACACTCCACACCTTCAGGGGCATCCGCGCCCTTGGTGCCGGGGAGATATTCGCAGAGAACCTTCACCACCTTGCCGGAGTCATCCTTCTCGAAACCGGTGCATTTCACGATGTAGCCGCCGCGCAAGCGGACATGGCGATCGGGGCCGAGGCGGAAGTACTTCTTCTCCGGGACTTCCATGAAGTCATCGCCCTCGATCCAAAGTTCGCGGGAGAGTTTCACCGCGCGGGAACCCATGGCGGGATCCTTCGGGTGGTTGTCGAGCTCGATGTCCTCGCTCTGACCTTCCGGCCAGTTCGTGATCACGAGCTTGAGCGGATCGATCACCGCCATTCGGCGAGGTGCTACCGTGTTGAGGTAGTCGCGGATTTCAAACTCAAGCTGAGCGATGTCCGTGATGCCTTGGAACTTGGTGATGCCGGTCTTCTCGCAGAGCTTGCGGATGGCGACGGCGGGGATGCCGCGGCGGCGGGCGCCGGAGAGCGTGGGCATGCGCGGATCATCCCAGCCGGCGACGTGACCTTCCTTCACGAGCGTGAGCAGCTTGCGCTTGCTCATCACCGTGTAGGTGAAGTTCAGGCGCGAGAACTCAATCTGGCGCGGCTTCGCGGGGACCGGGCAATTCTCGATCACCCAATCATAAAAGGGGCGGTGGATCTCGAACTCCAAGGTGCAGAGTGAATGAGTGATGTGCTCCTTCGCGTCCTCCAGCGGGTGCGCGAAGTCATACATCGGGTAGAGGCACCAAGCATCGCCGGTGTTGTGGTGCTCCGCCTTCAGCACGCGGTAGATGACCGGGTCGCGGAGGACGATGTTCGGCGAGGCCATGTCGATCTTCGCGCGGAGAACGGCGGTTCCTTCGTCGAATCCACCGGCACGCATCTTCGCGAAGAGCTCGAGATTCTCTTCCACACTGCGGTCACGGAACGGCGAGGGCGAGCCCGGAACGGTCAGGTTGCCGCGGGTGTCCTTGATCTGCTCGGCCGTCTGCTCATCCACGTAGGCAAGGCCGTTCTTGATCAGGTGAACGGCACAGTCGTAGTAGAACTCGAAGTAGTCGCTCGCGTAATAGAGATTGTCACCCCACTCGAAGCCCAGCCACTTCACATCGGCCTTGATGCTCTCGACATACTCGACCTCTTCCTTCTCCGGATTCGTGTCGTCGAAGCGCAGATGGCAGCGCGCACCGCTGCCTGCATTCTCCAAGGCGATGCCGAAGTTCAGGCAGATCGCACGCGCGTGGCCGAGGTGCAGATAGCCGTTCGGCTCCGGAGGAAAGCGCGTGATGGTGGTCGCGTGCTTACCGGAGGCGAGGTCCGCGGCGATGATCTCGCGGATGAAATCGGACTTGGGAGTATCGGACATTTTGAAGGAACGAAGCGCGGAAGCGCAGAGGTCGCAGAGAGAAGCGCGAAGAAGATGGATTACTTCCCGAGTTCTTCGAGAAGCGCCTGATTGAGACGGATCCCCGCCTCGAAGTTTTCCACCGGGAAGTTCTCGTCGGGCGAGTGGATCTGAGAGTCCGCGAGGGCGAGGCCGAGCAGGATGGTATCGACGTTGAGGATATCGCGGAAGGCTTGGACGATCGGGATGCTGCCGCCTTCGCGAATGAGGACCGGTTCCTTGCCGAAGGACTTGCGCAGGGCTTCCTGGGCGGCCTTGCCGAAGGGGCCGTGGGGATCGGTGTAGAAGGGCTTTCCATCATGGCCGCCGACGTAGAGCAGCGAGACGCCGGGCGGGCAGTGCTTGTCGAGGTGAGCCTTCACCTTCTCCATGATATCCGCGGGGTCTTGGTTCGGGACGAGGCGGAAGGTGAACTTCGCGAAGGCCTCCGCGGGCAGCACCGTTTTCGATCCCTCGCCCTGATAGCCGCCGCCGATGCCATTGATCTCAGCGGTGGGGCGGGCCCAAGTGCGCTCGGCGGAAGTGTAGCCGGCCTCACCGTGCGTCTTCGAAGAACCACTGTAGCGGATGAAGTCCTCATCGCTGGTGCCGGGGAGCTTGGCCCACATCTCACGCTCCCAGTCTTCAAGTGGCTTCACATCATCGTAGAAGCCTTCCACCTGCACGCGGCCTTCCGGATCGTGGAAGGTCGAGACGAGGCGGGCGATCTCGGTCGCGGGATTGCGGATGGCACCGCCGTAGATGCCGGAGTGAAGGTCGCGGGCCGGGCCGCGGAGGATCACCTCGCAGGCGGCGATGCCGCGCAGGCCGTAGCTCAGGGTGGGTTGGCCGGGAGCGACCATGCCGGTGTCGGAGATCGCAATGATATCGCACTTCAGCAACTCGCGGTTCGCTTCCAAGAAGGGCGCGAGACTCGGGCTGCCGATCTCCTCCTCACCCTCGAAGAGGAAGATCAGGTTCACGGGCAGTTCGCCTTTCTCCTTCAGCGTCTTCTCCACTCCGAGGATGTGCGCGAGCATCTGGCCCTTGTTGTCAGTGGAGCCGCGGGCCCAGATCTTGCCATCGCGGATCTGCGGTTCGAAAGGCGGGGTGGTCCAGAGATTGAGCGGATCAACCGGCTGCACGTCATAGTGGCCGTAGATCATGACCGTCTTGCGGCCGGGCTTGTGCGCGTTCTTCGCCACCACGATCGGGTGGCGCGGGGTCTCGTGCAGCTTCGCCTCCAAGCCCATGCCGTTCAGCTTGGCCACGATCCACTCGCCGCAGGCACGGACATCCGCCGCGTTCCGCGAATCGGTGGAAACACTGGGAAAACGAAGGAAGGCGAAGAGATCCTCAAGCTCCGGCGTCATGCGCGGAATGAAGCGGCCCCCTCCCCTACCCGGCAAGGCGAATCGCGGGCCAAAGCACGCCGCTACGACTTCTTCGGCGGATAGATCAGCTCGCCCTCCGCCAGCATCGCCACCAACTTCGCAATCCGCGCCGCTCGGGTCTCTGCCTTCTTAGCCTGCCCGACGCGGTGGAGGATCGCAAAGCGGTTGCGATGGTCCAGACGCTCGAAAAGCGCTTTCGCCACCTTGTTCTTCCTCAGGGCAGCGGCCAGATCCTCCGGCACCTCCGCCTTGCTGGGCGGTGCGGAGGCCGCCTCCCAGCGCCCGTCCTGCTTTGCTCGCTCGATCTCGGCTTGTCCCCGCTCGGTCATGCGGCCTTCCGCGATGAGCTCCAGCGCGCGCGCCCGGTTGATCTGGGACCAGTTGCTCCGGCTCCGGCGCGGCGTGTATTTGTTCAGATAGTAGTCATCATCGAGCCCGAGCCGCTGGCCGTCGATCCAGCCGTGGCACAGCGCGGCATCCAAAGCCTCCTGCTGGGTGATGCCCGGAATTCCGGAGCCCTTATTGGCGAATTTCAGCCATAGGCCGGGCGAATCAAGCGGCTGCTTGCCCAGCCATTTCGTGAACCCCTTCCCATCCGCGAAAGGTAGCACTGGCAATTCGAGATCCTTCCGCTTGGTGCTCATCGTGCCCGGGATTCCGCGCAGAAGCGGTGGCCAGCGCAAGAAACGAACGAGAGATGCCGGATTCCGCAAAAGCGAGGTCGCATGACACGGAGGCCGAATTCCACCCAAGAAAAACAAACCCGTTTTCGTTCCCCCGTTAAATGAACGAATTCGACCCCGAACCGGAATACCAAGAGGTAAGCATCGCCCCGCCGAAACAGAAGAAGACCTTCTGGCAGAGGCTGGGAGGCGGGGCCTTGAGCATCTCGGTGCTGATTCATGTGATCTTCCTCGTGGCGGGAGCGTTCTGGGTCTTCCGGATCATCACTCCGCCTGAGAAAACAGTGGATTTCATGCCACCGGCAGGAGGTGGCGGCTCACCCGATTCGGCCGCGGAAACCAAGGCCCGGCAGGTAATGACCCAGCCAAACATGGCCCGGATCGCGGCGATCGGCGCGGAGACCAGCTTCTCCCTACCGGAGCCAGACCCGTCCTCGCAGATGGCCTCGCTCGGGTCGCTGAGCGGCGGCTCCCTGTCCAAGGGCATGGGCGGCAGCGGCACCGGTGGTGGCATGGGCAGCGGCCATGGCAAGGGCATCGGTAGCGGAATGGGACCGGGACTTGGTGGCGGTGGCTCGGGGAATCCCTTCGGCATGGTGGAGGCCACCGAGAGCGCTCTCATCGGGACTTTCTACGACCTGAAGCAGACCAGCGACAAACAGCCCACCAACATGACCGACGATGAAATGCGCCTGAAGGTGCGCGAGATCGTCGACAAAGGATTCAAGGACAAGGAGTTCAAGGACTACTACAAGGCCAGCCAGAAGCTGTATCAGACCAAGCTGCACATGCCTTTCATGAGCGCGGAAGCAGCACCGGCCGCTTTCAATTGCGAGAAGGAGGTGCAACCGCGCCGCTGGATCGTGGTCTACCGCGGCACGGTAAAGGCGCCAAAGTCCGGCAAGTTTCGCTTTGTCGGCGCGGGCGACGACCTACTCGTGGTGCGCTTCAATAACCGCACCGTCTTCGACTACGGCTATACCCTCGGCTGCACCGGCACCCACATGTTCGGGCGTGCCGCGGAGGTGGATGGAACCCAGGAGAACGAAGAGCTCGCCAAAGATATCCGCAAGATGGGCCCTATGCGGGTGCCGATCCAATTCTACAAGTACGAGACCTCGCCGAACTACAATGACAACATCGGCGGCTTCGCGGTCGGTCCTGAGATCACGGTGCGTGCGGGTGCCTCCTACCCAGTGGAGATTCTGATTGGAGAAATCCCCGGCGGCTACTTTGGCGTTTCCCTTCTGATGGAAGAGATCGGCGAGAAATACGAGAAGGCCGCGACCGGCGCGCCGATCCTGCCCCTCTTCCGACTCGACGAGTCACTGCCCGACCCCAACTTGCAAGGCCCGGCGCCGCGATACGCGACCAGCGGCCCGGTGTGGAAGCAGAGCGGCAGCAGCGGTTTGGTACCGGGTATCTGAGGTATCCGGAATCATGGGACAGAGCTCTCGGGGGGTCACACCTCCGGGAGCTCTTCTCCTTTGAGACGGGAGCCCTACTTGATCTCCATGCCGCTGGTAGCCCAGATCCACTTGGCCACCTTGCCATCCTTGATCAGGGCCTTGGCTTTCATCGTCTTCACGCCGAAGATCGTTTCCGCCTTGTACTCGGCGAGGCCGGTCTGATACTTGGCGCCGTCGACCTCCTCTTCGGGGCCTGCGCTCCATTTCATGACCTGATCGAAGGTGAATTCCTTCACCTGTCCGTCCTTGATGCTTTCCTGCATCAGCGCGACGAGAGCTTCCTCGCCCATGGCTTCGCCGCCAACGGGGGCCGGTTCCGGGATCGGCTCCGGCGCGGGGGCCGGGGTTTCGTCCATCTTCTCCGGCTCGTTCTGAACGACGGGCGGCTCGGGATTGGGCTCCGGGGCGGGAGCCGGGTCGTTCTTCACCACCGGCTCGGGCGCGGGGGCCGGGTCGGCTTTCGGGAGAGCGGGAGCGGACTCCGGAGTTTTCGGAGTGACGACGATTTTCCCGTCCTTTTCCATAACCTCGATCACCCGTTCCGTGGTGCCGGTGTAATCGATCAGGCTGGGGCTGATCTGAGGCTCGAAGACGTAGCCCGCACCACCGGCGGCAACCACGCAAAGCATCGGGAAGAAATACTTCATCTTGTTGGCGGATACGTAAGGATTCCGGCCACCCTTTGGCCAGATTTTTCCAAGTTCACCGCGGGGCCGGAATTTTGCCGGGTCACGATTTTGCCGAGACCGGCACTTGGCCCGCCGCCCCCCCGCCCCTAGGGTCGCCGCATGCCGCGACTTTTCCTCCTGGACGGGATGGCGCTCGTTTACCGGGCCCACTTTGCCTTCATCCAGAATCCGATCCGTAACTCCAAGGGCGTGAATACTTCCGCGCTCTACGGATTCACAAACACGCTGCTGACCATTTTGGAGAAGGAGAAGCCGACCCACTTGGGTGTCGCATTCGATACCTCCGCTCCCACTCCGCGGCATGTGCGCTACCCGGCCTATAAGGCGCAGCGCGACGAAATGCCCGAGGAACTCGCGGCGGCGATCCCGAACGTGAAGCGCCTTTGCAAGGCCTTCCACATTCCCCTCTTGGAGATCGACGGCTACGAGGCGGACGACCTGATCGGCACCTTGGCGAAGCGGGCGGAGCCGGCGGGCTTCGAAACCTACATGGTCACGCCGGACAAGGACTTCGCTCAGCTCCTCAGCGAAACGACCTTCATGTGGAAGCCGGGCAAGAAGGGCTCCGAGCACGAGGTGATCGGTCTGCCGCAGCTGCCGGAGATCTGGGGCGTGAAGAGCCCGCACGAGATCATCGACCTGCTCGGCCTGATGGGTGACACGGTGGACAACATCCCCGGCGTGCCCGGCATCGGCCCAAAGACGGCGCAGAAGCTAATCGCGGACTTCGGCTCGGTGGAGAACCTGCTGGAGAATCTCTCCAAGCTGAAGGGCAAGCAGAAGGAGAACCTCGAAACCCACGCCGATAACGCCCGGCTCTCCAAGGAACTGGCGACCATCATCATCGATGCCCCGCTCGAAGTGAGCTGGACCGACCTAGAGCTGTCGCAGCGTGACGACGAGGCGGTGAAGGATCTCTTCACCGAGTTTGAATTCCGATCCCTGACCAAGCGCCTCTTCCCCGGGAGCGCGGACTTCAGTCCGCCCGCGCCAAGCGAGGAGACTCCGGCTGCCACACAGACGATCTTCGAGACCTTCAAGAAGATCTCCGAGGTGCCGCACGAATACCATCTGGCTGATACCGCGGAGAAACAGGCGCGGCTTTTCGAGGAGTTGGGCAGGCAAACCGCCTTCTGCTTCGATATCGAGACCACCTCACTCGATCGCTTCGAGGCGAAATTGCTGGGCGTGGCCTTTTCCTGGAAAGGGCAGGAGGGATGGTATCTGCCCTACTCCGCTGACCTGCATCCCCAGCTCAAGACCGCGCTGACCGGGCCAGCACTGAAGACCGGCCACAACCTGAAGTACGATCTCTCCGTACTTCACCATCACGGGATCGTCGTGGAGGGGCCTTTCTTCGACAGCATGCTCGCGCACTCGCTGGTCTTCCCGGACCAGCGCCACACCATGGACTATGTGAGCGAGACCATGCTCGGCTACTCTCCGATCAAGCTGGCGGAGATCGCGGCATCGCACTTGCAACCGGATCTCGCTACCGCTCCGAATTCCGACGACCTCTTCAGTTTCGCGGAGACGAATAAGAAGTCGAAGGAACTCGATGTCGCAGCGATCCCGCTGGAAACGCTGGCCGAGTATGCCGCGGAGGATGCCGACGTGACTTGGCAGATTGCAGAAAAGCTCCGCCCCTTGCTCGATGGTCAGGAGAAAGTCTGCCATGAGATCGAGTGCCCGCTGCTGCCGGTGCTGGTGCGGATGGAGATGGAAGGCATTGCGGTGGATCCTGCGGCCTTGGTAGAGATCGGCGGCCAGCTCCAGCAGCGGATCAACGAACTCTCCGTCTCGATCGCGGCCCACGCCAAGCGACCCTTCAACCTGAACTCGCCGAAGCAACTCGGGGAGATCCTGTTCAACGAGCTGGGGCTGGCCGACAAGGCGAAGAAGACCAAGACCGGGCAGTTCAAGACCGACGAGGCGACGCTCGCCTCACTCGCAGGCAAGCACCCGATCATCGACGAGATCCTGGAATACCGGGAGGCTACGAAGCTGAAGGGCACCTATTTGGACGCGCTGCCCGCCCACATCGTGAAGGAGACGGGTCGCATCCACACGCAGTTCCACCAACTGGTGGCAGCCACGGGGCGGCTCGCCTCCACCGATCCGAACCTGCAGAACATCCCGATCCGTTCCGCTCTCGGACGCCAGATCCGCAAGGCTTTCGTGCCGCGGGAAGGCTTCACCCTGCTGTCCTGCGACTACTCGCAGATCGAGCTGCGGGTGATGGCCGGACTCGCCAGCGATGCCTCGATGATCGAGGCCTTCCGCGAGAACCGCGACATTCATACTGCTACCGCGGCGAAAGTTTGGGGCATCACCGAGAGTGAGGTCACACGCGAGCAGCGCAGCGGCGCGAAGATGGTAAACTTCGGCATCATCTACGGCATCTCCGCCTTCGGCCTCAGCCAGCGCCTCGGCATCCCGCGCGGCGAAGCGGCGGAGATCATCGACAACTATTTCAAGCAGTATCCTGCGATCGAGGAGTTCATGGACCGTACCATCCAAGAAGCCCGGATGAGCGGCTACGTCGAGACCCTGACCGGCCGCCGTCGCTATTTCCCGGACCTGACCTCCGGCAACCAGACGATCCGCGGCAATGCCGAACGTGCCGCGATCAACACGCCCATTCAGGGTAGCTCCGCCGACATGATCAAACTCGCGATGATTCGGATCGACGCCCTGCTGAGGGAAGGCACCTACCGCACCAAGATGCTGCTGCAGGTGCACGACGAATTGGTCTTCGATCTGCATCCGGAAGAACAGGAGGATTTGATCCCCCGGATCCTCGATACGATGCAAACGGCCCTGCCTCTCCCGGGAGGGGTGCCGATCCTCGTCGAGTACGGGACCGGAAGCAACTGGCTGGTCGCGCACTAGCGCTTGGAAAGTTCATCCGCTTTTTCCAATTGCCCGGGGCATGGCGGGTGCTGCCTATTCGCCAGCCAATCCATGGACTCCTCGAACGAAGCCGCCCTCTCTCACGCTACCAAGCCCCAGTTTCCCGGTCACCGCACTCTCGGTAACCTGATCTTCTTCAGCCGCTGGCTACAGGCCCCGCTGTATCTCGGCCTGATCGTGGCCCAGTGCGTCTACGTCTACCACTTCCTGATCGAGCTCACCCACCTGGTGGGCAAGGCGAACCGGATCACCGAAACGGAGATCATGCTCACCGTGCTGGGCCTGATCGATGTGGTCATGATCGCGAACCTGCTGATCATGGTCATCGTGGGCGGCTATGAGACTTTCGTTTCTCGCCTGAACCTCCACAAGCACCCGGACCAGCCGGAATGGCTCTCGCACGTGAATGCCGGTATTCTAAAGGTAAAGCTGGCCACCGCTCTGATCGGCATCTCCTCCATCCATTTGCTCAAGACCTTCATCGAGGCGGAGCGGATGAAAGGCGAAGTGATGATGTGGCAGGTCATCATCCACTTGGCCTTCGTGCTTTCCGCCCTGCTGCTGGCCTACATCGACCGCCTGACCAGCACCCCGATGCCGAAACAACATTGAAGCGTCCCACCCCGCCCTTGATCCCGGCGCGGAATCCGCGAAGCTAGCCGCCACATGGCGCGCGAATACACGCTGCACCGGCACACCGCCGGACCGACATCCGGCATCGATTACCGGGCCGAGCTGAACGACGAGCAATACGCCGCCGTGACGGCTCCGCCCGGGGCCGCTCTCGTGATCGCGGGTGCCGGCTCGGGCAAGACCCGCACGCTGACCTATCGGGTCGCCTACCTGCTCGATAACAAGGTGGAGGCGCGGAACATCCTGCTGCTGACCTTCACGAACAAGGCGGCGCGCGAGATGACGGAACGGGTCCGCCACTTGGTACCGCACGATGTCTCCGCGCTGTGGAGCGGAACCTTCCACTCGATCGGCAACCGCATCCTGCGCCGCCATGCGGAGGTGCTGGGTTTCACCAAGTCCTTCTCGATCCTCGACCGCGACGACCAGAAGTCGCTGATGACCGGAGTGATTGCAGCTCTGAATATCGATACCAAACAGCGACGTTTCCCGAAGGCGGACGTGCTAGCCACGATGTTCAGTCTCGTCGAGAACACGGGCGAGTCGCTCTCCGATGTGATCCGTCACCGCTACCCCTACTTCGACGAATGGGAGAAGGAAATCCATCAGGCACAGGCCGGATATGCGAAGCGGAAGAAGGACACCAACTCGATGGATTTCGACGACCTGCTGGTGCTCACGCTGAAGCTCTTCCAGCAGGATGAAGAGCTCCTCAATCTCTACCGCAAGCGCTTCCGCCATATCCTGGTGGACGAGTATCAGGACACCAATGCGGTGCAGAGCGAGCTGATCGACCTGCTGGCGGGCGGCGGCGCCAGCGTGATGGCAGTGGGCGATGACGCGCAGTCGATCTACTCGTGGCGTGGCGCGGACATGGGCAATATCCTGTCCTTCCCCGAGCGGCACCCGGGCTGCCAAGTCCACAAGATCGAGACGAACTACCGCAGCGTGCCGGAGATCCTGGACCTCTCGAACGCCGCGATCCGTGTGAACCGCGCGCGCTTCGACAAGGATCTGCGTTCGGCTCGCCCCCAGCTCGGGGTGAAGCCGGCTTTGGTCCCGCTGGAAGATCCGTCCACCCAAGCGGCTTTCGTCGCCCAGCGCATGCTGGAATTGCGCGACGAAGGCATCCCGCTGGAGGAGATGGCCGTGCTCTACCGCGCACACTTCCAGTCCTTGGAGATCCAGCTTGAGCTCACCGCACGCGGCATCCCCTTCGCGATCACCAGCGGCCTGCGTTTCTTCGAGCAGGCGCACATCAAGGACGTGGCGGCTTTCCTCCGCTTCGTCACGAACCGTCGCGATGAGACGAGCTTCAAGCGGATCTGCCTGCTCATGCCGGGAATCGGCGCGGCGGGCGCGGACAAGCTTTGGCGTGACTGGCTGGCCAGCGGTTGGGCGGAAACGGAGGAGATCCCGACCTGGAGCGAGGAGCTCTCCAAGATGAAGGCGCCGAAGAAGGCGGCGAAGCACTGGGAGCAGTTCGGCTACATCCTCGACGAGATGACGCCGCATGGCACCTTTGCCCGGCCCTCGAACATGGTCTTCAGCGTGCTGGAGGGGATGTACAATGACTACCTCCAAGCTTCCTTCGACAACTACGACAACCGTCGTAGCGACATTGAGCAACTGATGGCTTACGGCGGAAACTTCGACGACGTGCTCGATTTCCTCTCGCAGCTCTCCTTGCTCAGTTCCGCGGATGGGGAACCGACCGGGGACAAGGCGGAGAAGGACGACGAGAAGGTCATGCTGTCCTCGATCCACCAGGCCAAGGGGCTGGAGTGGAAGGTGGTGTTCGTGATCTGGCTGGCGGACGGGCAGTTCCCGAACGGACGCATCCTGGAGTCCGACGACCCGGACCAACTGGAAGAGGAGCGCCGTCTCTTCTACGTGGCGATCACCCGGGCGAAGGACGAGCTCTACCTGAGCTATCCCCTGATCAACCCGAAGTCCTACACCGGCGACATCTTGCAGCGGCCCTCCCGCTTCCTCGACGACTTCCCGCGCAATCTGGTGGAGGAATGGAACATCCGGCCCGAATGGGGCAATCCGGACGATCCGTTCTGAGGCAGCGCGTGCATTCCCGATAGGCCGATGGGGCGGACATGCCCGCCAACGCGCTTGCCCCCGACCCCGGGGCCGTCAAAGGTCGCCCCATGTCCACGCTGAAGGTATTCACGGATCTGCAGGCCGCACCGGAACTGATCGACTGGCTGCGCCAGAGCATCGCGCCGCACGAACTGCTTCTCCCCGCCCCCACCGGGGCCTCGGTGCTCTCGGACGTGCCGACCGATCCGCTGATGCAGGAAGCGGACATCGTGCTGGGTCAACCGCGAACCGATGCCGTTCTCTCCTCCGGCAAGCTGAAGTGGCTGCAGGTCAGCACCGCAGGCTACACCCGCTACGATACCGCCGACTTCCGTGCCGCAGTGAAAGAGCGCGGGATCCCCGTGACGAACAGTTCGCGCGTCTATGACGACGCCTGCGCGGAGCATGTCATGGCCTTCATGCTGGCGAATGCCCGGCAGCTTCCCATCGGCTTGGCTACCCGCTGCCCGAACGGCGTGCCGGAGTGGAATGCCATACGGGCCAACAGCCGCCTGCTGCAGGGACAATCCCTGCTGATCGTGGGCTACGGCGCGATCGCCGAGCGCCTCGTCGAATTGTTGGCCCCCTTCCGCATGAAGATCACCGCCATGCGCCGCGCTCCTCGTGGCGATGAGAAGGTGACGATCGTCACTCCAGCCGAAGTGGATGCCGCCCTCGTCGATGCGGATCACGTGATCAACATTCTCCCGGACAACCCCGAGTCGCGCCAGTGGTTCAATGCCGCCCGCTTCAGCAAGATGAAGCAGGGTGTCATCTTCCACAACATCGGTCGCGGCACCACGGTGAATCAGGAGGACCTGGCCGCGGCACTCGCATCAGGACAAGTCGGGGCGGCATGGCTCGATGTGACCGACCCGGAGCCGCTGGCGGATGACCACATCCTCTGGACCTTCCCGAATTGCTACATCACCCCGCACACCGCCGGTGGGCAGGGGGGCGAGTCGAAGGTGCTGATCCAGCACTTCCTCGACAATTTCGCCCTCTATCAGAAGGGCGAGACCTTGGTGAATCAGGTGATGTAAGGAAGCACCTTACTTCACGCTGCCTCGCCAAGCGGAACCTTGTCCGAGGATCAGATCCAGGTTGTAGCGGAGACCGGCGCTGAGAGCGGTGACATCCACCGGCACCTCGCCCGCCCTCCGCGAGATCAGGTCCCGCCTCCGCAGTTCCTTCCCGGAGGCAGCAGCCCCGGCTTGCGCCTCGAAGGCGGCGAAGAGATCCGTCTTCATCTGGTCAAGCGTGCTCAGGGATGGCGCTTGACCCTCAGCCGGGGCAGCCGGTGCCTGACCACGACTGATCACTCCCGTGTCCACCTTGTGGCCGCGCGGGGTTCCCATGATCCGCGAGCTTTGTGCAGATCCATTCGGCGCGAAGATCACTTCGAGGTCGAAGGGGATATCGGCCCAGCCGCGGGCCACTTGGATCACCGTGACCTTCACCGTGGTTTCCCCGGCTTCGTTCGTGGTAACCAGCGGCTTTCGGGTGCGGTACTGCGCCCCATCGAGCGAGTAGCGCGCCTGACCGTCGTGATGCCAGCCATTGAGCGCACGACCGTAGCTTTCCTGATCGAAAGCGGAGAGCGGAAGCGCGAGGGAGAGGAGGAGCAGAGCCGTTTTCATCGGGAAGGCGTTGGTTAGAAGCTCATGCGCGCACCGGAGTGCCAGATCCAGGCATCCGTATCGAAGCCGCCGCCGGACTGGTCCTTCAGCAGCACGTGCTCCAGGCCGTTCATCAGGATCAGCTCGTCCTTGTAGAGATGGAGGTTCGCGCCGAGATAGAAGGAGTGATACTCGTCCCCGGTGAAGACCGGCGTGCTATCGAAGTAGGGATCGGAACCCGTTCCCATACCGCCGACAAGCCCATCCGCTTCGTCAGTGTCGGCGTAGTGGTAGCGTCCGACGATCTGCAGCGTGCCGGGCAGGGCCCAGTAGCTCGGCGTGAGGGAGAGCCCCCATGCATTCGTGTCGCCCCGGGCCATGATGAAGTCGCCGGCGAAGCCGAACTGACCCTGCTCGACCTCAACGCCGGTGGAGAAAAGGTGCTGGAACGCGGGATTGCGCGCGATCAATTGATTGCCATTCGCCGAGCGACGTCCGGCCACGTTGTACCGCGGGATCGCCGGGCTGCCCTTGTCATCAAAGTTGTAGATGTAGTCGGCATGCCAGCGGGTGCGGATCGGAGAACCGCCTTCGGCCTTCTCCCAGGATTCCAAGGCGAGGTTCGCCAGCAGGAAGCCATCGCCCTTCACGCCGGGGATGTTCGAGTCGTTGTCGGACGAGAACCAGCCCAAGCCCCAATCCCAGCGATCCGTGTCCTGCCCCACCATCAGGCCGAGCGTGGCGGCGGGAGCCACCATGTTCACCAAAAAGGACCTCTCCGGAGTCAGCGATTGCTGGGGCTCGGTGCGATACTCCGTCGTAAAACCGGGCCGCATCTTGCCGTACTTCACGTAACCGTTCTCTAGGAAGGTCGTCTTGCCTTGGAGCCGCTCAATGCCGTTGTAGTTCGAGTCGCCGGCGAACTCCGCCACGGCCTCGATCTCGGTATTGCGGAAAGCCTTCAGGCGCGCCCCGAGCCGGGCGCGACGGGTCCGGGTGCCATCAAGATCCACTTCCCGGCCACCTTCCGGTGTCGCCTGCCCCCAAGCTCCCTGCCAGTGGAACAACCCACCGATCGCAACCTGCTGAACCCATGGATTCGAAGGATCTTCAAAAAGAACGGCCCGGGCCCATACCGGATCCAGAGGGCTCGGCGCCCACTCGTCACCCAGCGGAACAACCGGCACCCCCTCCTCGGCGGCAGCCGCACCCTCTACGGGAGGTAGCACCACGGAGGCGGGGTCCTTCTTTCCTTCAAGCACGTCGAGCGCCTCGTTGGCATGGAGAGGAGCCAGCAGCATCAGCGCTCCTCCGAAAGTGAAAGCTGTCTTCATGGGGAGATCGACTATTTGGGCTTCTTCGCGGCTTCATCCGCTTCAGCCCGCTCCTTGGCCTCGCGCTCCTTGCGCTGGTTCTCGCGGTCCGCAGCACGACGCACGCGGCTGATGTACTGCTCCAAGCTGGCCTTATCCCCGGTCTTCAGGGAGAGCGCCCGCTCGATGTAGGGCATGGCCTCGGTGTATTGCTTCTCACGCACCAGCAACTGGCCCATGCCAAGGTTCGCCTGATAGGCGACCGCCGGCTTCTCCAGCGCGAGCTTGTAGTGAACCTTCGCCTCGCCGAGATCGTCCCCGCGCTTCGCTTCATCCGCTTCGTTCTTGGCCAGATCATCGTGGTGCTTCGCCAGTTCGAGCAACACCTCGGCATTGCCCGGATCGCGCTTGAACAGATCGCGCAAGAGTGTTCCCAGCTTCGCAACATCGTTGCTGCTACGGGCGATCTTCACACGGACCAGATCGAGCTCCAGAAGATCCGTTGCACTGAGGCCACCCATCTTGGCCACCCTCTCGACGAAAGCCTCGGCCTTCTCCGGGTAGCCGTATTCGTTCAAGATCCGCGCGGACTTCAACGCTCGCTGAACGTCCAGCTTCGGTGCTTTCTCGATCGCTTCCAGGTAGGCGAAGAGCGCGAGCTGCGCTTCACCCTGCTCCATGTAAATGTTTCCCAAGAGATTCAATTCACTCTCGCTCGCCTGCCCCTTCAAACGCAGCACTTCGAGGTTCACCGCGGCTTCCATCTTCTTCTCTTGGCCGATCAGCGCGTTCGCCTGCTGCAGCCAGAGCTGGCGATCCTCGGGATTCTCCGTGATCATCGTGTTCAGCATGCTGGTCGCCTCCTCAAGACGCTCCTGCTGGACCAAGGCCTGGGTCAGGCCGACCTTCCAATCGCGGTTCTGTGGATCCAGCAGGTAGGCCTGCCGGTAAGCATTCTCCGCGGCCAACGCGTTCTTATCCTGCATGTAGCAGTAGCCCATCATGCCATAGACACGCGGGCTCGTTTCGCCGAGTTCCACGGCCTTCTGCAAAACCGGCAGCGCTTGCGCCAGTTCGTTCTTCGAGATGTGCAGCAGGCCGAGGTTCGTATGCGCGCGGCGGAAACGCGGGAAACGCCGGATCGCCTCATTGAAAGCACGCCGCGCCTCATCCGTCCGATCGGACGCGAAATAGAGATTACCCAACACGAATACCATCGTCGCGCTGATCTCGCCCGGCTTCTTCTCCGGATCTGTCGGCGCCTCGGTCTCCTTGACGAAGCGTACCACCTCCTGTTCCGCCGCGATGAACTGGTTCTTGCCGAAGAGATCCTGCACCTTGCCGAGCAATGCCTGTTCGTCGGCGGAGATCTTCGGCTCTACATCGGAAAGTATCCCGTAGCTTCCGACGAAGTCCTTCAGGAACTTCGGGTCACGATACAGAATCGAAGGCGCATTGATCGTCTGTGCCGGAGCCGGCAGCGCGAGCGCGAGGAGGATGGGAAAGAGACGGCGCATCACTTTTTCTTCACTTCAAAATTATAAGGCACGAGGCAGTTGGCGCGCACGTTGCGCCCGCCCTTCGTGGCCGGCTTGAATTTCCAGCGGGAGACGGCGCTCGCCGCAGCCTTGTCGAGCTCCGCATGCCCGGAGGATTGCTTGATCGAGGTCGATACGACCTTGCCGCTCTCATCCACCACACAAGCAATCAGCACCTTCCCCCCGATTCCCTTGCTCTGCAGCGAACTCGGGATCGACGGCTGGATCTTGCTCACTGGAGTCGGAGGTGAATCCACATCGCCACCCATCAGGCTATCGCCACCACCGCCGCCACCCAGGCCGCGCTTGCCGACCCGGGGCGCACTGACCGTGAAGGTCCCGGATCCGCCCGAGGCAAGATCGCCCATGTCGATACCGAGATCGACATCCGAGGCCGCGCTGTCATCCGACATCTCCTCGGGAGCATCCGCCTCCGCGATATCCTCCGATACTTCCGAAGGTTCCGGCTCCGACATGTCCTCCTCTTCCGGAGGCGCAGGCGGCGGGGGCGGAGGAGGCGGCGGGGGCAAGGAGAGATCCACGATCACGATCTCTTCCTTCTCCTTCTTGTCATCACCGCCGAAGAGAAGGAAAGACACCGCACCTCCGAGCACGACGATGCCTAGCAAAACGCCAACGACGAGTCGCTGCCGGGTCTTGCGGGGTCGCGGGGCTGGAGGGCGAGCCATGATCCGGAAACCTATTTCGGCTTCTGTGTTGCCAGGCCGATCTTATCGATCCCGAGACGGCCGAGCACGGAAAGCACACCCATCACCTCGCGATACTGGGAGGCGCTGTCGCCGCGCACCACCACCGGGATGTCCGGCGTGGTCAGCTTCATCGCGCTCAACTTGCTCTCCAGTTCCTCAAGCGTGACCTGCGTCTGGTTGAGCTGGATCTTCCCCTCGGCGTCCACCGTGATCGCTTGGATCTTCGGCACGCTCAGATTCTTCACGGCCTTGTCGCTGGCCTTGGGAAGCTCCACCTTCATCCCCTTCACTCCCGCCGCCGTCATCACGATGAAGATGAGCAGCAGCACGAGATAGAGGTCCACCATCGGGGTGACGTTGATGTCGTCGAAACTCTTGTCGTCGGCAGAGGCCATGACTTCGATAGGTTAGGATTTATCGGTGGCGGCGAATTGGGCCGCGTTCGGGTGATCGGAGCCTTGGTAGAGTTCCGCCATCTTCGCGATGAACTCGTCGATGAAGACCTGCATCTCCCCGACCACGTTCTTGATCCGGCTATTGAGATAGGAGTAAGCAAACAGCGCGGGAATCGCCACGATCAGGCCCGCCACCGTGGCGAGCAGAGCCGAGGCGATACCGGGCGCGATGGCATTCACGTCCACCTCGCCTACCTTCGAGATGATGGCGAAGGTGATCATCACGCCCACCACGGTGCCGAGCAGGCCGACATAGGGACCGCCGGCGATGCTGATGGTCAGGTAGATCAGGCCGTTCGTGAGTTTGTGTTGGGCCCGCACCAGACCGGCGTCGAGCGCCGCGCGGATCGCCTGCATCGAGCGACCCGAGAGACCCTTCTTGTGAATGCGGTCCTGCTGCAGGCGATGGCGGATTTCTTCCGAACCGATGTGGTAGATTTCATACAACGGCGACTTCTTCAGGAGTTCCTGCGCCTCGTTGTCGGCATTCCCTCCCAGACTCTTGATGCTGCCCGGATCGCCGTGATCGATCGCCGTCAGATCGCTCGAGAGCTGGCTCCAGCGGTGCATGAACTCCTCCGTGCCCTTCTGAACCTTGTTCAGGTAGAAGAACTTCCTCGCCGCCACGGTCCAGCCAGTCGCGATCATCAGTACGCAGACACCGATCGCGATCCAACCGTCGAACATCATATTCTTCGCGATATCGCCGAAGAGCGCCACGTGCTCCATCGCTCCGCCACCGTGCGAGCCTTCCGGGTTCTTCAGAGCCTGTTCGATCGCGCGGCCATTGGTCGCATCCAGCGGCACATTCCCTTCGCCGGTCTCGATCGCCTTCGCGATTGTGCCATTGGTCTCGGCCAGCGGCACGATGGCCGGGAGATTCGCCCCGGTATCGGCGGCGGAGGCGACGCCTTCGAAGGACTTGTCGAGCGAAGCGAAGAGCACCGCGGGGCCAGCCAGGAGCAGAGTGCCCTCGATCGCCCGTCCGGCACGGCCAAGTGCCTTGCCTTCGAAGCGATGCCCCCCTGCGATTGATCCGAGCCGCGCGAGACCGGTTTCCAGGATCTTGAACCGTTCCGCTACCACGGACTTTGGATCGCTCGCCGCCATGGCCTTCTGATCGGCACTCTCGATCGCCTGCTTGTAGAGCTGGCTCTCTGCCGGATGCAGGCGGGTGACAACCGCCTTCGAATACTGGGCCAGTACGTCGGAGGCATAGGTCACGTCCGCCTTACGCGTTTCGATCTCGCGCTCCAGGCTTCGCACCTTGCTGGTGCGGAGTTCTTCGTCGCGCTCCAGCGTGCGCAGCTCCTTGGCAAGTTTCACGACCTCGTCATCGAGACGGTTCACCTCGCGGTAGAGACCGAGGCGCAGGTCGGAGTATTCCTTCTGCGTGGATAGCAATTCACCCGCCGCTTTCTTGATCGATTCGCGGGCCTCTTCGAGCGCACCGGCCGAAGAAATCTGGATGAGAGCAAGGCCCAGCAAGGCCCCGGTGACAAAACGGTGGATCATGGTTGGATGAGCGGGAGCTGGCTGAAAGTGGCGTCCTTCTCGCTGGTGGCGGAGGCCACGAGCTGTTGGATCTGGGGGGCGAGTTCGTTGCGTTCGGTGAACTTCCAGCCATCCGCGGCGGGACGACCGGTCAAAGCAAAGCTGCCGTCCTCGTTCACCGCATAGGCCATCGCGAGACCGAAATAGACGACCTGCACCTTGAACTCCCGACCTTGAGAATCCTTGCGAAGCTCCGGGTGCACGTGCACGCCCTGCTGGAACTTCTCGATATCCGCCATGAGTTCGACGGCATTGAAGAGGCGCTTCGACACATCCTCCCCGCGCTTCTCGGGCGGCAACTGGATTCCCTTCTGAAGGGTTTCGACAGCAAGGGCGACCTTTGCCTGTTGCTTGAGCGGCTCGGGCAGGATCGGCAGCTTCGCCGCCAAGCCTTCTTCGAGCACGCGCAGTTGCTTTGCCAGTTCATCCTGAGCGGCCGCATAGCGATCCCGCTCGGCCAGCTTGTCCAGCGACTGGGTATCGCCGCCCTCCTTGCGGGTCTTGGCACGCTCGATCTGCTCCTTCAGATCCTCGATCTCTTTCTCGAGGCCTTCCTTATAGCCTTGCAGGACTTCGCGGTCCTTCTCCCAAGAGTCTTCCTCCACTTGGATCTTCTGCATCGTCTCGATCCATTCCTTGACCGAGGCACGGAGTTCTTCTGCCCCTTTCGCGGGCGCAGCAGGCTGCTGCGCCATCAGGGGCAAGGTGGCGAAAACGACACCGGGAAGGAGGGAAGTCAGACGCATGGCGGGGTAACGCCCCCCAAGAAAAAGGGGTCACCGGCGTTTGCCGATGACCCCGATGTGACGGTTTCGTCAGATCCCTTGCTTATTCGAACTCGACGCGGATGAAGAGTTTGCCTTCCGCAAGAAGCGCCGGGCTCAAGGTCACTTCCACCGTTTCGATATCGCCGACCGTGCCGGTTACGACCTGCGTCGCACCCGCATCTTCCGTCCAACCTGCGAGGGTCGAGGAGGTCAGGATATTGTATTCGAGGCCGGTCAGGCTGACAGCGCGGCGCGTATAGCTGAACTTGCCGGTTGCCTTGTTCACCTGAGCCAAGAATGCGTTGGACGAAGCACCGGATTGTGGATTGAGACCGAAGGCATACTCGAACTCGTTCGTCACGCCGTCGCCATCCACGTCACCGGTGAGGTTCCCTGCGCTGACTCCGTTCGCGGCACCCCAGGTGTCGAAGTCGGAGGGAGTGCTACCGCCGCCGACCAGCACGCCGCTGGTCGAGAGCTTCGTCCAACCGGAGGCCCAGTTATCCGCGCCGAAAGCGCCGCGGTAGGTCGTGGCCGTAGGCGCCCCCGTCTGAAGAGTCGCACCGTTCGAGACCAGCAGCGGCGAGGCAGCCGCCGGACGAGGATCGATCGCGGTGAGCACGTTCGAACCGCTGCGGGTATACGTGGTGTATTGCGGGTTGGTGTTCGCCGCCGAGTTCCCGTTCTGGACCTGACCCAGCGCGTTGTAGAACAGGTTGAAGCTGTTCACGCCGGTGATGTAGGTCTGGTTCGAGCCCGGCGTGCCACCGCCGAAGCGGCCCACCGTGTTGTGCGCCATCGCCGGCGTCGCACCGGTCGAGTTCGCCCCGTCGCGCAGGTTCACCAGGTCCCCCGCGAAGTCGTCGATCACCGAGTTGTAGAGTTCCCCGTTGAAGTAGTCCTCGATGGTGAAGCCGTGGTTGCCCTTTTCCACCGTCGGTGTCGCCGTGGCACCCGCACCGATGAAGGTCGCGTTGTAGATGATCGGCTTCGACAACTGCAGGCCCGCGTTCTTGCCCGCGGCTTGGTTGGTGCCGTTGCTCGGGTTCGACTCGATGCCGTCCCACTCGCCGCCGCCGTCCGCGATCCCCGGTGCCTGCACCGAGAACCAGAACTGGTGCGTGCCGGTGTGGCCCATGTCGATGTCGAAGCTGTCGTCCTGGTTGTAGGCCATCACCAGATACTTGGTGTTGACCGTGCCGCCGAAGAACTCCACGCCGTCATCGCTGTTGGCGTAGACTTCCACGTGCTCGATGATCGTGCCGGAGCCGACACCGCCGAGGGTCAGGCCGTTGATCTCCTTGCCGGTTTCGAACTCGTAGCCACCGTGGCGGATCGAGACATAGCGGATGATGCCGGAGTCGTCGGCCGGGTCGGGAGGGAAGTTGCCGTCGGGGCCGTACTCGATCGCGTCGGCACGGCTGTCGCCGTCGTTGGAGGGCGAACCGGCAGGCAGGAAGCCTTCGATCTCGGCCTGGCCGAGATTACCGCCAAGGTTGTCGGAGACGGTGATCGGAGCGTTGCCGAGCAGGATCACGCCACCCCACTGGCCGCCGTCGGCGGCAGTCGGAGCACTAGCGACCACCGTATCGCCGTCCACGTCGGTGCCGCGGATCGACTCCAGCTCCTTGACCGAGCTGAAGATAATCGGATTGGCAGCCGTACCATCGGCCACCAGGCGGCCGCCACGGCAGGCGATGAGTGCGCCCACGCTGTCATCGGTCTTGCCGGCACCGTTCTCACGGGTCAAGCCGTAGATCTTCGTGCCCGGCTGGATCGTAAGGGTCTGGCCGTTCTTGATGAAGACACGATCGGTCAGGATGTACGTCTTGTCCGCGGTCCAGACCTGATTGGTGCCGGTCAGCACCTGCACACCGAGCGTGGCGTCGAAGGTGGTCACACTGGTATCACCCACCACGTTCACGTCGTTTGCACCGAGATTCAGATCGCTCGTTAGCACACCGGACTTGGACAGCTTGGTCCAGCCAGCCGCCCAGTTCGAGGAGGCACTGAAGGCACCGCGGTAATTCGTCGCCACCGGAGCACCCGTCTGAAGCGTGGCACCATTGGAGGCCAGCAGCGGCGAGGCACCCGCCGGACGCGGGTCGATCGCCGTCAGAACGTTCGAGCCGTTCCGCGTGTAGGTCTTGTATTGCGGGTTGGTATTCGCGGCCGAGTTCCCGTTCTGGACCTGACCCAGCGCGTTGTAGAACAGGTTGAAGCTGTTCACGCCGGTGATGTAGGTCTGGTTCGAGCCCGGCGTGCCACCGCCGAAGCGGCCCACCGTGTTGTGCGCCATCGCCGGCGTCGCACCGGTCGAGTTCGCCCCGTCGCGCAGGTTCACCAGGTCCCCGGAGAAGTCGTCGATCACCGAGTTGTAGAGCTCCCCGTTGAAGTAGTCCTCGATCGTGAAGCCGTGGTTACCCTTCTCCACCGTCGGGGTCGCCGCGGCGCCCGCGCCGATGAAGGTCGCATTGTAGATGATCGGCTTGGACAACTGCAGGCCCGCGTTCTTACCCGCGGCCTGGTTGGTGCCGTTGCTCGGGTTCGACTCGATGCCGTCCCACTCTCCGCCGCCATCCGCGATCCCCGGTGCCTGCACCGAGAACCAGAACTGGTGCGTGCCGGTATGACCCATGTCGATGTCGAAGCTATCGTCCTGGTTGTAGGCCATCACCAGATACTTGGTGTTGACCGTGCCGCCGAAGAACTCCACGCCGTCGTCGCTGTTGGCGTAGACTTCCACGTGCTCGATAATCGTGCCGGAGCCGACACCGCCGAGGGTCAGGCCGTTGATCTCCTTGCCGGTTTCAAACTCGTAGCCGCCGTGGCGGATCGAAACATAGCGGATGATGCCGGAGTCGTCGGTCGGGTCGGGAGGGAAGTTGCCGTCGGGGCCGTACTCTATCGCGTCGGCACGGCTGTCGCCGTCGTTGGAGGGCGAACCGGCGGGCAGGAAGCCTTCGATCTCGGCCTGGCCGAGGTTTGCGCCGAGGTTGTCGGAAACGGTGATCGGAGCGTTGCCGAGCAGGATCACGCCACCCCACTGGCCGCCGTCGGCGGCAGTCGGGGCAGGCCCCACGGTGCTATCGGGATCAAACGGAGAATCCACACCGGTCTCGACTTCGAGCTCACGGATGGAAGTGAAGATGATCGGGTTGGCAGCGGTGCCGTCGGCCACCAGGCGACCACCGCGGCAGGCGATCAGGGCGCCCACGCTGTCATCGGTCTTGCCGGATCCGTTTTCGTTCACCGAGCCGTAGATTTTCGTGCCGGGCTGGATCGTGAGGGTCTGGCCGTTCTTGATGAAGACACGGTCGGTCAGGATGTATTGGTTGTCGGCCGTCCAAGTCTGGGAGGCCTTCAGCACGCGCACGCCGAGGACAGGATCGAACTCGGTGAGATCCGCATCGGTGAAGACGCCGATCTGGGCCGCATGACCTTGGCTGGCCGCAAGGCCGAAACCGAGGAGAACGGTCAGCCAGTGCTTGGGGAGTGTGAGGCGAGGTGCTTTCATTGGATTGGCATTTCTTGAAATGCGATCCGTCTATCGGATTACCCTTCGCGAGCGTCACATCTCCTTGGGTGACGAAAGCGACAGATAACCAATGGAATGTGACACCAACGTCACATCGAAGCGCCGGCAGCAGGCCGACTCCTGTTAGAACCGCGCCTTCGCCTCCAGCCAGTAGGAGCGACCGGTGAACTCCTGGCTGTAGGAGCGTCCCTCGTAGGTATACTGATCGTCGCTCGAAAGCAGGTTCTTGACGCCGAAACCGATGGTCAGATCCACACCCTCACGCTCGATCTCCTTACTCATCACGAGATCCAAGGTCGTCAGCGCCTCGCGTGTTACCTCGGAGTCGTTCGCTCGGCGTTTCAGGATCACCGGATAGCCGCCCGTGTAGTTCAGCACCAGGCTGGTGGTAAGATCCCACGGTTCGTACACATGGCTCAGCGTACCGTTCAGAATGATTTCCGGCTGGTAAGGCAGTTGGCTCGTGACCGCCTCGGGCTGCCCGTCGACTTCGTAGAAGTAACTCAGCTCCGCGTCGATGTAGGTGAAGTTCCCCTTCAAGCTGAAAGGCCCCAGCTCGTTCAGCTCGCCTTCCACCTCGATGCCGCTGATGGTGGCAGTGTAGTCGGTGGCCGCCCCCGTGGCAGGGTCGATGTAAGCGTCCTTGTAGAGGATCTCCACCCCGCTTGAAGTCGGTTCGTAGAAGGTCACCAGCGGACGCGTCAGGTTCTTATGGAAAAACCCTGTCCGCAGGGTCATGCGGTCGTTCGGCAGGAAGGTGAACGAGAGGTCCGAGTTCGTGATCCCGGTGCGGAACAAGGTGCTGTTGCCCCGCCGGGAGATCCCGGTCGTCTGGTCTACACTGACGGTGGGAACGAACTCCCAGAAGGTCGGGCGGGCGATGGTCTCCGACCAGGCACCGAGCACATGCAGCTTGTCACGGAAGAACGAATTTCCCGCCGCGAAGGACGGCAGCAGGTCGTCCTGGCTCTCGCGCCGCTCCCATCCGAAGGCTGCGATCTCATCGTCATCGAAGGCCGACTCCGGATTCGGCAGGACGTCGATGGTATAGTCCTCCGTTTCCTGCCGGACACCGCCGGTAATGAAGGCCTTGTCCCACTGCATCCGGAGATTCGCGTAGAAGGCACGCTGCTCCAGTTCGGTCAGCACGTTTTCCACCCCGCGCGTGTTGAGCGCGTTCTGATAGTAGGGACCTCCTTGCAGGGTCCCGTTGAAATATTGCACCAGCAGATCCGGGTTCTCCGCGAAGACTTGGCCCCAGGTCCGGCCATCCGGAGAGATCTGCGTGAGGAAATCAGGAGTAAAGCCCGAGCCGCTGCCGCCGTCGCTCCGCAAATACATGTCGTAAAGCCGCGTGCGGGTTTCGCGCTTCTTGCTGAAGTGGCGCGCGCCCACCTTCAGCTCCACCAGGCGGTCATCCGAGTCGTCGTAGAAAAATGGGAATGTCAGATTCACCTGCTGCTCCGCGGCGTCTTCCAGCGTCCGCTCGCTACGCCGGCTGCTGACCTGGCTGCCATCCCGCGCACCGACATAGGGACCGTGAACCACGGTCGGCAGACGGAGCGGACCGCCTTGGCGCACTTGCGGAAGCCCGTTCTGATCTTCGATTGCCGCCGTGGCTTCTTCACCGATCAGGTTCACCACCTGTTCGCGGATTCCCAACCAGGTGGCGGTTGCCGGATCAGCACCGACCGCCGATGCCACGTCGCGTGCCACCGCATCCAGTGCATCATAGGCCGCATCGATATAAGGCTGCAGCGCACGCTGCGAGAAATCGAGCACGCCATACTCGAAGTGGGTGGAGTAGGGCCGGTTCTCCTCCGCACCGCTGGTGGTCACGTTCCAATCCAGTTTCGGACCCCGGTCCCACAGCGTATGCTCGCCGCGGAATTGCCAGATATCGAGATCCCGCAGCGTGGTCGTGATGTCCCAGGACTCGCCGTAGTAAACCGCATCACCACCGAAGATGTCCGAGATGTCCACATCAGGCGACCCGGCAAGCGCCCCGTAACGCAGGCTCTCGCTATCCTGGATGATATTGCTGGAGCGCGAGGTGGTGTCCTCCGCGATGTGCTTGCGGAAGTAGGTCGCGGAGACGACATGGTTTTCACCCAACTCCAAGGCACCGGAGATGAACGCGGACCACTCGACGCTCCGCGTATATTCATCGCGCAGATAATCCCGCACCGGGTTGTGAACGCTCTCACCCGTGTTCGTGTCGTCTCCCGATTTCTGCCCGAAGGCGGTCATCAGGCCGAAGCGGTTGCCGCGCCCCAGGTCGAAGGTTTCCCCGTAAGTCAGCCCGTAAGATTGATCGAGCTCGGCATCATCCGTCGCCGGCAGCAAACTCTGCGAGCGGTGCAGCGCGGACCAGCGCCGTTCGAGCTGATCCGGCGAGGTGTTCGAAGGATCGAGAAAGCCACCGTTACCCTCCAGGGAAGGCGGCATGGTGTGGGTCACATTGCCGAAGAAGCCGAGGTCACGGTTCGGATGGACATACATCGTGTCCTCCAGCGCATCGTTGTACTCGACCTCCGCCTTGATCTCGAGAATCCGTTCGGTCGGGAAGGCCCGGGTGAGAATATTGATCGCACCACCACCGAAGTCCGCAGGCAGCCACGGCGAGTAGGTCTTATCGACCCCGATCGATTCGATGACGTTGGTCGGGAAGAGGTCGAGCTGGATCGCCTTGCGGGAAGGATCTGCCGATGCCACTTGGGCACCGTTGAAGGTGGTGGTGACGTAGCGATCCGCCAGGCCGCGGACCACCGCATACTTTCCGTCCACGATGTTGGCGCCCGATACCTTGGCGATCGCCTCGCCTGCATCGCTCACCGCTGTCTTCTCGAAGTCGTCCCGGTTCACGCCGGAGGTGATCGAAGGTGCTTCGGTAGCGAGCGTGAGATTGAAATCTCCCTGCGTGTTCTCGGAGTACTCGATGCTTACCGTTTCCTCTTCGAGCTGATACTCCTCGGCCCCGCTATCCGCAGGCTTCACTTTCAAGCCGAAGCGGAGTTCGGCCGCTCCCGTGGGAGTTGGGCTGACCCCCATGGTGACCGCGCTGTAATTCAATGCGGAGGCTTCCGCGATGAAATCGCCCGCGGGCAGACCATCGATCCGGAAGCGCCCTTGGGCATCGGTTTCCGCGGTGCGGCCGGTTCCGACGATATCGACGATCGCTCCCTTGATCGGCTCGAAGGTGGTCGAGTCGGACACCTCTCCGGTCACCGTGCAGTTGCCGATCTGCTGCTCGATCGGCAGCGACCCGAAGACTCCGGACGGCTGGGCCGGATCGCTCCCCGCTGGCAGGGAGGCAGGCTGCCAAGGCTCGGGTGCGGGCTCGACTGCCGCCACCGGAACCTTTTGCACCGGCATGCGCCAGGCGGATTGGAATAGAACGGCACGCCCCTTGGGCGGCTCTGGCGAACGCCAGTAGGGCTTGCGCGCCGGGGTCTGCCACACGAATGCCGATGACATCTTCGGAGGCATCGCTGTCTCGGGTGCTTCCCCACCGAGAAGCAGCGCGGCGAGCATCAGGTCGTCCGCATACGGCGCCATCGCGGGCAGGCCCTTGTCCGGGAATGCATGACATGGCGCGGCCAATACCGCCAAGTTCGTGACGCAAGCCACGGCGAGATGAAACCACTCCCGCGGACGGAGGGGCGAAGGGCTAGGGTCGGAAGGAAGGGGCATCGCGGCCGGGAGGCTGCGAGTCGATACCGACACCTTCTAACTGCACGAAGCGGCACCACGTGACGCTTCCGTCACCCGGATCACCATCGCGTGACGGAAGCGTCACGCGGGCATCTGGAACCTAGGGCACGCGCGCAATCTCCAGCAGTTCACGGAGGCGGGCTTCATCCGCCGCCGAGGTCTTGGCGACGAAGCCGCGGGCATGCGCGAAGTGGACATCTTCCTGAGTCTCGATCCGTGTGAAGTCAAAAGCGGGCGCGTCATTGTGCCGCGAGAGACCGTAGCCGCTGCCACGGCGATCGGGATAGACCAGCGCCACGACCTCCTTGCTCTTGCCGATCGATTCAAGGTAACGGCCGATCCCGGAAGAGGGCTCCTCGGGGATCGGTTCGGTCCGCGGCAAGAAGAGGATCTCCTGATCACCGAGCTGCCAGAGCTGCGAATGCTCCGCCACGAAGTCGAGACGCTGGCGCAGCGAGCGCAGGAACTCGATCAAGTCCTCGCCGATGAAGCGCATCATCTCGTAGATCGGATCTCCGGGAACCAAGCGCGAGGTCTTCGCGAAACGGCGAAGCAAGGTGACGTCGATCGGCGAGTTCAGCTTGGCCAGTGTGTCCCGGTCGAGACCGAGCCACTTCGCCGTGACGTTCGGACCACGGGTATCGAACCACTCGGCAGGCTCCAGCCAATCGCAGAAGGCCCGGGCATCCTCATACAGACCGAGATGCTGGAGCACCAAGCTCAGCGCGCAGACCGGCGGATGATCGGCCGGGAACTGGTGATGGTCGAAATTGTTCTTCGCCGGGTCGTGTTCGCCGCCCACATCCACCACCGCCGTCGCCGGATCCTCCAGATCTGCGGCCACCGGTTCGCGGCGGATCACTTCGACGCCGTGGACGGCAACAAGAAGGCTACAGGCGAGGAACTCGTCCTTATGCGCGCCGCCGGGGTGAGTGAGAATGCGTTCGAGAGCCATATCCGGGAAAGGCCGCGCACCATAGTCCCCTCGGCCCATCCGGCAACCCCAGACAACTTTCCGCTTGCATATACCTTGCGATGCAAGGTAGTGGATTTCTAGCAATGCATGCCTTCCTCCTCATCGTCTCCCTCCTGATCGCCTTTGAGGTAAGGCCCTACCAAGGCGGCCTCATCGCGCACGCCACCAGCCCCGACGGCACCCAATGCGTCGTCAGCCAAAGCTGGAACGGCTGGAATGGCGGCGAGTTTTACACCGTCCGCCTCCACGCCCGGAAACCCGGCGGCGATTGGACCTGGCACTACATCGACCACGAGGCCAGCCACTGGTCCGGCTGCAAGCTCCGCTTCAGTAGCGACGGCAAAACCCTTCATCTAAGCGGCGGCGACAAGCAGCCCAGAAGCTTCAACCTCACGCAGGACGAAGCCTCCACTCCCCCGCCCTACCTTCCGGAAGAATTCAAGGAACAGCCGTGAGCGAACTCGACTCCAACGCCAGGGAACTCTTCGACAACTGGACCGTCCAGATGCGCAAGGGCGTGCTGGACCTCTGCATTCTCAAGGCCCTCGCCGGAGGTGAGTGCTACGGCTACGCGCTGGTGAAATCCCTCGTGGCGATCCCCGGCATCGGTGTTGCGGAAGGCTCGATCTACCCCCTGCTCTCGCGCCTGAAGAAACAGGGACTGGTCACCACGCGCTTGGAGGAATCCACCGAAGGCCCCGCGCGAAAATACTACCGCCTCACTCCCGCAGGCACCGCACTGGGAGAAGAAATGCAGAGCTACTTCGCCGATATGGCGAAGGGCGTGGCCGGTCTCGGTGAATTCACCGGGCCTTCACCACAGCTCCCGAAACCCGCGACAGATTCACGGAAAGCCAAACCTCAAGTCTCCCCATGAAAACTTGGACCAACCAAGCCGAGCAACGGCTGACCGAGTATCTCGATGAACGTATCCGGCGCGAAGGCTTCTTCGGCGAGGACGGCGATGAACTGAAGGACGACCTCCGTAGCCATATCCACGAGGAAGCGGAAAAGCTACCGGGCGAGAACATCGGCCTGATGCAACTGGAAGGCATCCTTTCGAATCTCGATGCCGGCTACCGCCCGCCCACGCCCTACAAGCCGACCCCGACTCCGGCAAAAGCTCCCGATAGCAACCAGCCTCCGAAGCCATGGCAGCCGTGGGGAGCATGGGTATGGGGCGTGATCTTGCCGATTGCCATCAGCCTCTTCGAACTCGCTGCGGCCTTTTGTGGCGGCGTCTTCTTCGATCCGCTCGCGACTTGGTGGCATACGCCGATGGTATTCTCCGTCCCCGCGATCAACTGGTGGTTGCTCAAAGGTGCACCGCGTGGTTCGGAGCGTTGGAAGGGTGTCGCCACCGGCTTCGCTGTGTTCGTTTCCATCTTTTACGCGCTGCTCTTTGTCCCCCTGCTGCCAGCATCGGCAATCGCGCTCATCTTTTTCGGCATGGGCTTGCTCTCGCTCATGCCGGTGATGGCGGGCATCACCACCTGCCGCATCTCGCGAGCGGTGCGAGGCGCATCGGGCGATCCCTCGGCCTATCGCCGCGGCCGTCTCGCCGGTATCGGCATAGCGCTGGTAGCCTTCACCCTGCTGGAAGGCCCGGCGCTTTGGACGCGGGCGAATCTGATCACCGCCAAGGAGGGGGATAAAGAGAAAAAAGAAGCCTTGCAAAGGCTGCGATCCTTCCACTCTCCGCGCACCCTGCTGCTCGCTTGCTACGAAAGCCGCTGGCGGAGCGCGGGCCCGACCGATATCTCCGGCTGGATCGCCCGAGGCTGGAATGCCCCCGCCGAGCTCTTCGATTTGGAAACCCGCTGGGATGCCAACCCGGAGCTTGCCCAAGAGCTTTACTTCCGCGTCACCGGGGAACCCTTCAATTCCCAGAAGCCGCCTCGCTTTGTTCGCCCCGGCACTCTTAACCGAGGCCAGAACCCTTTCGGGGAAGTGGACTTTGACGCACACCTCGGCGGTGACCAAGTGGCGATCCGCGTCAAGGATCTCGATATGGCGCAAAGCCGCTTCGACGGACACATCGATGCTCGATCCCAACTCGGCTACGGCGAGTGGACCATGGTTTTCAAGAACAGCGGGCTCGTCGCCAAGGAAGCACGCTGTCAGGTGCTCATGCCGCGGGGCGGACGGGTCTCACGCCTGACCCTCTGGGTGAATGGCGAACCCCGCGAGGCAGCCTTCAATACCGTGGAGAAAGTGAAGGCCGCCTACAAGTCGGTCGCCGTCGTGCAACGCCGCGATCCGGTGCTGGTCACCATGTCCGGCCCCGATACCATCCTGGTGCAATGCTTCCCCGTGCCGCAGCAGGGCGAGATGAAGATCCGCTTCGGGATCACCGCCCCGCTTGATCAGGGGCAATGGGAATTGCCAAGGATTCTCGAGCGCAACTTCGGCACCTCCGATTCGCTCGAGCACTCCGTATGGCTACAGGCGGACTCCTCCTTCAACCTCGCCTCGAACGGTATCGAACCGCGGAACTCGGTGGCAGATGGACCCGGCTTCTCGCTCGCAGCCAGCCTCAAGCCGGATGGAGCCATGAGCGGCGTGACCGCGGTCCGGATCACCGACCTGCCCCCTCCCGCTGCGGTGTGGTGCGAGGATAAATTTGCGGCAGCCTACGAGCGCTATCTCATCCGCGAGCCGAAACCGACCCGGATGCCACCGGCAAAGGTGTTACTCGTCATCGATGGCTCCGCTTCGATGGCCAAGGCCAAACCATGGATCATCGAGAGCCTGAAGAACGACCTCCCTGCCGACGCCTTCCGCATCCTGCTGGCCGACGATAAAGCCACGCCGGTGAAGCTGGCCGAGTTGGAGAACCACGATTTCAAAGGCGGCCGCGACAACGAACCCGCGCTGCGCGAAGCCGTGCGCATGGCCAAGTCCGGCGAGGTGGATGAGATCGTGTGGCTCCACGGTCCACAGGCAGCGGGCCTCTCGCAGCCCGAGGCACTGCTACAACTGATCGAGCGCGGCACGCGCCAACCGGTGATCCACACGGTAATGGCGGAGAACGGACCCAACCGTCTCGCCGAGGCATTGCAGCCCAGCGGCGCCTTGCGCCGCGGCCCCGCCTTATTCGACCCGCGCAAGGACTTCAGCGCCTTCATGGGTCTACTGCGCCTAGACCACGAGCAGATGACTTGGCACTGGAAGCGCAGCCCGCAAGCCCCCACCGAGATCGGCATACCGGTCTGGGATCACCTCGCCCGCCACTGGGCCATCGAGGCTGTGGAGTCCAAGCTCTCCCTGCTCCCGGAAACCGACAAGCCCGCCACCGCGGCGAAGTATCAACTCGTCACCAGCGTTTCGGGGGCCGTGGTCTTGGAGACCATGGAGCAGTTCAAGCAGCATGGGCTGGAACCGGTAAGCGCCACGGATGCACCGCAGATCCCCGGCGTGCCCGAGCCCTCCTCCGCACTGCTGGTGATGATCTCCGTAATGACGGGAGTGATGCGGAGAAGGAGGCAACATGCAGCCGCCTGATCCTCGCCCACGGGAGGAGAAGGCGGCTCCATCCTGGCCCTTGTTGATTGCACTGAGCGCGGTGATCACGGGAACCGCCGCGCTCATGGAATACAATACTGTCTACACCCAAGGCGAGGTGATGCAGCTTTTCTACCGGGTAGCGGTCGCAGGGGTCTCCGCTCTCTTGCTGATGGGGCTGGCCAATCGCGCAATGGCAGCATGGCTTACCCTCCTCTGCGGCGGATCATTGATTCTTTGGCAAGCGAATCAAAGCAGGCGCTGGGCAATGCTTCATGAGGAAGTCACCGCAATCGTCGCTCATGTGAATGCCATGAAAAGCACGAAGGGACAGATGCCCCCGGATCTCTCTGCCTACAATTTCCGCCATCCCGAGCTCCAGAAGCAGATCAGCTACTCCTTCAACAAGGGCAAACTCTTCCTCAGCTACTACCTCAACGATCGCGGCATCAGCTACTGGTATCACGAGGACAGCGGCTTCGGTTACTATCCCGACTGAAGAATCCCCAATTCCCTTCCGAACCCAAATGAGCGCTCCTTCCCCGGACTTCTTCGTGCGATTCGGCCTGCCTCTCGTTGGCAGTTGCCTGCTCCTTACTCTGATGGCGAGTTTCGTCTACTTCCGCAGCAAGGTCCGCGCGACGCGAATTGGCGCAGGCCTCGCGATTCCACTACTGTTGGCTTGTGCGGTTTTCCTCTCGATGATCAACCCCGGCATCCTCGACCCCCGCTTCCGCGCCTACCAGCGGTTCTACAACGCGATCTCGCCCGGCATGAGCAAGGAACAGGTGCTCACCCTCAGGGATCTTCACTACGCTCCGGATGGTTCGCGCAAGCCACCCGAGCTCTTTGAGCATGAAGGCAGATTCTACTTCTTCATGAATCCGGAGGGGAAGCGCGAGCCGAACTGCGAGGGCATATTCCTCACGATATCGAACGGCACCGTGGTCGGGAAGAGTTACTCGCCGGATTGAAGCGGAGGAGAATCAAACCCCGGCAGCCTCGACTTCACCGAAATCCATCTCGCCCAGGGAGATCTTCCCGCTCTCCAGAATCCGGCAGCGTAGGCCGCCCCGATTGAACATGATCTTCTCCGTCTTGGCTTTGTCGCAGGCGGTGTCCATCCAGTGGCAGGGGGCGCACTTCTGGGTGCCCTGGAGAAAGACATCACCGAGGCGGAAGGTTTTTCCGACAAGGGCATTCAGATCCGCTCCAGAGATCACGACATTGCGCCGGAAGACGGACGCATCGAGATCCGGATCACCGGTATACTCCCGCACCACATCCAGGGTCTGCCGGTCGATGAAGGTGACTTGCCCTTTATAGGCATCCTTCCAGCCGAAGAAGCGGTCGCCGGGTATCCCCTTTCCCGCCACCAGTTCGACCGACTCGTGCTCCACGATGCCATGCGCCGACGGCTCCTGCCCATGGTGGCCGAAGTAGTTGTGGCCGGGAGAAGTATAGATGCCGTGAATGACGACGCGGGACGACATGGCAGGAATCTCGCCCCGGCCGGACCGAAGCTCAATTTTCAATTTCAGCGCACTTTCTCCAGCGTCACCGCGCAGGCCTTGTAGTTCGGCTGCCGGGAATGCGGGTCGAAAGACGAATGGGTGAGGCGGTTCACCTCCGGGTAGTGCATGGGAAGGAAGAGTTCGCCGGGTTTCACCGTGGGCGCGATGTAGACGGAGGCCTCCAGCTCTCCGCGACGGGATCGGACACGGATCATGTCATGCTCCTTCACCCCCAAACGTGCGGCATCCTTCGGATTGATCTCCACGTAGGCGTCCTGGGGATAGAGTTTCCTCAGAATGTCGGACTTCCCTGTCCGGCTCTGGGTATGCCACTGGCTGCTGGTCCCACGGCCGGTGAGCAAGGTGTAGGGATACTCCCGGTCCACCGCTTCGGGAATGGGGGCCGGAGGCGAGAAGAGCAGCTTTGCTTTTCCGCTCGGCGTATAGAAAACACTATCCTCGAAAAGACGGCGCTCGCTTGCAGGCGTAGGAGCCCCGTCTTCTCTCGCAGGATAAGGCCATTGGACTCCGCCCAAGCCATCGACCATCTCGTAGCCCTCGATCCCGGTAATGTCACAGGGCCGCCCCTGCGTGAGATCGCGCAGCAAACGGAAGGCTGCTTCCGGGTCGGTCCAGCGGACGAAGAGATCCTCGCAGCCCCAAACGCTTGCGATCAGACGGAAAATACGGAAATCCGAAAGCGCGATTCCCGGTGCCTGACGGACCTTCTTCAGCGTGCCGACACGGCGCTCCGAGTTGATGAAGCAGCCATCCTTCTCTCCCCAGCCAGCGGCGGGCAGCACGAGATCGGCAGCGCGGGCGGACTCCGTCGTATAGTACATATCCTGCACGACAAGGAACTCGAGCTTCTCCCTCAACGCAGCGAGCCGTCCACTATCGACCCATGAGTGGAAAGGGTTCGTGGCGATGATCCACAGCCCCTTGATCTTCCCCTCCTCGGCGGCGGCGAGGATCTGGTCATAGGCCAGTGATGGCTCGGAGGAGATCTTCTCTTCAGGAATGCCCAAGCCTGCTGCAACCTTGGCCCGGTGCTCCGGCACGGCGAAGTCGTGCCCACCTACGAGAGATGTCGTATTTGAGAACAAGCGCGATCCCATCGCATTGCACTGCCCCGTGATGGAGTTCGCTCCGGTGCCCGGCTTGCCGATATTCCCGGTGATCAACGCCAGATTGATCATCGCCTGAGCGGCGCGGACACCTTCGTAGGACTGGTTCACCCCCATGGTCCACCACCACGAGACCCGCTTGCCGGGCTCGGAAACGGTCCGGGCCAAGGACTCGATCTCCTCGACGCTCATCCCCGTGCGCTCTGTTACAGCTAAAGGCGAGTAGTCCGCCAAGAAAGCCGAGAACTCCTCGAAACCTTCGGTGCGTTCGATTGAGGCCGGATCGATGCGCCCATCGCGGACGATGCAATGCGCCAAGGCATAGAGTAGCGAGAGATCGCCCTTCGGTTTCAACATCACGTGGCGAGTGGCCGCCTGAGCGGTCTCCGTGGCACGCGGATCGATCACGATGATCTGTGGATTCCGGCGATTCCGCATGACGCGCTGCCAGAGAATCGGATGGGCAATGCAGAGGTTCGAGCCCACCAGCACGATCACATCGCTTTCCTCGAAGTCCGCATAGGAATAGGGCGGAGCATCGAACCCGAAGGACTGCTTGTAGGCGGTGACCGCTGTGGCCATGCACTGGCGGGTGTTGGCATCGCCGTGCAGGAAACCCATGCCGAACTTGAAGAGGCAGCCGAGGAAGGCCATCTCCTCGAAGGGGATCTGGCCGGTCGAGAGAAATGCCACCGACTCCCGCCCGTGCTGTTCCTTGAGGGATTTGAAGCGGCTCGCGAAAGTTTCCAAGGCCTCGGCCCAGCCGACACGGAGCATTTTTCCCGTTTCATCGCGGAGCAGCGGGACGGTGGCGCGTTCAGCAGAATCAAGCGGATCCAGCGCCTGCCACCCCTTCGGGCAAGCCATGCCGAGATTCACCGGATACCCGGCCTGCGGGCTGAGATTGATGGCACGGCCCTGCTCATCAAGGTGCAGCTTGAGCTGGCAGCCGGTAGCACAGTAGCCGCAAATCGAGGTCACTGCGGAGGCGGGCTTCAACCGGGCAGGGACACGGCCAAGACCGAAGTTCCCCGGCTCCAGCACCAGATCTGCCGTGAGCGGACCGTGATGCTGCTTGAGCAGCCGCGACAGAACTGGAGGAAACAGTGGCACTGCCCCCTGGAATAGCAGTCCCTATGCTAAACTCCGCGATCGAACCGCCTGCCCGGAGCGGAAGAATCATCCGCTGGATGAGGGCCGCTCATCGACCGCCCGCCGCCGCAGCCACAAGGATCAGGGTACTCCAGACCCCTGCCAGCAACAAGAAGGAGAAGGCGAGGAAAAGCCGTGGGTGGCGGATGACGAAGCCGGGGCCGGGTTCTACGGGGTTCATGAGCAGCGATTCTTGGGACTTGCCCCGAATACGCCCGGCCCGCCTCAGATCTGTCCCGCCCCTTCCGTTTTCACCGGAACCCCCACAGCCGCAAAAAACTATCGCCATTCGGGGCCTAGTGATTCGTGATTCCGCCCGTGATTCATCCGACGGCGATCATTTCTCCGGAAGCCAAACTCGGCGCGAACGTCCGCGTCGGCCCTTTTTGCGTGATCGAAGCCGGCGTAGAGCTTGGCGATGGCTGCGTCCTGCACTCCCATGTCGTCATCGGCGGCCCCTGCAAGATCGGTCGGGACAACGAGTTTTTCCCCTTCGCCGCGGTGGGAGGCAAAACCCAGGATCTGAAATACATCGGTGAGCCGACCCATCTGGAGATCGGCGACCGGAATGTCTTCCGCGAGAACTGCACCATTCACCGCGGTACCCATGAGGAGATTCCGACCCGGATCGGCTCGGACAATCTTTTCCTCTGCTATTCGCACGTCGCGCACGATTGCCAGGTGGGGAATCACATCATCCTCTCGAACAACGGAACCCTCGGCGGGCACGTGGAGGTGGAGGACCATGCGATCGTTTCCGGACTCGCCGCGATCCACCAATTCTGCCGAATCGGCTGCCATTCGATCATCGGCGGCTGCGCTAAGATTGTGCAGGATGTACCGCCCTACATGATCGTGGATGGCAATCCGGGTGCCACCCGCGGGCTGAATCAGGTGGGCCTGCAGCGCCGCGGCTTCGACGAGGACGACATCAAGGCGCTGAAGTCCGCTTACAAGAAGCTGTTCTTGAAAAAGGACGGGAATCTGGCCACCGCACTCAGTTCGCTCAAGGCCGACCGCCCGGCGAGTCATGCGCCGGTGAAGCACCTGATCGAGTTCATCGAGTGTTCAAAGCGCGGGATCTCGCGCTGAGCTTGCCTAGGAGCCTAGCTTGGAATCATCGAGAATCTGGACCAAGCGGACGAGATCCTTCTCCGAGATGTCCACGAAGGAATCGAGTTGCTTCAGGGCGGCGATGACTTCTTCGTGCGAGGGGGCCGGGGTTTTCGGAATTGTCCGGACGGCGCGGCGATTGAAGGCGGCAGGGTAGCGGCGCCAGCTGAAGAAGGAGTTGAAGAAGACGGCGACGCCGAGCATCACGAGGCAGTTCGCGAAGACGGGGCAGAAAACGAAGTTGTAGCCCAGGTCGTGGATGGCGGGGCCGCCGAGGACGGCGGTGAGGGCGGTGGCGCCGCCGGGCGGATGTATGCATTTTAGCTCATGCATTATTCCGATGCTCATGCCAACGGCGCAGGCCCCGGCGAGGGCGGGCGTTGGGATCCATTTGGCGCAGGTGACGCCGATGGCGGCGGCGAGGCAATGGCCGCCGAGGACCGGCCAAGGCTGGGAGAGTTGGCCGTGCGGGACGGCGAAGAGAAGGACGGCGCTCGCCCCCATGGAAGCGATGAGGCCGCTGGCATGAGGGAGGTGGAGGGTCTTCTCGCTGATGAGGATCAGGAAGAGGATGGCAAGGAAGCCCCCGAGCAGCGAGATGAGCTTCTCGCGCTTGCTGACGGCGCTGAGCTCGATACCGAGCCAGGCGACGGGGAATTTGAAACGAAATGGGTCGCGGTTGCTCGGGTTCACGGGAAAGCCGGGCTTGCAATGTATCGTGTTACGATACATTGCAAGCGCCGGATGCCTGCCCGAACCCGAAAACTTTCGGACTCCGATTACCAGCGCCTGGCGGATTTCCGCTATGCCCTGCGGTGTTTCCTGGAATTCAGCGAAAGCGCCGCCGCGCGAGAAGGGCTGACACCTCAGCAGCACCAAGCGCTGCTCGTGATCCGTGCCAGCCCGGGCGGCAACGCGACGGTTCGGCGGCTGTCGGAACGCTTGAAGATCAAGCACAACACGGCGGTAGAACTGGCGCAGCGGTTGGAAAGTTCCGGACTGATCCTGCGGGTTCAATCTCCGGACGATGGCCGGGCCCTGTGCCTGACACTGACGGAGGAAGGCAAGGCCAAGCTGGAGATCCTGACCCGGGTTCATCGGGCGGAATTGAAACAACTCAGCCCGGAGATCATGGCCCTGTTCCCGAGCTTGGACGCGGGCGAAGCGTCATAAAAGGGAATGCCGATACCATCCGGCTGCCCTTGTTGGCAGCCCTCGTTGGAGCCGTCGTCGCCATCGCGGGAATCGGCCTGCTGAAGCTGATCTGGCTGATCACCAACCTCAGCTTCCACGGCAGGATATCCACGCACGAAGGGTCCGCGGATTTCTCCACGCTGGGGGCATGGGGCATTCTGGTTCCCTGTGCGGGCGGTTTGATCATCGGGATGATCGCGCGCTTCGGCAGTGCGGAGGTGCGCGGCCACGGGATTCCCGAGGCCATGCAGGGGGTGATCGAGAAGCGCAGCCGGATCTCCCTGAAGGTGGCGATCCTCAAGCCGCTCTCCACGGCCATCTCGATCGGCACCGGCGGGCCCTTCGGGGCGGAAGGCCCGATCATCGCGACCGACGGAGCGGTGAGCTCGCTCTTCGGCCAGGTCATCCCCAGCAGCACGGTGGAGCGGAAGATCCTTCTGGCGGCAGGAGCGGCGGCAGGGATGACCGCCGTCTTTGGCACCCCGCTCGCGGGGGTCTTGCTGGCAATCGAGCTGCTGCTTTTCGAGTTCCGCGGCCGCAGCTTGATCCCGGTGGCGATTGCCGCAGGCAGCGCGATGGGCCTGCGCGCACTTTTCCATGAGCCCTTTCCCATGCTTCCCTTGGTATCGGTTGAGGCACCGGGCCCCGTCCTCTCCGGGGGCTCGGTGCTGATCGGACTCGCGGCGGGCGGAGCATCCGTATTCATCACTTGGGCGCTGCACGCGATCGAGGATCTTTACGAGAGGCTTCCGGTCCATTGGATGTGGTGGCCGGCGCTCGGCGGCCTCGCCGTGGGCTTCATCGGCTGGATCGATCCGCGCACGCTTGGACCCGGCTATCACAATCTGCGGGAACTCTTGTCCGGGGAGATGGCGCTCGGTGCCCTGGCCACGCTGGCGCTGTTGAAGTTCCTATCCTGGTCGATCTGCCTGGGCAGCGGTACGGCGGGAGGAACGCTGGCACCGGTGATGACGCTGGGCGGAGTTTGCGGCGCGCTCACGGTTCACCTGCTGCATGCGGTGCCGGGATTCGAGGGTATGCCGGTAGGGATCGGTGCGCTGGTCGGGATGGCGGCAATCTTCGCGGGCGTGTCGCGAGCACTGTTGACCTCGGTGGCTTTCGGCTTCGAGGCAACGCACTCCAGCGCCGCCTTCGGACTGCTTCTCTTAGGCTGCGCCATCGCCGTGCTGGTCTCGCGCCTGGCGATGCATGAGTCGATGATGACGGAGAAGCTGGCGCGCAAAGGTGTGAAGGTTCCTTCCGACTACGAGCCGGATATCCTGCACGGCTTCACGGTGGAGGAAGCGATGCTGAAGCAACCGCTGACGATTTCACGAACGATCACGGTTTCGCGCCTGGCCGAACGCATCAGCGGAACCGAGGAACCTTGGAGCACGGCGCGACTTTTCCCGATCGTGGATGAAGCGGGAATCCTGCTCGGTGTGATCAGCCGGGCGGACGTGCTGGCCGCGGTGCAAGTGGCGCCGGATTCGAGCGTCCTAGAAGCGGTCGTGGAACGACCGGTGGTGGCGCACCCCCACGAATCCCTCTCCGATGCGGCCGACCGGATGATTCATCATGAGATCGGGCGTCTTCCGGTGGTGGCGGCCGAGGGTCCGTCGGTTCTTTACGGTCTGTTGAGCCGCCGCGAAATCCTTCAGGCACGACAGCACCGGATCGAGGCGGAGAAGCGTTGAGCTCTTCGGGAATTACCAATGACCAGTTACCAATTTCCGGACGGGGAGGAGAGTGAAGGGAGGCTGGTGGGGATTACGCTGGACGACACGGATGCATCCCGGTGCAGGGGCGGACTAAAGTCCGCGCTCCCGGGGGGGATACGATGGGTGTCGCACGAGACTTATTCCACGGTTACGCTCTTCGCGAGGTTGCGGGGTTGGTCGATTTCGCAGCCGCGCTCGTTCGCGATGTGGTAGGCGAGGAGCTGGAGGGCGACGGCTGTAGGGATGGTGCTGACGAGCGGATGGCAAGCAGGAACCTCGATCACGTCGTCCATGACTTCGGCGGCTTCGTGATCGCCCTCGGTGATGATGCCGAGGATGCGGGCGCCGCGGGCGCGGCACTCCTCGACATTGCCGAGGGTCTTGTCCTTGCCGGGGATGTCATTGGCCAGGGCGATGACCGGCGTGCCTTCGGTGAGCAGGGCGATGGGGCCGTGCTTGAGCTCGGCGGCGTGGTAGCCCTCAGCGTGGATGTATGAGATCTCCTTCAGCTTCAGCGCGCCTTCGAGGGCGACCGGATACTGCGGGCCGCGACCGATGAAGAAGGCGTGCTCGTTCTGTGCGTAGCGAGCGGCGATGGCGGCGATGGTGTCGCTCTGGGCGATGACCTTTTCGACCAAGGCGGGGATCGACTCGATCTCGCGGGCGAACTTCATGCCCTCCTCGCGGGAGAAGCGGCGGCCGCGGCCGAGCTTGAGGGCCATCATCAGCATGACGGCGACTTGGCAGGTGAAGGCCTTGGTGGAGGCGACGGAGATTTCCGGTCCGGCATGCAGGTAAACGCCGCGTCCGGTTTCACGGGCAATCGTGGAGCCGACCACATTGCAGAGCCCCATGACGAAGGCGCCCTTTTGGTTCGCCTCGCGGACAGCAGCAAGGGTGTCGGCGGTTTCGCCGGATTGCGAGATGGCGACGACGAGATCGCGGCTGCCGATGATGGGATTCCGGTAGCGGAACTCGGCGGCCTGCTGGACCTCCGAGTGGATGTCGGCCATATCCTCGATGGCGTACTCGCCGACGAGGCCGGCGTGCAGAGAGGTGCCGCAGCCGACGAAGACCACGCGCTGGATCTCCGCGAGATCGCGCGGCGAGGTGCCCATGCCGGAGAGCACGGAGGAGCCGAGATTGAAGTCGAGACGGCCGCGGATGGCGTTGCGAAGGGAATCCGGCTGTTCGTGGATTTCCTTCAGCATGAAGTGATCGAAGCCGCCCTTCTCCGCCGCAGCGGCGTCGAAGCCAAGCTCATTCACCTCGCGGGTGACGGGAACCTGATGGAGGTCGCGGATATCGACGTGATCGGCGGTGACCACGGCGATGTCGTTGTCCTCTAGGTAGATCACCTGGCGGGTGTGGGCGATGATGGCGGAAGCATCCGAGGCGACGATGGTTTCGCCCTCCCCCACCCCGATCACGATCGGGCTGCCGCGGCGGGCGGTGATGATCTTGCCCGGTTCCTTCGCGGAAATCACTGCAATGCCGAAGGTTCCTTCGACTTGGCTGAGGGCATCGCAGACGGCTTGGAAGAGATCGCCCTTGTTGCGGTCGCCAATGAGGTGGGCGAGCACTTCGGTATCGGTCTCGGAGTAGAAGTGGTGGCCCTTGGCTTCGAGGCGGGTGCGGAGGGCGCGGTAGTTCTCGATGATGCCGTTGTGGACGAGGGCGATGTCGCCGGACTCATCGAGGTGCGGGTGAGCATTCGCCTCGGTCGGCGGACCGTGGGTGGCCCAGCGGGTGTGGGCGATTCCGGTGGAGGAGCGAGTGAAGCGCTCGACCGGCCAATCGGCGTGAGCCTTGTCGTTCAGTGCGGCGACCTTGCCCGGAGCCTTGCTGACGACGACCGAGCCGTCCTCGAGGATGGCCATGCCGGCAGAATCATAGCCGCGGTATTCGAGACGGCGCAGGCCGCTGATGAGGACGCTGGGGGCGGAGGCTTTACCGATGTATCCGACGATTCCGCACATGGAGAGATGGTAGGTGGTAGATGGAAGATAGTAGATTCGAGAAGCAGCGGAGCTGATGGAGGCCTTTTATCTGCCATCCACCATCTCCCATCTGCGATCTAGGACATGAGGTCGCGCTGGACGATGTCGCCCGGGCGGGTGCTGGTGCGGGGCCAGAGTTTCCGGCCGGGGTAGATGGAGGTGTTGATGCCGGTGTGGACGCCATCGCCGACGATGCAGCCGAACTTGCGGCGGCCGGTATCGACGAGCACGCCTTCCACTTCGCTGCGGTGGTTCGCGCCATCATGGCGGAGGTTCGAGGTGATGGTGCCCGCGCCGAAGTTCACCTTCTCGCCGAGGACAGAATCCCCGACGTAGCTGAGGTGACCGACATTGGTGCCGGAGAGGAGGATCGAGTTCTTGATCTCCACGGCATTTCCCACATGGCACTTGTCGCCGATGGAAGTGGAGCCGCGGATGTAGCAGTTCGGGCCGATCTTGGTGTTCGCGCCAATGACGACGTTGCCCTCGATGAAGACGCCGGGGAGGATGCGCGAGCCGGGGCCGAGGTGAATCGTGCCTTCGATGACGGCATTCGGGTGGACGGAGCCCTCGATACGCGACTCGGTGAGGGAGGCGACATGCAATTCGTTCGCGCGGATGAGGTCCCAAGGGTGGACAATGAGGAAGGAACTGCTCGCGACCACCGCGTTGGAGAGATCCGCGTCATCCCCGAACCAGGCAAGCGGCACCTGCTGTTCGTCTACCAAGGTCCGCGTTCCATTGGCCGAGAGAAAGGCGACATCGAGCGCCGACAACCACGCATGCGGATGTGTGTGCAGGCCATCGATCTTCAGGGCCGTGTGATGATCACGCAGCAGGACATTCCCAATGGGGAAATCATCGATGGGGCGGGTGGCGAAGAGGGGCATCTGAGTTCGTTTATTCGAGAAAGACTTCTATCAGCACGAACGCTCAAGATCCGCCACGAACCGAGGCTGCTTCCTCTTTCCGGAGATGACTTCGCCGATCACACGTTCGACAGACTTCGAGATGGGATCATAAGGAGAAGCCTTCAACGATTCAGCAATGGTTTCCTTCGCGTCGGAGATCTTGCCCGCAAGCAGGAGCGCCAAAGCAAGGTTTGCCTTCAGTCCAGCATCTTCAGGCTTCAGTTCCAAAGCATGTTTCGCAGCCAACACCGCCTCATCCACAAGTCCCAATTCCGAGCACGAGATTCCATATTCTCTGGCTACGTCAGGATTCTGTTTCTCCAGAGCGAAAGAGGCTTGGAACTCCCGCTTGGCAGCATCCTTGTTTCCCAGAGCTTGATACGCTTTGCCCTTGAACCAGAAGGCGGCCCAATTTTGCGGGTTGTAAGCTGTCACGGCATGCAGATCGGCGATCCCCGAGAACAACGATTGCCGCCGACCTTCGGGAAATGAGTCCTGCCTACCATGCATCTTCGTCAAAGGAGAGATCAGATCGGTCGCCCGCTTGAAGACTTCGTCATGCTCCTGATCACTGGTGACCAAAACTCCGCCTCGTGCGGAGCGGTCGCCAGCGAAAAAGGAGATGAGCCTCTTGATCATGCAGGGACGCCTTTATCGGAGGATCACGCTGGCACCCCAATGTCCTCCTTCACCGCGGCGGTGAACTTCTCCACCCACTGGTGGACGGCATCGGCATCACGGTGTTCGACGAGGATGCGGATCTTGTTCTCCGTGCCGGAGTAGCGGATGAGCTGACGGCCGGCGTCGCCGAAGGTTTCGTCGGCTTCCTTGATGAGCTTCTGGATGCCGGGGAGGCTGGAGAGCGGAGGCTTGGCGGCGACCTTCAGGTTCACCAGTTCCTGCGGGAACTCGCGCATGCAGGCGGCGAGCTCGGCGAGGGTGGCCTTCTTCTCCTTCATCACGCGCAGGACCTGCAGCGCGCTGAGGATGCCATCGCCGGTGGTGGCGTGATCGGCGAAGATGAGGTGGCCGGAGTTCTCGCCACCGAAGGAGCCACTGTTGCTGCGGAGCGACTCGATCACGTGGCGGTCGCCGACAGCAGTGGTGAGCACCTCGATGCCCGAACGGCGCATGGCCTCGTGCAGGCCGAGATTGCTCATGACGGTGCAGGCCATCTTGTTGCCGCGGAGGCGGCCCTGTTCCTTCAGCGAAATCGCCGCGAGCGCGAGGATGCGGTCGCCGGAGACGGGTGTGCCGGTGGCATCGGTGAAGATCACGCGGTCGGCATCGCCATCGAAGGAGATACCGAGATCGGCACCGTGCTGGCGGACGAGTTCCCCGGCGGTCTGTGGGTAGAGAGCGCCGCACTTGTCGTTGATGTTGATACCATCCGGCTCGCAGCCGTGCTTGATCACTTCCGCGCCCAGCTCCTTGAAGATGAGCGGGGCGATAAAGTAGGCCGCGCCGTGGCCGCAATCGACCACGATCTTCAGCCCGTGCAGGGAGATGTTGTCGGCGGTGTGCTTCGCAAATTCGATGTAGCGACCGCGGGCGTCATCGATGCGGTAGGCCTTGCCGATTTTCTCCGGGGACATGGCCCGCGGCTCCGGCTCATCGCCGAGGATGTGGCGCTCGATGATTTCCTCCAGCGCGTCGGAGAGCTTGTAGCCATCCGGGCCGAAGATTTTCAGGCCGTTGTCCTCATAGGGATTGTGGGAAGCCGTCAGCATGATGCCGGCGGCGCAGCCCATCGACTTCGTGAGGTGGGCGATCGCCGGGGTTGGCAGCGGGCCGGGGAGCAGCACGTCCATGCCCATCGAGACCAAACCGGAGGTCAGAGCGGTTTCCAGCATGTAGCCGGAAATGCGGGTGTCCTTGCCGATCACCACGCGATTGCGGTTGTGGCCGGAGGAGCGGAGCACCTGCGCCACCGCCTTACCCGCTCGGAGGGCGACCTCCGGGGTGATGGGAAATTCGTTCGCTTTGCCGCGGATACCGTCGGTGCCGAAAAGCTTCATGTCGGCGCGGATTTTGGCCCTGCCGTCACGAAATGAAAGCTTCGACCAACGACTTACGGATTTTTAAGCATTCCCGAGGCACCAGAACGCAGGAACATTCGGTTTTTTGAAATGGAGACCGCAGGAAATCCGCTCAGGGGGCGCTCGGGAGCGGTTCCGCGTGCACGCCCAGATGATTCGCCACGCTCCGCTGTAAGCCGCCGGAGGGGGAATTCAGGATCTTGGGTGAGGCGTCGGGATTCTTGGTCACCATGGTGGTGGAGCCGCCGCCATCGAGATTCAGCGCATCCTTGCAGCCGAGCTGTTTCATCCACGCAGCCAGCTCGACCAGCGTCATTCCCTCGCTGAGGCCGGGTTGGCGGCCATCCGCCACGACGAGGTAGAGGTAGCGGCCATCTTCCGAGACGCCGGCGGCGGTCCGGGGATGGATATCGACGCTCTTGGTGAGCACCCGGCCCTTGTCCAGCAGCAGGCCATTCTTCCCATACCAGCCCTGCATGGCCTGATGGGCTGCCCGCAGATCCTGCTGTTTCAGTGGACCGGAGAAGATGTGCGCCTCATTGCGGGCGGTGATGAGCAGGACCGGGTTCCCTCTCTCCGGATCGAGCTCGCTCACCACCTTGCCATCGGAGACGGACAGGCCCAGGACCTCGACGGGCTTGCCCTCTGCGGTGATGGGCTGGAAGCCGGTGCCATTGATGGCGAGCTCCAGATCGAACTCCTTCAGGAAGCTCGCGGTCCGGCGCCCGTCCACCTCTCCCGGTTTGTCGCCATTTCCGGGGGTGGCGAAGAGGCGGATGCCCGGAGCCTTGGTATCGATGCGGGCGCTGTGGATGCGGAGCACGCGCGGCTGGCTCAATTCGTCCAAGCGGTAGTCGATGCCCTGATAGAGCGGCTGCCAGGCGGGCTCCGCTTGCCCGGCAGCCTTGGGCGCAAAGATCGTCTGCCCGGAAACGACCGGGATGGAAAGGAGGGCAAGGATGAGCAAAGGACGGAGAACCGGACGCATGGGGCGGGGATTGAGAACGCAGCAACCCGCGAAGGTCATTCAAAGCGCGGTGACAATTTCGGTCGACCTCCCCGGGGATTGCCAGCCGCCTGAAGCACTGGAAGACTCCGCCGCATGCAGCGCGTGGCGGTCATCAATGTGGTGGGACTCTCCCCTTCCCTGCTGGGGACGGAAACGCCGCGGCTCACCGCCTTCGCGCAGAAGCAGGGGATGCAGTCCTTCCCGCCTGCCTTCCCCGCGGTGACCTGCACGGCGCAGTCATCCATGCTGACCGGCAGCGATCCGGGGAAGCACGGGATCGTGGCAAACGGCTGGTATGATCGAGAGAGCGCGGAAGTCCGCTTCTGGAAGCAGAGCAATCACCTGGTGCGCGGGGAGAAGGTCTGGGAGCAGCTTCGGGCCCAGCACCCGGGCTTCACCTGCGCGAAGCTCTTTTGGTGGTACAACATGTATTCCAGCGCGGACATCGCGATGACGCCGCGACCGATGTATCCGGCGGACGGGCGCAAGGTATTCGACATCCACACGCAGCCGATGGACCTGCGCGAGAAGGTGAAGGCCGATCTGGGCGAGTTCCCCTTCCCCAGCTTCTGGGGTCCGGGCGCGGGGATCGCCTGCTCGGAGTGGATCGCCGCGGCTGCGAAGTGGACCGAGGACCGGGAGAAGCCGACGCTGAGCCTCGTTTACCTGCCGCATCTGGACTACTGCCTGCAGAAGTTCGGGCCCGGTGCGCCGGAGATCGCGCCGGAATTGGCGGCGATCGACCGGGTGGCGGGCGAGCTGATCGATCACCTCGAATCCCGCGGGGTGAAGGTGATGATCGTTTCCGAATACGGCATCTCCAAGGTCACACGCGCAATCCATCTCAACCGCATCTTCCGCAAGCAGGGGTGGATCCAATTAAAGGATGAGCTGGGGCTGGAGACGCTGGACGCGGGAGGCAGCAAGGTATTCGCCGTGGCGGACCACCAGATGGCCCATGTGTATGTGAACGATCGCGCTCTCCTGCCCGCTGTCCGCAAGCTCTTGGAAGACACTCCCGGGATCGATGAAGTGCGGGCTACGGAGGAGATATGGGGACGGGGCATCGGTGTGGAACGGGGTGGCGACCTGATCGCGATCTCCGAGCCCGATGCCTGGTTCACCTACTACTATTGGGAAGACGATGCGAAGGCTCCGGACTTCGCGCGCTGCGTGGATATCCACCGCAAGCCGGGATATGATCCGGTGGAGCTTTTCATCGACCCGAAGATCGCGAACCCGAAGCTGAAGATCGCGAAATTCCTGCTGAAGAAGAAGCTGGGCTTCCGTGGTCTGCTGGATGTGATCCCGCTGGATGCCGGGCTGGTGAAAGGCTCGCACGGTCGGGACAAAGTGGAGCCGGGCGAGCAGCCGTTGATCATCGGATCGCCGGTGCCAGTGACGCGGGCCGAGGGGGTGTTCGACGCGATCGTGAAGGCGGTGGGCGGCTAGCGACTCGTGCGGGCATCCGGCATGACGAAGGAGGGATTGAGTTAATAAATCGTCAACTCGGTGAGATTGACTTCTGCCAAGGCTGCGGGCGAACTCATCACCATCATGAAACGGAGCTGTCTTCTCTTTGCGATCCTGGCGCTCGGTTCGCAAACCGTCTTTGGAGAGCCATTCAAAGCGACCGCCACGGTGAAGCTGGAGAACGCGGCCGGTCAGGATGAGGCAGCCCTGCGGGACTTCCTGGAACTCGCCAAGAAGCCTAAGGCGCTTGAGGAGATCACCGCCCGCCTGGCGCTGACAACTGCTTGGGAACTCGAACCGGAGGAGGCATCCGCTCGGTTGGCCTCGGTGCTGGAGCTATCGCTCCGCGGCAAGGACGGCAAAATCACGGCGAGCGATGAATCGCCGGTGATGGCCGCGATCATGGCCAACACGGCGGCTTGTGTCCTCCAGCAGTTCGAGGTGGCGCGCCCGGCGGCTCACTTCGAGGAGCTGGACAAGACGATCGCGGAGCAAACCGGCGCGGTGGCGGACAAGCGGAAGCTGCTCGCGCAGATTATCCGGCAGTCCGCGATCGTTCCACAAGGTAGCCAGACACCGACGGAGGACCCTAGCGGGGCCGGATATGTGAACGCGAAGGACGACTTCGAATCGGCGGAGACTTTGCTGAAGCAATTAAAGTCGAAACGCGCGGAAGCGGAGTCGGAGAGCATGCTCCGGGTCCACCACGTAATCTGGGCGAAGGCCGGGGAGAAGCGGTAGTGTTCGGCTTGCAGTAGAGTCGCCGGTGCGCTTCAAGTGTTCATATGCGTTTTGTTCTGCTGCCGGTTCTGTCAAGTTGTGCTCTTCCTTTGATATCATGCGTGGGTCCGGAGAAGGCCGCGGGCCCACGGGTGAGCGCTCCGAACGGGATGAGCCTCACCCATGAGAAGCTGGGGGCCGGGAAACATCTCCTGACGATTTACGACACTCGCGCCGGCGTGGCCCGGGTTCAGGACTCCAAGCAGGCGATGGAGGTCTTCGCGCACCGTTGGGCCGCCCAGACATTCCCAAGGGGCTATGACATCGAGCAACCGGGAGGATGGAAGATTCCGCCTCCGGTGGTGATCAATCCGTCGAGCACCTATTTGATCACCGAGAAGCCGTAGGCCGGGGGATAAGGGAGGGCTTCAGCGAGGGGCTCGGAATTCACGCAGGCCGGGCGGAGGGGTACAGATCCTGCTTTACGGTTGCGCTCTCGCGACCGGCTTCCTAGCCTTTGCTCCGGTTTTCCGAACCGAGCACCGATCTTCCCATGAAACGCCGCCACTTTGTCATTCCGACCGCCGCCTTGACCCTTGCCGCCGCCTTCGGCCTTTCCAGCTGCAAGAAGACGGACGACAGCGTGATCAACATTGGTGAGGTCGCAGCTCTCACCGGCGGTACTGCCACCTTCGGCCAGTCCTCCCATAACGGCACCCAGATGGCAGTGGACGAGATCAACGCGGCGGGCGGCTTGCTCGGCAAGCAGATCAAGCTGCACACGGAGGATGACCAGTCCAAGCAGGGTGAAGCGGGAATCGTTGCCAAAAAGCTGATTTCCCGCTCCAAGATCAGTGCCTTGCTCGGCGAGGTGGCTTCCGGCCGCTCCCTTGAGATGGCCCCGATCGCCCAAGCTGCAGGTGTGCCGATGATCTCCCCGGCATCCACCAACCCGAAGGTCACCGAAGCGGGTGATTACGTCTTCCGGGTCTGCTTCATCGATCCTTTCCAAGGCACGGTGATGTCCAAGTTTGCCCTCTCCAAGGGCTGGAAGAAGGTCGCGATCCTGACCGACAGCAAGCAGGACTACAGCGTCGGCCTGACCGAATTTTTCAAGAAGCACTTCGCCGCGAACGGTGGCACCATCGTGGGTGAGCAGAGCTACGGCTCCGGTGACAAGGACTTCAAGGCCCAGCTCACCGCGATCAAGGGCGGCGCTCCGGACGCGATTTTCGCATCCGGCTACTACAACGAGGTCGCTCTGATCGCCGTGCAGGCCCGGGAGCTCGGCGTTTCCGCCCCGCTCCTCGGTGGCGACGGCTGGGATTCCCCCTCGCTGATCGAAGTCGGAGGCGACGCGATGGAGGGCTGCTACTTCTCCAATCACTTCTCGAACGAGGATCAAGCCCCGGCCATCCAAGACTTCGTGAAAAAGTATGAGGCCAAGCACGGTGCCAAGCCGGATGCCATGGCCGCCCTTGGCTACGACTCCGCCAAGATCCTCTTCGACGCCATCAAGCGCGCCAACTCCGTCGATGGTCCCGCACTGCGCGACGCGATCGCCGCAACCAAGGAATACGAGGGCATCACCGGCAAGATCACTCTGGACTCCCAGCGAAACGCGACCAAGCCGGCGGTCATCCTCACCATCAAGGACGGCAAGGTGGTTTACACGGAAACGATCGCTCCCTGAGACAATCCTCGAGGACCGCGCCGGTAAACTTCCAACTCCGCCCTTACTTCCTTGGAGCAGTTCTTTCAGCAGCTACTCAACGGCCTGTTCCAAGGCTCCATCTATGCCCTCATCGCGCTGGGCTACACGATGGTCTACGGTGTCCTGCGCTTCATCAATTTCGCGCATGGTGATGTGTTCATGCTTGGGGCCTTCACGGCCTTCGGCTTGCACAAGTGGCTAGGCCCTACCTTTGCCGCCATACCGTGGCCGGTATCGCTGGCGCTCACGCTGCTGATTTCCATGGTGGTCTGTGCGGTGCTGGGGATGGTGGTGGAGCGCCTCGCCTACCGCCCGCTCCGGAATCGGCCCCGCTTGAATGTGCTGATCACCGCGATCGGCGTCTCGCTCTTTATCGAGTATACCGGCCAGCTCGCCTTCGGGGCTACCCAACGGCCCTTCCCGGAGCTGATACCCCGGACAGCGATCGCGAATACCGGAGGCCTGACGATCTCCATCGCCCAAGTCGTTGTTCTCGCCACCACGGTTCTCCTGCTGGTCGGCCTGCGTTTCATCGTGATGAAGACCAAGATGGGTCTGGCGATGCGGGCACTCTCGCTGAACCCTACCGCTTCCACGCTCATGGGGGTGAATAATGGCGTGGTGATCTCTTTCACCTTTGGTCTCGGCTCCGCGCTGGCTGCGGCCGGCGGCATCCTCTATGCCTCGCTCTACCCCAGTATCGAGCCGTTCATGGGGGTGCAACCGGGCCTGAAAGCCTTCGTGGCTGCGGTGCTGGGCGGCATCGGGAACATCCCGGGCGCGGCACTTGGAGGGCTCATCATCGGCATCACGGAGACGCTGGTGAAAGGCTACAGCCAGAACGTTGGCATTCCCTCCGGCTACTCGGAAGGCGTCGCCTTCGTCATTCTCATCCTCATCCTCGTCTTCAAACCCTCCGGCCTGCTTGGCAAGGTGGAGCGCGAAAAAGTCTGACAGAACGCATGAAGCGCTACTCCGCCCAGATCGCTCTCATCGTCGCCCTCGCCATCAGCTTGGGAGTCTCGCTCGTTTCCGACAACATCGATGCCTACTATTTGGACATCGCCCTGAACGTCGGGATCAACATCATCCTCGCGGTCAGCCTGAATCTGGTGAATGGCCACACCGGCCAGTTCTCGCTGGGTCACGCCGCCTTCATGGCGGTCGGCGCCTACGGAGCCTCGATCTTCACGCTCGAGGCCAGCCAGCAGCTCATTCCGATGCTTGGCGGCCCCAGTGCGTTTGCGACCGGCACCGCGTTTCTCATCGCCCTAGTTATCGGTGGGCTTTGCGCCGCCATCTGCGGCTGGCTGGTCGGCATGCCATCCCTCCGTCTCCGCGGCGATTACCTCGCAATTGTTACCCTCGGCTTCAACGAGATCGTCCGCGTGATCCTGCAGAATACGAGCGGAGACGGACCTTTCGGCGGCCCGCTCGGACTGAAGGGCATCCCGCCCCACAGCAGTTTCTTTTGGGTCTTCGCCCTCGCCGCCATCTGCGTGTATGTGGTCGCGTCGATGGTGAATTCCACCTACGGCCGCGGCTTCCTCGCTGTTCGAGACGATGAGGTCGCCGCCGGATCGATGGGGATCAACACCGTCCGCTACAAGGTCACTGCATTCGTCACCGGTTCCTTCTTCGCAGGCCTCGCCGGCGGACTCTACGCCCACCTCCGTACTACCATCTCGCCAGAGGGCTTCAACTTCCTGAAGTCTTTCGACATCGTGGTGATCGTGATCCTTGGTGGCATGGGCAGCACGGCGGGCGTGGTCCTCGCGGCCATCCTGCTCACGGTGCTCAATGAGTTCCTTCGCGATGCCGAAGAGTATCGCATGATCGTCTTCTCGCTGCTTCTCATCATTATGATGATCGTTCGCCCGCAGGGACTTCTGCCCTCCTTGCCATTCCTGAACCGGAAAAAGAAATCCGCATGAGCTCCGGGCTGGAATTGAAAGATGTGACCATCCGCTTCGGCGGGCTGAAGGCGGTTGGCGACTTGAGCTTCGGCGTCGGCCAGGGCGAGCTGGTAGGCCTGATCGGACCAAACGGAGCGGGCAAAACCACCGTCTTCAACCTGATCACCGGCGTCTACACCCCGACTGCCGGCCAAATCCATTTTGAAGGCATTTCTGTTCCCGGGAAGAAGCCACACGAGATCACCCGTATGGGTATCGCGCGGACTTTCCAGAATATCCGCCTCTTCTCCTCTCTCAGCGTGCTGGACAACGTCCGTGCCGCGATGATGACCCATCTGAAGCGTGGCATCCTCCACTCCCTCACCCGCGGTCCGGTATTTCAGAAAGAGGAAGCCGCCATCGAGGCGGAGGCTCTCGAACTGCTCGACATTTTCGGCCTCGCCGATGCCCGTGACAAGAATGCCAAGGACATGAACTACGGCGACCAACGCCGCCTTGAGATCGTCCGTGCCCTCGCCACCAAGCCGAAGCTTCTTCTACTCGACGAGCCCGCCGCCGGCATGAACCCGTCCGAGAAGGACGACTTGATGAACCTGATCCGCTTCATCAAGGAGCGCTACAACCTCGCCGTTCTCCTCGTGGAGCACGATATGAAGGTCGTCATGGGCATCTGCGAGCGCATCGCCGTGATCGAATATGGCTGCAAGATCGCCGAGGGAACGCCGAAGCAAATCCAGTGCGATCCGAAGGTGATCGAAGCGTATCTGGGAGTGGCTGCCGAGTGAACCGACCTGAACGACGATGCTCGAAGTCAAAGATCTCCACGTATCCTACGGCGCAATCAAAGCGCTGCACGGTGTTTCGCTCAAGGTCCCTCAGGGAAGCATCGTGACTTTGATCGGTGCTAATGGTGCGGGTAAATCCACCACGCTCCGCGCCCTCTCCGGCCTGATCAAATCGACCGGATCCATCGTTTATGGAGGGAAAGAGATCCGCGGCCTGCCCCCACACAAGATTGTATCGCGCAGCCTCTGCCACGTGCCGGAAGGCCGGATGGTCTTCGCGAATCTCACGGTGAAGGAGAATCTGGCGATGGGCGCTTACCTTCAGAAGGACAAAGCGTGGATCGCCAAGCAGACCGAATACGTTTTCCACCTCTTCCCGCGCTTGAAGGAGCGGGAGAACCAAGCCGCGGGTACCATGTCCGGCGGTGAGCAACAGATGCTAGCGATTGGCCGCGCCCTGCTAGGGAATCCCAAGTTCCTGATGCTCGACGAGCCTTCGCTCGGCATCGCGCCGCTGCTGGTAAAGGCGATTTTCGAACGCATCGTGGAGATCAACCGTGAGCAGGGTCTGACCATCCTGCTGGTGGAGCAGAACGCGAACCTTGCGCTGGATGTCTCGAACTACGGCTATGTCTTGGAGACCGGTTCGATCCTGTTGGAAGGCCCCTCCGCCGAACTCAAGGCGAACCCGCGCGTTCAAGAGGCCTACTTGGGTGCCTGATTGATCGGCAGCGCGACGCCCGTAGTTGACCACAAGGTCGCAATCCCCGGCTTGCATTCGAGCGCGAGGGGCAAGCTGAATCGAACGACATGCGCCGGGCATTCATTGCGATCCTCTGCTCCCTTACCACCTGCGGGATCTCCGCGGAACTGCGCAGCTCCGGCCTTATCGCCACGGGTAGCCGCTGGGAGACGCCCTACCAGGTGATCGAAACCTCGGAGCCCGGACCGACGATTGTCTTAACCGGCGGTGTCCATGGCGATGAGCCGGCGGGAGCCCGTGCCGCCGAACAGATCTGCGAGTGGCCGCTGATTCGAGGCCGGCTGATCGTCATCCCACGGGCGAACGTCCCCGCGCTGAAGGCAGGCAAGCGCCTGATCCCCGGGGTCAAGACGGGAGAGAGGGACCTGAACCGCAACTTCCCCAGAGCGGGAAGCGAAGGAGGGACGCGGGGCGCGCTCGCGGCCCATCTGTGGGACTTCGTCGCCGCACAGCACCCCGACTGGCTGATCGACCTGCACGAAGGCTACGACTTCCACCGCTTGCAGCCCGGCTCGGTGGGCTCGTCGATCATCGACTGCAACAGCGATGCGACCGATGCCGCTGCGCCCGTGATGCTGTCCACAGTGAACGCGACAATCGCCGATCCGCAACGCTGGTTCGTGAACCTGAGCCTACCGGTGGAGGGCAGCCTTGCCCGGGCCGCCGCCGAGCAACTCGGAGCCTCCGCCATGATCGTGGAAACCACCTCCCGCGATCAGCCGCTTTCTCTCCGCACCCGCCAGCATCGGATCATGGTTCACCAGCTTCTCCTCCGGCTGGGCATGGTCTCGCAGGGAAGCGAAGCGGCCATCATTCCGCCGCCCTCTCCAGGGCCCCGCGTGGCGATCTTCGATGACAAGGGCGCTGGCGGAGGAGGACCGCCTCTGATGGAGGCCACCCTGAGAGAACTCCCCGGCAGCATTGCGTGGCGGGTCGGTGCGGAAGATGTCCGGCAAGGCGCACTCGAGCGATTCGATCTCGCGATCTTTCCCGGCGGAAGCGGTAGCAGCCAAGCAAAGGCCTTGGGCGAGCGGGGCCGTCACGCAGTCCGCCGCTTCGTCGAACAGGGCGGAGGCTACGTCGGCATCTGTGCGGGAGCTTACCTCTCCGCCTCGAACTACGACTGGTCGCTCGCCTTTAGCAATCAGCGCACCTTCGCCGACATGCGGGAGATCCCGGGGAAGGGCATGAAGAGCATGTGGTATCGCGGGCCATCATCCTTGGTCACCATGGAGCTGAGCGATGCCGGGAAGCAAATCTTCGGCGATCATCCCGGAGAGATCCAAGTCCGCTATCACAACGGCCCGATTGTTCCGCCCATGCTGCCGAACGAATCTCCGACCTACGAGGTCCTCGCGTGGTTCCGCAGCGAGGTTTCCCACTACGAGCCACAGGAGGGAACCATGACGGATACCCCGGCGATGATCTCCACCCGTCATGGCAAAGGACGGGTCCTCGCCATCAGTCCACATCCTGAGGCCAGCAAAGCCCTCCGCCCGATGTTGGCGAAGGGCATGGCATGGGCCGCTAGGAACTAGTCCAAGCCGGACACTAGGGCATGATGGCCACCACCCGCAGGAAACGCCTGCGTGTATCCGGCAGACTGGCCCGTGGAAGATCCAGCAGCCCGACCTCGAGGAGATCACCCGAGGTCGTCTCGCTCACCTCAACCCCGGGAACGAGAGGCCCAAAGGGTTCACCGTTCTCGCTGCGGGCGAGATCTACCCACTCGCCGGACAGGTCGCTGCCGGCCTGAACCAGCAAGTCGAGGTCGGTCGCCGAAGGGTCGCGGGTGAAGGTCAAGCGGATGCGCCCGCCCTGATCTCCTAAGAGCACCGGCGAGACAGTCCCCTGCGCTTCCGGATCCATACCGAAAGCATACTCAAGCAAGTTCGCGATCCCGTTCCGGTTCGGATCGGCATTCGCGCCGGCTACCAGCTCATCCCCCGCGGCAGCACCGAAGCGGGCCGCGCGCCAATTGGCGAAGGGCGAAGGCATCGTGATCGCCAAGTCATCGAAGGTCTTCACCTGCCCATCATCCGCCACCAGTCGCAGCAAATAGTTCCCCGGCACGGAGAAGCTCACTTGGCTCACCGGCGAATTCGCATTGGCGAAGTTCGCGCTTCCCGGACCGCTAAGCTTCGTCCAACGCGTCGCGAGCATACCCGGAGGATTCGGTTGGCCATCATCGCTCGCGCTACCGGCCAAAGCCGTTTGCGGCAGCGTGATGTTCTGATCGGGACCGGCCGCCACCAGCGCGCCGACATTGCCGCTGCTGAGGCCGCTGATGTTGTCGAAGGTAGCCACATTCAGAGCCGCACCCGCACTCGACTCGGAATTCGAGACGGCGAAGCCAAGTAGCACGGTTCCCGACAGGGCCGGAGTGATCGGGCCCTTCTCCGTCCAAGTCACACCGTCATCCGAGATGTAGCCGCGGATGCTGTTCCCGGTCCGGGCAAGCCGCATCCATGTGGGAGGCGTATTGTTCACCGCGCTGCCGATATTGATCGAGGTGGAGGCACCGCTGCTGGCGCGCTGCATGAGATAGGTGCTGCCGCTGCTCTCCTGTGAGACGGCGGCATGCGCGGAGTTTGCCGCCAGGCTCTCGCGTGCCATCAGTGCGGTGTGGGCTCCAACGCTGCTGATCGTCTTCGAGGCCAAGCGCGCGCGAAAATCGAAATCGCCGCTTACCTGTTCATGGTAGAAGTGGAACTGATCGCTGGTGCCATAGATGTCATTGCCAGCCCCAGAGATGGTCACCACACCATCCGACAAAGAGCTACTACCGGTGCGCGGCGCGTTCACGTCCGCACTGATCAGCTGAAGCGGCGTCACGCCGACATGAACGGTGAGATCCCGCGTGCTTTCCTGGCTGCCATCGCTGGCGGTAAGACGCAGGACGTAATCGCCCGCTGCGGAAAAGCTCGCGCTGGTATCAGGCGCGGAAGCATTGCCGAAGCTCACCGTGCCCGGACCGCTGAGCTTGCTCCAAGAAACCGCAAGCGAAGCCGGCGTATTATCGAGCACGGTGGACTCAAGCACGAGGCCGACATTCGCAGGAATCGAGATCTCATCCGCCAAGGGGCTGTCTAGAGAAAGCAGCGGAGCACCCGCCGCCGCGACCGTGACGATCCGCGCATTTGAATCCACGGTCCCGGCCGTGTGCGCGATGCGAGCCCGCAGGGCATGGGTGCCGGGTGCCGGATTCACCCAATCGAGAGAGTAAGGCGCAGTGGCATCTTCGCCGATCAGGGTCTCGCCATCGAAGAACTGGACCTTCGAGATCGTGAGCGTGTTCTCCTCGAGTTCGGTCGTGATCGGGAAGGTTCCCGGCACGAAGAGGAAGGCGCCTTCTTCCGGCGAAGTGATCGTGATGGCCGGCAACGCACCGGAAGCCGGGAAGCTGCTCGTCGCATTCCGGGGAATCAAAGCCGTGCCCGGAATCACCTGTTGGGCGATGCCAGGCCCCTGCCAGGCGACCGCCACGTGATCGCCACCACCGCCCTCCTGCTGGATCGCCTCGATGTAATAGGCGCGGCCCGCCTGGAGGAAGACCGGCGTCGACTTCTGCGAAGGCTGCGCCATCCAAGCCTGGAAGCCGGTGTAGCCGGAGACGCTTGCGATCGCTTGCTTGCCGGGTTCCTTCTCATCGGCACCGAGCGAGAGCGTGCTGCCATCGTCCGACGCGATCCAGAAAGTGTACACTCCGCTGGCGGGCGGAACCAGCCATCCCGAGACGCGCCGGATGTAGCTCTCCGCCGCATTCTGCCCGGAGGTGAAACTGCTGAATGTATTCGTTACCGTGGGGTTCCCACTGATCGAGGCCCCGGGCCAACGCTCTTCCAGCACCCCGGTCGAACGATTACACAAGATGGTCGCGGTGCCGAAGCCGCTGACACCCGCGCTATCAATCGCACGGATTGTAAGCACCACCACGCCCGGATTCGGCAAGCTGGCAGCATTCGTAACCGTGATGGCACGAGTGGCCGGATTGATGGAGAACTGCCCGCTATTCCCCGCGACGATCTCCAGGCTGCCCAAGGTGCGACCCTGCTCGATGGCGAGGCCCATGGTGCCCAAGGAGGCTCCATTCGCCATCGCGCTGGTGGCGGTGAAGAGCTTGCCTTCGAGTTGCGGTGCCTCGCTGACATTGTCCACCGCTACGGTGAAGCTGCTCGTGGTGGAGAAGCGGGGCACGCCATTGTCCTGCACCTGCACGGTCAGGTTGTAGGTACCCAGCGTCTCGGCATCGACCTTCTGGACGCGGAGCTTGCCGGTGCGCCGATCGATGGTGAAGGCATTGCCGGTGTTCCCCGCAGTGATCGAGTAATCCCAGATCGTTCCCGGCTCCTCCGCATCGGTGGCGACGAGCTGGTGGATCTCCGTGCCCGGTGAAGCATCCTCGCTGACGTGGAGATTCGATGGAGTGGAGAGCGCGTCGATCGGCGTGTTGTCGGTCCACACCGGATAGCCCTTGGCCGCGATGGCATCCTTCACCGATTGGGTGATCTCCTGCCCTGCCCCCACCTTGCCCAGACCGTAGCGCTGGAAGTAGCTATCGAGATTCCGCCCGGTGGCATCGCACATCAGCATGTAGAAGCGGTTCCGCTTGAAATTCGCATCGCCGCTGCTGAGGGCGTGCAGCGCGGGATCCGTGGCGCTGCTCGGGCTCTGCAGGTAGCGCATCAGGCGCGTGAGCATTGTCTTGAAGGCCTGCCAACCGAAGGCCTCGGAGAGATTGAAGTAGAAGTCATAGGCCACGGGAGTGATGTCGTGGGCCTTCTGCCAGGTCTTCTCCGCATCGGAAAGGGCGAGGTACTGCTGGCGCTTCGGGAGGCGGCTGCTGGCATCATAGGTCGAGTGCGCTCCATCCCAAGCCGTGCGGTCGTGCAGGAGGGTGTAAATCATCCCGGGGAAGAGGTTCACATCCACCTCCGCGCTGAGCGCGATGACGAAGGTGCCGTCGAAGATGTCCTGATAGTTGTGACCCAGTTCGTGATAGTTGCCCCAATGGCCGTTGATGCGGGCTCCCTCCAGCATCTCATCGGAGCCGGTCCCCCAGCCCGCCTCGATCGGATAGCTGGCGTAAGCAGCTCCCGCAGCCACGTAGCGTGCCGTGGCGATCGCTTCGCCGCGCTTCCGGTAAGTCGTATAACCGTAGTACTCGTCGGCGATGTCCATCACCTGCTTCCAGTAGCCGGTCACGGCCTCGGGGTTGTTCATCGCCGCGAGCTGCGTCTTTGGCACATAGATGGTCAGCTTGCTATTCTGGATGTAGCCGTAGGGGGCGGGCTTGCTTTTCAGTGTCGCATTCCATTCCGCGTCCGTATTCTGGCCGAGCACGAAGACCGGGGCCTCGATCGCGCCGCTGATCGTCACCTCGAAATTGCCCAAGCTCTTGCCCGGCGGGATCATGAGCGTAATCAGCCCTCCCATGACATGCCCGGTCTGGGTGCTGGCTTGGGTGAGATCGACCCTGCGCCATAGCTTCGGAAAGAAGGTCCAGTTCGTGATGTTGAAGGTGCTGTCCTGGCTACCGTTCGGGGAGATGTGGGCCTGAATCCCTTGAGCGGTCTTATCGCCCGGGATGGTGATCGTGACGGTGGCTCCCGGGGCGGCATAGAGGCCGGTCTCGAAGCGGGTCGGGCGGCCGCCTTGGTTCATGTAGAAATCGACGGAGGTATTGCCGTTGATCGTAACCGTCTTGGTCACTGTCGCCGCACCGGCAGTGGGCAAGCCGGGGAAATCGGAGGCGCTCGGGTGGACGAAGAGCTGGGCGGGAGTGAGTTGGTCGAAGGTCTTCGACTGATAGCTCGCTATCATCTTCTCCACCGGCTTGTTGGTGGTATTGATCGGAGCCGCGGCGGTGGGAGCGATCATGCCGTAGTGGGCAGAATCGCTCAGCAAGGCGAGCTTCGCGGCAAGCGCGGGGATATCGATGCGGATCTGGGTGACCTGGAAGATGGCATTGGCGGCAGCGCTGCGATTGGCGGCGCTCATTACCGCGGTTCCTTCCTTATCGGCGATCAAAGCATCTGCAGCGGGAAGGGCGGATTGGAAAGCGGGGTAGGCAGCGGCCGCAACGGTCCATGAAGAATCATCCGAGTAGTCGAGGCTGTAGCAGAGGCCGAAGGGATCGAGGATGGAGTTCGCGTTCGCGTAGTTACTGGCGCCAAGAGCCCACGGGGTGGAGGTGATCACGATCCCCCCGCCTGCTGCGGCGAAGTTCTTGATATTCGTCACCGCGCTCGCGGTGAAGTTGGCGTGGGCGCTGAGGACCAGCACATGGGCGCTGCTGAGATTCGCGGCGGTAAGATTGGTCCCGACCGCGGTGGTGGTGTAGCCGAGTCCCGACACGAATGAGGAGGAGACCGCGCTGCTCGCGATGGCGACGGTGGTCCCTGCCGGAGCGGCTTGCTTGCTGGCCCAGAGGATCGAGTTCGTGAAGAGCGTGCTGCGCGCGCCGGCGCCCGTGTCAAAAAAGCCCGTGTGGGAGAAGGCGACGGCACGGCCAGCCGAAGGGTCGTAACTATCGCCATGGCGCCCCGCGGCGGCGGGGGCCTGCACCGGGGAGGCCGTGCCCAGCAGGACAGGAAAGGAGGCTGCACCGAATGGGGCAACCGTGCCCGAAGTCCCGGGGGATGCGATGGCTTGCCCCGAGATACCGGAGGTGAGCGCGCCAAAGTCGGCGGCCAGGTCTGCCAAGCAAGATGATGCGGCAAATAAGGTCACCAAAAGCACCTTTAGGGAGGAAAAGATGGGTTTCACGGAAAAACCCGTATCCAAGGACTCTATAATTGGAAGCAATAATGTAATTTTCGTCCCGAATTTACAAAAAACAGGAATTATCGTGCCACCCGTAGGCATTCTCTCACACCTTGACCATCTCCCATCAACGCATCCGGATACGAAGATTTGTCTCTTGCGAAAGCGTCTGGCAGTCCTAGCCTCCGGGCATGCCCCGCCCCGATCCTACGATCGAACTTCAGCAAGCCCTCCGCCAGCGCATCCTCGTCTTGGATGGCGCGATGGGCACGACGATCCGCACGTATGGCCTGATCGAGTCCGATGCCCGCGGCCCGCGCTTCGCGAACAACAGCAAAGACCTGCTGAACAACGGGGACATCCTTTCCATCACCCGTCCGGATGTGATCGGGGACATTCACAAGCGTTTCTACGAAGCCGGCTCCGACATCTGCGAGACGAACACCTTCTCGGGCACTTCGATCGCCCAGAGCGAGTTCTTCGTCGATGACCCGCGCGAGCATGGTGGCGTGAAGGATCCGGAGTTCTTCCAAAAGATCATCGATGACCCGATGCTCCGTGACCTTGCGTGGGAGATCAATTTCGAGTCCTCGCGACTCTGCCGCGAATGGGCGGACCGGGTGGCAAACGACACCGGCATCAAGCGCTATGTCGCCGGGGCGATCGGGCCCTTGACGGTTTCGCTCAGCACCTCGCCGGATGCGAATGATGCGGGCTTCCGTACCGTGACCTTCGACCAGGTGAAGGAAGATTACATTCGCCAGGTGCGAGCCCTCATCGCCGGGGGCTGCGACATCCTGATGGTGGAAACGATCTTCGACGCGCTCAACGCGAAGGCGGCACTCGTCGCGATCCAGGAGGTCTTCGATGCCGATGTGCTGAAGCTTCCCATCATTGTTAGCGCTGCGGTCGGCCGCGGTGGCGAGACGATGATCTCCGCACAGAAGGTCGAGGCGATGTGGAATGCGATGGCGCATGTGAATCCGCTGGCGGTGGGCTTGAATTGCTCGCTGGGCCCGGACCTGATGAAGCCTCACCTGGAAGAATTGGCGAAGGTCTCCGCCACGCACATTTCCTGCTATCCGAACGCGGGGCTGCCGAACCCACTGGCTCCGACGGGCTTCGATCTGGAGCCGCCACACATGAACGCTTACATGAAGGAGTTTGCCGTGGATGGTTTGCTCAACCTTGCGGGGGGGTGCTGCGGGAATACGCCGGAACACATCGCGGCCATTGCCGAGGGTGTGAAGGGGATCGCGCCGCGTGAGGTGCCGAGCTTGGCAGATTAACCGCAGAGGCGCAGAGTTCGCGAAGGAGCGCAGAGTATGAATGAGGGACTAAATCTTCTGAGCGAGCAGGTGATCGGAGCGGCAATTGAGGTTCATCGCGAGCTGGGGCCGGGAGTGTTAGAACATTCTTATGAGGCATCGCTACACCATGAACTCTCGCTAAGGGGAATATCTTCGGTTCGGCAGCTTCTACTTCCCCTCACCTACAAGGGTTTGATCATTCCCGACGCCTACCGAATCGACCTGCTTGTGGAGGACAAGATCGTGGTTGAACTGAAGACGGGCGAAGCTCTCAAACCTGTCCACAGCGCCCAATTGCTTACCTATCTCCGGATGAGCCGAAAGCCGCTCGGGCTTCTGATCAATTTTCATGTTCCTCTCCTCCGAGACGGCCTCAAGCGCCTCGTGCACAACCTTACCGATTAAGAACTCCGCGACCCTCCGCGATCTCTGCGTCTCTGCGGTTACCTCATCAGCCATGCCTTCCATCCCTCGCGTTCTTCGTCTGTCCGGTTCTGAAGCGTACAATCATACGCCGGACAAAAACTTCCTGATGATCGGCGAGCGCACGAACGTCGCCGGTTCGCCGAAGTTCGCGAAGCTCGTTCGTGAAGGAAAACTTGATGAAGCGCTTGAGATCGCCCGCCAGCAGGTGGAGAGCGGAGCCAACGTCATCGACATCTGCTTCGACGACGGACTGATCGACGGCAAGGCGATGATGGCGCGCTTCCTCCAACTGGTGCAGAGCGAGCCCGCTATCTCCAAGGTGCCGATCATGGTGGACTCCTCGAAGTGGGAGATCATCGAGGAGGGACTGAAATACCTCCAAGGCAAGGGCATCGTGAACTCGATCTCACTGAAGGAAGGCGAGGAAAGGTTCATCGAGCAGGCCAAGCACATCCGCCGCTACGGTGCCGCCACCGTGGTCATGGCCTTCGATGAAAACGGGCAGGCCGCGACCTACGAGGAAAAGATCCGCATCTGCGAGCGCGCCTACCGGGTGCTGGTGGACAAGGTCGGCTTCCCGCCGGAGGACATCATTTTCGACCCCAACATCCTGACCGTCGCGACCGGGATCGAGGAGCACAACAACTACGCTCTGGATTTCATCAACGCGACGCGCTGGATCAAACAGAACCTGCCCCACGCCAAGATCTCGGGCGGCGTCTCCAACATCTCGTTCTCATTCCGCGGCAACAACGTGGTGCGCGAGGCGATGCACTCGGCTTTCCTCTACCACGCGACAAGGGCGGGGATGGACATGGGCATCGTCAATGCCGGCATGCTCGAGGTCTACGACGAGATCCCGAAGGACATGCTCGAACACGTCGAAGACGTGCTGCTCAACCGCCGCCCCGATGCCACCGAACGGATGCTCGACTTCGCCGAGCAATTCAAGGGACAGGGTGGCAAGAAGATCGAAGAGGATCTCTCGTGGCGCGAGCATCCCGTGGAGAAGCGGCTCGAACACGCTCTGCTCAAGGGCATCGACAAGTTCATCGACGAGGACACCGAGGAGGCCCGTCTGAAGTATGGCCGCCCGCTCAAGGTCATTGAGGGCCCGCTGATGGATGGCATGGGCGTCGTCGGCGACCTCTTCGGCGAGGGCAAGATGTTCCTGCCGCAGGTGGTGAAGTCCGCGCGGGTGATGAAGAAGGCCGTTGCTTGGCTGGAGCCCTTCATGGACGCCGAGAAGGCCGGCGACCCGGAGCAGAAGTCCGCGGGCAAGTTTCTCATCGCGACGGTGAAGGGCGATGTCCACGACATCGGCAAGAACATCGTGGGCGTCGTGCTCGCCTGCAATGGCTTCGAGGTCACGGACATGGGCGTCATGGTTTCCTGCGACAAGATCCTGGCGAAGGCCAAGGAGATCGGCGCGGACGTGATCGGCCTGTCCGGATTGATCACCCCCTCGTTGGATGAGATGATCCACGTGGCGAAGGAGATGGAGAAGGGAGGCTTCACGGTGCCGCTGCTGATCGGTGGTGCCACCACTTCCACCACCCACACCGCGGTGAAGATCGCGCACCATTACTCCGGGCCGGTCGTTCATGTGCTGGATGCCTCGCGTTCCGTGCCTGTGACCACCGCGCTGCTTTCCGAAGCGCAGCGGGACGCGTTCGTCGCGGAGAATGCCGAGAAGCACCGCAAGGCTCGTGAGGCGTTTACCGGCGGACCGAAGAAAGAGACTATTTCGATCGTCGAGGCTCGCAAGCTCGCGCGCGCGACCGATTGGTCCGCTTACACGCCTGCGGTGCCCGAGTTCCTCGGCACCCGCGTGATCGCCAATCAATCGCTGCGCGAACTGGTCGAATACATCGACTGGACTCCTTTCTTCCACGCATGGGAGCTGCGGGGCGTCTGGGATCGCGAGACCAAGACCCTCAAGACCAAGAATGCGGAAGGCGCGAAGGAAGCGGCCAAGCTCCATGCCGAGGCGCTCGTCCTGCTCGACCGGATCATCGCGGAGAAGCGCTTCACCGCCCGCGGCATTTACGGCTTCTTCCCCGCGAACTCGGATGGCGATGACTTGGTCGTCTGGAACGATGAGCATCGTACTTCGGAGAAGGCCCGCCTTCACACCCTGCGCCAGCAGGTGAAGAAGGAGAGCGGCAAGCCGAACGAGGCGCTCTCCGACTACGTGGCCCCGCAAGGCGCGGGCAAGGATTACATCGGGGGCTTCGTCGTCGGCATCCACGGTGCCGATGAATGGGCGGCGGAGTTGCGCGCGGCACACGACCCCTATCTGGCAATCATGGCTCAGGCTCTCGCGGATCGTCTTGCCGAAGCCTTCGCCGAACTCATGCACCATCGCGCGCGTGTCGAGTGGGGTTACGAGCGCCCGAACGAATTCGGCCACAACGAGCTGATCAAGGAACTCTACCGCGGCATCCGGCCTGCTCCCGGCTACCCGGCCCAGCCGGATCACACCGAGAAGCCGATCCTCTTTGATCTGCTGCAAGCATCGGAGCCCACCGGGGTGGAACTCACCGAGAGCTGCGCCATGCATCCCGGCGCGGCTGTCTGCGGCCTCTACTTCAGCCACCCGGAGAGCCACTACTTCGCGATCTCCGAGCTGCAGAAGGACCAAGTGGAGGACTACGCGCACCGCAAGGGCATGAGCGTGGAGGAAGCAGAGAAATGGCTCGGCCCCTGGCTGGGTTACTAAGATCGACGTTTCGCTGATTTCCTTGTTTCAAAAACCGGCTATGGTTTCGCGCCATGAGCCCGGAAGAGCGCGACGCGCAGTTTTACCGCGATACGGAAAGCATCGCGTTCCCGAAGCTGGATGACCATCAGCTTTCGCTTCTGGAGCCGCTCGGCACGCGCGAGATCGTGCGGGCGGGAGAAGTCGTGATCCGTGCCGGGTCCCGCGATTGTCCGATGGTCGTGGTGCTCGAGGGCGAACTCGAAGCGTATGAGAGCCGCGACGGGATCGAACAGATTCTCGCCGCCCCCGGCCCGCGGGATTTCGTCGGCGAAGTCTCGATGCTCAACGGCACTGCGGCGATCGCTTCCATCCGCGGGCGGGCGGAGAAAACGGAGGTGCTCTCGATTCCGGCGAGCGAGCTTGTCGGAGCTTCCGGGGGTCGGTGAGCCGATCGTCCGCGCCTTCATCATGCGGCGGGAGCGGCTGAGCCGGGACAACGAATTCGCGGGCTTCCGCGTTTTGGCCAACCCCGGATGCCAGGGAGCGCGGCGGATCGATGACTTCCTCGACAAGAATCACATCCCGCACCGTCTGGTGGACTCCACTACCGAGGAATGCCAGAGCCTGTGCAGACGGCTCGGAATTGAGAATGACGACCTGCCCGCCCTGATTTCCGGTGACGGCTCGATCGCGAGGAACCCGAGTATCTTCGAGATCGCCCGTATCACCGGACTGCTGCGGCAGCTCTCCTCGGAAACGGACGAGGAGCTCTTCTGTGATCTCGCGATCGTGGGTGCCGGGCCTGCGGGTCTCGCAGCGGCGGTGAATGCCGCTTCGGAAGGACTCTGCACCGTCGTGCTCGAGAGCTTCGCGCCGGGTGGACAGGCGGGGTCATCCTCCTTGATCGAGAACTTCTTCGGCTTCCCGACCGGGATCAGCGGTGGGGACCTGACTTTCCGGGCTCAGCTTCAAGCCTACCGCTTCGGCGCGAAGTTCTCCACGCCCTCACGCGCGCTCTCGCTGGCATTCACGGAGGGCGAGCACTCCTCCGCGATCCGGATCGATGGCAGCCGCAGCGTGCTGCGCTCGAAATGCGTGATCATCGCCACGGGAGCGCAATACAACAAGATCGATGCCGAAGACCTCGAACGCTTCGAAGGCTTGGGGGTCTTCTACGCCGCCACACCGATGGAGGCGCAGACCTGCCGGAAGGCCATGGTCTTCGTCGCGGGCGGCGGCAATTCCGCAGGCCAAGCTGCGATGTTCCTTTCGGAAACCGCCGCCAAAGTTTACCTCGTGATTCGTGGCGGCGATCTTACCAAGAGCATGTCCAGCTACCTCTCCACACGGGTGGAAGCGCAGCCCAACATCGAGATCCTGCGCTTCACCGAAATCCGCAGGATGTTCGGCGAAAGCCGACTGGAGCGGATCGAGATCGAGAACACGCAAAGCGGCGAGCGGCAGATGCACGAGGCCGCCGCGGTGTTCTCGATGATCGGTGCCCGCCCTTGCACCGACTGGCTGCCGCCGGAGATTTCAACGGACGAGAAAGGCTTCATCCGGACAGGCGCAGCCATCGCCGACTGCCCTGCATGGCAGAATGCGGGCAGATCTCCGTATCCTTTCGAAACCAGCCGGCCCGGTATCTTTGCCGCCGGAGATGTCCGCTCTGGATCGGTCAAGCGCTGCAGCGCCGCCGTCGGCGAAGGCAGCATGGCCATCGAGAACGTCCACCAGATGCTCGGAACCTACAGCTAGAGAACTCAGACTCCTTCGAGGGGCGAGACCGCATCGCCGAAGGCCGCGAGCTTCACTCCCATCTTTTCCATCACGCTCAGGTAGAGACGGCACATCTGCCGCTGCGGTTGATCCATGTAGTCTAGCACCCGTCCGCCTTGGAGCGTGCCCCCACCTCCTCCGAGCAGGACGACCGGCAGTTGGTTGGCATCGTGATTTCCGTGCAGCATGGAGGAACAGAAGAGCAGCATCGAGTTGTCCAAAAGAGTCTTCTCACCCTCGCGGATCGAATCCAGCTTCCGCGCGATGTAGGCCACCTGCTCGACGAAGAATTGGTTCACCTTCAGCCAATCCTCGTTGTCGGTGTGCGAGAGCAGGTGGTGGATCATGTAATCGATCCCCAGATTCGGGAAACGCAGCGCGGAGTGATCGTTGTTCAGCTTCAGCGTGCAGATCCGCGTGGTGTCGGTCTGGAAGGCCAGCACGAGGATGTCGCACATCAGCCGCATGTGCTCGGCCACGTCCTGAGGGATTCCGTCCGCCGGCCGCGGGATGTTCGGTGCGGAGAGCGTCGGCCGCCAACCTTGAAGCTCGCCGCGCTTGCCCGCGTTCGAGATCCGCTGCTCCACCTCGCGCACGGAGTCCAGATACTCGTCCAGCTTGTGCCGGTCCTGGCCGCTCACGCCGCGGCGCAGATCCTTGGCATCTTCCAACACGGCATCCAGCACGCTCTGATCGCCGCGGTTTGCGCTGTCTTTGAAAAGCTGGTCGAAGGCCAAGGCCGGATACACCTCCAGCGGGGTCGGCGTCGTCGGCGAGCTCCACGAGATGTGAGAGCTATACAGCATCGAGTAGTTTTTGTGGACCGAGGGGTTCGATTTCTCACAGCCCAACACCAGGCTCGGCAACTTCGTCTCCCGCCCGATCTGCTGAGCCAGATACTGGTCCACGCTGGTCGAGGAGCGGATCTCACCGCCGCTCGCCAGAGGCGCCCCGGAAAGCAGGTTGCCGGTTTGCGAGCTGTGGATATTCCCCTTCAAAGCCTCCGCATTGTAGAGCCCGCGGATGAAGAGCATCTTCTCGCGGAGGTCCGCCAGCGGGTGTAGCACCCGGCCCAGCTCCATCGACTTCCCCTCACCCTTCGCCCACCACTCGCGCGAGTGGAAACCATTGCCCGAGAAGAAAACCGCGAAGCGCTTGGGAGCCTCGCTCCCCGGTTCACGCGGCTTCGTCTCGTCGCCCCACACGGACATCGATTCGAGCCACGGCAGCGCCATGGTCACCCCGGCACCACGCAGGAAGCTACGACGCGAAAAGCGATGAATGCTCATAGGTCTCAATGATCGTTCGGGTGATCCTTCCCGCGAATCTCCCTAAATTGTTTGCTCCGCACAATCTTATCCACGGCGATGCCTACCCGGTAGCCATCCGCGACCAGCGCCGTCTCGATTTCCTCGAGCAGGGGCTCGTCGCTGATCAAGACGCCGCGACCCAAGGCATAGCCCAGCAGCTTGCGACAAAACTGCCCCACGAAATCCTCCTTCCGGTCTCCCGCGAGGTAGCTTCTCAAGCCCTCGATCCCCACCAGGGTCTTGCCATCCGGTGTCTCAGCCTTCGCATTCACCGGCTTGCCGGTCAGGTCAAGCGCACGGAAGCGACCAATCGCATCATAGTGCTCAAGGGAGAAGCCGTAAGGATCGATCTTTGCGTGACAGCGCGAGCACGCGGGATGGTTCGCATGCATCTCGGTCAGCTCGCGCTCGGAGAGATTCGCAGGCGGCTGCTCCGGCAGCAGCGGCACGTCCTTCGGCGGCGGCGGCAAGTGCTCCCCGAGCAAAGTCTCGCAGACCCAAGTGCCGCGCAGGATCGGGCTCGTTCGCGACGCACCACTCTGCTTCGCCAAGGTAGCCCCGAAACCAAGGATGCCGCCGCGGCCCTTCTTCGCGACCCCGTCCACGCGCCGCCATTCCTCTCCCTCCACACCCTCGATCCCGTAGTATTTCGCCAGGCGTCCGTTCACGAACACATGATCGGCCTCCAGCAAATCCAAGATGCTCGCGTTTGTTCGGAAGAAATCCTCGAAGAACCTCACCGGCTCCTCATTGAGATCATTGCGGATCCCGACGAACTCCGGGAACACCGTCTCGCTCTTCTCATCGAGCTGATCGATGCCCCGCACATGCAGCCACTGCGTGCCGAACTCGATTGCCAGCCGGTGCGGCGAACCGAGAAGACGGCTCGCCTCACCAGCCAAGGCATCGGAATCCTTCAAGCGTCCTGCCGCGGCAAGCTCCCTCAAGCGATCATCCGGCCCGCTACTGGTGAGGAAATAGCTCAGGCGCGTCGCCAATTCGTGATCGCTCACCTCGGCCGAGTCCCTCGCCGGCCCCGGGGTCTCCATCTTGTAGAGGAAGGCCGGTGCGGTCAGCACCCGCGCGAGCACCAGGCGCACCGCATCCTCATGCGCCAATTCCTCCGCACGCAGCTTCCTGTAGAGCTGTCGCAGCGCCTCCTTCTCCGCATCGGCCAAGGGGCGCCTCCACGCACGATCCGCAAACGAGATCACGCGTTCCACATGCCCCGGCTCTGCCGCCACCATCGCTGCTCGAAAACGATCCGCTCCTTCCGTCACCATTTGACTCATTGGCTCGATCTCCTTCGGATTCCCGCCCTGCGTCACATACTGGGACAGTTGCTCGAAGGCATCCACGAGCTTCAGCGGGGCGAGGCTCACGAACTCCAGTTCGTCCCACAGCCGGTCCAGTTCCGCAGTCTCGCCCTCATCAAGCACCAACCGCTGCAACATCTCGTCCTCGCGATAGAACAAGCGCAGGGTCACCACCTCATCCACGGGCACGATCTTCGAATAGCAGAGCGCCGCGGGGAATACCGAGTGGAAGGCACCGAAGCCATTGCTCACCCGCTCCACCGCCGCATCCTTCGCCAGCACCGGCATTTCCCCGGAGTGGATCGATCTCGATCCATCGGTCGCGGCAAGGCTCGTCACCACGCTGCCTGATTCCAAGGTCGCCTTCACCACGACCTCCGCACTTTCCGCCAATCTCGCGGGGATCTTGAAATCCATCCGACCCGCTCCCTCGGCACGCAGGTCATCCTGCTCCAATCCTCGCAGTGCCATCACGCCCCAAGCCATCGGCCCGTCGATATCCGCAAGCAGCGACCGCAGCTTGAGATCCGCCTCGTTCACATCTGCAGCTCCAGCTTGAAGATCCTGCACCGCCTTGGCCGCCGCGGCGACCTCCTCGCGCGCGCCACCATCCGTCACAAGCTTCACCCACTTTGCCAAAGCCGAGCCCTCGGGCAGCTTCGATCGATTCTCCTCCTTCAAAGCAGTCGCACAAAAATGCCACACCTCCGGATGCCCCGCCGTATCGGGAAGCGGATTGCCGTCATCCACGCGGTCGATCACCTCCTTCAGATCCCAACTCGCCCCACCTGCCACCTCGGTCATCACCAGCGACACCTGAGTGGTATCGCATACATGCTTTCCATCACGCGGGTTGATTCCCAGAGCGATCAAATCTCCCACCCCCACCGCGACTTCTCCCTCCGAAGCGAAAGAATCGCGCCCTCCATTATCCATCATCCCGGCAGCCACGCCAAGCCGCCCCGAACGCGAGATCCGATCCACCCGCCATGCCACGCCATTGCCGCAGCTCCCGTCGGCATCCGTTACCTCCCCGGAGACCCGCAGCTTCCCTGCAATCGGGCTGCGCCAAACAATCGACGCCTCCCGATCGGGCGACGGATGCAGCGAGACACTGCGCGGAGGGAGCGTCAGCGTGCTGAAGCGCACCGTCTCTCCGGCACCATTCACCGTCATGCTCGGTGTCTGGGCCGATCCCCAGCCCTTCACATCCGGAAACCCGCCGATATCGGAAAGCTTCGTCTTGAAGTGCCCCCGGATCTCCGGTGTGCCTGAACCACCAATTCCTGCTAGATCAATCCATCGCTGCAGCACGCGTTCATCCAGTCCGCGCTCCGCCACCACGACCGCTTGAGCCTTGCCCGCCTTGAGCTCTTCCAGCACCTCCAAATAGGCCACGGTGCGCGAAGACTCCTTGCCTAACAGCTCGCCTAGTTTGGCATCGAAGACTTCGACCTGCTGCAAGGGAATCGGCGGGAGCTTGCCGTGCAGCAAGCTCGGCTCCTCCCAGCGCACTGCATCCCCCTCGCTGCCATCACGCGCGTCCTGCGTGAGCAGCGATACCACCGCATTCCCCTTCCATTCCCCGGGTATCTTCAATCTTAGTTCCCGGGCCTTGGCGATCGGTGTCACCGCTTCCTGCCAGGACTTCGGGCCATTGGGCTTGCCGATCTGCCCGGTCGAGTGGAAGCGCCACAAGGACTGCTGCCAGCCTTTCACCGCATCCGCCAAGACCTTCCCATCTCCCGGCTTGGACGCCTGCCACAGCTCGCGGATGCCCGCCATCGGGTAGGATGGATCGGTCTCGTTCAGCGCATCCCAAAGGATCTTGAGATACTTCGCGCTGAGCTGCCGCGTCGCCGCCACATCCTTGAACTCCCCCTCCGCCAAGCGCCCGGCATCTTCAAGAGTAGCTGCGAAATACCTCTCAAGCGGCAGGGAGCCTCCATCCAGGGTTTGGAAGCGGAGGCCCTGCAGGTTCAAGGCCATCCCCTCTCCCGGCACCGAGTAACGCGAGTAGATCTCCCGGATGGCCGCAAGCTTCACTTCCGTCCAATCCCGACGCGTCGTGTGCGGGGAAAATTCGATCCCGTCCGGCAGGAGCACGGCATGCGCCGCCACATCCTTGGCCGCTTCCAGATACTTGCTCACCAGCGCCGGCGACATCACCAGTGCCGCCCCCGCATTGGTGAAGCCCTCTCCGGCGGCCCCATCGACCGGAAACTCCCGCGCCGGATCGAGCGACCCCACCCCGGTCAGATCCCGCAGGGTCCATGTGTACTCGGCATTCGACAGACGCCGCAGCACGACCGGCCCCGGATCGCCGGCATTGGCCAGCGCGGCATCGTGCAACATCTCCCGGACACCGCCCAAAAGCTTCTCCTTGTCCTCCGCAGAGAGCGGGGGTTCGTCCTCCGGAGGCATCTCTCCCTCCTCGATCTGTTCGATCACCTGCTGCCAGATCCGCGGCTCTTTCAGCGCGTGATCCAAGGTCTCAAACCGTTCGAGATTCAAGTCACCCTTGTGCTTCTTCTCCGAATGACAGGAGACACAGTGCTGCTCTAACAGCGGCTTGATCCCATCTCCGAAGGGAGCCCCCTGCGTGCGAGCCGCAAGCACCACTCCCGTAAACCACAGGCAGGAATGGATTCGCGAGAAATGCATGAGCCCTGCCATACGCGCCCGGTAGCGATGATTTGTCGCCGGGCCGAGGCCATCGGCTCAAATCCCGCGCTTCAAATCGAGATAGCGGCGCATGGCCGCAATGCGGTTCTCCACACCCAGCCGCTGGAACACGGCCTCGAGGTGTTTCTCCACGGTCCGGGGACTGATTCCCAGGATGATGGCCGCTTCCGAGCTGGTTTTGCCCTCGGCGATCCAATCCATGATTTCGCGCTGGCGTTTGGTCAGAATGCTGACCGCCTCCTCGGCATCGCCCGGGCCCGCCATCCGGTGGAGGAGAAGCGTTTCCCCGCTGAGCTTCGGCAGCGCGGCGAAGGTCAATTCACCACCTCCGAGATCAAGCACCAGATCCTTCCAAAGCGGTGTGACCGCATTGTCCCAACTCCGATCCAGTTCGCGATCCAACTCCGCCACCAGATCCGGCTTGAGTTCCAAGGTGGGCTCGTCCGGCCCCCACCAAGTTTCCGAAAGGGCCACTGCGGCGTGGTTCACGGCGAATACTTTCCCGTTCGGAGTCACAGCGAAAACCGCCATGGGCGAACTGGTCGTGCCCTCCAAGAGCTTCGCTCTCACCGAGGATTCCACGTTCAGAGCCGCCATGCGATCCAGCACGCCCCGGGCGGTCAGCAAGATCGCGTCGAAGCGCTCCCGGGCTTGGAAGGCAAACGCGCCCGCCGCGAGGTAACAATGAATGTAGGCATTCCGCCGGCGTGAAACCGAGATCGCCCCGAAAAGCACCTCGTTCGGCGCCAAGTCACCGAAGACTTCCTGCACGAAACGGCTCTGCTTGTAGTCGCCCGGCGCGGTGTAGTCGCTCATCGCGAAGCCGAGGTCCCCCGGCTTGTCGAAATCCACCCGTCCTTGAATCGGGTGTTCCACGATCAAGCGGTTGATCGTGGGCAGCTTTTCACGCAGCCGCTTCGCCAGCGGACCGTGGTCCGAAACGGCGCTGTAGCCGCTCAAGGGGCTCTTCTCCAGCACCACCACCTCATCCGCTCCGATCAAATGCGGCACCTTGGCCACCAAAAGATCCACGAAATCGTCGAAATTAGTGGCGCGATAGATGGCTTGAGCTAAATCGAAGTAAGATTTTCCGAGCACGGGACGGCTGAGCTAAGGATCGGAAGAATCTTACGTAGATTCCCGTAAGTATCAACACGCATTGTTGAACTGACGCTTTCGTGGCATTAATTTCACACGTTCACGGCGGCACCCAAGCCTAAGAGCGCCAGCAGCAAACTGCAAGATTTCCATGATTTCCCTGGGGGGGGAAAAGATGGCCCCGTCGATCCTTGTGACCGGCGGGGCCATTCACTTTCCTAGCGGCAGCAAGCTTCCGATGCTGATCGCCTTTCACAAACCTTATGGCGTCCTTAGCCAATTCACGCCCGATCACCCCGGCCAACGGACCCTGGCGGAGTTCGGCTTTCCAAAGGACGTTTTCCCCATCGGCCGCCTCGATCAGGATTCGGAGGGGCTCCTTCTTCTCGGGAACGAGCGCGCCGTGGTGAGCCGCCTGCTCGATCCGGTGCATGGCCACCCCCGGACCTACCAAGTGCAGGTGGAGGGCCTGGCCGCCCCGGAGTCGGTGTCGCGCCTTTCCGCCGGCGGACTGGATCTCAAGGGACACCGCACCCTGCCCTGCAGCGCCCGCCTGCTTGACCCCGCTCCGCTTCATCCGCCCCGCGATCCTCCGGTCCGCTACCGCAAGAGCGTTCCCGATTGCTGGCTGGAGCTGACCCTGACCGAAGGGAAGAACCGCCAAGTGCGCCGCATGACCGCCGCCGTGGGCCATCCCACCCTGCGGCTGATCCGCGTGGCGATCGGCAAGCTGACTTTGGCTCCCTTGGAGGCCGGGACTTGGAGAGAACTGGATCCCGAGGCACGCAGATTTCTCGGGGTCCGCTGAGCTCTTTCTTCGTGTAATCCCCGATCCGGCGGGAAGCAGGGCAAGCGCACTTAGATATTGAGAACCGCGAATGGACGCCAATTGACGCGAATGGGATCTGCCGTCCGAATCTTTGATCCGGTCAGTATGGTCGGCAGCTTGGCTGATCCCCTTCGGAAGTTGGAGCCCTTTCGCGTCGATCCGTGGTCCGAATCTCTAGATGCATTGCCCTGCGGCGGGAAGCATTCCCGCTCGACGAAGGCCGACCGCCAAGCTAATCAGACGAACACCCTGATTCGGCATTTGATCTGCTCGCAAAACCCATGCCGGGTTTGCGAGTTCCCTCTCCGCTCCCACCGCGCCCTACGATCCATGAAAATCTCCCGTCTCGCCGCCTTGGTTTCCCTGCTCGCCATGGCCGGCGCTTCCGCCACTGAAGTCCGCCTGATGGCGTGGAATGTCGAATGGTATCCCGGCGGCAGCCCGAAACCCGAGGAGGCCGCGGTCGATACACAGAAGAAACTGGTGACCGAAGTCGTGCAGCGCGAGAAGCCGGATATCCTCATCGGCCAGGAACTGCGCAACTGGCAGGTATTCGCCGATCTGGCCTCCAGCGTGCCGGACTTGCGAGCGGTGGTGGTCTCCTCCTTCCGGAACGATCAAGGGGCCGGACTCTGGCCCCAGCAAGTAGGCATCGCCAGCAAGCTGCCGGTGGAAGCCACTTGGGCGGAAGCATGGAAGCAAAGCGCGGACACCCCGCCCCGCGGCTTCAGCTTCGCCGCGGTGAATCTCCCCGCTCCTGAAACCGGCGTGCTCCTGGTCTATGCGGTCCACCTGAAGAGCAATCGTGGCGGCGGATCTCCGGAACAAGATGCGGGCAACTACCGGATGCGGGAAGAATCCGCCCACCAGCTGCTACGCCACATCGCCGAGATGGAGAGGGCCACCTTCAAGGGCCGCGTGCGCGGCGTGGTGATCGCGGGCGATCTCAACACGAATCACGACGGCCAGTTTGGTGACAAGACTCTGGAAATCCTAAGCGCCGGCGGCTTCCACAATACCTGGAACGCCGTGCCGCGTGCCGAGCGACTGAGCTGGCGCGGCAGCAGCGCCTACGAGCCGACCACTTTCGACTACATCCTCACCAAGGGATTGGGAAGCGGGACGGCCCGTCTCGCCGAAGCCCCGAAGGGCGCGAGCGATCACTGGCCCGTCTTGATCACTTTCACCTTCGGCGGGGAAGCGAAGGCTGCGCCGAACGAGTAAGGCGTCCTAACATCAGGAGCTCTCTTCCCCACGCTGGCTGCGGAGCGCACCGTTGAGCAGGCGGACCATCATGTGCGGGTCCACCTTGTCCATGGCCGGCAGCAAACCATGACAGCCGAAGGGCTCGAAGAGCTTCACATTCTCCTGCGGCATCGCCGCGAGTTGCCGTTCGTTCATCAAGTAGCCGATCCAATTCCTGCGACCGGAGAGCTCCGGATCACCGCCGCTGAGATCGACCAGCACGAAGCGCCGGATATTCTGCCAATCGAGACGCTGTTTCCAGAAGGGCGAGCGGATAGAGATCCCTTCGGCATCCAACAGTACACGTGAACTACCGGGCATCTGGTAGATCGCGAAGGTGATCGCCGCACAGGTGGCGGCGTAGGCCAGCCATCGCCCCGTGGCCGAATGGGATTCGCCGGAAAGCAGAATTAGCCCCAGAAGCGCGAGCGACACTAGGAGGCCGGTGCGCGACCTCCGCTTCATCATGTTGAAATGAAGGATGGGAGTCATGGAAGGAATCAGATCGCTAAAATCTCGCCCCATTCCCCGGGTGCGCAAGCGCCACGCGCACAATTGCGTGTTTCAACCTACCCGAGGCTGGCGGATTCCACGGGGCTCGTCCTTCAGTTCGCCCGCGGATTGTCGGGTGCCTCGGCGAGCACACGATGGTAAGGTGACATCGAACGCAAGATCCCGGCCCAGAGGTCGCGATCATGCGTCTGCCCCAGCAGATCGGAATTCGGCTGCGTGGTGATCCAGGTGTTCCGTTTGATCTCCCCTTCCAGCTGACCTGCGGTCCACCCGGAGTAGCCGACGAAAGCTCGCACCAAGGTACCGGGCTGACGGCTGCGGCGAATCGCCTGATCGACCGGGATTCGGACATGCCATTTCAGACGATCGTCCTCCGTCCACCAGAAAGCGGAGAAGGTCAGATGCTCGCGGGAAACAGGGCCACCGAGATGAACCGCAATGTTTCTCAAGGGATCGAACGCATCCTCCTTCAGGAAGTCACCGACATTGTGCCCGGTGGGGTGGTTGAGGATCAGCCCGAAGGCTCCTTCCTCCGCCGAGTGATCGGCTAGCAGGATCACCGAACGGTCGAAAATCCCATCGTGCAGGGACGGATCCGCCAGCAGGATCTTGCCCTGCAGGTGGATCTCCAGATCGCTTTCCGATTCGCTCATCTTCTTGTTGGAGAATACGCCCGAGACGTCGTTCCGCCAATGGGAATCCGGTCGCTTTTTGGAAGAGCGGCGAGGGGAAGCACCATCCGATAGAGCGGGTCACTTGACCCCCGCCTGGGTCATCAAGCGGTCGGCGAGGCTGCGCAGATCCCCGGCGGGAATCGCGAAGGTTTCGCAGCGGTTCGCGCGGGCGATGTTCATGCCCAGGCAGCGTCCGTCCAGGTCGAACACGGGACCGCCGATGGTACTGCGGTTGGCGATGATGTCGTGCTGGATTACCCGCGGGAAACCGCTGCGCCGCGGAGAGAAAGCTCCGCTCATCTGGTCATTCCGCGTAAGCTCTTCCTCGAAGAGATCGGTCCGTCCCGATAGACGCACCGTCATTGTGATCTTCTTGCCCTCCCGTTGCACGGTCACCTCGAGATCTTCACCGATACGACGCTTCTCCACTGCCTTGGCGAGTCCGTCATGGTCGGCCACGTCCTGCCCGCCGACAGCGACAATCACATCACCGATCTTGATACCGGCGGTGGCAGCGCCGCTGCCTTCGTGGACCTCCTTGACCAAAAGCTCCTTCGACTCCTCGTCCTCCTTGAAGGTGACACCGATCACGACGCCACCGGACGGGAAAATCTCGCGTGCATTCGCGGAGATGATGCCGACCTGCGGACGACGCTTGAGACGGCTGGTCGCGCCGTTTGCCACCACCCAGGTCCCGCGATCAGGATCCGGGAGATCGGTAGCCAGTTGCACCGGGGTCAGCCCCTGGGCATCGACCTTCAGCAGGGCGACATCCCAAGTCGTGTCCGTTCCAAGCAGTGCGGGATTCTTGAAGACCTGCGTGCCGACGGTGACAGTCAGGCCGCTGGCGTCGCCGATCTCGCTGGCCTTGGTGAGGATAACGCCCTGCGCGGACATCACGGTGCCGTAAGCGATTTCCTTGTTCCCGCGCTGGATCACCGCGCTGCTGTTTTGCAGCACGGCCCGCACGGATTCGAAGGCTACCTGCACTCCGGGCCCATTGGTCCGGAGATTGGATTCCAGTGTCTGATTTGCCGGCGCGATGCCGGTGAGAATCAGAAGCGCTGCGGAGATCGAGCGTTTAGCGTTCACCGAGTCGGAAAGTGAGGGTTTCCGGTTTGCCATCCCGGAGCAGTTCGAGGGCCACCTTATCGTCAGGCGCTTTCTCCTTCAGCAGTTGCTGGAATTGTTCCTTCGAGCGCAACTCGGTGCCGTCGAATTTGAGCAGGATATCGCCGGCTTTCACGCCGGCCTTCTCGGCGGGCGATTCCCTGCCGACCTTGTCGACATCAAGCCCCTCGCCGGAGCGATCCTTGGTGCCGATTCCCAGGAAGCCTTTTCCTTTCTCGGGTTTCCGGGCGTAGGGCCCCTCCCCGATGAACTCGCCCTTCATCATGCCGTCCCAATTCTTGAGGAACTCCCGCACCGGCACGTGCATGTTCTCCTGGGTGCGGATGCCCACGCGCGAGTGGATCGCGATCAGGTGGCCGTTGAGATCGAAAAGGGGTCCGCCCGAATCGCCACCGATCAAAGAGCAGTCGGACTGGAAGGTATTGTCGCGCGTCTGCACCACCCGACCGAGGCGAGCCACCACCCCGCGGTCCTTGTCGAAGCCGCCGGAGTGACCGAGCGCATAGACCCAGTCCCCGAGTTTCGAGCTGTCCTCCCGGTCCAACTCGACGAAAGGGTAGGTACCCTGCTCGGTGATCCTGGCCATCGCGCAGTCGGAGGACGCGACCAGCCCGAGCGACTCCGCCTTCACCTTGCGGCCGTCCTCGAAAATCACGGTGAACTCCTTGCCGACGCCGCTGGTCACGTGAGCCGCGGTGAGGATCAAACCGTCCGGGGAGATCACCACACCGCTTCCGGAGCCCTCCCCGAGATCAATGCAGATAGTCGCCCGACGGGCCGCCGGGAGCGAGTCCGACATGTGCTTCTGGATCACGTCCAGATCATGGCGTGATTCAGGGGCTTTCTTGTCGTTGATGTAGGACCTTTTCGCTTGGGCCATCGCGGGCAGAAGCAACGCGCAGGCGAGAAGGCCGGGCAGGGCAGCAGATCGGAAATCCATCGCTCGGAGAAACACTGCGTATTCTAGCCAAAGCCTCCCCCTTGCGCAACCCCGCGGATGCGACGCTTTGCTAACAGGGAAGCGGAGGATGAATCGCAACCCGGGAACTACGTAGGCTTTTCCGACCTCCTTGCGCAGCGGGATCCCGAATCCCGAAGGGAATTCACCCTACGCGCTCGAATACCGCCAGCCACTCCTTCCCCTCCCGGCCGGGATAAGCCCGGGTCGGGACGAAATCCTCCCGCAGCACGAAGTTTCCCGCGAGCAGGCCTTTTACTTCTTCCCGGCTCGTCTCGAAGGGCGGCCCGCTGGACTCCTCACCCGGATCCCACGGGGTCAGGTAAAAGACACCCACCAGAAATCCACCGGGTTTCAGGATCTCTGCCATCGCCCGCGCGTAGGCGGGCCTCATCGAGGGATCGATCGCGCAAAAGCAGGTGTGCTCCCACACCGCATCGAACTCCCTACCGGCACGCCATGAGTCATCGAAAAGATCTCCGGCCACGTAATCTTCTCCCGCCACCGGAGGATAATTCCGCGCCGCAGCCACGGCCGTCTCCGCAAGGTCCAGCCCTGTGGCCGGAATTCCCTGCCGTGCCAACTCCCTCACGTCGTGTCCCCCGCCGCATCCGGGCACCAGAACCCGCCGGGAGCGATGCAGCACGGTATCCCCACGTTCGAGGAACTCCGTGAGAGGAGGGGCGGCGTAGCCTTTGTCCCACGGCGTCTCGCCGCTCTGCCACAGCTCTTCCCAGCGGTTCATTCGCTTAAAGGCCGAGATAATCCGGCACTTCGTTGCGTTGGGAGAAAGGTGACTGCGTGGTGCTTCCGAAGGAAATCACCGCGCCGATACCCGCCGCGTGCGAGCCACCCATGCGAGCCGGCACATCAAAAACGGGGAAGCGATAGCGAGCTTGGCGTCGCGCGAAGGCCAAGCCCCCGGCCACCATGAAGATCGCCGCCCCCATGATCCCGGCGGATGGCCCCCACTCGGCGGTCAGAGCTTCGAGCCGCGCTTTCATCGCGGATGGCTTCTCGGCCTTTTTCTCCGTCCTTACCAGAGGCCTCACCAGAGGAGTGGTTTCCACCTCGGAGACCAGTCCGGCTGCACGTTCCATCCAGTAGACCCGGATCGCGAGCTGGACCGAGAAGGCCTCGAACTGGGCGACCTTGTCCGGCTTCTCCAGGGCTTCTTCGACCGAACTGGCCAAGGCCCGGCGTTGGTCCGCGGCTGCCACGGAATCCGAAATCAAGGGGCTCACGTAGATGTCCGCCTTCTCCGGAGCTCCGAGGTAGTAGTAGACCACCACCGCTGGCTTCCCCTCCGAGAAATGCCGCTCCACGATCTCCTCCTCACGCACCTCCGAAGGAATCTCCTGATGATCGTCGAAGAGGTAGACAAACAGATCGATCGCCGAGTCACCCGAGTGGTAACTCAGGAAGTTCTCCCGATCCTTCGCATCCTTGTCGCTGAGCAGGCCTTGGGGATCGACCAGAAAATGCGTCGGGCGCTCGCCGAAGTACGCTTCAAGATACTCCTCCGGCACCACGGGCGGCGGCACCGGTGCCTGAACCACTTCCTCCGGCTTTGGCGGTTCCACCTCATGGACCGTCGCCTGATCCTGCGATTCCTCGCTGAGGAGCAGCATTCCGGGCACCCAGTCCCCTTTCTTCACCGCTTCCTTGTCCGCGGCCTGCCACTCGGGAAGCAGCGGCAGCTCGGCCATGAGAAGCCCGGAGGAAAGCAACCAGAATGCCACCTTCACTGCCGCACCTCCTTTTCAGCGCCGGTTTGCGGCGAGATTTGCCTGTGACCTTCGCGGATCCGCCGAGCGATTTCTCCGGTGCGGGGTGGTGGGGCCACCTTGCGCTCGAAGCGCTCCGGATCCCGCCGCGCTTGCGAGGCTCGCTTCCGAAGGATCTTCTCAAGCTGCTCAACCATCCGGACAATGCCGTCCGCAAAGTTTCCTTCCAGCCAATAGGCATGCGCCCGGCTAAGACAGAGAAAGGTATCCTCTTCACTCAGGAAAGGATCGAGCATGTAACCCCAAGTCACCGCGGCCGACTTTGAATCGGCATCGATCACCAGCAGGATTCCGGCTTCGTTCGGACGGTCCACCGGAACGTCCTCAAAGGCAGCCCGGTTCAAAAGCCAGAAGCCGAACTGCCGCAGATTCCCCCCACCCTGCCCCGAGCCGGTGTAGACGGCGAAGAAAAGCTGCGGGAAGCGCTTGCAGAAGCGGTCGAGCGCCGCCGAAACCTTCGGTCGCTCCTTGGCCCGGATCAGGCCCGCGATATCGCCCAGCCGGCGCAGCGAAACTTCCTCCTGCCCGTAACGCTGGTCCGCCTCCGCCAGCCCGAATCCACAGTGCGGGCACAAGTTCGCCCCGCGATGGATCACTTGCACGCAGCGGGGGCACTTCATGGAGCAGGAGAACGCTAGGGAACGGCCGTTATTTCGTCAAAACGAAATATCAATCGTTAGGGAGCATCTGCTCAGCGGTACTTCTGATTCGAGGGCTTCTTCAGCATGTCGTAGGGAGTTCCGCAGTACATGCAGCGGAAGCGGCTGAGGAAGAGGATCCCGAGGACCGCCGTGTTCCCGTAGTTCAAGGGTGGCAGGCGGTAGGCCTTCGCATTCTTCGAGGCCCCGCCGTCGAGCAGGGGTGTGCCCTTGCAAAGCGGGCAACGTACGGAGCGCCGCTTGATGAAAGCAACCAGCCAGGTAAAGAGCGTCGCGACAATCGAGCCAATCAGCGGCGGCACCGAAGCCTGCTTCGGGTTGAGGATGAAGATCACCACACATGTGACCAGCGCCACGATGGAGAGATAGTGCACCAGCATCAGGAACACCGCGAACTTGTAGGGCCCCTTGTCATGGACGGAGCGGGCGCGAACATTGCTTTCGGGTGCGACGGAACGGAACAGCATTTGCTTCGGGAGGCCGAACTAAGGCGAAGACCCGGCGCTCTGCAAGGCGCATGACGGCGATCCTCCGCATGCCCCCATCCGATCACTGGGAATCAGCGGCATAGGAATTGCATGCAGCATGCCCGATCTGCGCATTCCTGTGTCAGCGGAACAAAATCGGAATGATCAGGATGGCCAGGATGTTCACCACCTTGATCATCGGGTTCACCGCCGGACCGGCCGTATCCTTGTAGGGATCACCCACCGTGTCACCGGTGACTGCCGCCGCATGGGCCGGGGAGCCTTTGCCCCCGTGATTGCCATCTTCGACATATTTCTTCGCATTATCCCAAGCACCGCCCGACGAGGTCATCGCAATCCCGAGGAAGAGGCCTGTCACGATGGTGCCGACCAGCACACCGCCCAATGCCACGGGGCCCAATTGCGGGATCTTGGCCACGACGATCACGAAAATCAGTGGCAGCAGCGCAGGCAGAATCATCTGGCGCAGTGCGGCCTTGGTCACGATGTCCACGCAGGTCTTGTATTCGGGAACCTCCGTCCCGTTGAGGATTCCCGGCCGCGCCGCGATCTGTCGCCGGACTTCCTTCACCACCGCCCCCGCCGCATTGCCCACCGCATCCATGGCATAGGCGGTGAAGGAGAAAGGCAGGAGACCGCCGATGAAGAGGCCGATGATGACCCGCGGATCCATGAGATCGAAGCGGAAGTCCTCATTCAGGATCGCCTTGAGCTCTTCCACGTACGAGCCGAACAAGACCATCGCGGCCAGGCCTGCCGAGGCAATCGCATAGCCTTTGGTCACCGCCTTCATCGTGTTGCCCACGGCGTCGAGCTCGTCGGTCACCTTGCGCACGTCGGGATCGAGACCGCTCATGACGGCAATACCGCCCGCATTGTCCGTGATCGGGCCGAAGGCATCCAGCGAGATGATGATCCCTGAAAGACTCAGCATACTCACCACCGCGATCGCGATGCCATACAATCCCGCCTCCTGGTGGCACCACCAGATCGAGCCGACGATGCACAGAACCGGCAGCACGGTGGCGTGATGCCCGGTGCTGATCCCCGCGATGATGTTCGTGGCATGCCCGGTTTCACAGGCCTTGGCCAGGCGCCGCACGGGGCCGTGGGCGGTCGAGGTGAAATGATTGGTAATCCCCACCGCCGCGAAGGTCAGGGCGATTCCAATCGCCACGCAGATATAAAGCGAGCGGGCATCCACCGGTTTCCCCGAAAACTCCAGCGCCTGCGGGAAGAACATCCCCGTCACCGGCCAAAGCAATGCGGCCGAGACCAAGCCGCTCACCACCACCCCGCCGATCAAAGCCTTGGTCGGCGAGATCGGTGCCACGTTCACGAAGCCGATTCCGAGGATCGCGCCGATGATCGAAACGCCGCAGATCACAAAGGGATAGATCACCGCCGCCATCGATTGGTTGAGCGCGGTCAGGTAGCCCACCAGCACCGCACCGATGAGGCTCACGGCGTAGGTTTCGAACACATCGGCCGCCATGCCTGCACAGTCGCCCACGTTGTCCCCCACATTGTCCGCGATCGTCGCGGGATTCCGCGGATCATCCTCTTGGAGGTTTTGCTCGATCTTTCCGACCAAGTCCGCCCCCACGTCCGCCGCCTTCGTATAAATGCCGCCCCCCAAGCGGGCGAAGACACTGATTAGCGAACTCCCCAGCGCGAGCCCCACCAGCGAATCAATCGCCACCTTCGTGTTCCCGCTGAATTCGCGGATCATCAGATAGAACGCCCCCACGGAAAGCAGGCCCAAAGCCACCACCAGCAAGCCGGTCACCGCCCCGCCATTGAAGGCGACCTTGAGCGCGGAATGCGGGCTCACCGAAGCCGCCTGAGCGGTCCGCACGTTTGCCCTGACCGCCACCATCATCCCGATGTATCCCGCGGCGAGCGAGCACACCGCCCCGAGCACGAAACCCATCGCCGTCTCCCACCCGCGCAGCTTGAAGATCGCCGCGAAGATGACAGCCGCAATGATCAGGACCGTGACCAGCTGCCGGTGCAAATACGCCTTCGCCCCTTCCTGAACCGCAGCGGCGATCTCCGCCATCCGCTCGTTACCCGCGGATGAAGCCAGAACCGTTCGAATGAGAAGACCTGCGACACCGAGCCCGACAAGCCCGAGAACAAGGGAGGTTCCGATACCGTGATCGGTTAGGAATTGCTGCACGGAATGTGGTTGTAGGGGTTATCCTGCACCATGGACGATGTCGTCTAACTGACAAGTCGAAAGCAAACCGCGACAAAGTCTCAAGAGAGTCCGCAAACCTTGCGAGCCCCATCCCACAGCCGCTGCCTGCTAGCCTTGGCAGGAGCCCACCGCTTCCCATCCGGTGCCTCCCGGGACGCTCAATGGGCGGCTTCCCCGCCCGAAATGAAAAGCGCCTGATAATCCGCCACGCTGCCTAGCACGGGCAGACCCGATTCACGAAGGACGCCTTCGATGGCCTCCATGTTCCAGTTGGTCGCCTCGGCAGCCTGAGGACTGGCGGCCCCGTTCCTGCACAAAAGGGAAACGGTCACTTGTCCGACAACACGTTCTTCCCGGTCGTAAAAAACGAAGCCATGGTAGGGCTCGTAGCATCCCGAAGGGGCTCGCCCTTCCTTGCCTTTCAGCGCTGCCACCAGCCGCTCCTTCTGGGCTTCCGCCAGCACCTTCTCATCGATCTTCCCCGGGTGCACCTTGCCCTCTTCTATGATGCTCCGGGTCTTTCCTTTGGCAGGATCGAAGAGATAGGCCTTCACCTTATGCGTCTGGGCCGTATTCCAGAATTCGGATACCTGCTCCGGCGCGGCCGCGGTGGATTCCTTCAAGCGCCGCCCCAGATAGTGCACCACGCCGTCCGGCGTGATGCCTTGGATCGCATCCACCGGATAGGCGCCTTTCGTATCCAGCTCGAATACCGTGAGCGGAACCGAGGATCCATCTGCCGTCTGCACGCTCGAAGTGCCCAGCACCTTCGGCACGCCGAGGTGGGACTCGTATACTTTCCGGACCTGCCACTTGCCGGAATGGTCCATGACCATCAGGTAAACGGCACCGGACATCTGCTCCATGTGCATCACACCGCCGGTGGCGATGTACTGCTTTTCGCCCACCCGCACCACCTCGTCCACCCGGCCATCCACCAGCCTCTCCCAAGCAGCAGCCTTGTCCTCCGCGAAGAAGAGGGAACCTCCCGTTTCTCCGGCCAGATAGGACACGAAATAGCCTTCGCTCGCGTGCCAAGTCGCTGCCGGTTTGTCGAAGTCGCGGTTGAAACGTGTCGGCGCTGGAAGGCCCGGCCCCTCCTTCGTAATCCGGGGATTGCTTACCTTCGGTGGCTTCACTACGAATCCGGCCAAGGTCGTGAACTCACCCTTCAGCCCTTCCTCGGCGCATAGCGGGAACGCGAGCAAGGGCAGGCAGGCGGCCAGGATCAGGGGGCGGAACAAAGCTCTCATGTCATCAGCCACTAGCAGAGAGCGGGCCTGTCCTGCAAGCCACAGCGGGTGCCATTTACACCACGGCCAGCCGCTCGATGTCCCCGATATAACGGTCGAGCGGCCGGGGTGTGCCGCGGAATCATGTTGAAGACGATGAAGACCACCGCCTTGTCACCGCAACGCAGCTGGCCGATCTCCACCCGGCTGCGCGAGAGTTCGGCGCAAAGCTGGCCGAAACGCTGGAAGATCCCGTCCACCTCCCCCTCGGCCACCCCGCAGACGCTCCCATCCTTCCGCACTCCCAGCAGGAGCAGTCCGCCATGCGACCAATTCAAGGCCGGCAGGGCCTTCGCCACCTTCAGAGCCCCCGGAGTCGACTCTTCGAAGACCACCGCCTTGTCATAGGCGGCGATCAAGGCCGAGAGGGTTTGCGAATCGTGAACGGTCGTCGTGAGGAAGGGACAACTCCCACCCTAGCATCCCCTTCCCCTTGGGCAAGAAGTCTCAGGGAAACAGCTTCTTACCCAACTTCGCAATCGCCGCCGCGGTCCCGAGAACCTCCTTCGACTCCTCATCGCTCCGGCAGAACACGGAAACCGTGAAGGCCTCCGGCAGCAGGAACTCGAAGGTCCGCACATGCACGAGCCCTTGGTCCCCCTCGCCCAGCCGGGGCATCAGATTCCCCGGAGCCAACATCACTCCAAGACCTGCACGGCACGCCGCAGCCGCCTCGTCCTCGGATGGAAACGAGATCGAATGCGCCGGCTGCATTCCGTAGGCCTCGTCGCACCAGCGCAGCAAGAAGGAGCTGAAGCCGGTCACCACCTTCCGGTCGGGTACCAAAACCGTGGTTCGCAGCACTTCGGGAAAGCTGAAGTTGTCCGGATCGAAAGGATAGAAGTCCGGATTCCATGCCACGGTGATCCCCCGCTCGCGGCGGATCACGGCTTCTTGCAGTCCCGGGGAAAGACCCGCCCGCAGAAAGCGCCCCGCCATCACGACATCCACCCGGCGCGCCTCCAGCGCCTCGCCCCACTTGCCGTTCGCCTCGCCGAATTGCACGGTCGATCCCGCCGGAGGCATCGCATGCACGGATTCCCGCAAAACGCGGCCGAAGTACGATGCATCTAGTGCCAGCATCACCTGCCCCTCCATCCGACGGTCCAGGTGGCGCATCCCGTCGACGAAATCCAGGTAGGCATCGCTCACCTCCTTACCCATCTCCAGGAAGCTCACTCCCGCCGGAGTCAGCTTGGCACCCGTGGGCGAACGCTCGAAAAGAATCAAGCCCACCGCAGATTCCAGCTTGGAGATCGTCAGGCTCACCGCGGGCTGGGTCATGCCCCAGCGCTTCCCCGTCGCCGTGAAGCTCCCCGTCTCTGCCAAGTGCCGGAAGACCAGCAGGCTACTAAGATCAACATCCATGACCGTTCGCGGCTGCCGTCAGGCGGGGTTTGAGTTCCGCATAGGGGTGATTCCTTCTCAGGCAGGCGGTCAAACGATAGGCGGGCCACACTCCGGCATCCCGTCCTTTCATGCCCGACGCCAGTTCGGGCAGGAAGAGACACACTCCAACGGGCAGGAGCGAGGGGTCTGCGGCGAAAGTAAGTGCCTCGCTCTCCGCGATCACTCTCCCGCCCCTTGCCCCCGCCTCCCGGAATGCCGCTACGATCGCCTCCGCCGCTTCCAGTTCGCCGGTTTCCGCGATCCACCAATCGAGATTCACCAGATCCGCCGGACCCCGCGGTGGATCACCAGCCGCCCTGGGTTTCCGGATGATCGACCAAGGCACCGGCCCCAGATCGACTGCGTCCAAGCGATCCGCCTCGCCCAGCCCGATGCCGAAGTAAACGTCGCACTCCGCATTCAGCAGCGCCGTGCGGAAACGCTTCACCTCGATCCGGATGAAGCAGGACCGGAACAGGTCCGAGACCTTTAGCGTGGCCAGGAACTCCGTGAACAAGCCTACCCGGAAGAACTCACCCGCCGCCGCGAAGCGCAAGACGCGGCCGGCCTCATGCATGGTCCGCACACCTTCGCCCAGCTTCCTCAGTGCCCGCGATAGCGGTCCGATCTGGCCGAGCAATCCGCCGCCAAACTCGGTCGGCACCAAGCTCCGGTCCGGACGTTCTTCAAACAGTGGCCGCCCTACCACCCCCTCGAACTCATCGCACACCCGCTTGATATTCGCCCGCGTGCTGTGCAGCTCCAGCGCCGCATTGGCATAGGATCGCTCCCGGCAAACCACGCTGAAGACCTCCAAATGACGGTAGGTGATGTCCGGGAGCTCCTCCACCCCCTCGGGAATGGCAGCGCTTTTGGAAGCGGCAGGGGTCGATGACTTCATGCAGGGGGAAAAATCACGGGGGCTAACAAAGCATACCTGTTCTACGGAACAACTCGGAAATCACCCGAAACCCACCCTCTTCCAACAGACTTCACATTTTCCCATCGCACAAATTCGCCCGTCCGGTCCATCATCGCCGCCATCATGACCAAGCTCGGAAAGATCGTCTTCACCCTCGTGGTCCTGCTTCTGGCGGGATTTGCCATCATGAGGCTGCTCGGCAAAAAGGAGGAGGGCCCGGGCGCCCGATCCCCGCAGGTCATCTCCGAGCATGCCGATAGCCCCGCGGACGAGTCGTCCGCCGCCACGGAATCCTTCGATTTCATTGCCCCGGGCAAAGCGCCGCAACTCCCCTCGCCACGCCCCTACGTGCCGCAGGACAACACCGTCGTGCTCAATATCTCCGAGTATGCCGGCTACGCGGGCCTTATCGTGGCGAACGGAGGCCTGAATCCTAACGAGAACTCCTGGTTTACCAAGAACGCCGGCTTCAAGCTGAAGATCACCCTCAGCGAGGAAGACTCATGGGCGGATCTGCAGGACGGCAAGATCGCCGCCTCCGCCACCACCGTGGACGTGCTCTCGAACTACGGCCGCCAGTGGCAGTGCGTCGTGCCCGCCCAAGTGTCCTGGTCCCGCGGCGCGGATGGCATCATCGTGCGCAAGGACATCAAGCGCGTGAACGACCTGAAGGGCAAGACTCTCGCCACCGCACCCTTCAGCGAGGCCGAGTTCTTCATCCGCTATCTCGCTCAGGAAGCCGGCCTGCCGGTAAAGCGCCTCGATGGTCCCGATGAAGCGCGCGATCCGGAATCCGTGAACCTCGTCTTCCTCGAGGACGCCTTCGTCGCCGGCGATGCCTTCCTGGCCGACCTCAAGGGCGGCGGCAGCAGCCTCGACGGTTGCGTGACCTGGGCCCCGAAGACGACCGAGGTGGTCGATAACTCCGGCGGTGCTGCCCGACAGTTGGTGGATAACCGCAACCTGCTCGTGATCGCGGACATCCTCGTCTTCAACAAGGGCTTCGCACAGGCCAGCCCGGAGATCGTCCAGAAGATCGTGGAAGGCATGCTGCTCCACAACGACAAGGTCCGCGCCAATCCGCAGCCCTATCTCCCGACCATCGCCGCCGCCTTCAAGGATGACGAAGGCAAGCCGTGGACCAGCGAGAAGGCCGCAGCCGAGCTCTCCAAGGTGCACCTCTCCAATCTCCCCGAAAACCTCGCCTTCTTCCGCGGTGCGATCGAGGAGGCAGGTTCCTTCGCCTCCGTTTTCCAGACCGCGAATCTCGCCTACGGTCCGGAGCTCCAACCCGCCCCCGTCTCATCTTCATTCTTCGCGGATACCAAGGCGCTCGAAGCGATCTCCGCCTCCGGTTCCTTGGCCGCTCAGGTCGCCTCAATCCAGCCGATCAAGAGCAGCAGCCAGTCTCCGATCGAGCAGGATCCCCTGCTCACCCGCGACATCCGCTTCTACTTCGTGCCGAACAGCTCGGAGCTCGATATGGCGAACAAGGAGAACCACGAGTATCTCGCCAATGTGAATCACCTGCTCGGCGTTTCGCCCGGCTCGATGATCCTGCTGCGCGGGCACGTGGACGACCTTCGCAAGGAAGAGTTCCGCAAGCAGGGCGAGGCCTTCCTCCGCCGCATGTCGCTCGAGGCCATGTCCCTCTCGCAGAAGCGCGCCGACGAGGTGAAGAAGCGCTTGGTCGAGAAATATCCCTCCATCAAGGCTGAGCGCCTTGAAGTGGTCGGTCGCGGATGGGAAGAGCCCGCGGGCAAGAACTCCGACCTCAACCGCCGCGTGGAGGTCCAGTGGTTCACGGTGGAGTAGTCGGCCTGGAGCAGGTGGCAGCGAGCGGCACCGAAATCATCGCTTCTGCTTTTAACTCTTCGCTCCACGCTCTTAGCTCTGCGCCAGCATGACCGGCATCGAAAAACTGAAAGCCTTCGCGAAGAGCCCGCATCACGCGTGGCTCGGGCTGATCACGCTCGGTGCCGGACTCGCCACGGTGAGCACTATCGGGGCCATCGCGGGAATCGCCGCCTATGCGCTCGGCTGGATCTACCTGCCCGATTCCCGCCTTTTCAAAAACTGGCTCGCCGCCCGCAAGCAGGGCGATGAGGGTGCGAAGCTCCGCGACTTCCTCTACCAGCGTCGCCAGATCTACGATGCCCTTCGTAGCCCGGTCCGCGCTCGCTACGATACCCTCGCCACGGAGATCGCCCAACTGCAGGAAGCCTTCTCGCGCGATCACCGCCTGAATCCCGAGATTCTCCGCCAGCGCAGCGAACGCCTCTCCAGCTTGGCTTGGACCTACCTTCGCCTGCTCCACACCGGGGAGATGCTCGATCATCTGATCGAAACCGAAGATCCCGCCGACCTCGAACACAAGATCGCCACCATGGAGAAGGAGGTCGGCGCGATCGAACCCGGCAGCAAAGCCGGCTTGGTTGAGTCGATGCAGTCCCGCCTCCAATCGCTCAAGGCACGCCTTGAGAAGCGCCGCAGTGCCGAGGAGAGCCGCGAGCTCACCGCCTCCGAGCAAGAGCGCATCGCGGAACTGGTGAAGCTTTTCCGCGCCGATCACCTCGCCAGCCGCGATGCTGGCGCGCTTTCCCACGAAATCGACGGTGCCGCCGTCCAACTTGATCGCACCAACGACTGGCTCCGCGGCTTGGAGTTCGACACCTCACCCTCGGACATCCCTCAGGAGCTCACCGCTGCCGCGCCGCTCAAGGTCGGCAAGTGATTGCCGCGTGATGCTTAGTTCGGAGCTTCACCGAGCATCGCCTTGGTCGGCGGCTCATCGTTGCTGATAGCGAGCTTACCGCGCCTCTCCGCCAGATCCGATTCGATCTGCGCCACGGTGGATTCCGTCAGCGGATACCAGAACAGAACCAGCCCGTTGCCCAGAGCCAGAATCCCCGGGAGCAGCGAGAAGAGAGTCCGCAAACCGGAGATGGCAGACTCGGACTGTAATTGGTTCGCTTGGAAGCCGTAGAAGTGCAGGAGCCAGCCCGCCATGCCACCGCCCACCGCGATACCGAGCTGCTGGGCCAGCGTGGCCACGGAGAAGGCCAGCCCCGGAGTACCGCGCCCGAAGCGCCATTCGCCATACTCCACCACGTCCGTGTAGATCGCCCAGACCAGGGCAGGCGTCGGTCCCGCGATGAAGCTGCCGATCGCATTCACCACGATCATCGTGGAGTAGGCCGAGGGCGGGATGAAGTAGAAGGCCAGCAGCGAGAGCGCGTTGAGGATTGTCAGACCGATCAGGGCGTTTCTCTTGCCGAAGCGCCGGCTGAGCATGCCCGTGAAGAAGATCCCCGCGATGAACGCGAGCGAACCGGTAGTCATGATCAGCGAGGTCCGGTCCAGGAACCAGAAGACGGTCGTGCCGTCATCCCCCACATAGTACTTGAAGAAATGCGGCGTGACCGCCCAACGGATCGCGGCATTTGAAAGCGTCAGGATCGCGGCGATGACCATGATCACCCATGGCCGGTTCTTCAGTAGGAAGAGCATGTCCTTGCCGATGCTCACCTTGTCCTGCTTCTCCACCGCTGTCTGGATCCGTTCGCGGGTGGTGCAAAAGGTGATGATGAAGAGGATCACCGCCACCACCGCGAAGAGCGCCATGGTATACTTGAAGCCCGTGGCCATGTCGCCCTCCCCGAGTTTCTTCACCAGCGGCAGCGCCCCCATCGAGATGAGCAATTGCCCGGAGAAGGCCCCGACGAAACGAAAGCTGGAGAGCGAGGTGCGCTCGGCGGATGACGGCGTCATGACTCCCATCAGCGCGGAGTACGGCACGTTGATGGCCGTGTAGATGGTCATCAGCAGGAAGTAGGTGACATAGGCATACACCAGCTTGCCGCTCTCGCCGAACTGCGGGTTCGCGAAGGCGAGATAGCCGCAGATACCGAAGGGCACCGCCAGCCACAGGAGATAGGGCCGGTATTTTCCCCAGCGGGTATGCGTCCGATCGGCGAGCGCACCCATCAGAGGGTCATTGATTGCATCCCACACTCGCGCCACGACGAAGAGCGTGCCGGCCGCCGCGGCCGAGATGCCGAAGACGTCCGTGTAGTAGAAGAGCAGGAGGACGTTGACGCTGTGGAAAACGAAGTTCGACGCGGTATCGCCGAGGCCGTAGCCGATCTTTTCCTTCAGCGAAAGTTTGGCGGAGGAAGGGTCCAATGGGTTTCTTGGATTGGGTGCTGGAGGGGGAGCGGCGGATCAGGCGATAAGCCAGTGGCTGGGTATCTCGGCTTCGATGCTGCGGATGCGATGCGTGCGGCGGATGATGCCGTCGGCGACGGCGGGTGGCAGCAAGCCGCCTTCGAAAGACTGATCGCTGCCATCGTCGAAACGCACGACGAGGGTCGCATCGTTCAAGGAATCGCGGCTCCGGTAGATGACCGGCACGGAGGCCAGCGTGAAATTGAGCGCCCGGTTTCCTTCGCTATCCTCCGCGGCGAACTCAGATGCACGCAGAAGCGCGGGACGGAAGCGGATGCCGCCCTGCACGAAGCTCACTCCGAGCTCTCCCAAGCGGCACAGGATTCCCTCCTTCACCTGACCGGTCAGCCCGGGCTGGCGAGCCCCCGCATCGGCCGGGCTGTGCGAGTAGGCATCGGCGGGGAAGGCCCCGTAATCGGCCGGCGTCTTCCGGAAACCGAGCCCGCCTTGGATACCATAGTAGGCCGCGGCCAGACGTGCGGATAGGAGATCATCCCCCTCGACCTTCACGGCCACTTCCTGGGCTGCCAGCATCAGCTTGGACACCATATGCCAATAAATGCAGCCGAGGCCCTCGTAGGCAAACATCGTTCCGCTGCGACCTGTAAAAGCCCGGTGATTGAAGGTGGCCTCATACAGCGCCCGGATCGCGTCGCGATCCCCATTGAGCGGACCGGATTCGGCCACGATCCGGTCGAGCGCGGTCGCCAGCTCATACTCGTTCCTCAGCGCCGGATGGAAGCGGAAGCCACCCGCCGGATCAGGCTGGAGGATCCGGTGATCCCCCTTCTGCAGCATCGCGGAGAGCACGGGAATGGAATGCGCCGCCCGTTCGTCGACACGGTTGTAGCCAAGAAAATCCGGCAGATCCCGGTCGGGATAGAGCAGATAGCTCCGGTGGCGCTTGGAGAACAGCGCGCTGCCCGGCAGTTTCTCTAACAACTCAGCCGCCTCCTCCGGCTCCAGCAAGCCGGAGCTGAGAATTGATACCTGCCCCTCCAGCATCTCCGGCAAGCGCCCGAGCTCCATGCAGCGCCGGGCCGCATCGATCTCCAGAATGTTGTAGGAATGGTAGAGTCCGTCCTCCCGGCGATTCTGGCGTAGCGTGCAACGCAGCGCGGCGATGGCTCCGCGCAGGAAGTTCAGGATGCTCTCGCGCGAAACCGGCACGGCCTTGCCCGGCCCGGCGAGGTAAACCTGCTCGCGGTGGCGGGCGGCAGCCTGCCCTGCGGAAGAGACGAGCGCGAAGCGCGAGGCACCGTCCAGAGCTTCGTCCTGCAACCAGCGGCGGTTCGCGAAGAGATCCGCGAGTGTTTCGATCAGCTCAGCCAAACGCGCGGTGATGCCGAACCGCGCCACCTGATGCTTGCCGATGAGCGTTTGAACGAACTCCAGGTAACGCAACAGGTAGCCCGCGGTGACCACCGAGAGGCCGCAGCCGGCCAACGCATTGTTCGCATCGTTCCACTCCGGGCGCTGCGTGTTCATCCACACCCCGCCTCCCGGCACCAGGTTCGCGAGCTTCACCGTGGCGGGCAGCAGAAGCTTCTCGATCAGGGTGACCCGGACGAGATTGCCCTCGATATCGCGGAGCAACAGGCCATCCGAGCCGATCGCCTGCTTGCGGGCCATCGCGTTCTGATGCTTCTCCAGATCGAAATCCACACTATGGCGGGGATCCGCAAGCAGTGCATCCCAGCCGCGGATGCGATAGGGCACATCCGCATAAACATACATCGCCTTGTTCAAACCTCCCGTGAGGAAGTCGGGACGAACCTCGGACTGCAGTTCCAGCAGCTTGAGCAAATAGACGATCTGGTGATCTCCCCAGTAGCCGATCGAGGACCACGGATCATGCGGATCCGGCACTTCCCAGTCGATCCCGTCCGACGAAATCCGGTACGGATTGAAGCCGTCCGCCGTGGAGGCGTTTACGAACTTCGTAATGAAAGCATCGAGGTAGTCCGGATGGCTCCAAGCCAAGGCCTCCCAATTCTGGAAGATATCGCGCCAGTTCCCTTCGAAATACTGCACCGGCTCCCCCACTTCATCTTTCACCCGGATCGCGAAGCGGTTCCAAGGACGGCTCGGATCGCCATGGCGGCGGCTCAGGACCAGCGGCAGATACTCGACCGCAAGGCGTTCGAGATCCTGCTCGGCAAGCGCACGCACCTCGGCCAGCCAGCGATCCCGCGGCAGGATCTCCGGGAGATGCCGAAGCCAAGTGCGGCAACTGTCGGCGAGCGGCTGATTGTGCTTGGCCAGGTATGCGGCGAAGGCCTGCGCGCGGATGTTCGAGCCATCCAGCGGCACCCCACCGCGCAGGATATTGCTGAGGGTATTGTGATAGTGATGCAGCGTGGCATCCCGGTCGCCTCCGCTCTGGACTCCATCGGCCGCGGCGACATGAGACTTCAGGCGCTCCCGGCCGCGGATGACATCCGCCGCAACTTCTTCATCCAGACGCGCTGAATCGGCCAGTTGCAGGCAAAGCGCTGAGACCTTCGACTGTGATTGGCCTAGTTCGGCCACCATCATCCATTCGAGCCGCTCGCGAGCATCGAGCTGAAGCTGCTTGGCCAGAAATAGCGCACCGCGGCAGCCGCGGATATGGTCCACCTCCACCGGCTCCTGACCGCGCAAGAAATACCGGACCTGCTCCCGCGAAAGATAGCGCTTCGCCCCCTCCAAGCCGCGAGTCCACACGGTCGTCGCCAGCAAACTCTCCAGCGGAATCGCCCGGTCCACGATCCCGGCTGCCAGCCGGTGAACCAGCAACTGTCCGTCCGCGTGAAGCTCGCTGACCTTGTAGGCATCCGCCAGACAACTGAGCTGCATCTGCGTGCGCTGCTCCACACCCGCGGGCAGGAAGTTGTCGAGACCATCGACCAAGCGCAGGCGCAGGGCACGGTCCCCTAGATTCTCCAAGCAGGCCCGCCGCACGAAACCGAAGCGCTCCGAGCACTGCCAGCGATAGGAAAATCGCAGCCCGAGGATCTCGTGATCCTCCTCGAAGACCACCTCGTCACCCGTGGCATTCTTCCGCAGGCGGCGCTTCACCCCGGGACTGGGCAGCGTGCCCGGTCGCATCGGCTCCCACAGGAAATCCCCCGCCACGATTGCCGTCCATGGACCGGTGAGGTTCCAGTTCTCGATGATCTTGTCGACCGTGTCGTACGGGAAGAGCGCGTTGTCCGCCGTGCCCCGGCCCGCGCTCAGCGAGCCGTTGCTGGCGCAGAAAAGCCAGTGATCGTCCGGGCTGACGATGTTCAGGAAGAAGGGCGGCATCTCCTCCAGCCCCTCGATCAACGCATACTGCTGCCCCCCTTCCTCGAACCACTGATTCGCAGGCGGAAACTCACCCGTCGGCGGGCGATGAACGGAGGGATCGGCGGACGGGCGGATCGACATGGAAAGTGACCTGGGGAGGGGTCGGAGGGGAAAATCCGTAAGGCAAGGGCGGGATGGGACCGGCAGGGAGTGTGGCCGATCCCATCCCTTGAGGGAGAATCTTGCTAGATATTGCGCTTACTTCAAGGCATCGAACTCGAGGCTCTTCACCTTCGCCTTCGCGGCATCGGCGGGCTTCCAGTACCAGCCCTTCGTATCCCAGCATTGGGAGAAGGAATACTTTTCGGTTACCGCCTTGTAGTCCTCGAGCGCGGCCTTGGTATCGCCGCGCGCTTCCTTGGATTGGGCGCGAATGAAGTGACAGGTGCCCACGTCGTTGAGCGCCCAGTATTCCTTCGCCTTGTCGGCACCGGCAGCTTCGGTCAACGAGGACTGCATCTCCTTGGCCTTGTCGGCGTAAAGCTCGATGCATTTGGCCACATAGGCGTCCACCGCGGCATGATTGGAGACACCGAGCGCATCCCAGGCCTTCGAGGTCAGGATCTGGGACGAGAAGTCGCCGAAATCCACCGTGGGAGCGGCGGGCGGCGTGGTCGGGTCTGCCGGTTTCGGCTTGGCTTCCTCCGCCATCAGGGGCAGGGCCAGAACGGCAACAAAAAGACTAAGGGGCTTGAGTGGGTTCATGAGTCGTTCGATCAGGGGTTTCGTATGGAGTTGAGGATGTCACCTTGGATACGAACCGACAAGGACAATGTTGCATTAAATTGCACAATTTTCATCACCCCCGAAATCAAAACGCCGTGCCCGGGCCAGCCCCGGACACGGCGTTGCGACTGATCACATTTAGCGCTCTTCGATCCGCGCGCGATAGAAGGTCTTCCCCGCCTCGACGGGAACCTGGATCTGCCACGGCGCACTGCGCTCGAGCCCGTTGTTCCCGGCCCCCGGCCAATCGCTCCAATCCACCAGATCATCCGAGCTTTCCAGGATCATCCCGCGCCCGGGTAGAACCGGGAAGGTGATCGACATCAGACCGCCGGAAATCGAACTCACCGGAGCAAGCCCCGCATCGGCAGTCGTCGGATCGGTCAGTGCCAGGAACTCGGCACGGTTGTCGCGGCCGTCACCATCGGGATCCGCCGTCGCGGCCTGATCTCCGGGCGGTAGCGACCCGAGATGCTCCGCCGTCCAAGCCGCCAAGCTCTGTCGGCCCGAAAGAGATTCCACCCAATCGATCAAGAGCTGCACGCCTGCGGGATCGGTCACGTTCGAGCCCAGCGGGGGCATGCGCGAGTAGCTATTGCGGTTGGCGGCGCGGTGGATCACCACGCTGCGCTCTTCAGCACCCGGGACGATGAGGCGGTCATCCGGATGCTGGGTGCCACCGGTGGGCGATACGTTGATCAGGTTCATATTGAACAGCGGAACCGTCACCCGCGCGTCGAAGTTCGTGGGAGCGGTGCCACCCTGCTTGTGGCAGTAGGAGCAGTTCACATCGAGCCACGCGCGGGCACGGGCTTCGATCGAGTAAGCGCTGTCATTGGTGGCGACATGCTTCGGCAGCAGGTCGGTATCCTCGTTCATCTCGGTCAAGTAACCCGAGTCCTTCAAAAGCTGGATGAAGTTGCCGGTATCCAGACCGATCGTGCCGGGAAGATTGAGCTGCCGGGTATTGAAGGACAGCGAATGTCCGGCCTGCGCAGTATGACAGGTCATGCACTCCGAACGCGATGGGATGCGCCAGAGCTGGTTGGTCGGCGTGCCATTGACCAGGATCGAAAGGTTGAACTCTTCCCCTGCCTCGGCGGCAAGCGTCGCCTCGGTCCCGCCGGCATTCCATCGATACGAAACGCCGTAGGCACCCTCCGCATTCCGCACCAGCACGCGCGTTTCGAGCCGGCGGTTCGTCGCGGGATTGCCGCGCGTGGTTTCGATATCGAAATGCTTCACCCACACGGTTCCCGCCGGAGTGGTCCAAGAACCCTCCCCGCTGAATGCCATGGTGGTGTTGAGAGCGGGCATGCCGAACCAACGGCGCTTCTTGGCGTGATCCGACCAGAAAGGCAGGTTCACGTCATAGGCCACAAGACCGGCGGTCGGCGTGAGCGTGGCGACATCGTCGAAGAGCCCGGTATCCGACAGAGTCGCCGGGAAGCCGGTATCGACCGCTTGGGTAACGAGCCGACGGACTTGACCATTGATATCCGCGAGCAGCAGATCGCCGTTCGAGGGATCGGTGCCGAAACCCACGATACCCCCCTCGCCGGTGAGGCGGGTGAAGGAGGAAGCCCCCACGGCGGGATCCAGCGACCAGATGTTGCCCGAGGAGTAGTCGGCGAAAATATACTTCCCGGTAAGGGCCGGAAGCCGCGTGCCGCGATAAACGAGACCACCCGTCACCGAGTTCCCTTGGAAGGAGCCGGAGCCGTGACCGTAGGCCAGCAGGGGCGGATTCGCCCCGGTCCAACCGGAGGGCCGCTGGTTCCAGCGCGGACCTTGGCTGGTGATGCCCTCACGATAGGCCCACTCGTAGTTGCCGCCTTTCACGACCTTGTTGATCTCCTCCCACGAGCCGCCACCGACATCCGCCAGCCAGAGGTCCCCGTTCGTATCGAAGGAGAAGCGCCAGGGATTCCGCAGTCCCACCGCATAGAACTCGCTGCGGACATTCCCCGAGATGGCTTGACCGTTGAAGGTGGTAGCGCCGACCCAGGGATTATCCGCAGGCACTTTGTAGCGCGGGTTGCCGGACGGGCTGTGGAGCACGATGCCGGCGTGAGGATTCGGGGCGAGGTTCGGATTTGCGCCGTAGTTCGCGGGATCCACGTTCACATCGATCCGGATCATCCCGGACCAAAAATCCTTGGTGATCTTCTGCGAGTTGTCTCCCGCATCGTTCTGGTCCCCCTCATCGCCCAAGCTGAGGTAGAGATAGCCGTCCGGGCCGAACTTCACGCAACCGCCATTGTGGTTGTCGTAGTCGTCCGCAAGCTGGAGGAAGACTTTCTCCGAGGTGGAGTCGGCCAAGTTCGCATTGCCCGCGGAGCAGGCAAACTCCGAGAGCCGCTGGTAAGGTGTCCCGTTAATACGAAGGCTATAGTAGACGAAGAACCGGCGGTTCGTCGCATACTGCGGATGGAAGGCCAGGCCGAGCAGGCCCGCCTCGCCGTTCGTCATGAAGGCTTCGCCCTGCGCTGTCCGCGCGTTCACGATTGCATCCAGATTCAGGAAGGTTTGTGCGGCCGGTGCTGCCAGGTTCGGAATCACTTCGATATCTCCACCCTTTTCCACCACGAACAGCCGGTTGGTTTCACCTGGCGGCGTGGCCAGGTCGAGCGGCTCGCTGAAGCCGATGCTCGGGAAGGCATTGATCGCGGTGAGCTGTTGCGGCGGAGGGTTCGCGGGCATCCGGGAGTTCGCCAGCGGCAGACGGGCATCGGCGGAGATATTGACCTGCACGGTCGCCTCCGCGGTCAGACCCGAGGCATCTGCAATCCGATACGTGAAACTGTCGGTACCGGCCCCGGTACCCGTATGGGTGTAGCGGATCTTGCCCCCTGCCAGCACCGTGGCAGAGCCCTGACTCGGTAGGCTAATGACCGTGAGACTGGCCGTATTGAATGTGGATTGGCCGTTCGGCTCCACGTCGTTGAAGAGCACCGGCACCACCGCGCTGGTGCCCACATGCAGGTAGGCGGTATCGGCATTCGCGATCGGCGCGACGTTTTGCCAAGTGCTGAGGCGGGAGGCCGGAATGTAGGCAATCGAGGCCTGACTGGGGTGAGTCCAGCCAACGCCCAAATGGTCGCCGCCGCCCCCTTCCTTTTGCAGGGCTTCGATGAAATAGTACTTACCGGCCACGAGCGGGATCACCACGGAGGTCTGATCCGGCGAGTCATTCCAAGCACCGGCCGGAACCCAGCCGGACACACCCGCAATCCTGCGTTTCTGGTCGGGCGATTCGTTCGTGCTTAGCCACAGCTCGCTCTGGTCATCGGAATGGATGTAGAAGCGATAGTTGCCGGTGACAGGGGCGTGCACCCAGCCGAAGACGCGAGTGCCGTAGTCATTCGCCCAATCCCGGGGACAGTCGAAGGTGCTGTTCAGCGTGGAAGTCTGGCTCGGGCTGTTCGGGAACGTCCCCAGAGCGCGGAGATTCGACAGTTCCGATCCCCCTACCCCGGTCCAGACATGGCGGGTAATGCCGCCGGTGGGTGGCGCGGCGATCGCAGCGGGCGCCGCCAATACGGCGGCAAGGAGGAGGTAGCTGTTTCTCATGGATAGAGATGTCTGGTGGCGTAACCCTAAACGCAAGTCCGCGCGAAAGTTTTCGCCGAACTGCAATTTTATGCACTTTGATCCCGACGGAGACGAACTGTCAACCTGACACCCCGCCCCGCCTGCACCTGAAAAGAAAAAGGCCACCCCCCGACGCGCTGGGGGATGGCCAATCGATTGCGTTTTGGCAGGAAACCGGTCAGAAGTTGAAGCGGACGCCCACACCGGCGCTCACATCGTCGAACTTGTCGAAGGTCGCGCCGAAGAGATCCGGATCATCGATCCAGAGGTAACGCGCACCGCCGTAGATCTCGAAGTTCTCGGAGACATTGTAAACCAAACCGGCGAAGGCTTGGGCGGTGAGGGTCCAGTCGTCGTCGCTGACGAAACCGACGTTCACGTCCACATTCGAAGCACCGGCACCAAGGCCTGCATAAAGACCGAAGCGCTCGTTGAACATGTACTCATACTTGTAGTTGAGCGTGATCGGGACGATGTCGATGTCGACATTGAACGGGAACACGAATTCCTCGGTGCCGAGCCAGCCGGACTCGAGGAAGAGCGAATGACCGCCACCGAAATCGTAGCCCAAGTGACCGTTATAGAACGGTTCTTCAGCATCGAAGAAGTAGTCGACCCCGCCGCCGAGATACCAACCGACATGATCGGAGGAATAAGATGGAGGAGCGGAGGTCGTGGTGGTGGTATTCGTGTACTCGGCCTCGCCTGCCAGCATCACGGAGGGTGCGGCGAGGAGAGCGAGGGTCACTGCGGTTCTGGTATTCATGGTATTCGGTTGCTAACGGAAAAGGATTAAAGCCAGCGGCCGAGCTGCCAGCAGACGAAGAGGACAAACACGGCGGAGAAGGTCGCCACGAAGAGGAAGAAAAGCGTTTTGGATCCGGTCGGCCGCCCTGCTCCCGCCGCAGTGGATGGAGCGGGTTGATCGGGTCGCATCACCGAATGAGAGGTGTCCGGAAACGACATCAGTCCCGAAAGCCCCGTGCTGAGCTTTCGTGGAGTGTATCGGATCTCGACGTTTCGGTGCATGAAGGATTCGGCGCTGAGGGAGTCGGTGATCGCTCCTTTTCGCAAAGCTCATGCCATTGAGCTGAATCCACGCATTTACAGGGTTCTCAGAGCCTCAAGACCCTTGAATCGCGCAATGTGCCTTACCTTCGGAGGGCACATTGCAATCCCCTGCGAACGGGTATCAACACGTAGTGTCTACTCCGCTTTTCCTAACCGAAATATTGCGGAATCCGACGTCCTTCCTTGCCCCTTGCCTTTTGCCCGATTGAAGCTAGCGCTTCACGGCCACGAAGTGGCAAACCACGTCACGGTGTTTGAGGCGATTCACCTCTGCCCGTCTCCCCCTTTTTCCGTACCTATCCTCATGCCGAATTCGCTCCGCCCCTCCCCGCTTCCGTCGCAGAAGGCAGGAAGCAAGGTCCCCATCTACATCGGATTCGCCGCGGCCGTGGCGTTCTTCCTCTTCAGCGGCTACAACGCCTACCGCAACACGAATGCCTTGCGCAAAGCTCAGGAGCAAGTCCAGCAGACCCACACGGTCATCACCTCTTTCGATACCGTCGCCTCCCTGTTGAAGGATGCCGAAACCGGCCAACGCGGCTTCGTCATCACCGGTGACGAGCGCTATCTTCAGCCCTACTACGCCACGCTGACCGCAATCCAAGGCGAGGTGGAAAAGATGCGCGGACTCACCGACGGGAATGTCCTGCAACGGGATCTCTTCCATCAGGTAGAGGCACAGATCGCGGCCAAGCTGGAAGAAATGGATGAAACGATCCGCTTGCGCCGGGACAACGGCTTCGAGGCGGCTCGCGCCTTGGTGGTGACGGATCGTGGCAAGGAAGCGATGGACCAGCTTCGGGAAAACTTGGCCGCCATGAGGCGCGAGGAAAACCGCCAGCGCACCACGCTCATCGAACAAATGGAGGGAGCCCATAGCATCGCGGTGAGCAGCGGCTTCGTCACGGCAGGTCTGGGCATCGGCCTGGCTCTCGCCGTCCTCGGCCTTCTCCAGAGGGCTCAGACCCTGCGCCAAAAGGCCGACTGGATGCAGGTGGGCAAGCTGGAACTCGGCAGCGTGATGTCCGGAGAGAGAACCTTGGGCGCGCTGGGAGAAAGTGTCTTGGCTTTCCTGAGCAACTACGTGGATGCCCATGCCGGTGCACTTTTCGTCCGCCGCGGAGATTATTTCGACCGGGTCGCCCTCACTGGCGTCACAGCCTCCAGCGAGATCCCCGAACAATTCAAGACAGGCGAGGGACTGCTCGGCCGCGCCGTCGCCGAGAAGGCAGCCCGCCGTTTGGATGACGTGCCGGATGGCTATCTCAGGATCGGCTCCGGACTCGGCGAGGGAGTTCCACGAAACCTGATCGTCCTACCCGCCGCCACCGACAACTTGGTGAATGCGGTGATCGAACTCGGCTTCATCCATCCGCTCACACCGCAGAAGCAGGAGTTCCTGCAGCAGTCGTCCGAGCAGATCGCCCTCGCGGTGAAGGCAGCCCTCTACCGCGAACATCTACAAGAACTGTTGGAGGAAACCCAACAGCAATCCGAGGAAGTACAGGCGCAGGCGGAAGAGCTGCGCGTCTCGAACGAGGAACTCGAAGAGCAAAGCCACGCACTGCGCGAGACCCAATCGCGCCTTGAACTCCAGCAAGCCGAGCTGGAGCAGGTGAATTTCCAGCTCTCCGAGCAGGCCTCGACCTTGGAAGGTCAGCGCAACGACCTGATCAAGGCGAAGCAATCGCTGGAAAGCCAGGCCCGCCTCGTCGAGCAGGCCAGCCGCTACAAGTCGGACTTCCTTGCGAACATGTCGCACGAGCTCCGCACGCCGCTGAATTCCTCGCTGATCCTTGCCCGCATCCTGGCGGACAATCGCCCGGGCAACCTGAACGAGGAACAGATCAAATACGCACAGACGATCGAGACCGCCGGCAATGACTTGCTGAACCTGATCAACGACGTGCTCGACCTGTCCAAGATCGAGGCCGGCCACATGGAGATCCACGCGGAGCCGGTGAAGCCAGCCAGCCTGATCGAAACCTTGAAGGCGATCTTCGAACCGATCGCCGCCCAGAAGGGCGTCGCCCTGCACATGACCTTGGACCCGCAGGTCCCGGCCGAGATCGAGACCGACACCCAGCGTCTGATGCAGGTCCTGAAGAACCTGCTCTCGAACGCGGTGAAATTCACCGAGCGCGGCGAAGTGAGCTGCCGCATCACCCCGGCGGGACCGAAGAAGATCCGCATCTCCGTGCAGGACACCGGCATCGGCATCGATCCCGAATTCCAGCGCTCCGTGTTCGAGCCCTTCTACCAGGCGGATGCCGCCAGCAACCGGAAGTTCGGCGGCACCGGCCTGGGGCTTTCCATCTCCCGCCAGCTCGCATGGCTGCTCGGCGGCGAAATCGAGCTGCAGAGCGAGCCGGGCAAGGGCAGCACCTTCACGCTCACGCTTCCCTGCATCCACGTGGCACCGGCTCACCCGATGCCGCTCTCGAATACTCCCGCCCTGCCAGCCGCCCCCGTGACCGCGGAGATCCGTCAGCCCGCCACAGCCGCACCCACGCCGAAGCCGGTCGATCCCGCCAAACCCCGCGTCATCGATGACCGCGAGCAGCTCAGCGGTTCGAAGCGCGTGATCCTCATCGTGGAGGATGACGAGGCCTTCGCCCGCATCCTGCTGGATCTCGCGCACGAGATGCATTTCCATGGACTGATCGCCACCACGGCGGAAGAAGCCCTCGCCCTCGCCCCGCAGCACCTTCCCGGCGCGGTGATCCTGGACGTGGGACTACCGGACAATTCCGGGCTCTTCGTTCTGGAACGCCTGAAGGCTGATTCGCGCACCCGCCACATCCCGGTGCACGTGGTCTCCGGCAGCGACTACACCCAGACGGCATTGGCCCTCGGCGCGGTGGGATACATGCTGAAGCCCGTGAAGCGCGAACAGCTCGTCGACGCTTTCCAGAAGCTGGAGGGACGCCTGAACGAGAAGATGCGCAAGGTGCTCGTGGTCGAAGACGATCCGGTCCAGCTCGATGCCATGAAGCAGCTTTTCGGAACCCTGGACGTGGAGACTTCCTGCGCCGGCACCGCGGCGGGATGCTTGGCCCTGCTGAAGGACGGCACCTTCGACTGCATGGTACTCGATCTCAGCCTCCCCGATGCTTCCGGCTTCTCGCTGCTGGAAACCCTGAGCAAGGAAGACAGCTACTCCTTCCCGCCCGTGATCGTCTATACCGGCCGCGAACTGGCTGCGGACGAAGAACAACGACTGCGGCGCTACTCGAAATCGATCATCATCAAGGGAGCCAAGTCCCCCGAACGCCTGCTCGATGAAGTGACCCTCTTCCTCCACCAGGTCGTCTCCGAGCTGCCGCCGGAACAACAGCGCATGCTGGAGAAATCCGGCAATCGCGATGCCGCCCTGGAAGGCCGCCGCATCCTCATCGCGGAAGACGATGTCCGGAACGTCTTCGCCCTGACCAGCCTGCTCGAAGGCCGCGGAGTGAAGCTCCAGATCGCCCGCAATGGCCGCGAGGCGGTGACAGCGCTGGAGCGTTCGCTGGCGGAGCCGGGTGCCGCGGTGGATCTTGTTCTCATGGACATCATGATGCCGGAGATGGACGGCATCACCGCGATGCGCGAAATCCGCAAGCGCCCGGAGTGGAAGAAGCTGCCCATCATCGCCCTGACGGCAAAGGCGATGAAGAACGATCAGGAGGCCTGTCTGGCCGCCGGAGCGAACGACTACCTTGCCAAGCCGCTGGACGTGGACAAGTTGCTCTCGCTGATCCGCGTTTGGATGCCCCGCTGAAATTCCAATGAAGAGCCAGACTTCCCGCACGGAGGAAATCGAGCTGCACCTGCTGCTCGAAGCGCTCTTCATGCGCTATCACTACGACTTCCGCGGCTACTCCTTGGCATCACTGAAGCGGCGCCTCACCCAGGCCAAGCAGCAGTTCGGCTGCGCGAGCTTCTCGCAATTGCAAGATCTCGTGCTGAGGGACGAGGCGATGCTCCCCCGCTTGCTCCCCTACCTGACGGTGCAGGTGAGCGAGATGTTCCGGGATCCCTCTTACTTCCGCGCGCTCCGGGAAAAGGTAGTGCCGCACCTCAAGACTTACCCCTCCCTCAAGGTCTGGGTGGCAGGCTGTAGCGCGGGCGAGGAACTCTACTCGCTGGTGATTCTCTTCCGCGAGGAAGGGCTGGAAAGCCGTACGATCTTCTATGCCACCGATATCAATGGCGCTGCACTGGCAGAGGCGGAGGCCGGGGTATACGACTTGGATCGCATCTCCCTCTTCACCGCGAATCACCAACAATCCGGGGGCAGGACCTCTCTCTCCGACTACTACAGCGCGGGCTACGGGCGGGCGGTATTCGACAAATCGCTGCGGCAGCAGGTGGTCTTTTCCGACCATAGCCTGGCCTCGGATGCCGTCTTTGCGGAAGCTCATCTGGTTTCCTGCCGGAACGTGCTGATCTACTTTACCCGGCCGTTGCAAGACCGCGCGGTGGGACTTTTCAACGACTCGCTGGTCAGGCGGGGTTTCCTCGGTCTTGGCTCGAAGGAGAGCCTGCGTTTCAACGCGCATGCCGGAAGCTTCGATGAATTCGAACGGCAGGAACGTATCTACCAAAAACGGAGCGAGGCATGAGCGCAGAGGATCCAGCCACAAATCCGGCGGCGGTCGTGATCGGGGCGTCCGCGGGAGCCATCGGTGCCTTGAACCAGATCCTCCCCGCCCTGCCCGCGGACTACCCCCTGGCGGTGCTGGTGGTGGTACATATCCCGCCGGATCGCCCGAGCGGATTGGCCCGGCTTTACTCCGGACGCTGTGCGATGGCGGTGAAGGAAGCCGAGGACAAGGAAGAGGTGCAAGCCGGCACGATCTACTTCGCGCCGCCGAACTATCATCTGCTGGTGGATCCCGACTACATCCTCAGTTTCTCCAACGACGAGGCGGTGCTGTATTCCCGCCCGGCGGTGGATGTCCTCTTCGAATCGGCCGCGGATGCATATGGCAGCGATCTGACCGGCGTGGTGCTGACCGGCGCTAGTGCCGATGGTGCCGAGGGCTTGCGTGCCATCATGGCGGCGGGCGGCAGTGCTCTCGTGCAGGATCCCGCCACGGCAGAGAGTTCCTCGATGCCCCGCGCCGCCATCGCGGCCTGCCCGGAAGCCCGCGTGCTTTCCCTGCGAGGCATCGCGGATGAGCTTTTGAAACCATCCACCACTCTCCCTTCCCCACTCACTCAATGACGGTACCGATCAAATTTCTCCTGGTGGATGACTTGGAGGCGAATCTTGTCGCACTTGAAGGTCTGCTCAAGCGGGACGGCCTTGAATTGTTGAAGGCTCATTCGGGGCCGGAGGCGCTGGAGCTATTGCTTCAGCATGACGTCGCACTCGCCTTGCTGGATGTGCAGATGCCGGAGATGGGCGGCTTCGAATTGGCGGAGATCATGCGCAGCACGGAACGCACCCGGCACGTACCCATCATCTTCCTGACCGCAGGGGTGGTCGATCAGGAGAGGCGTATCCAAGGCTACGAAACCGGGGCGGTGGATTTCCTGCCGAAGCCCATCGATGCGAAGGTGCTGCTGAACAAGGCCGAGGTCTTTCACGCTCTGGCCAAACAACGCCAGGACCTTCGCCGGGCGAACGAACAACTGGCCCGGAGCAACGCCGAGCTGGAGCGGGCGGACCGCAGCAAGAACGAGTTCCTCGCCATGCTCGCCCACGAGCTACGGAATCCCCTGGCGCCCCTGCGTAACGCGGCGCTGGCACTGAAAAACCGCAATCTCGACGGCGAGCAACACGATCGCATCATCGCCATGATCGACCGGCAGGTCGGCAACCTGAGTCACATGATCGATGACTTGCTCGATGTTTCGCGCATCACCGAGGGCAAGATCGAGCTACGCTGCCAGCCGGTGGAACTTCAGTCCTTACTGGGCTCCGCGGCGACTGCAGCTGCGGAAAGCATCCGTGCGAACGGACAGGAACTGGTGCTGGATCTGCCCGCGGAGCCCCTTCACCTCGACGCGGATAGCACCCGCCTCGAGCAAATCGTCGGCAACCTCTTGACCAATGCCTGCAAATACAGCGGCACCGGCTCACGCATCTCGCTCAGTGCGAGGGCTGCCGGGACACCGGACAAGCCGGAGGTGGAAATCCGGGTGGCTGACAATGGCAACGGCATCGCCCCGGAACTACTCCCGCGCATCTTCGGGCTCTTCGTGCAGGGCAGCCGCACCATTGATCGGACCAATGACGGCTTGGGCATCGGCCTCACCATCGTCCAGCGGCTCGTGCAGTTGCACGGCGGCACGATCACGGCGCATAGCGGTGGCCTCGGGATGGGATCGGAGTTCGTGATCCGGCTCCCTAGCCTTGCAAGCTACGCTCAGGCTCCCTCACCCAAAAGCCCGGTGGAGTCGGCGCGAGCGCTACGCATCCTGATCGTGGACGACAATCGAGACTCCGCGGATAGCATGGGCATGCTGCTGGAGATCGGCGGCCACGAAGTGACCATCGCCCATCACGGGACGGACGCCCTCGCGAAGGCCGAGGAGTTCCAACCCGAAGTGGTATTGCTCGACATCGGATTGCCCGGAATGGACGGCTTCGAAGTGGCCCGGCAGTTGCGGGGCAACCCGGCTCACCGGGATGCATTCCTCATTGCCGTGACCGGCTACGGATCGGACGAAGATCAGACCCGGGCTAAGGAAGCGGGATTCGACCAACACTTGGTAAAACCAGCCGATCTCAGGAAGCTGCGGGGCTGGCTGCAGGAAGTGGGAACACAGTAAGGCCCCACCTCATCCTAGGTAGGGCTCGGCCTGCATGCCTTCTCCCGCGCATTGGAACTCCTCCAGCGCGGCAAGGCGGGCATTCAAATCGCGAAGGCACAGGAACAAGCCTCGTAGGATGTTGCACAGCGTCTCACCCTGCGGGATTTCCAGTGCGGCGAGTTCGGCGGAGATGGATTCTTCAAAGCTGGGAGGGGTGCTCATGGTCTCTCTCGGGTTCGCTTCAGACCGCGGCGCGCAGGATAAAGAACGCCAAGAGGTGCATTCCTAACAATGCCAAGGTGGCCAGCAAGACGGAGTGGATGCGCGCCCGGGTGACGGCTGAAGGATAACATCGCCCTTGGATGTAGATCGAACTCAGGAAGAGCAGCAGAGCGCCCAGATAGGTCGCCGGAGCCAGCAGCGGAACGGCATCGATGACCCAGCCCCGATAGATGCGATCCGCGAGAAAGCCGCTCGCAGTCACCGCTGCAGCGGATATGGAGATCTCCGGGAGATAAATCGCGAATAGATCGCGCAAGGAGCGAACGGTCCAAGGATCGCGGAAGCTCAGAGACTCCTGATGGAAGGGAGTGAAGCGGGGAGCCGGTAATACGACATCCCGTCGCAGGCTGGCACGCACCGCGTGGACACGCTTCCGATTCATCCGCCGCTCGCCCGGATCGTTCCGCAACTTGGTCGGCGAGACTTCGTCGATCCAATCAAGCAGCGCCCTCCTTGATTCCGCCGACTTCACGGCATCCGGAACGGGCAGGGGCGGGAGATTCTGGGGCAAGGAAGGGAAAACAGGCTGCATGGGGAGTATCGGGGTAGCCGGGGTTCTGCGCATCCCCCGTACCAACCCTTCCGCCAATCGCCTAACTCGTTCAGCGTAATAAACCTTCAAGCCTGCCCAATAAATCGGCCGCTCGATCCCAGCTGCAAACATTTCGCAATCTCTGCATCTATTGCAGGCGCCCCCTTCCCCCGCAGCCTAGGGCATACCGTGGTCGAAAAGGAACCAAGCCAAGGTAAAAGCCGCGGCAAGGAGCAGTGTGAGATCCAACCAATGGTCTCGTAGATGGGCCTTGATCGACCGTCGCCTCATTCGGCGACAGCATAGCATCCACACCGGCGGCATCGCGACCGGGAGATTGTAAAGATCCGGTGAAGTATCCCTCGCCCCGGGGGTCAACCCGCCGGAGCGAGGCTCACATCAAATCAAGGGGCCGGCACGTCTTGGACCGCCTTTGGCGGCGCAGGCGCTTGGGCGGGCGTGAGCAGGTGCGAACCCGCCGCGACAATGAAGCCCGCCCCCCAAGATTCCGTAGTCTGCGGCACCAGCACATCCGCGAGATAGTAGTAGTCCGCCTGAACCTGTTGGGGGGATACGGAAAGCACCAGGTAGCCGTGGCGATCAAGGTCCGCATACTTCATGTGCGGGTTGTAGTTGATGTTCGTCGTCGGGTAGGGGCGGTTGATCACATCCTCCACCAGGCCGGTGAAGAACTCTCCGATCTCTTCGTCGAAGTTCGCGGCGGACAGGCTCGGCGTGACAAATTCCACGGCCACGGCCCCCTCCCCCGTCGCGGGATCATAATTCACGTTCCCGAATGCGGGATCCGCCACTTCAAAGGCGAAGCTGCAATGGATATCACCCGTCAGGATCACGATGTTATCGATATCCTCACCGGCGATGAACTCCACCAGCTCCGAGCGTTCAGCGGGATAGCCGTCCCACAGGTCCAGGAACTGGCTCTCCAGGAAATCCCCGGTGACCAGCGGATCCAGATCGGCGGTGAAGCCAATATTGAATTCGGAAAAGATCACCTGATTGCCCAGAATCTTCCAAGTGGCGGTCGAGGTCGCGAGCTCGGTCTTCAGCCACTCCTTCTGGGGAATGCCCAGCATCGTCCGGTTGGCCGAGTAGAGCAGAGGGTTGTTTACATCCTCGATCTGGATGTCCCTGCCTTCGATCCGGGTATCAATCAGCATCAGATCCATCAGCGGCCCGTAGCTGAGCGACCGGACAATGCTCGTTCCTTCAGAGCGGATCGGCATCCATTCCATGTAGGCTCGGATCGCTGAGTTCTTCCGCTTCTTCCAGCGTCCTTCCTTCCTCGGATTGTGGTTCTCGGCGCCGCCTTTCCACGCATTGTTGGCGAACTCGTGGTCATCCCAGATCGTGATGAAGGGATGTTGCTGATGGCAGCGACGCAAGTTGGGATCAAGGTGATAATTCGCGAAGCGCGTTCGGTAATGCTTGAGAGTGACGGTCTCGTTTCGGGGAAAGAGGGATCGTAGATCACGGATCTCGGGCGAGCTATAGGATGCGTTGTCAGGATACTCGTAGATGTAGTCGCCGGTATGGATCACAGCATCCAGATCGGTCCTGCGCGAGATTTGCTCGTATCCTGAGAAGAAGCCCCATTCGTAGTTCGCGCAGGAGACCACCGCGAACTTCAGCTGATCCACCAACTCGCCGGGGGCGGTCTTCGTTTTGCCCGTAATCGATTGTCGCCCTTGCGACTCGAAGCCATAGTAAAAGGTTTGGTCCGATGGCAGTCCGCGCACATCGATCTTTACGGTGAAATCGGTTTCCCCGCTGGCAAGCGCGTTGCCGCTCGCAACCACTTGGTTCAGTTCCGGATCTGTTGCCACCTTCCACTGCACCGGAAAGCGACGCATGGTTCCCGGGCGGATATTCCCGGGCGGAGTGACGCGGGTCCAAATAATAAAGCCGTCCGGAAGAGGATCACCCGAAGCCACGCCATGGTAGAAGGGCGCGAGTTCTTCGTCGTACAAGTCGGTAATCCGTAGAGCCACCTGCCCGGATGCGGGAAGGAGACCTCCGCATAAGGCAATACCTGCGAGGATGGAAGTGTGGAGGAGTTTCATGGAGTTTGACACGTGGTGGTTTTTCTCCGGGAGGGTTCAGATGTCCGCGAGGCCAGCCAAAGCTCGCGGACACCGTCGACCGCCCTTTGAAATCCGCCTCTTAACCTTTGAGTTCAGTAGGTTGCCGCGGTGGATTCCTGAGCTCGGCGGTTTGGATCGCAATTACCAAGCCAGTAAGTGAAGCCCGCTATTTCCAGCGGCAGCCGCACCTTGGAGTGAGCTGCGGCATGCAAGCCGCAATTCAAGTGAACGACATTGCACGATCCTCGACATGGACGCGCCCATCGATGCCAAAAAAGAGGCGCGCTCCGGGAGACCTCTTGATGCCCGAGCACCAAACCGGTCTCCGTCGGAGCGCGCCGAATCGCGACAGGGCAACCAGCCCTAATAGTTCCCCGTCGACGAAAGCTGCTGTTCATTCGGCGACACCTCAATGGCCACCTTTCTCTCCGGATGATCTCCGACCGGAATTCCATAACCGCTCTCCTCGGACGTGTCGGACGCCAGCGCCAGGCCGAACCAAGCGGCAAGGAACAGATGACCTCCAATGAGAATCGGGCGATAGGGGATTTCCATGCCCACCCTTTTCGCATCTGGCGTGCCTGAAATTGCGAGCCACCCGGCAGATAATCTAACCGGTTCAAAACAAGCGACTGCGCCCTTGGCTCCCGGTTTCACGGCTTTCCGCGGGGTGTGCGAATCGCTGCTCGCAGGGTGCAAATTGCGGAAGAGCGCCATTGTGTCGGCTTCGACACCGAAGCGAGCGAGACGGCCCTTCCGCGGCAGCTAGATGGGGACCGTTGCAATGAACACTCGCACTGCCCTCCCCTCCGCCTTCCTGGCGGTGGCTACCTCGTCCTTCGCCCTGAATACGGGTGATATCGCGTTCACCGGCTTCAATGCCGACGGGAACGACAACCTCGCCTTCGTCGCTCTCGCCCCCATCCCCTCGGGCACCGAGATCCACTTCACCGACAATGAGTGGACCGGCTCCGGCTTCAATACCGGTGAATCCGGTTTCACCTGGACCGCTACCGCGAACATCGCCGCGGGTAACATCGTGACGATCGACAGCATCGGCACCGGCACCGCCGTCTCGAATCTCGGCTCCGTCTTCTTCTTCGAACCCGCCAACCGCGGACTCTCGAACTCCGACGAGATCGTTTACGCCTATCAAGGCACCACTACAGCCCCCTCGGTATTCCTTAGCGCGATCGCCAACGACGCGCTTACCACCGGGGCCACTCTGCCCGCCGGCTTGGTTGCAGGCACGAATGCCATCGAATTCGTCAGCACGGATGCGGATATGGACATCGCCGCTTACAATGCGGCGCGCACCGGCCTGAGCAACTTCGCCGCCTACCGCGCTCTCCTCAACGATCCCGTCCAGTGGATCACGCAGGATGCCTCCGGCGATCAAAGCATCGACCTCACGCCCCCGGACGTCCCCTTCTCCACTACTCCCTTCACCGCGGGCATCACCTCGGTGGATCTCGCCACTTACGTGCGCATCGGCCGTTACGATCTGCCCGAGCCCACCCGCACCACCCCGCCCACCGATAACCTGCTCTGCCAGGAAGCTTCCGGCGTCTCCTACAATTGGGACACCGACACCCTCTTCATCGTCGGCGATGGTGGCCGCTCGGTCACCCAGGTCTCGAAGACCGGTGCCTTGGTCGACACCATGACGCTGGCTTCCGGCACCGGTCCGCAAGGCACCGAGTTCTACGACATCGAGGGGATCACCTACATCGGTGGCGGCCAGTTCGTGATGTCGGAGGAACGCGAGCGCCAGCTGGTGAAGTTCACCTACGCCGCCGGCACCACCCTCGCCCGCAGCGCCACACAGACGGTGAAGATCGGCACCTTCGTCGATAACACCGGCACCGAAGGCCTCTCTTGGGATCCGCATACCGCCGGCTTCATCTGCCTGAAGGAGATCAGCCCGATGGGCCTCTTCCAGACCGGCATGGATTTCGATCTCGGCACCGCCACCAACGGCTCGCCGACCACCGAGAATTCCATCAATCTCTTCGATCCGCTGCTCACCGGCATGAGCGATTTCGCGGATGTCTTTGCGCTCTCGAACCTGCCCTCCATGGATGGCCAAGCGCAGGAGGAAAATCTCCTCGTTCTGAGCCAGGAAGATGGCCGGGTCGTGAACATCAACCGCAGCGGCGTGATCCACAGCACGCTCAACATCCAAACCGATGCCGGCAATCCCTTCACGGTGGGCGGGCAGCAGCACGAAGGGATCACGATGGATCGCTCGGGCCGCATCTACATCGTGAGCGAGAACGGCGGCGGCAGTGCCGACCACCCGCAACTCTGGGTCTATGAAGCAACCAGCGCCTCGAACCAAGCCCCAACCCTGGTGGCCGTGGAGAACGCGCTTAACCCGGTGATGGAAAACACCAGCACCGCGAATGCGCTGAAGATCGCCGACGTCGTGGTGACCGACGACGGCTTGGGCACGAACACCCTCAGCCTCTCCGGTGCGGACGCCGCTTCCTTCGAGTTGTCGGGCACCGCTCTCTACCTGAAGGCCGGGACCCTGCTCGACTACGAGACCAAGACCAGCTTCAGCATCACCATCAGCGTGGATGACACCACGGTGGGTAGCACGCCGGATCTGACGACGATCTTCACGCTGAATGTCGGCGATGATACGAACGAGCAGCCGCCCGCTCCCAAACTCCTGATCACCGAAGTTGCTCCATGGAGCAGCGGCAACAGCCCGGTGGGCTCGGATTGGTTCGAGGTGACCAACATCAGCGCGGAAGCCGTGGACATTACCGGCTGGAAGTTCGATGACGACTCCGCCTCCTTCGGTAGCGCCGTCGCTCTCAGCGGCATCACCAGCATCGCTCCCGGTGAATCGGTGATCTTCCTTGAGACGAACGATCTCCCCACGAAGTCCGCTCTCTTCATATCGAATTGGTTCGGCTCGAATCCTCCGGCCGGCCTGCAGATCGGGAATTACACCGGCTCCGGTATCGGCCTCGGCAGCGGTGGTGACCAGGTCAACCTCTTCAACGCCTCGGGCCTGCTGCAGGCCAAGGTCAGCTTCGGAGCCTCGCCTACCGGCACCTTTGCCAGCTTCGACAATACCGTGGCCGATAACAATGTGGCGCTGACCCTCCTCAGCGTGGCCGGCGTGCACGGGGCCGCAGTCGCAGTGAATTCTCCCAATGAAGTCGGTTCGCCCGGTTACTCCGCCCCGGGCCTGCTCCGCATCACGGAGGTCGCCCCGTGGAGCAGCGGCACCAGCACTCCAGTCGGTGCCGATTGGTTCGAAGTCACAAACGTTGGTGGCCGCTCGATCAACATCGAAGGCTGGCGCGTGGACGACAGCTCCGAAACCTTTGCCGGATCATTGCCGCTCTTCGGCGTGACCGACATCGCAGCCGGAGAGTCGGTGATCTTCTTTGAAACCGCCACGCCCGCCACAACCCACGCCACCTTCCTATCGACATGGTTTGGCTCGAATCCTCCGGCGGGTCTTCAGCTCGGCAGCTACAGCGGCTCCAGCATCGGGCTCAGCACCGGAGGTGATGCGGTCAATCTCTACAACACCGATCAGGTGCGCGTCGCGAACCTGTCCTTCGGTCAATCGCCCTCCGGCCCGATCCTCGGGAGCTTCGACAACACCGCCGCGGTCAATGTCGGCGCGGTGACGCTCAAGAGCGTGCCCGGGGTGAACGGTGCCTTCCTCGCAGCCAACGATCCCAACGAGATCGGCTCTCCCGGTGTCTGGACCAGTGGCGGTCCGCTCGACTTCGCGCTGTGGCTGAGCTCGCAGGGCTTTGCTTCGCGCGGCTTCGATGCGGATAGCGATGGCGACGGCATTACCGATGGCATCGAGTTCTTCTTCAACCAGAGCCCGAACAATGGTGGCGACCTCGCGAACCTGCCGCATCTCACGAGCATCAATGGCGGACTGCAGCTCTCCTTCACCCGCCTCACCAACACTGGCGGCATCAATGGCGGTCTCCAAGTCTCCAGCGACCTGCAGACTTGGGTCGATGCCATCTCCGCGGTCGACTACGTGACCGCGGGAGAAATCGTCGATGGCGACGAAACGAGCGTCACTTACTCGCTCCCCGGCACCGGGCCCTCGGCACCGGGCGTCTCCGCGACTTACATGACACCGAACACCAGCACGCCCTCCGGTGCCTCGCTCGGTGGCGTGCGGGTGATCAACGAAGGCCTCGTCGGCGCCGGTCGGATCAGCGGTGAGAACGTGGACAGCTTCGGTGAAACCCAAGGAGCCGCCTCCGGCCTCTTCGTGACCGATTGGGCATGGAATGGCACGCAGTTCAGCGGCAAGTTCCAGGTGCTCCCGGACCGTGGCTACAACTCGGGATCCATCTTCTCGAACTACGCTGCTCGCCTGCATCAGGTGGACTTCACCTTCACGCCTTACTACGGCAGCACTCCGGTCGCGCAGACCCAGATCGCCGCGAGCTACGCCAGCAGCACGAAGTTCACCTACCTCGATGGCAGCACCCCGAAGTTCACCACCGGCCTGAACCCGACCGGCGTCTCCTCGCTCTTCGGCCAGCAGGTCGGGATGGTCATCGCGGCCAATGGCCCGGGCGGCGCGCAGGAAAGCCTTCTCAGCTTCGATGCGGAAGCCGTTCATCTCTTCGCGGATGGCTCCGGCTTCGTCTCGGATGAATATGGTACCTACATCGCCCGCTTCAATGCGGCGAAACAGATCACCGGACTCACCCAGCTTCCGGAGAGCGCTCGCCCGCATCGCTCGGCGGACACGCTGAACTTTAATTCCGTTGCCGCACCGACCAACGGTCGCCGCAACAACCAAGGCCTCGAAGGCATGTCCGTGACGCCCGATGACAACCGCCTCTTCGCCCTGCTGCAGAGCGCCACCGTGCAGGATACGAACGGCAGCCAACAGCAGACCCGCAATCACGCCCGCCTCTACGTCTACGACATCGCCGGCGCGAATCGCGAGAACCCGGTGCTGATCGGCGAGTATGTCGTGAAGCTCCCGCAGATCGATCTCAACGGCAACGGCTCCGCCCTCGATGGAACCGCCGCTCAGTCCGAGATCGTCGCGATCGGCGACAATGCCTTCCTCATGCTGCCACGCGACGGCAACGGCATGGGCAGGGGCACCACCGATCCCATCGTCTTCAAGTCGGTGCAGCTCGTGGACTTCGCTTCCGCAACCAACATCCTCGGCCTCCAGGATGGCGTCGGCGCGCAGATCAGCCCGGCCGGCGTGCTGGCCCCCGGTATCAATGCCGCCGCCACCGCGGAGATCATCAACATCCTGAATCCCGCCGATCTCGCGAAGTTCGGGTTCAACACGAACACGAACCCCGCGAACTCGAATACCATCAACGAGAAGATGGAAGGAATGGCCTTGGCGCCGGACCTTTCCACACCCCAGCCGAACGACTTCTTCCTCTTCGTCGCGAATGACAACGACTTCCAGTCGTCCGACGTGAAAATGGTCGATGCCACCGGCGCGCTGGTCAGCTATGGCGATGGTCGCCTGAACGCGGGCATCACCAATGATGCGGTCTTCTACGCTTGGCGGATCACGATCGACACGGGCAAGAAGTTCTTCCGCGTGAATGTGGAAGAAGCACCGTAAGGATCACACGAATCAAAAGCCGCTCCGGGCAACCGGGGCGGCTTTTTGGTTTTCCCACGTCACTGGATTCCCATCACCGCCAAGCTTGTGGTCACGGCGGAGATCCCGAATCCGATCAGAGCCATCAGCCCGTCCCGCGCGATCAGGGAGATTCCGAAGCTCAGCATCGCCGCACCCACCCCGATCCCGCTCAGTGGCACGAACTCGGTGATCGGTGCGATCAGCGCCAGGATCGTGCACACGATCGCCACCACGTAGTTCGCTTGCGGCCCCGCGATCACTTGCAGTCGCTCCACCACGAATCCATCGATCCACTTCGCCACCCGGCGCACCCACTTCCCGGACGAGATTTTCTTCACCCGCTCGCTCTTGAGCGAGCGCTTCAACAGCCAGCCCGGCAGCCAGAACTGCCCCCGGCCGAAAAGGATTTGCACCGAGATGATCAGGATGAAGATCCCCGCCATCGTCGGCACACTCGGAATGTCGCTGATGCCCGGTGCCGATAACACCAGACCTGCCAGCATCAACAGCGGCCCGAAGGATCGCCGCCCGATGGCATCCATCAGATCATCGAGCGAAACCTCATCACCGTCTGCAGCTACTTCCTCGAAGCGATCAAGCAGTTCATTGACGGTCTTGGGTTGCTCTTTGTCTTCTCTTTTTCCCACCTTGCAACCTCGCTTGGGCTAACAGAACTGCAAGCGCTCACTCGCCAGGCCGCGTCTTCTCCGCTTCGGGCTCCTTAGGCCGTTCGTCCGGCACCGGTGTTTCCAAGGACGTGTTGACCGGATCGCCCACCGCCTTACCTCCCACCGCTCCGAGGCCAGCGCCGACGAGCGCCCCGATGGCCATTCCCGCTGGTCCGGCGAAGCCGCCGACCGCAGCCCCCGCCGCCGCCCCCGTGGCCGTGCCCACTGCGGTTCCTACGGCACCGCCCATCCCTTGCTTGCGCACCACATGGCTCGTGCCGTGGTCCTGTGCGCGCGGATGCTCGGTCTTCTCCGTATATTGGTCTTCTTCCTTATTCATAATTCGAGATTCTTTAATGTTCGGTTGGCAGTTTGCGGCTCAGCGCCTTCCGCGCCGCCATGCGCGCCACGCCACCCAGCGCGCCTGCAACCGCAGTCCATACAAACGCTTGCCCCCAGCTTACCCCGATCGTTGCAGGGTTCCGCGGCGGCGGCTCACCGGTGAACGCCGCGAAGCCTTTCCCGGCAGCCATGCGAACCACGCGGTCCGCGAGTGCCGGCAGGGCCAGCCCGAGAGCCGCAGCCACTAGGAATTTCGAGTTCTGCCTGCGTATCATCATACGGAAGGTGATTGGTTCCAAGAGTCGCGAATCGCAGCAAGAGCCACATGCGCCGCCGCCGGATTCGCCAATGGTTCATCTTGGGCAAGCTCTTCAGCGACGATGTCCGGCATCAGCGCAGTGAGACGAGTAACTGCAGGAGAGGTAGATCTCAATCCATCCTTCGCCAGCGCTTCGCATCCCGCATGCCCCGCCGCAAGCGCCAGTGTCAGCAGCATCCCGTAGCTCGTGGAGGCCGCCGATTGCGCGATGATGTCATCCCTCACCATCCGTGACAAAGGATGCTCGCGCACCCGTCCGTAAAGTCCTGCCAGCACACCTGTGGCCGTAGTCACCCCCTCCTTGATCGCCGACCCCAAAGCTCCGCCCTCTGCCTTTGAAAGTTCCTTCAAGCGCTCCAAGCGGCGCTCTCCCGCATCGGCAATCTCCCGCAACAAGGGAGCGAGATCCGATCGGCTAGAAATTCTCTCATCCGCCAGTTGTCCCTTGATCGCATGGACAACATCCGCCTCCAGCCCGATCATGTCGTTCACATACTGCCTGATGTTTCCTTGGTGACTGTCGCTCATTCCTCGACATTTCGCATGAAGTATGCCGACACGATCCGAGCGGATTGGACGACCATTCTTCACTACCGCCTTGGCAATCTGCACCGCCCCGGCTCCTTGCATCTCGCGTTTTGCATGGGGCCCCACTCTCCTGTCCCTCGAAACTCCTTGGCCTGTTTCATGCGAATCTATCTCCCATGGCGGCGACGGCAAACACCAGAAGCGCGAACGAAACCCTTGGCAGGCAAAAGAGTCACCCTCCCATCCCGATCAGGAAGCTCCTCGCTGATTCCATGCGCGGCTTTATCCAAGACAACGGCATGCGGCTCAGCGCCGCCCTAGCCTACTACGCGGCCTTCTCTCTGGCACCCCTGCTCCTGATCATACTTTCCATCGCAGGCGCTGTCTTCGGCGATGAAGCGGTGCGAGGCATGATCTTCACCGAACTCCATCGCGATCTCGGTGCCTCGGGCGCGCTCATGGTGGAAGACATGGTCGCCCATGCCCACCGTCCCGGGAAAAGCCTGCTCATGTCCCTCGTCGGCCTCGTCATCCTTCTCTTCGGTGCCGCCGGATTCTTTGGCGAGCTGAAGGCATCACTGAACGCGATCTGGAACATCCCGGAGAAGGGCGGCTCCAGCATCTGGGCCATGGTCAAAGCGCGCTTCCTCTCCTTCTCGATGGTTCTCGGCACCGGCTTCCTCCTTCTGGTCTCCATGATCTTCTCCGCGATCCTCCAGTTCATCGGTCAGCGCGTCGGGGAGATCGCCTCCATTCCCGCACCGGTCTGGGCCGCCTTCGGCGGGATCAGTTCCTTCATCCTCATCGGCCTGCTCTTCGCGGCCATCTTCAAGATTCTTCCGGACACATGGATCCCATGGCGCGCCGTATGGGTCGGAGCAATCTTCACCTCCGGTCTCTTCGCGACCGGCAAGTCGATCCTCGCCTGGTACATCGGCCGTGAGGCCATCGAATCCAGTTACGGCTCCGCCGGTGCCTTCATTGCCATCCTCATCTGGCTCTACTATTCCTCCGCCATCCTCCTCTTCGGTGCCGAGTTCACCCAGCACCACGCCGAGACCTTGGACCGGAAAATGATGCCCTCCTCGCGGAGGCGCCGATTCAAATCACCCTAGGCCTCCCTAGCACTCCGATCTCCTCATGCTTCCCTCCACCCGGATCGAAACGCGCTTCTTCGCCGACGACGGCAAGACTCCCAACAACTCCGATCTCCCCTTGATCCTCATGCGTCGCACAGAGGCCGCCGACGCCGGGGATCCCGCCGCGTGGTTCGAGCAACGCTTCATCGCGAACGGCTGGTCCGGCATCTGGCGCTGGGGCGTCTACTCCTACCAGCACTTCCATACCAACACGCATGAGGTCCTCGGAGTTTCGCGGGGCTCCGCCACCCTCATGCTCGGCGGCGAAGCAGGCTCCGAGTTCCAGGTGAACATCGGCGACGTGATCTTGCTGCCCGCGGGAGTCGGCCACAAGTGCATCGCCTCCTCACAGGACTTCCAAGTCGTGGGCGCTTACCCCGGCGGTGGAAAGCCGGACCTCATCCGCCCCGGCGAGGCCAACCACGATGCGGCCCGGGGTCGCATCAAGAAGCTGCCCCTCCCCGAGCTCGACCCCGTCTACGGTGCGAAGGGCCCGCTTATGCAGCATTGGCGCTAGCCAAGCCACTGCCAACAAGAAGGCCCTGCAACCTTTTGATTGCAGGGCCTTGAAAGTGGCACACCCAAAGAGACTCGAACTCCTAACCTTCTGATCCGTAGTCAGACGCTCTATCCAATTGAGCTATGGGTGCTTTCGCTTTGCCTTGCGGCGCTGGCGGGCGGGAAGAAAGCCGAACTACACCGGGGGTGTCAAGGAATTCAGTGGTGAAATCCGAAGGAAAAATGCCCGCCTCATCCCGCACCCCGCCCGCGATTCCACGCAGGGCATGACACGGAGGGACTTGCGCAGGCCGCGATCCTTTGCATGTTGCGATGACGATGACGAAACTCCCCGATGTGATCAAAGAGCGGCCCGAGGATTGCGAGCTTGGCGAGGTGGTGCTGCCCGAATCCGTGCCTCACTGGGATGGGCGGATCCGGCTTGTGGAATTCCACCGCACCAGACAAGGGCCGGACGAGAAGCCTTGGATCTTCGCCGCCAGCTACAAGGGCTTGGACCCGGTCGGCTGGAAGCGGGTGGAATAAGGCATTTTTTGAAATATTCGCTTAAGCCGGGTTGAATTTGGGGAAATTTTTGAACTCTCGGATGACTTGTTGGTCTGAGAAGCTGAAATGGCTTCTAACAAGCGGAGAGTTCCCTCCCCTGTCACAGTCCTGGAAAAACTTTCCGCAGCCACGGCCCGCTGGAGGTCGCGGCGGTGGATCGTGGCTTTGAGCATTCTGACGGTCTTGCCCTTCGCCCTCTGGGGTCTGGGCTCGGGAATCGTTTGGGCGGTGCCTGCCACCTACCGCAGCACCGCGCTCCTGCGGGCCGGGGAGGGTCCGGTCGCCAGCGAGAGCCTGAAGTCCCCCGCCGTGATGGAGCAGGCCGTGCGCAATCTCGCGGGGCAGCGGGGCACCCGGGACCCCATGGCCACCTACTCGCTCTGGTCCAGCGTCACCGTTACCCCGCAGGCCGGTCCGGAGCTGGTGAAGCTGGAGGCCCGCAGCGGCGATGCCGAGGAAGCGCGCCGCATGGTGCTCGCGGTGGCGCATGCCTGGCGCAGCACCTATGAGGCCGGGGCCAGCGGCCAAGCGCCCGCCTTGGTGTATGTCGATCCGCCGGAGACCACCCCGCAGCGGGTGCCGGATGAGACCCGCATGGCGCTCGGTCTCGCCGGCAGCGCCAGCGTTTGCTTGCTTCTCTGCATCCCCATGTTGCTTTTTGTAGAGCGTCGCGTGCCGGTGAAAGCCAGTCGCGAGGCGCTGGCTCAAGGAGCCCTGCCCGCCTAGCGCGGGAGCGGAGTTCTTCCGGCTGTTAGACAGTGGCGATCGAAAAACCCCATTGAGGATCGCCGCTGCTCCCGCCGTGCCGGAAGAGCTTCGCTCTCGCGGGAGGAGGGGGGCGGGGAAATCATCCATCAAGGAGCTTTCAATCATCTATCGGTTTGCCGCGCTGGGCGCGGGTGGGGGGATTGAAGATGCGGGCCGGAGGTTGTCCGAGGAGAGAGGAGATCCGTGTCGGACCACTCCGCAAAGCCGGAGTTCCGCGCTCCCGGGCTACTTGGATTGCTCCAGCATGCGGAGGAGCGGCACCTCGGCCTTGCGGCGGATGTCCTCGGGCATCTCGACGCGTGGTTCGAGTTTTTCGAGGCAATCGTGGAGCTTCTGCAGGGTGTTCATCTTCATGTAGCGGCAGTCCGCGCAGGCGCAGCGGTCGGTCGGCCCGGCGATCAGGTTCTTGTCCGGGCACTCCTTGCGCAGGCGGTGCAGCATCCCGCTCTCGGTGACGACGATGATGTCCTTCACCGGGGCGTTCTTGCAAAAGGTGATCATCTTCTCCGTCGAGCACACCTCATCGGCCAGCAGGCGCACCGCCTGCGTGCACTCCGGGTGCGCCACCACGAGGGCGTCGGGATGCTCCTCCTTGATCTTTGCGATCGAGGCGCGGGTGAATTCCACATGGACGTAGCAAGAGCCTTGCCACAGATCCATCTTGCGGCCGGTCTGCTCCATCACCCAGGCACCCAGGTTCGCATCCGGCACGAAGAGGATCGGGCGGTCGGCGGGGGCCTTGTTCACGATCTTCACCGCATTGCCCGAGGTGCAGATCACGTCGCAGAGCGACTTCACGTGCGCCGAGCAATTGATGTAGGCGATGACGTAGTAATTCTTCTCCGCATTCGCCTGCAGGAAGGCCTCCAGCTCCGGGCCCGGGCAGGATTGCTCCAGCGAGCAACCCGCGTCCTTGTCCGGCAGCACCACGATCTTCCCCGGGTTCACGATCTTCGCCGTCTCCGCCATGAAATGCACCCCGCAGAAGGCGATCACATCCGCATCCGTCTCCTTCGCGCGGTAGGCCAGGCCGAGGGAATCCCCTACGTAATCGGCCAGATCCTGGATATCCCCGGTCTGGTAATTGTGGGCGAGGATCACGGCGTTTCGCTCCTTCTTCAGGGCGAGAATGGCTTCCTTGAGGTCAAGGGCGGCGGCGGGCATGCCCTCATGCTAGCGGGCCTTCGCCCTACCGGCAACGGTCAGGTGTGATTTCCTCGGGACGAGGCGCTCATTTTTGAGCGGGGAGGAGGGTGGCACGTGGGAGCACCGGGTGAGGAAACGTCTGGAAATGTCTGTCTCCCCAAGAATCCAAACACTGTTCATCAATGCATTACGTAAATTTCTGTTAGATCCGGCACAGTTTCCAATAAGGGGTGCCAAGAGCGGACCCAGATAGGAGCAGGTCCCGGGATTTCAGAATCCAAGATTCCCCCGTCAATCGCCTGCAGTGGCGACTGTATTGTGTTTTCAGACTTCAGATGACTCCGTTAGTGTCGGCCTAACCTTTATTAGCCTCCCCAGCCCTTGGAATGGATAAGAAAGCCCTCACGGAAACCGATATCCGCTCGAAGTTCATCACTCCCGCCATAGTTGGGGTGACGAAACCGAAGTGGGATATGATGACTCAGGTTCTTGAAGAACGCTACTTCACCAAGGGGCGAGTGATCGTGCGGGGCAAGTCGGTGAAACGAGGAGAAGCCAAGAAGGCTGACTACATTCTCTTCTATAAGCCCAACATCCCCCTTGCCGTCGTCGAGGCGAAGGACAACAAGCACTCCATCGGGGCCGGCATGCAGCAGGCCTTGGAATACGCGGAGATCCTCGATATCCCCTTTGCCTACAGCTCGAATGGCGACGGCTTCTTGGAGCACGACCGCACCGGCTCAAACGGCCCCGTCGAGCGAGAGCTTTCTTTGGAAGAGTTCCCCACCCCGGAAGAGCTCTGGAACCGTTACCGCGCGGCAAAGGGCTACACACCCACGCAAGAGTCGGTAGCTACTCAAGACTACTACTCGGATGGATCAGGCAAGCTGCCCCGCTATTACCAGTTGATCGCGATCAACCGCACCGTGGACGCCATCGCGCGCGGTTCGAATCGGATCCTCCTGGTCATGGCCACGGGCACGGGGAAGACTTACACCGCCTTCCAGATCATTTGGCGTCTGTGGAAGTCGGGAGCCAAGAAGCGGATCCTATTCTTGGTGGATCGCAATATCCTGGCGGACCAGACCAAGACGAACGACTTCAAGCCCTTCGGCACGGCGATGACCAAAATCACCAACCGGACGGTGGACAAGTCATTCGAGATTTACCTCTGCCTCTATCAGGCGGTTACCGGCACGGCTGAGGAGCAAAACATCTACAAGCAGTTCTCCCCCGACTTTTTCGATCTCGTGGTGGTGGACGAGTGTCATCGCGGCAGCGCTGCTGAAGATGCCACTTGGCGCGAGATCCTGAACTACTTCGGCTCGGCGACCCAGATCGGTCTCACCGCTACACCGAAAGAAACCAAAGAGATTTCTAACATCGAATACTTCGGCAACCCCATCTACACCTACTCACTCAAGCAAGGGATCAACGACGGTTTCCTCGCCCCCTACAAGGTCATCCGCATCGGGCTCGATAAGGACCTCGATGGTTGGCGCCCGGAGGACGGCCAGACCGACAAATTTGGCCAGCTCATCGAGGACCGCGAATACAACGACGCCGACTTCGACCGGAATCTCATTCTCGAACAGCGCACCAAGGCGTGGCCGCTAAGGTCACCGAGTTCCTCAGGGCCACCAATCGCTTCTCGAAGACGATCATCTTCTGTGAAAACATCAATCACGCCGAGCGAATGCGCCAAGCGATGGTTAATGCCAACCCGGACCTAGCGGCTGCAAACGCGAAATACGTGATGCGAATCACCGGCGATAATGACGAGGGTAAGGCCCAGCTCGACAACTTTATCGACCCGGAATCCACCTACCCGGTCATCGCGACGACCTCGAAGCTCATGACGACCGGAGTGGATGCGCAGACCTGCCAGCTCATCGTGCTCGACCGGCGGATCGCTTCCATGACCGAGTTCAAGCAGATCATCGGCCGCGGCACGCGGATCAATGAAGATTACGGGAAGCTGTTCTTCACGATCATAGACTTCAAGAAGGCCACCGCCCTCTTCGCCGATCCTGATTTCGACGGTGAGCCGGTCCAGATCTACGAGCCGAAGGAACAGGAGTCCGTCACTCCTCCAGATGAGAACGATGATCCTGATTCCACGCGAATCGCCGAGGAGCCCGATGCCACGCCCCTGTCGTTGCCCATCGATGGCCAAGCACGGCGCGTAACCTACTACGTCGACAAGGTTGAGGTCAAGGTAGCCACCGAGCGAGTCCAGTATCTGGATGCTCACGGGAAGCTCATCACCGAATCGCTCAAAGACTACTCTCGAAAGACCGTGCGACAAGACTATGCGTCGCTCGATGACTTCCTGAGCGTCTGGCACGATGCGGAGAAGAAGCAGGTCATCTTGGAAGAACTGGCAACAAAGGGGGTCTTCCTCGACGAACTCGCTGAGCAAGTGGGCCGTGATTACGACGCCTTCGATCTTATCTGCCACGTCGCCTTCGATGCGCCACCGCTGACGAGACGGGAGCGTGCAGCAAAGGTCAACAAGCGTAGTGTGTTTGGAAAGTATGGCGAAAGAGCACGTGCAGTTCTCGAAGCACTCCTTGAGAAATATTCGGATGGCGGAATCTCCAGTGTAGAATCGCTTGAGATCCTGAAAGTGGACCCCCTTACTTCGTTCGGCACTCCAATGGAAATCGTTATGCTGTTTGGCGGAAAGACGACCTACCTCGAAGCGGTTCGCGATCTCAAGGTTGCTCTCTACTCACAAGCCGCCTAATTGATGAAAGACGAAACGCTGAAGAGACTGAGGCACGCCAGGTCGCTCCTTGGAACATGCGCATCCAAGGTCGCCGCTCACAAAACGAGTTCAGGCTCACTAGTTCCCGGCGAGGCTGAGAAACTCGTGGGATTCGGCACAGCTAGGGACTGGATACGATGGGCGGTCGCGCTGGAGGACCTCAAATTCTCGACAAGATCCGAGACCAAATCAGCTCGTGGCCAAGGAATCCTAGAATCTGTACGATTCAATCAGATGTGGACCTCCGCGAATGCTCTGTTTGCCAAAGATTCGATTCTGACTCTCGCGGCATCAGTCACATCGTTTCCCAACAGCATCCAAAATTCAGAGGCAAAGAGGTTTGAGGTTCTCTATCAGTCGGCAGCCCTAGACCCCACACTGGAAAGCGCCTGCGTAGGCAACATTAATTCCCTTCTCTCGATGGAGTGCAGGGCGGACTCAATGGTAGGGGTTTTGCGGGCTGACGGAACCCCTACAATGTGGGAGATCATTTATCACAAGTATATGCGACCTGAAGATCGCACCAGACCCATGGGATCAGCAATCGGCGCTGCTCTCAATGCAGCCTCAGTTGCAAACGCAGCAGCAGCGGCGGCAGGAACCAAACGGGTAAACCATGCGCCTCCAGCCATTCAAGGCCCTGCCTTGATCTATGCCGCTCGAAATTGGGCCGTTCACGGAATGCTGATTACCAGCTTTTTTCGAGGAAGCCATCAGAAATACATCACCTTCATTAACAATATCACGCTTCTTCTTGCTGCGGTTCTCGAAGGCGCTTCAAAGAACCTTCTCCCCAAGCTCTGAGCGATGCCAAACGTCTCCAATATCGTCAAAACCATCCAAGACATCATGCGCAAGGACGCCGGGACCTACGGCGGCGCGCAGAGGCTAGAGCAGCTTGGATGGATGTTCTTCCTGAAGATCTTCGATGACCGGGAGCAGGAGCTGGAGCTGATCCGGGACAAGTACCGGAGCCCGCTGCCGCAGCACTTGCGATGGTCCGCCTGGGCGAAGGATGAGGAAGGGATCACGGGGGAGGGGCTGCTGGACTTCGTGAACAACACGCTGCTGCCGAAGCTCAAGACGCTGACGGGCGGCACGGACCGTATCTCGGGGCTGATCCGAATGGTCTTCGAGGATGCCAACAACTTCATGAAGAACGGCACCCTAATGCGGCAGGTGATCAACCGCATCAACGGGATCGACTTCAATGTTTCCGACGACCGCCACATGTTCGGGGACATTTACGAGAAGCTGCTCAAGGACCTGCAATCCGCAGGCAATGCCGGGGAGTTCTACACGCCACGTGCGGTGACCCAGTTCATCGTGGAGCAGGTGAATCCGCGCTTGGGCGAATCCGTCATGGACCCGGCCTGCGGCACCGGCGGCTTCCTGGCCTGTGCCATCGAGCACCTGCGCAAGCAGGCGAAAACGGAGGCGGACGAGCGGATGATCCAGGATTGTTTCTCGGGCATCGAGAAGAAGCACCTGCCGCATGTGCTGTGCATGACGAATCTGCTGTTGCACGGGATCGACGTGCCCTCGAATGTCCGGCACGACAACACGCTCGCGCGACCGCTGCGGGATTGGGGGCCGAAGGAGCGCGTGGATGTGGTAGTGACCAACCCGCCCTTCGGCGGGATGGAGGAAGACGGCATCGAGGCGAATTTCCCCTCCGAGTTCCGCACCCGGGAGACCGCGGATCTCTTCCTGGTGCTGATCATGAAGCTGCTCAAGCCGGGAGGACGCGCCGGGTTGGTGCTTCCGGATGGTACGCTCTTCGGCGAGGGCGTGAAAACACGGATCAAGGAGGCTCTGCTGACCGAGTGCAATCTCCATACGATCGTCCGCCTGCCGAATGGAGTGTTCAATCCCTACACCGGCATCCGGACCAATCTGCTTTTCTTCACGAAGGGCGCTCCGACCAAGGAAGTCTGGTACTACGAGCATCCTTATCCGCCCGGCGCGAAGAGCTATAACAAGGGGAAACCCGTCCGCATCGAGGAGTTCGAGGCGGAGCGCCAATGGTGGGGTGATGAGAAGGATGGCTTCAAAGGCCGGGTTGAGAACGAACAGGCTTGGCGTGTTTTCATCGATCAGATCAGAGCTGGGAACTTCAATCTCGACCTCAAGAACCCGCACAATTCCGACACTGGTCCCGGCGACGTGGATCACTTGCTGCCGGAATACGAGAAGCTCCTTGCCCAGATCGCCGATACCCGCGCGAAGCTGAAGAAGGAACTCCACCACGCCCTCAACGCCACCGCCGGCACAATCGAATGATGCTGGAAACCTTCTTCGAGAAGTTCGAAACCTTCACGGATGCGCCCGATGCGGTGGCGAAGATGAGGGAGTTGGTGCTGGACTTGGCAATTCAGGGGAGGCTCGTTGAACAAATTCTAAGCGAATCATCAGCGGACGACATCTTGCGGGAGATTGAAGCTGCTCGAAATTCTAGCCGGAAGGCGGGCCGCGGGAGAAAACTGGACGCTCTTCCGCCCGTAGAATCGGATGAGATTTCCTTCGGCATCCCAAGTGAATGGCGATGGTGCAGACTAGGAACATTGGGGTTGATCAGTTCGAGTTGCAGGGTTCACGAGAAGGATTGGACCTCCAGCGGAGTTCCGTTCTTTCGTGCCCGAGAAATCGTCAAACTCTCGAAGTTCGGGAAGGTCAACAATGATCTGTTTATTAGTGAGGAGCATTATCAGCGATTGGCGTCTGACGGGCTAACTCCAGAGCCAAATGACATTATGATTACGGGCGTGGGGACAATCGGCGTTCCCTACGTCGTTGGGGATCGAGATCGATTCTATTTCAAAGACGCAAGCGTACTCATTTTCAAAAACTGCTTCGGACTCAATCCTCGCTATCTCCGCTTAGTCATGCTGTCCCCGTATTGGAATCGAGAGATTCATAAAGGGAGCATGGGCACGACAGTGCACACGTTCACAATTGTTCGCGCAAAACAGACTCCCATTCCTATGCCGCCTCTCGCCGAGCAAGAGCGGATTGTGGCGAAGGTGGATGAATTGATGGCCTTGTGTGACAGGCTGATGCGCAGCAGCAGCAACGGGAGACGCGGCGGGCTGCGCTGGCCCGGGCTGCGCTAGCTCGCTTCGCCGAAGCACCCACTCCGGCCAACGTCGAGTTCCTCTTCCACAAGTCTTACGCCATCTCCCCCGCCGATCTTCGCAAATCCATCCTCACGCTCGCTGTTCAAGGGAAACTTGTCCCACAAGACCCCAACGAAGGAACTGGCGATGATGTGCTGAGTGTCTTGCGGGAACGCGATCGAAAGGGAGATGATAAATCCAAATCCGGGGATTCAGACGAGAACTCTCTTTCGTTTTCTGTTCCATACTCGTGGGCCGTCGCACGACTCGGAGAAATCTACGAGAGTTCATTTTACGGTCCACGGTTCGGCAAAGATGAGTATGTGAAGGAAGGCGGAATACCGACAATCCGAACAACGGACATGACGCCAGGGGGGCAAATTGTCCTTCGTGAACCCCCGCGAGTTCAAGTCGATGACCCGAAGAAACTGGCGCTCTATGCCCTACGGGAAAACGACCTCTTGGTTACTAGATCTGGCACGATCGGCATGATGGCTGTTTTCAAAGGAGGCTACTCAGCCATTCCGAGTGCTTACCTTATACGTTTTCGATTCCCTCACGAAGTGACAGCAGAATTCTACTATCTCTTTCTGAGCTCACCGCACGGAAATAACCTGCTTGGCCTCAGCCTGCGATCAATCGGTGTGCCAAACGTGAATGCCACATCAATCAGCAAGTTTTTTGCCCCAGTCCCACCCCTCGCCGAACAGCGCCGGATCGTGGCGAAGGTGAACGAACTGATGACCTTGGTAGACGCGCTAGAAACCCAACTCGCCACCGCCCGCAGTGCTGCTGCGGACCTTCTATCTGCCATGGTCACGGAGCTTGCTTCCGACCATCCGTCAAGGAAGCAGGCTCCGAAGGAGGCTTTCTCTGCCTACGAGTCTTCCGACGACTCCGCCGAATTCATAGAGGCTCTCGTCATCGCCCAACTGACCCGCGACCTCTCCACGCCGAAGTTTCCGCTGGGCCGCATGCGCTACAACAAGCTGGCCTATCTCTCGCACCGGCTGGCGGGTGAAGACGTGACCAAGCACTACATCAAGAAGGCGGCGGGGCCTTACAGCCCTTGGGCGAAGTTTGACGGACCCGAGGATATTGCCATCGAGAAAGGATTCGTCCGGCGCGGCGCGTACGGGAAGTTCAAGGGGCTCTTGGCGGGGGATTCGATCGCGGAGATCGACGGGTATGTTGCGAAGTTTCCGGTCTGCCGGTCGGTGGAGCAGGTGCTCTCAAGCTTCGGTCGCGAGACCAACGATGAACTCGAACTGCTGGCGACGGTGGATTTCGCGGCGGTGGATTTGCGGGCGGCCGGCAAACCGATCGATGCGGAAGCGGTGGAAGAGGTGATCGCCGCGAACAAGGATTGGGCACCGAAGCTGGACCGGATGATTTTCTCGCGGGCGAATCTCAAGCGGGCCTTGGTGCGATTGGAGCAGGTGTTTCCGAAGTTCTACGGGGAGGTGGGGTGATTGCGTTGGGGATGGGATGGTGCGGGGTGGACCGAGGGAACCTCGTTGAGGTTCGGGGATGTCGGGGGGCGTGATCCAAGGGAGGCATGTGGCCACCCTTGGGCTGTAGGAGGGAAGGGCGTTGCCGTTCTTGTGAGGAAGATGGGGCGCGAGACGCACCCCCTCCTTGAAGATCGAGCTTTGAGCTTTGAGCGGAAAGGCAGAGGCAAAAAGCCCGCCTCCGGCGGACCGGGGCGGGCTTGGGTAGATTCGGAATCTCTTTGTCTCCTCAGCGGATCCTTACGGATTCACGCCGCTTAGGTTGCCTTGCTCGGCCTTGGGCTCGCTCTTGGTTTCGGCGGGCTTGGAGGCGGGAGCCGGGGTGGCTGCGGCGGCGGGCTTGGCGGCGGCGGTGGCACCGGCCGGGGTGCTCGGGGTGCCGACGGCGGACTTGCCGACGAAGATGGCACCGGGCTCGATGGAGAGGGTCTTGGCCTTGATGTCGCCGACGACTTCGGCGCTGGCCTTGAGCTCGACGCGGTCGGCGGCGACGATGTTGCCGTGGACCTTGCCGTAGACGACGACGGTGCCGGTCTTGATCTCGGCCTTCAGGCGGGCGTTCTCACCGACGGTGAGGTTGCCTTCGGACTGGATCTCACCCTCGATGCGACCGTCGACGACGAGGTCGTTGGTGAACTTGACGGTGCCCTTGATCTCGACATCCGAGCTGAGGACATTGCGGGAAGGACCGACGGGGCGCTGCGGGGCGCTGGAAGCAGCTGCCTGCTGGACGGGAGCCGCTGCGGCAGGCGCGGGCTCGGCGTAGGACGGGGCCGCGGCTGCGGGAGCCGGGGCGGCGTAGGAAGGAGCAGGAGTGGGGGCGGCAGGAGTGGGGGCCTCTTCCGGCTTGGAACCGGTGTATTTGCGAAATCCGAAGCTATTGCTCATGGCGACTGAATTGGAATGCGGTGTTCTTGAAAGTCAATTTCATTCCCCCTCTACGGGGCCGGCTTTGGGAGATCTGTGCGGGAGGAGCGGAGTGGCGCGGGAGGGCGATCACTCGCCTGCGGGCGGGGTGCCCTCGGGCTTGGCAGGCGGGGTCTCCGGCTGCGGTTGCTCTGCGGGCGGGGCGGGAGGAGCCTCCGGGGCCTGCGGCGGGGTCTCGGGCTTGGCGGGCTCTTCCTCCACCGGGGCGGGCGGGACGGCGGGGCCGCCTTCGCTGAGGATATTGCCGAGCGGGTTGCCCTCGAGTTCGGCGGGCATCTCGATCTTATCCGGGGTGAGCGCGGCGCCGGGAGCACCGGGGGCGGGCGCGGGGGCCGGCGGCGGGGCGGGTGCCTCGATCTCGGCGGGCATCTTGAAGCTGACGAGCTTCAGGTGCTTGGCGGCGGTATCGGCGAAGGGATTCTCGGTGGGATTGCCGCCGAACTTCTCCTCGACCTGCTTGTAGGCGGCCTCGGCTTCGTCGAGCTTGCCTTCCTTCTTGGCGAGATCGCCGAGCTGGATGAGGGCGTAGGGGGCGATGTACTTGCGGCCGGAATCGGCGAGCTCGCGGAAGAGCGGTTGGGCATCGCCGGACTTGCCCTGCTGGAGCAGGCGGGTGGCGAGGCTGGCCTTGGCGGAAGGCAGCGCGGGGTGCTCCGGGTAGGTGGAGATGAAGCCGCGGAGGGTTTCGATCGCGCCGTCCTGGTCGCCATCGGCCCACTGCTTCTCGGCGAGGAGGATCTGGGCGCTGCCGGCGGCCGGACTCTTCGGGTGATCCTTGGTAACGGCCTGGAGCTCGGCGACGGTGACGGCCTTCGAGAGATCGGCACCGGCGGCCTGCGCGGCGGCTTCCTGCATGCCTCGGTAGACGATGACGGCACCGCCGACGACGGCGAGCAGCACGGCACCGACAATCAGTCCCTTGGTATTCCTATCGAGGAAGGCCTCGAAGGCGGAGGGCCCGTGCGAAATTTCAGCAAGCGGGCGCGGGGCGTCGTGGGAATCTTCTGACATGTGGGAACCGATGTGCGGGAAGGGAGTGAAAGGCCGGGAAGGTAAAGTGCCAAGTGTGAAAAGTGGCAAGTGCGGGGGCGGGAGTGTCGGGTGAGCAGTGATCCGTGAGCAGTGGAAGAAGTTTGCTGGTTTTCAGGGTTCGGTTTTCAGGCAAGGCCCGGGGATCCGAGCGGTTTTTTTGGCACTTGGGGCTTCTCACTTGGAACTTCCCGCCCCTAGGGTGCGCGCCACATGGCCGTGGCGCTGTATGTCATCGCAGGAGAACTGAGCGGCGATGCCCACGGAGCGGGGATGTTGCGCGCGCTGCGCTCGATGCACCCGAATCTGGAGATCCACGGGGCGGGAGGTCCGGAGATGCGCGCGGTGGCGGGCCCGGGGCTGAAGGATTGGGTGGAGGATGCGGCGGTGATGGGCCTGTGGGAGGTGCTGAAGCGCTATGGCTGGTTCAAGCAGCGCTTCGCGGAGATGCTGGCGGAGGTGAAGGCGCTGAAGCCGAAGATCCTGGTGCTGATCGATTACCCGGGATTCAACCTGCGCTTCGCCGCGGCGGTGAAGGAGGCGCTGCCGGAGACGAAGATCATTTACTACATCAGCCCGCAGGTGTGGGCCTGGAACAAGGGGCGGCTGCCGAAGATGGCGCAGCTGCTGGACGAGATGCTCTGTCTCTTCCCCTTCGAGAAGCCGATCTTCGAGGGTGCGGGGCTGCCGACGACCTTCGTGGGGCACCCGCTGGTGGACGAGTTGGAGGAGGAACGCGAGGGCGGCGGCCGCGAGAGCGATCTGGTGGCCCTGCTGCCCGGCAGCCGCGAGCGCGAGGTGGCCCGGCTTTTCCCGATGATGCTGGAAGCGGCCCGGCGCCTGCACTTGAAGCGCCCGGAAACCCGATTCGAGGCCTGCGGGGCCTCGGCGAAGCTGACGGCGCGGATGCGGGAGCTGGTGGAGAACGCGAAAATGCAGGATCAGGTGACGGTCCGGGAGGGGGGCGCGCACGAGCTGATGCAGCGTGCGGAGTGCGGCGTGGTGGCCAGCGGTACCGCTACCCTGGAAGCGGCTTACTTCGGGCTGCCCTACTGCTTGGTTTACAAGGTCGCCTGGCCTACCTACTTGGCAGCCAAGGCCTTGGTGAAGATCGAGCACATCGGCCTGATCAACATTCTGGCAGGCCACAAGGTGGTGGAGGAATTCATCCAATCCGAGGCGGATCCGCTGCATGTGGAGCAGGCGCTGGGGAGATTCTTGGACGACATCCCGCACCGGGAGGAGACGCGGCAGAAGCTGCTGGCGACGGCCTCGAAGCTGGGCGGGCCGGGGGCGCATCTGCGGGCGGCATCGGCGATCTCGCGCTGGGTGAGGAAGGTGGGAAGCGAGGGCAAATAGGTCCTTGCCGCTTGCCATCGGCGGGCGATCCGCTACATCCGGCGCGGCATGAAATTGACCACGCTTTCCGCCGCCGCTGTTGCCGGCCTTTTCCTCGGCTCCGTTTCCTGCGAGCGTCATTCCTGGGACGAGACGAAGGCGCTGCACGAGAAGCACGGCCATGGCGCGGGCCACGGCGAAGGTCATGATGCGCACGGCGAGCACAAGGGCGGGGCGCATCACGAGGAGCACAAGAGCTCCGAGGGCGCTGGCCACTGATCAGCGCTGGCGCCGATAGCTGAGGAAGCACTCGCCGGTCTGAGGTCGCGGATCGAAGTGGACGAGTTCGTATTCGCGGGAGGCGGGCAGGAATTCTGCAGGGACGCCGCTGATGGTGGGGGCGCTGCGGCCGCCGAAAAGGGTGTGGCCGGCCCAGGTGAGGTGGATCTCATCGAGGGCATCGAGCGTGGCGAGTTCGCGGGCGAGCTCCCCTCCCCCTTCGCAATGGAGGCGCTGGACGCCGAGGGTGGAGAGCGTGGTGAGGAAATCGGCGAGGCTGCCGCGGTGGGCGGTGGTGCCGGGGATGGCGGGGGCCGGGCCGTTCGTGGCGAGGAGGTGGATCGCGCCGCCGGGGGTGTGGAAGAGCGGATGGGCGGGATCGAAGTTGCCACTGCGGGAGACGACGCAGCGGAGGGGATCGCCGGGGGCCTTCAGGGTCATGCGATCGGCCTCCAGGGTGCCGCGTCCGACGAGGAGGGCATCGGCGCCTTCGCGGAGTTGGAGCAGGCGGGCGTGATCGTCCGCGGAGGTCCAGCCGGAGGGGCGCTTGGCCACGGAGGAGATCTTGCCATCGGCGGAGATGGCGAAGTTGAGGCTGATGCGTGGGCGGGTCATGAGGACGGGTAGGGTAAAAGCTGCGGCATGCCCTGTTAGCAGGCAAGTTTCCAAGATGGGCTCAAGCTGCGGCAGATACGAAACGACGTCTTCTCGCGCGCCTGACTCTACGAGCAAACAGGTAGATTGCGATTGGTCCGCTCACTAGCGCTCCCACGATAATTGCAAAGGAGCTACCGGGATAGCGGTTGGTGAAGTGTCCGAGAGTGAGGTTTGGCATCTTCGGCATCTCCGGCCCCTGCCAATCCTTCCAGAAACCCGGGTGGGTATCGGGATGCATGCCTTGGGCGAAGCGGTCATCTTGATAAGCGGTCCATGCTTGGTCGCGCTTGGCGGCGGCAGTGCGGGCATCACGGTAAAAGCGTTCGACCTGCTTCCCACCATAGAAGGTGCCGGGAAACGTGTATGGCCGGACCGCTTGGCGGACCTCTTCATCGGGATGAAGGGAGCTTGCGCCGGACTCCGCGAGTTCTTGCTGCCTCATGTAAGCCAAATGAGCCACCGAGGAGGCTTGTTGTCCGTGGAGGCAGATCTGCAGAGCACGGAAGACGTCGATGCTCTCCCATGCAGCACCCATTTGAATGAGGCCTGTGATGCCTTGGCGAGCATCCTCAAGAGTGGGATCCTTTGAGGTCGAAGGCGAACCATGGCTCATGAGAGAGATATCGAGGTTAAGGAAGCTCTCGCGGAAAGGGTCGCCACTCGATACATCAGCTCCGCGGAGTAGCCACTGGATGAGCATGAGCTGATACTGTTCGCGACCGAAGTGGGCATCAGGATTGAGATCGAGAGCTTGGGCGATGAGTGTCTCGGAGACCTCCAGATCACCAATATTTTCAGATCTCTGGGATTCTCCCGCGGTCATCCAGCGAATGAGGTGGAAGGTGCCTAGATTGGAGAGATAGCGGTAACGATCGTCGGCGGGACCGCCGTCGGGCAGGGCGTCGAGGGCAACCTTCTTTTTGGCCATCCATGCGATGGCTTCGTCGTGTCGGCCGAGACGGCTGCAGGCGACGCCGGCGTCGTCGTAGAGATTCAGGGATCTCGGGTTGGAGGAAAGTTCGGCGGTGACGCGCTCCAAGCGCATCTCGTAGTAGCGCGACGGATAGCGGTCGAACCAGCCGGTGATGGCGCGGACGGTATCGAGCTTGCCCTTTGCTTCCTCCTGCAGGGTATCGCGATCCCAGAGACAGGCCTGCGCGGGGAGGATGAAAAGGAGGAAGAGGCCGAGAAGGCGGGACATGGTGGAATGGTGATACTGGCGAGGTCCCGGGACAAGTTCGGGACGGTAAGGATTCCGTGAAATCGAGGTGGGGATTTGGTGGCGGGACGCGGGGCTTGCCGGGAGCGCGGGAGCGGCTATGCTGCGCGCCATGAGCAAGCCCCAACCGGAAATCACCGCTTACCTGAAGACCTTCTGCGGCTGGAGCGAAGGCGTGCGCGCGATCATGCGGAAGTATGACCTTCAGTTCGAGGAGAAGGACATCATCAAGAATCCGGCCTTTCGCTGGGAGATGGAGCAGCGCAGCGGCCAAGGCCTTTCTCCCTGCGTGGTGGTGAACGGCGAGATGCTGGCGGATGTCTCCGGCGACGAGGTGGAAGCTTATCTGATCAAGAACGGCCTGCTGGAAGGCAGCGATGCGGAAGCCGATGCGCCGACCAATTCCGCCTGCAGCGACGAGCAGCACGCGGCGATGGCTCGTGGGGAGCTGCCGAAGATCCCGGGGAAAATCCGCTTCCTGGATTAAGCGGATCCGGATCGCCAAGAATTCCGAAAGGGGACGCGCAAGTGTCCCCTTTTTCGTGCCCGCAAGATCCGAGGAGCTGTGAAGTTTTCGTAGGAGGAAACGCGTATTGGGGGGATCAAAGTTGGAACAAAAGCGGGCTCGTCCCCTCCCCCTGCGGTGAAACGGTATCACGCCACGATCCGCCATTGCCGCGTCTTCCGCGTGGAGATCGTGTTGCTGCTGCTCGCGATCCTAGCGCTGATGCTAGGGATCGTGCTGCTCCTGCGGTGAGGACCACTCAATCCCCGAACAGGGCGTCGACCATGGCGACACTTTTCCTGCCGGGGAGGACGCTGAGTTCCATCTGGTTCATCACGTAGGCGAAGCTGATGCCGCTATCCGGATCACCGAGGGCGTGGCTGCCGCCGGCACCGGGATGACCGAAGGCCCGGGTGGAGGGACCGTAGAGCTGGCGGAGCTTCGTGCCGGCGGCATCAAGCGGATCGAGCTGACAGCCGCAGGAGAAGGCGGTGGGTTGGATCAGCACCTTGTCATCCCCGCTGATGCGGACTTGCGCGAGGGCGCGGCGGACATTCTCCGTGAGCGGACTCTCGATGGCGCCGATCGCGGCTTGGTAGAACTTGGCCAGCGCGGAGGCGGTGCCGACGCTGCCCATGGCGGCGAGACCGGCGGACCATGCCGCGGGGTCGTTCATGTCCTGAACGGAGCGGAGGCCGCGCGGGGAATCGAAGGCGCGGCGGACGAGGCTGCCCGGTGCATTGAACTCCCGGTAGAAGCCGCCCTGCATATCCTCCGCCGCAGCCTTGCCGGGATAGAGACGGGCAACGCGGGGCCACTCGCTCTCCGGAAGGCCGATCCAGAATTCCAGCCCGAGCGGTGCGGCGATTTTCTCGCGCCAGACCTCGCCCAGCCTGCGGCCGGTGAGACGACGTACCGGTTCCTCCACCAAGGCGCCGAAGGTCCGAGGGTGATAGCCGTGTCCCTGACCTGGCCGCCATGCCGGGGCTTGCGCCTCGACGGCGGCAATTACCTCCGCGTGATCCCAGATCTGCGCCTTTTGATCGAGGGCCGCGAGCCCGCATTGGTGCGAGAGCAGGTGGGCGAAGCTTGCCTCTGCCAGCGGGAAGCCGGGCCAAACCTCGCGCACGGGAGTCTCCGGCCCCATGCCGCGTTCATCGAGAACCAGAAGCAAGGTCGCCGCGGACGGCCCCTTCGTCGCGGAATAGACCGGCACCAAGGTCTGCGTCGTCCATGGGCGTTGCCGCTCCTTTTCGCACCAGCCTTGCCCGTGGGAAAGAATCTCCTCGCCACGCCACCAGACGCTGACCGAGGCACCGAGCTCACCGCGGCTGCGGAAGTTCTCCTCGAAGATGGCGAGCAATTCACCGAGCGCTGACGGGGACACGCGCGCTGGGTGAAGCATTCGCGCGCGGGTGGCAACTCCCGATTGAGGGAGGCCGGGGCGTCACATTTTCCCGGGCCAAGGGTCTTGCGCGCCCGGCTTCCCCCGCCCACTCTCCGGGCGTGGCGGAAATCGCAACTCCGAACCGGCGCTGGAACAGCTTCGTCTGCCCGACCTGCCGCTTTATCTTCCGCGTGGCACAGGATCACGACGGGCGGGGAGTGGTATGCCCGGGCTGCCGGGTGATGCTGCGCCTCCCGGCGGAGGATGCCCAACCCGGTCCGCTGATGCTGGAGCGGGAGGACGAGCACGATCACGAAGAGGCCGAGGAGGCGGCGAGCGAAAGCACGGGCAGCCATCTGACCACGATGGCCATCGCGGGCGGTACGGCCTTGGTCGCGCTGGGTATCTTCGCTTGGTGGATGATGCCTGAGCGCAGTGCCACCGGAAATGCCTCCCCGGGTGCGGAGATCCCCGCGATCGTCGTCGAAACCCCTGTCGCACCTGCCGCGAACACGAAGACGGATCTCGCCGAGATCGATGCCGTCACCAGAAGCTTTCTCGAAGCGGAAAGCATCGAGGAGTTGAAACCTTGGATCCGTGAGGCCGAGGCGACCTTTCCAAAAATTGCTCCCTGGCTGGGCGATGAGCCCTACCGTGCTCCGGGCTTCCGGGACTTGGGTGCCGACATCAAGTTCTTCACCCGCGACAAGCTGAACGCGGTCACCGTTCCGGTTCGCACCAGGAATCGCCAAGCCCAGGTGACGCTGGTCAAGGAGGCCGCCGGCTGGCGCGTGGACTGGGAGAGCTGGGCCGGCTGGTCGGAGATGAGTTGGGAGGAATTCCGCAGCGCGAAGCCGACCGAGCCGAAGCTCTTCCGAGTGAAGGTTTTCACGGCCGATTACTACAACTTCGGATTCAAGGACGAGCTGGAGTGGCGTTCCTACCGCCTCGACTCGGCGGACGGAGAAGACTCCCTGACCGGCTATGTAGAGCGGGGTGGCGACATCGACGTCCGGACGGACCCGCGCGAGGTGACGGACGGCAAGCGCATGCTGGTGAGGCTGAAGTTTCCCGCCGAGTCCCCTGCCGACAACCAAGTGCTCGTGGACAGCATTGTGGCGGAAGATTGGCTCGATAGCAGCTCTGCGCCGGATCCCTGAACGATTTGCGATGCCCACCACTTTTGACAAGGCACAGGAACTGAATCTCGATCCCGGGATCTACGGCACCTTCGCCGAGATCGGTGCGGGACAGGAAACCGCGAACTGGTTCTTCCGTGCCTCCGGCTCGGCAGGCATGGTGGCCAAGAGCATCTCCGCCTACGACATGACGATGAGCGATGCCATCTATGGCAAGTGCTCGCGCTATGTTTCCCGCGAGCGCCTGCGCCAGATGCTCGATCACGAGTTCGGCATCCTGCAGGAACGGCTGGGGCCGACGCGCTCGGAGAGCACCACCTTCTTCTCCTTCTGCAACACCGTCCGCGCCCGCGGCTATCAGGATACCGGCGAATGCCACGGCTGGCTCGGCCTGCGCTTCCAGCTCAAGCCGGGTGATCCACCCTCCGATATCTTCGTCCACATCCGCTTGCTTGATGCGACCAATGCGGAGCAGGCGGAAGCACTGGGCATCGTGGGCGTGAACCTGATCCACGCCGCCTTCCGCCACCGCGGTCACCTCGGCCTCTTCGTAAACTCGCTGGTGGAGAACCTGCGTCCTTACCGGGTGGAGTTGGACATGCTGAAATTCCACGGCCATGGCTACGGCTTCTTCGACAACCGGCTGTGCTCGCTGGCACTGGTGGAAGCAGGCCTGACCGAAGCGGCGATGTTCCTGCCGGACGGCGAGGTGGTGCAGGCGGCGGAAGCGCTCTACAAGCGGCCGATTCTCCTGCTGCGCGGCAGCTTCGATCCGGTGAGCCTGCTGCATCTCCAGATGCTCGAGCGCTCCCGCGAGGTCTTCAGCGATTCGCTCGCCGAGGGCGAGAGCGAGCGCACGATCGAACTCTGCGAGATCACGATGGCGAACTTGCTGCGCGGCAAGACCGTGGACCATGTCGATTTCATCGACCGCTGTGATGCACTGCAGGCCCTGGGGAAGACCGTGCTGGTTTCACGCTATCCGGAGTTCCACCGCATCGCCGGCTATCTCAGCCGCTACACCCAGCGTCCAGTGGGGATCGTGCTGAGCATCGGCCTGCTCAACGAACTCTTCAAAGCGAAGTGGGCGGAGAACCTCGCCGGCGGTCTGCTCGAATCGTTCGGGCGCCTATTCAAGAACCAGGTCACGCTCTACGTCTATCCATGGCGGAATCGCAAGACGGGCGAGATGGTGGATGCCAAGAGCTTCATCCCGCCGGAAGATTGCCGGAGCCTCTACCGCTACTTCCTGGAAACCGGACGCGTGCGTCCCGTGCCCGCCGGCAACGAGGAACTCATGCGCTACACCGGTCGCGATATCCGGTCGATGATCGGGGATGGCGACGAGGGCTGGAAGGATCTCGTGCCGAAGGTGGCGCACCGTGCCGCCATGCACCTCCACCCTTAAGACGAAGTACCGTTTCTTACTACCAGACTCTTCCCAAGCCCAACCGAAAGACTTCCAGCGGAGGAGGTGGAACTATCAGTGATATGAGTATTTCATAGTGCAAGTTGCACGATCAACCACATGATCGATTACTATGCCCGCCGGGCTTTTGAATATGAGAAAATCTACGCGAAGCCGGAGCGCTAGGACGACCTGAAGCTTCTCCGCGAGAAATGCCGCGACCTCTTCGCAGGGCGCGATCTGTTGGAGATCTCCTGCGGCACCGCTTGGTGGACCGAATGCTGCGCCGAAACGGCCCGCCACATCACCGCGACCGACATCAATCCCGAGGTCTTGGAAATCGCAGCGGCGAAGGAATGGAAGCACATCGTCCCGGATTTCAAGATCGCGGACTCAATGGACCTGCCCGATTTCGGCCGGGGCTTCGATGCGGGCTTCGCCGGCTTCTGGTGGTCACATGTTCCGCTCCGGAGACTGCCGGACTTCCTAACTGAATTTCATGCGCGGCTGCTTCCCGGTTCACGCGTGGCATTCATCGACAACCGTTATGTCGAGGGCAGCAGCACGCCGATCAGCCGCCACGACGCGAACGGCGATACCTGGCAAATACGGCAACTGGCCGATGGCAGCCACCATGAGATCCTGAAGAACTTCCCAACGGAGGCAGAACTCCGCGGCGTGCTCGCACCGCTGGCAAACGAGCTGGAGATTCACTCCAGCGACTACTTTTGGATCGCGGTCTACCGGACGCCGTTCGCCTGAGCAGCAGCAGCTTCCGTTAGATGGAGGACTTCAGCTTCTCGAACTGCGAACGCAGCGAGGCGAGTTCCTTCTCCTTCGCCTGAATCTCCGCATGCACGGCTGCAAGTTTGGCGATCACGCCGCCTGCACCGTTTGAAGATGTCTTGCCGATCTTAAAGGAAGATGCGCCACCGCCTCGCAACCATGTGGAGATGGTGAGTGCGGAGATTCCATACTTCTTTACCGCTGCGGTCTGTCCGCCTCTCCCCTGTTTGGAGTTCACGCTATCCACATAGCGGAGGATTTCCTCCTTCTCCTTCACGGAGTAGCGCCTGGCTTTGGACGGGTTCTTCTTACGACTTGCCATGCGCGGAATTCTAACACGCATTTTCACGGACGGAAGAGGGTTTTGTGTGAAGAACTAATGAATTGTCATCAACAACACAAGATTCCCTATCAGTCCGATCTGCCATCCATTTCTTATAAAAACTTTCTTCCGGGGTCCGCGGCGGATTTTGTTTCGCTCGAGCGGGGACTCCGTGTAGAAGCTTCCAGCGGTTCGCTCCCGTGCCGGGATGGCGGAATTGGTAGACGCACCTGATTTAGGTTCAGGCACCGAAAGGCGTGCAGGTTCGAGTCCTGTTCCCGGCACCTCCGCTTCCCGGGCGGAACTCCGAAGAAGAAGCCGAGTTGTTTCAAACGAAACCGAATGTTAGGCAAGGCATCCTCGTGCAATCCTTGCAGCGCTCGCTTGAATCCTCTTGCGGATAACATCACCAAAATTTACCTCCGGCTCCTAATCGAGCCATCCTCCCGTCGGCGAGAATAGGACTTGCATCGCGGCCTCTTATCGAGAGCCTGATATGCGCATTATTGCGACTCATCTCAACCTTACCCACCGCCATGAACGAACTGAAACAACGATTGAGCGCGCTCGGTCTCAGCCCGGAACAAGTGGATAGCGCTATCAACACGGTGGCAGACTTCGTGAAGTCGAAGCTCCCGCCCGAGTATGATGCGATGGTGGACTCCTTGCTTGCAGGACAAGCGCCCGACCTCTCCGCGCTCGGTGGTGGTCTGCTGGACAAAGTGAAGGGCATGTTCGGCTGAAACCGCTCAAGCAGACAGCCGCGAATTGCACCCGCAGCGGCGGTGATTTGCATGGAAGCCGGGCTTCGAGCAACCTTGTCCATCCCTTCGAGAAAGACCGCAAGAGTCTTTCCCTCAATATCTTGCGACACTCCGGAGATCCACGGCACGGTAGCCGCTGGCATCCCGGTATGAGCACTTTGAAAAAAGAAAGGGCGGTGGATGTGGACCCAATGCCCGCCTCGGATCAGAATGCGGATGTAGCAGGGACCACTTTCGGAGCGGCAGGCGGTGCCATCATCGGTGGCGTGGCAGGGTCGCTCGCCGGACCCGGCGGGACCGTCGTGGGGGCTCTAGCCGGAGCCGCCGCCGGTGGAGCAATCGGCAAACTGGTAGGTGCCGGTGGCTGGGCAGACAACGACAATTACTGGCGCGATCACTTCCACGAGCAAAGCTTCTACCGCGAAGGATCCAAGTATCGCGATTACGAAGACGCCTTCCGCTTCGGACACGAGCAGCGCGCCGACGCCGGGCATCTAAGCTTCGAGGAACACAGCTCAGCTCTCCAAGCGAGATGGGAGCAAGGCGGCCATCCGCTTGCATGGGACGAAGCCCGCCACGCGGCGAAGGCAGCTTGGGAGCGGCAAGGATCCGCCCGAGGGCAAGGGGGCAAATGAATGCCCCCCTTCCCTCTCCGGATCACTTCACCTGACGCGCGCTGGCCTTCAAGCGCAGGGCGTTCAGGGCGATGAAGCCGGTGGCATCATCCTGATTGTAGGCGGAGTCCTGGCCGCCCTCCATGGTGGCCACGGCTTCGGAATAGAGACTGTGCGGGCTCTTGCGACCGGCGTTCATCACATTGCCCTTGTAGAGCTTCACACGCACTTCACCGGAGACGGTCTGCTGCGTGTGGGTGACGAGAGCTTGGATCGCCTCGCGCTCCGGAGCGAACCAGAAGCCATTGTAGACGAGCTGGGCGTATTTCGGGATCAGGCCATCGCGGATAAACATGGCCTCGCGGTCCACGGTGAGCGCTTCCAAGTCGCGGTGAGCCGCGAGCAAGATGGTGCCGCCCGGGGTTTCATAGACACCACGGGACTTCATGCCGACGAAGCGATTCTCGACGATGTCCACCCGACCGACACCATTGCGGCCGCCGAGCAGGTTCAACACGCGCATCACGCCGTAAGGGGTGAGCAAGATGTAACCGTCCTGCTGGCCGGTGATCTTCACATCGCCGAGCTCGGCGATGATCGCATCAAGGTTATCGTGCTTGATGCCGACTGCATTGCCCTTGTCGAAAAGGATCTCCACGTATTCCGGTGTATCCGGAGCGTCTTCCGGAGCCACGGAAAGGACGTACATCTCACGGTCCGCCGGGGTGGTGGCGTCGTACCACGGATCCTCAAGCATTCCGGCTTCAAAGGAGATGTGGAGAAGATTGCGGTCCATCGAGTAGGGCTTCTTCATGGAAGCCTTGATCGGGATATTGTGAGCGTCCGCGTAGGCGATCATCTCGGTGCGGCCCGGGAACTGGGCACGGAAGGAGGCGTCACGCCACGGAGCGATGCACTTCACATTCGGTGCCAGAGAGGCGGCGGAGAGCTCGAAGCGGACCTGATCGTTGCCCTTGCCGGTGGCGCCGTGAGCGATGGCATCCGCGCCCTCGGCCAGCGCGACATCCAGCATGCCCTTCGCGATGCAGGGGCGGGCGATCGAGGTTCCCAGGAGGTAGCGGCCCTCGTAGATCGCACCGGCTTGGATCATCGGGAAGATATAGTTCGCGGCGAAGTCCTCCTTCAGATCGCCGATAAAGCACTTCGAGGCACCGGTGGTCAGGGCCTTCTGCTCCAGGCCATCCAATTCGTCGCCTTGGCCGACATCGGCACAATAAGCGATAATTTCAGCGTTGTACTTCTCCTTGAGCCAGAGAAGCAGCACGGAAGTATCTAGACCCCCGGAGTATGCGACGACGATTTTCATGGCGGGCGGGAGGACAGCATGGGGGCGTGGAGGGAGCAAGTAGCGAGTAGCAAGCAGCAAGGGAAAATGCCTCTTTCCGGTCGGCCCCTTGCTACTTGCTACTCGCTACTTGCTGCTCTGTAGTCCCCCCGTGTTTGCCACCTACGTGCACGACCTGAGCCCGGTGCTGGTCCGGTTCACCGATCAGATTCAACTACGCTGGTACGGGCTGGCCTACCTCGCCGCCTTCGTGGTGGGGGCCTGGCTGCTGAATGTCCTGTCCAAGCGGAAGCTGTGGGTGCTGCCGCCGGGCTCGGCGGGAGATTTCATCGCGGCGACGGCGATTTTCGGCGTTTTCGTGGGCGGTCGACTCGGCTATGTCCTCTTCTACTACGTGCCGAAGCATGGGTGGAGCTGGGTGACGGAGGATCCGCTGCTGGTGCTGAAGGTCTGGGAAGGCGGGATGGCGAGCCACGGGGGGATCCTGGGCCTGTTCATCTTCACCTGGTTCTACGCCCGCAAGAAGAAGGTGACCTGGCGAGGCCTGGGCGACGGGCTCTGCGTGGTATCACCACTGGGTCTGCTCTTCGGGCGGATGGCGAATTTCATCAACGGTGAACTCTACGGACGCCCGGCGGAAGGCGTGGCATGGGCCATGAAGTTTCCCCGCGCGCTGGTCGAGCAGGGCGGACCGGAGGGCGAGTCCTCGAAATTCGTCGAGGCGATGCAAGCCGCGGCCGATGCCTCCCCGGTGGTGGCGCAGGCCTACGAGCGCTGGGAGCAATCTCCCCGCGGAGCGGTGGACGACAACATCCTCTTCGAGCAGATGCTGGCGGTGCAGCGGGTGGATCCTGCGGTTTCAAAGGCGATCGAGCCCTTCCTGCTGCCACGCCACCCCTCCCAGCTCTACGAGGGCCTGCTGGAAGGAGTCGCCCTTTTCGCCATCCTCTGGTTCGTGCGCACCCGCTACCCGAACCTGCCGATCGGGGTGCTGACCGGGCTCTTCTTTGTCTTCTACGCCCTGTTCCGGATCTTCGCCGAGCAGTTCCGCGAGCCGGACTCCGCGATGATCGGGATTTTCACGCGTGGTCAGTTCCTCTCGCTGTTCATGATCGTGGTGGGACTGGGCTTCATTCTCGCGCCGAAGTTCATGAAGCCGCGGGCCCAAGCAACGGCCTGAGGTAGTGCAAAGAAAAAGGGGCACGGAAACCGCGCCCCTTCTTGGGAATCTGCTTGGTGTCGAGATCCGGATTACTTCGGGATCGAGAGCGATTGACCGGGACGGATGGTGGTGCCCTTCAGGCCATTCGCCTTCTGCACCGCGCTGGCGGTCGTGCCGTAACGCTTGGCGATCGCGTAAAGGCTGTCCCCGGAGCGCACGGTGTGGCGGGTCGACTTCGGCTTGGCCTTGGCGACGGCTTTCGGCTTCACCTTGGGCTTCACCACCACGGCCTTTTGCTTGGGCCTGGAGGAGGAAGCGGTGCTGGCAGCTTTCGGCTTCGGCCGCGTATTGGAAACGGTCGTGGAAGTGGTCTTCGGGCGATAAACCGTGGTTGTCCGGGTGGCAACCGGCTGGGGTGTCTCGTTCGCGGCGAGGACGGTGGGAGGCACCACCGGCACATCGGCGGCGGGACGGTCCGGCTGGGCCTCGACGATCTGCTGCGAACCCGAACGCCATTTCGAGGGGCTGTCCGCCCAAGCTTCCACGTAGTTCCCGCGGGCATCGAAAGGACCGGTGCCGCCGGGATTGCCCGCCGTGGACCCCCCGGTATTCGAGCACGAGGTCAGGACCGCGAAAAGGAAGGCGGCGGGGAGGTAAAGCCAACGCGACTGCATGAAAGACACTACGGAAATCCACCGGCCCTTGGCAAAGCCTGAATGTCTAGCAGGGTGATTTGGTCCGCGAGCCATGCAAGGAGCTTGATTCCGACCCGCTCGCCGGGCGTGCCGCGTCCGCATTTCCCCTTGATTCCGCGGCCCGCTCCTGTCACCGGTTTGGCCCGTCAGACGGAGAAGGGGCATTAGCTCAGTTGGTAGAGCGCTTCGTTCGCAATGAAGAGGTCAGGAGTTCGAATCTCCTATGCTCCACTTTTCCGATGATTGATTTGCGGGCAGAGCGCAGGCTTATTCGTGGCCGGCATCGTCGCGGTCGAACCACTTTAGTGGCACCTTGATCCCCTCCGCAAGAACCGCTCCGGTAATGCGGCCTGCTTCCTCGATCGTATCGACCGGCACGCCGACGGTGCTGGAGGCGGCATTCGATACGAGCTTCGCGGGACCCATCGGCTTAACGCGGATATCGTCGTAAGGGCCGCCGACTTCCATTTCCAGCAAGCGGCTGAGCGGCTTCGTGACAACGCCCGGGAGCCCGTTCAGTTTCCCGCGGGCGACGCCATCCACGCGTTCCCGGGCGAGATCCACGCGACCCTTCGCGCTGACCGTGAGAGTGCCGCCGGTCGCTTCGAAGCGCGGGACATCGATCACCTTGGAACGCGCGACGAAGTCGGCACTGAAGGTGCCGGTCTTGCCGCGTTCGATTCCGGGGATCATGGACGTGAAAAGATCGTAGGTTTGATCGAGCAAAGGCACATCGATCACAGGCGCATTGTCCAAGCGCATCTTGCCTTGGCCCTCGGCGGTCTTGCCATCCAAGTCGAGCTTGCCCTTGTAGCTGAAGGATAACACCCCGTTGCTATTGCCCTTGCGACCCGACACCGTCTTGATCGCGGCAAGCTTCAGGCCTTCACCGCTCACGCTCGCTCCGCTCAAGGTTCCATCTTGATAGCTGCCGCTCATCGCAAGCTTGCCACCAAAGAGCGAGGCGGAAGATCTGCGGATGCGCCATGACTTGCCATTGTAGGAAGCGGTGCCAGCGAGATTGCGAACCTCGATCCGGCGGCCTTCCAGCTGGAAGCTGGTCACGCCACCGGAGATGGCGAGACTCCCGATCTGCAAGGTCTGTCCCACCTTCATCGTGGCATCGCGCAGGTCGACGTAGGGGAAGACCTTGAAGGCCATCTTAGCGGGAACCTTGTCGGCGAACATCGGCACCTCCCTGGCGATGCTGAGGAGGTCGGCCTGGCCATCGAGACGCTTCAGGTTCCAGACTTTCTGCCCGGGCTGATAGCTGCCGGTGAAGTCATTGGTGTGATCCGCTTGGTCGGTGATGCTGCCTTCGAATTGAAAGGGTGAGGACTCCCAGTCATCACGGGTCACCTCGAAGTCCGCGACTCCGCGCGGCAATGCGAGATTCGCGGCGATGCTCGAAGTGCCGCTGCTGAGGGCGGCGCGGGCCTCCGCCGACTTCAGAGGCAGGCCCTGCCACACCACTTCGCCCCCGCGCCCGGAGAGATCCGCGTTCCACGCGATATCGTCCTTCACATCGACGAGGAAGCTGCCTCCAACCCGAAAGACTTCACCCTCCATCTTCAGGGCGGCGAGTGTCCCGCGCACGGCATCGAAGCGCGGCGTCCATTGACTCCTGTCTCCTCCGGGGACGACCCGGATGGTACCCTTCACTTCGACCAGCAGGCCATCCTTGCGCGCCTTGATCCGGTCCGCCCGAAGACCTTCGTCGGTAGTGACCAACTCCACCGTGACTTCATCCAAGCGGATCTCACCCTTCTCATCACGCAGCAAGAGCGGTGAGCGGTGCGAGGTGATCGCGAGGCCGTGCCCGCCGGTGAAGGGCACCTTGATCGAGAGATTGTCGGCCTCCAGTACCGGTGGCTGGCCCTCGCGGCCGAGCTTCACCTGCTCCATGGTAAGCCCCCTCCAGAGGTTCCAACTCGCCCCGGTCCGCTGCAGTGTCCAGCCGCGCTTGCTCAGGTTGGCGTCCATCCGCGACTCGATTGCGCTGCCGATGAAGGCCTGCCCGCAGAAGAGCGCGGCGATGATCAGCACCAGCAGCACGATCCCGAGCTTCTTGAGACGCGGCGAGAGCCGCGAAGGAGCTTCGGCTCGATCGTGAGGGGGCTGGCGGTCCATGGTGCCTTATCCCCTTGCATCGCCCATACCACTCCGGGATCCCTTGATAGAAAGAGCCTAGGCCACGACGCTGCTTGCAAAAGGCGGGTGTTCCAGCGATGGCGCGTTGCAGATTGCGAAACACCCGGCTCAGGCCAAGCCCGCGATATCGAAGCGCGGATCCAGCCCGGATTCCTCCGCCAGCCACGCGTCTAACATGCGCGCCACTCCGGGCGCATAGAGAGAGCCCTTCGAGCCGAGGCCGTTGAAGACCACGCGGCCATCCGCCAAGGGGCCTATCACCGGCTGGCTCTTCCGGATGATTGGGCGGATGCCGGCTTCATGATCGATCACTTCGAAATCCTCCCCACCCAACAAGCGCAGGATCTGCTCGATCCGCGCCCGGCCCTCCGCAGTGGGTTGGCCGTCCAGAGGTTCCCAGATGTAAGTAGAGCCGGACTTGAAGATCCCCTGCCCCAGCGGCACCAGCCATCCGCCGCCGCCCACGGTGATATGGTCCTGCGGCCAAGCGGCTTTCACGGTGAGGATCTCGCCCTGCGCGCAGCGATGTGCGCCCAAACGACCGGCGATCAGGCCCGCCGCTCCCTCGCAGAGCACCTCGGTGGCACCGGCCTGTGCCGGCTTCCGCAGCGGGGCGAAGTAATCGCGCGTGCGATCGCAGAACTCGCGGGTCGCGATTCGACCGCCGCCCTTCAAAATCACGGCGGCGCGCCAGCCGGGCACGTCTTCCTCGACGCGCTCGATCCACTCCGCCGCCGTATCGAGTTTGCCCGATACTTTCTTCCACTCCTTCTCACCGATCATGCGCCACACCGGCAGCGGGAAGTGGAGTTGCGCTCCGAGCTCGTCTTGGACCCGCGAGTAGAACGCGGTCGCCTCGGCTAGGAACTCACCGAACCATTGGCTCGGGCTGAAGTTCTGCCCGGTGACCGGATTGATCAGGCCGGCGGCCATCCGGGATGACGAGCCCTCACCGTCGTGATCGCTCCAGGTGAAATCGCGGCCGGAGAAATGCCGCCACCAGGCGAGGCTACAGCCTGCCAGCCCCATGCCGGTGATGTGGATCGTGCGCGCGATGCGCCGAGCATTCACCGCGCAGACCATGCTGGCAACCACTTCACCAGACCAGCACCACGGGCGGAACGATGATTTTCACCGGGGCACCACCGGTTTGCTCGCTCTCTTCCAGCGATGTCACCACGCCTCCCTCGAATTCGATCACGGTCTTGTTCTTCTCCTCTTGCGTCACGTGCGAGAGCTGGCGGAAGACCTGCCCGGAGATCGGATCGCGCACGTAGTTGAAGTGCGAGACCTGCTCGTAGTCCACATACTCCCATCGACCGCTTTCGCCCTTCTGGGTCTTCTTCGCCAGCTTCTTCACCGGTGCCCCGCGGGACTTCTCCACTTCCTCAGGAGTCATGCCGATCGCGAGTTGCTTCTCCTCGATCAGCTTCTGCACCTCGAGTTGGCGGCCGTGGAGCTTCTTCAGGTTTTCCACGAATTCCGGGTCCTTCGAGGCGAAGGCATGGGGGCTGACCCAGCCGGAGATTCCGTGGCGCTCGCCCTTGCCGCGCACCTTGTAGGCCTTCTCGGTCATCGCTTCGAGCGTCACGGTCTGGTCGGCGATCAGCACGCCCAGCTTGGTTTTACCGTTCTTGTCGGAGAAGACGTTCGATTCCTTGATCACGCGCAGCTCGATCGGAGCCTTAACGTGCTCCGCGAGGTGGACCACATCCGGATCGCGATCGATGAGAGTCCGGCGCTCGGGCCGCTTGCTCTGGGCAGCGGCGGGGAAGACGAGGGCGAGAAGCAGGGTGGAGACCAGCACGGCTTTCATGGCAGCTTATGGATAGCGTTTCAGGGCGCGGAGCGAAAGCCCTGCGATTGTAGGACGCAGCGGACTGCGCCTTATTCAGGGGAAAAAATCGCCGAGCGCCGCGGAGACGCGCTCCGGATGAACGAGGGACGGGGGGAGGCCGCCATCAGGTAATCCGCCGCGGTGCCCGCGCGGGTTTCAGATCTCGTCCTGCTTGATGATGACCGGCGGTGACGGCGGCACGATCTTGCCATCCACCAGCAGGGTTTTCTTCCCCGGTTTCTTCAGATCGAGGCTGATGTCGATCACGCGATCCTCGCCCTCCGCCTTCGAGTCGTCGTGGATCAAGCGGTAGATCCCCGGCTGAACATTCGGGACGATGTAGCGGAGGGTGTAGACTCGGATGGTTTCCACAGCACCGTCCGGCCCGTAGATCTCCTCCGGGGAAATCTGGATCTGATTGCCCTTCACCGCGAGTTCCCCGCCCACGGTCTTCGCCGCGTTCGTGTGCGCCGCGCCGTTCATTTCGACCCCGCGGATCACGAGGATCAGGCGCTGGTCAGCCCCGTAGCTGTAGTCCACCGCCATCTTTCCCCGCTCCGCCGTCGGGTCCTTGAACTCCACGATCGCACCGATCGCTTTCGGAGCAGGCAAGGGCTTCTCCTGGCCGAATGAGATTCCCGCCAAGGTCCCAAGGAGAAGGGCACCACGAAGCAAAGCGACGAGGGAGGAAGGCAGCATTTTCACAGCCATGTCAGAATGCTCGAATCGGATGACTCCTGCAATCCGGAGTTTGGCCATGACCGGAAATCGTCCTGAAATTGACCTATCTCGCCGGATCAGGAAGAATGCTCCGATTCCTCCGTATTCCGTGTGGCGCGAAAACCCATTGCCGATGCCATGTCGCATCCATACCCGCGGACTCGCCGTGCTAGTCACGGTGGCGCTCGCACGCGCCGCGGAGCCGGCACCGGACTTCAACCGGGAGATCCGCCCGATCCTCTCCGACCGCTGCTTCGCCTGCCATGGTTTCGACGCCAAGGCCCGCGAGGCCGAACTGCGGCTCGATACGCCGGAGGGCGCTTTCAAGGACAAGGCGATCGTCCCTGGTAATCCGGACGAGTCGCTCGCCTGGCAGCGCATCGTCTCCACCGATCCGGACGAGGTGATGCCGCCGGCCGACTCCCACCTCAAGCTGAGCGCGGAGGAGAAGGCCCTGCTGAAACGCTGGATCGAAAGCGGCGCGACCTATCAGCCCCACTGGGCTTTCATGCGCGTCGAGCGCCCGGCCCTGCCGCCCGGTGATGCCCACCCCATCGATGCGCTGGTCTTGAAGCGGCTCGCCAAGGAGGGTCTCGAGCTCGCACCCGAGGCGACGAAGGAAACTCTGATCCGCCGTCTCTCGCTCGATCTGCGCGGGCTGCCGCCCTCACCTCAGGAGACAGAAGCCTTCCTCATCGATACCGCGCCCGAGGCTTACGAAAGGTTGGTCGACCGCTTCCTCGGCGATCCTGCCTACGGCGAGCGCATGGCATGGCCTTGGCTGGATGCCGCCCGCTATGCCGACTCGAACGGCTACCAAGGCGACGCCGACCGCACGATGTGGCCGTGGCGCGATTGGGTCGTTTCCGCCTTCAATCGCAACCTGTCCTTCGATCAATTCACGCTGTGGCAAATCGCCGGGGACCTCCTGCCCGACGCGACGCCGGAGCAGGTGCTGGCCACCGGCTTCCTGCGCAACTATCCCATCAACGGCGAAGGCGGCCGCATCCCTGAAGAGAACCGCGTGGACTACGTCATGGACATGGCGGAGACCACCGGCACCGTCTGGATGGGGCTGACGATGAACTGCTGCCGCTGCCACGATCACAAGTACGATCCTCTCACCCAGCGCGACTACTACAGCCTTTACGCTTTCTTCAACCAGACCCCGGTCGATGGCAGCGGTGGAGATCCCCAGACGGCTCCGGTCATCGCCGTGCCCGCGGGTGATCAGAAAGCGCGCGAGGAGCAACTCGTCCGGCAGCGCTCGGATCTCGATCAACAGCTTGCGGAACGCGCGAAACAACTGGAGGCGGATCAAGCAGCCTGGGAAGTCGCCCGGCTCGCCCAGATCACCCCACAGATCTGGCAGACCCTCCCTCCCGACAAGATCAGCGGTGCGGAAGCCGAGATGCTGGAGGATCGCTCGATCCTCACCGCCGGGCCGAACCCGGTAAATGCGACCTATACGGTCCGCGCTACGCTGCCGGAGGGCCCGCTGGCCGCAATCAAGCTGGAGGCCCTGCGCCACCCGAGCATGACTCAGGGCGGCATCGCCCGCTCGGATAGCGGGAACTTCGTCCTCACCGGCTTCGAAGCCACCTTGGTAACCGCGCAGGGTGAATCGCAGCGCCTCACCATTCCGCGCGCCGAGGCCACCTACGAGCAAGGCGGCGTTTTCCGCGTGAGCGGGGCGCTGGATGAAGATCCGGCCAGCGGCTGGGCGGTGTTCGAGGGCCGCCCGGTCGATCGCGATCACGCCGCGGTCTTCCATCTCGCGGAGCCCGTGGAGATCGCGCCCGGCAGCAGCATCGAGATCACGCTCCGCCACGACTCACCGCATGCGCATCACAATCTCGGCCGCTTCCGGCTCGCCATCAGCAGCGAGTCTTCCGCCACCCTTGCCGAACCGGATCAATCCGCGCTGTTAGAAGTGTTGAAGCTTCCGGGAGCGAACCGCACCGCCGCCCAGGCCAAGCTGGTCAGCGAGAGCCACCGCGCGGCGGATCCGGAGCACTCGCGACTGAGCCGGGAACGCGGCGACACCGAAACCCAACTCGTGGCGCTGCGGAAGGCCATGCCGCAGGTCATGGTGATGGGCGATCGCGAAGCACTGCGACCGACGCACGTGCTTGCGGTCGGCTCCTACGACAAGCCGCTGGAAGAAGTCAGCGCCGCCACGCCGCCGATCCTCCCACCGCTCGTGAAAAGTGGCGGGCATGCCAACCGGCTCGACCTCGCGAAGTGGCTCGTCTCCCGCGATCACCCTCTCACCGCCCGCGTGACGGTGAACCGCTATTGGCAGGAACTCTTCGGCATCGGCCTGATCAAAACGCCGGAGGACTTCGGCGTGCAGAGCGAGGTGCCGCTGCACCCCGAGTTGCTCGATTGGCTGGCCGCGGAGTTCATGGAAAGCGGTTGGGATACCAAGCAACTGCTACGCGCGATCGTGACCAGCCGTGTTTATCGGCAGAGCTCGCGGGTCACGCCGAAACTGCTAGAGAAAGATCCGGCGAACCGTCTCCTCGCCCGCGGCCCGCGCTTCCGGATGCCTGCCTGGATGCTGCGCGACCAGGCGCTGGCCGCCGGCGGCATCATCGTCGGGCAAGCCGGGGGCCCACCGGTAAAACCATACTCACCCGAAAACCTCTGGCCGGATGCCACTTTCGGCAAAGTGCAATACGTCCGCGACAAGGGCGAGGCCCTGCACCGCCGCAGCCTCTATACCTTCTGGCGGCGCATCAGCATGCCACCGATGTTCTTCGACAATGCCAAGCGCGAGGTCTGCACCGTGAATCCCTCGCGGACCAATACCCCGCTGCACGCGCTCTCCACACTGAATGACGTGACCTATGTCGAGGCTGCCCGCTTCCTCGCCGAACGCGCCGCAAAAGAAGCCGGAACGGGAGACGCCGCGCTTTCGCGAGCCTTCGAGATCGCCCTCGGCCGCAAGCCCGACCCGGAAGAGCTGGCCATCCTCTCCGAATCGCTGCGGCAGGCGAAGGATCACTTCTCCATGGACCCGCAGTCTGCGACGGACTTCCTGACCAATGGCGATCACTCCTCCGCCACCAGTCTGGAGCCGGTGGAGCGCGCCGCCCTCGCCTCGGTCTGCCTCTCGATCCTCAACCTCGATGAAACGCTGACGAAGGAATAGCCATGCACCCGCTTACCGAAAGCCAACTCCTCGTGAACCGACGCTACTTCTTCGGGAAGAGCGCGACGGGCATCGGCATGGCAGCGCTGGCGACGATGCTCGGTGAGGACAGCTTCGGCGACGAGATCCTCGCTCCCCTCACCCAGATCGCGCCGAAGGCCAAGCGGGTGATCTACCTCTTCCAGAACGGCGCGCCGAGCCATGTCGAACTCTTCGACCACAAGCCCGAACTCGCGAAGCGCCACGGCCAGGCCGTCCCCGAAAGCCTGACCGCGGGCAAGCGCTTCAGCACCATGACCGGCAATGCCAGCGGCAAGAAGCTGCTCGCGCCGCTCGAACCATTCCACGCCCGGGGCCAATCCGGTGCCACCGTGAGCGATCTGATGCCCCACACCGCGGCGATCGCGGACGAGCTCTGCTTCGTGAAAAGCATGTTCACCGAGCAGGTGAATCATGCGCCTGCGATCAACTTCTTCCTCAGCGGCAACCAACTCCCCGGCCGTCCCACCATCGGCTCATGGCTCTCTTACGGACTGGGCAGCCTGAACCAGAACCTGCCGACCTTCGTTGCGATGACCTCGGTCAGCAAGGACACCACCTGCGGGCAGATCTTCTACGACTTCTACTGGGCCTCGGGCTTCCTGCCCTCCCGCCATCAGGGCGTGAAGCTTCATCCCGGCCAGGATCCCGTCCTCTACCTCACCAATCCGCAGGGCGTGAGCCCGGCACTGCGCCGCAACATGCTCGACGGCATCGCCAAGCTCAACCAGCGCAAGCTGGAGACCAGCGGCGATCCGGAGGTGGCGACGCGTATCGCGCAATACGAGATGGCCTACCGCATGCAAACCAGCGTGCCGGAACTGGCGGACATCTCCGGCGAGCCGAAGGAGGTGCTCGACATGTATGGCCCGCAGGTCCACCAGCCCGGTAGCTATGCGCGGAACTGCCTGCTCGCCCGCCGCCTGATCGAGCGCGGCACCCGCTTCGTCCAACTCATGCACGCCGGCTGGGACCAGCACAACAGCCTGACCACCGAGCTCTACACCCAGTGCAAGGATACCGACCAACCGAGCGCCGCACTGGTGAAGGATCTGAAGATGCGCGGCCTGTTAGACGACACCCTCGTCATCTGGGGCGGCGAGTTCGGGCGCACGCCCTTCATCCAAGGAGACTTCAACGACCGCCCGAAATGGGGCCGCGATCATCATCCCTACGCTTTCACCGTTTGGATGGCTGGCGGCGGGGTGAAGCCCGGCTACACCCACGGTGAGACCGATGAGCTCGGCTTCAACGTCGCCAAGGACGGCGTACACGTTCACGACTTCCAGGCGACCCTGCTGCACCTGTTAGGCATCGATCACGAGAAGCTCACCTACAAATTCCAAGGGAGGCACTACCGCCTGACCGACGTCCACGGCCATGTGGTCAAACCGATCCTGGCCTGAGCGCGGCGCGACCGATCACTCGGAATACAAGGTCAACCGGTTGCCGGAAGGATCCGAGATCGTGATCTCGCGCAGGCCCCACGGCTGGAGCTGCGCCTCACCCGGGCGGGCATGCCGGTAGCTCTTCGCCCTCAGTCCGTCCAGATAGCTTGCCAGCTCGGCCACCTCGATGCGGATGCCCGCGCCCGGCGTCGAATCCCCGAAGTGCTCGGAGATGTGGAGCACGCAGGAACCCCTTGAGACCTGCATGTAGAGCGGCGTGCCCGTCTCGAAGCGATGCTCCCAGTCGACCCGGAAGCCGAGAAAATCGACGTAGAACTCCTTCGTCTTCGCTTCATCGAAGCTGCGCAACACGGGAATGGGCGGCTTCATCTCCGAATTCATGCTCATGGCGGAGGTACGACTCCGAGTTGAATCATCATCCCCATGGCATCCATGAGCATGCGGGTATCCTTGATGCGCCCGCCTTCGAGCCGGTCGATGATCATACCCCAAACCCGCACCGGCTGCCCCGTGGCCGGAACCCCAAGAAACTCGCCCTGATGCGTGCCGGTCCACTCGAAGCGGGTCAGCACCTTGTCGCCTTCCGAGATCTGCTCTTCGATGGTCCAGAGCATGTCGGGGAAAGCAGCGATCATCCCGCGCACCACATCCTTCACGCCCTCCACTCCCGGTCCTTGCCCGGGGAATGGCACCAGCTCCACCACGTCTTCCCAAAAGTATTTCGCGGCTGAATCCAGATTTCTCCGGTTGATCACATCCTCGATGCATTCGCGGACGATGTCGGCATTGCTAGGCATGAAACGCTGGGGGCTGATTGAGCGGGAACTCTGACCAGGTTGGCGCGGCATTCAAGCACGCGTCACCGCTCCCGCCACTTTCAAGAGCTCCGTTACCACCGCTCGCACCCCTTGGAGATCCTTCTCGTTCTTCAGGGCGCCGTGCTGGTCGAACTTGTCGTAGGCACTGGCGAGACAGAATTGCTTCGCCGTCACCAACACGCCGATATTTCCGAGGATCGAACGCAAGTGCACCAGCCCGCGCATGCCGCCGAATCCGCCGGGAGATGCCGAAATCAGCCCCGCCACCTTGCCGCGATACGCGACCAGATCCGGCTCATCGTCCGTCTCCGTGCGGCTCACCCAGTCGATGGTGTTCTTCATCAGCGGCGTGATCGATGAATTGTATTCCGGCGAGGCAAAAAGGATCGCATGGGCCGCGATGAACTTCTGCTTCAGCGCCTTCGCATTCTCCGGCAAGCCCTCCGCCTCCTCCAGCTCCGCATCGTAGAGAGGCAGACGGAAGTCCGCGGGATCCACCAGATCCACCTCCGCGCCCGCCTCGGCGGCGATCTTCGCCGCGATTCCGGCCAGCTTGCGGTTGAAGGACTCGCGCCGGGCACTGCCGGGAAGGATGAGGAGCTTGATCATGGTGCGGCCAAGCTAACCCGAACCTGCCCGTACGCCAGATCCATCCTTAGGCACGATGGTGACTATGCGGAAGCCGCCGGTGATGCCTGCCGTCCCATCGCGCTTTCACAAGCGCTCCTACATGCCCTTCTTAATACCCCTGCGCCCTGCTGTGAATGAAGGCCGCGCTCGCCGGGGTCATCTCCTTCCATTTCACCGGCCACACTACCTTGCCCTTCTCCTCCATCTTATCGGCCAGTACGATGTGGTGGATCTTCTCCCCGCCTTCCGGAGACTGGTAGGGATAGACCCAGAAGAACTTCTCCGGGCTCTGCGCCGAACGGTAGGCGATCCGCCCCCGCGACTGCCGTTCTCCCGGGCCGAACTTCTGCTCCATATCGATCAGGCTCGAATAGTTCGTCAGCGTGATGACCTCCACATCGCTGAGCGGCCGCGTATCGATGGCCAGCGGGCGATCCTCGACGGTTTCATCGATAGGAGCACGGCAGGCGCTCGATAGCAGGCAAGCTGCGGTCGCGAACGAAGCGAGGATGGATCCGGAGCCAGGCAGTCGCAGGGAAGTCATCCCGCATACTTGGATCAGGAAGCGCCGGTCGCGGCAGCAAAAATCCCGCGCGCCGCGTTTCACTTCACCGTGATCGGCTTGTCCTCCTTCGGATCCGCTTCCACGTAGATCTCCTTGTATTCCGAAGCTCCACCGCCATGCCGGAACATTCCGATCGGTCCGGGAATGATCCGCTTCTCCGGATCCTTGCGCTCGGCCGGGACCGGATGCGTGTAGCGAACGATTTCCACGCCATCCACCGCCGCCCGCAGCGTGCCCTTCTCCAGATTGCAGAGCATCTCGGTCACATGCCACTGGTCGGAGCTCTCGGGTGCCTTCACCAGCTTTTCGTGCGGCAGGTCCTTGTGCTGCGGCGGATGGTAGTCCCACATCCCGCCGAAGGGTGGCATGAACTGCAGCCAGCCGGCATTGTCGATCTTCGGCTTCGCCGGATCCGTCGGCCGATCGCCCCAAAAGAGCACCCCGAGGTGGTCGTGGTTCACCGGAGCCATCCGCGAGGTAAAGATCAGGCGGAAGCTACCGTAGTCTTTCTTCGTGTACGCCAGCCGCGAGGTTCCAGCCACCCCGCGCATCGCGCCATCGACGATGCTCCATGTGGACGCATCCGCCACCCAACCCTCGAAATCCTTCCCATTGAAAATCTTCGTGCAGCCGGGATAGGGCGAAGCCTCGTCAGCCAAAGCAGGACTTCCGAAAAGAAAGCAGGCCGTGAGAAGCCGGAGCATGAGCGCGGGTTTGGATTTCATGAGCGTGCCTTGGATAGCGGATCGCGGACCCGTTGTCCCCTACCCGGCATAGTAGTTGTGCTCACTTCGCCGCCGCCAGACGGAATCCCAAGAAGACGAACAAGGCACCCGCTCCGCGGTTCAGCCAAGCGCCGAAGGACTGGTTTTCCCGCAGCCGCCCTCCGATCCAGGCAGAGGCCCACACCAACAACAGACACCACACCGTGCCCGTGCCGACGAAGGTGAAGCCGAGCGTGAGGAAGGCCGCGAACTTCGACGGGCTATCCGCCGAGATGAACTGCGGCACGAAGGCCAGGAAGAACAAGGCCACCTTCGGGTTCAGCACGTTCGTCAGCAGCCCCTGCCGGAAGACTTTGCCGAAGCCCTTCGAGGAAAAGCCCGTGGGCACCACGGCATCGCTCCCCCGCGTCACCAGCATGCGCACCCCGAGATAGATCAGATAGGCCGCACCCGCGAACTTGATTACCATGAACGCCGAGGCGGAGGCCGCGAGCAGGGCGGACACTCCCAGCGCCGCCGCCAAAGTGTGGACCACCGTACCCGTCGCAATTCCCAGCACCGAGGCTAGCCCGGCCGTGCGACCCTGCGCCATGCTCCGACCGAGAATATACAGCGTATCCGGCCCTGGCGTCAGATTCAGGAGAACGCAGGCCCCGATGAAGACGCCGAAGTCGTGAATACCGAACATGCGCGGACGCTAAACCGGAACCGCCCTACTCCGCCAGCGCGACGTATTCGCTCTCGTGAAGGACCGCCGGCTTCTGCCTGCACAGCAGCAGCACCCACTCCCGCACGCAGCCGATCACGATGGCGGCGACGAAGATCAGGAACATCGCCGTTATCCCCACATCCACCTTCGCGTTCGTCAACGCGGTTTGGGCCTTCTGCAGAGCCTCGCCCTGCAGGCCGCCCGCGATCGCCGCCTCCAGCTTCTGGATCGTCGGCAGGAAGCCCGCCGCCATGGGCGACCAGATTTTCATGATGCCCGCGGTGAAGGTCACCAAGGTCAGAAAGACCATCGGCACCAGCGTGCACCAAGCATATCGCGCCTTGCCCATCTTGATCAGGATCGTCGTGCCGAGGCAGAAGGCGATCACGGCTAGAAGCTGGTTCGCGATCCCGAAGATCGGCCACAGGCTCTTCGCGATTCCCTCCGGATCGATCGCGCCTTGATACAGGAAGTAACCCCAGGCCGCGACGAGCAGGAAAGTCGCGATTACATTCGCGGTCCACGATCCGGTGTCACGCATCTTCGGAACCACCTGCCCTAACAGATCCTGAAGGATGAAGCGTCCCACCCGTGTGCCCGCATCGAGCGTGGTGAGGATGAAGAGCGCCTCGAACATGATCGCAAAGTGATACCACAGCGATAGCGCGGTCTGCCCCGGGATCACCTTCGCGAACATGTGCGCCATCCCGACCGCGAAAGTCGGAGCCCCGCCGATCTTGCCGATGATGTGCGGCTCGCCGAGGTCCCTCGCGAGCTGCTCCATCTCTGCCCGCGTGACCGCATACTCCGGCCCGTAGGCATTGATCTTCGCGATCTGCGCATCCACCGCGGCGATGTTGTTCGGATCCACGGGCGAATTGATCGCGAAGTACTGGCCCGGCTGCAGTGCGCAGGCCGCGATGATCGCCATCAGCGCCACCAGCATCTCCACCACCATCGAGCCGTAGCCCACCAGGCGGATGTCCTTCTCCCGTGCCAGCAGCTTCGGCGTGGTGCCGGAGGAGATCAACGCGTGGAATCCGCTCACGGCTCCGCATGCGATCGTAATGCAAACGAAGGGAAAAACCGGCCCCGCGACCACGAAGCCGCTGCCATCGATGAAAGGCGTTACCGCTGGCATATGCAGAGGCGGTGCGAGGAAGATGATGAAGACCGCCAGGATCGCCACCGTGCCCAGCTTCATGAAGGTGCTGAGATAATCGCGCGGCGCCAGCAGCAGCCACACCGGCAGCACGCTCGCGGCGAAGCCATAGATCATGATCGCCCAAGCGAGTTGTTTCGAGTCCAAGGTCAGCGCCTTGAGCATCTCAGGCGTTAGATACTTCCCGCCCACCACCGCTGCCAGCAGGCCCACGACGCCGAAGATCGAGGCCGCCATCACGCTCACCTTGCCGCTCTTGATCGCGATCCCCATGACCATCGCCAAAGGGATGGTGGCCGCGATCGTGAAGAGGCCCCACGGGCTCTCCGCCAGCGCCTTGACCACCACTAGGCCGAGGACCGCCAGGATGATCGTCATGATCGCCAGCAAGCTCACCATCGCGATCAGGCCGATCACCGGGTTCAGCTCTTCCTTCAACATCTGCCCCAGCGATTTTCCGTCCCGCCGCATCGAGGCGAAGAGCACCACCGCGTCGTGCACCCCGCCGCCCAGCGTCGCGCCGACCAGGATCCAGAGCATGCCGGGCAAGTAGCCAAACTGCGCCGCCAGCACCGGACCCACCAGTGGACCCGGCCCCGCGATCGCCGCGAAATGGTGCCCGAAGACCACCCACTTCGGCGTCGGCACGAAGTCCTTCCCGTCGCTGCAGGTCACCGCCGCCGGTGCACGACGGTCATCGATGGTCAGCACCTTCGCCACCAGCCAGGCCGAGTAGAAGCGATAGGAAACGGCGAAGGTGCAGATACCCGCGACCACGAGCCAAAGCGCGTTTACGGGCTCACCCCGCTGGAAGGCAGCCACGCCGACGGCGCAGGCTCCCAGCAAGGACACGGCAATCCAGAGCAGGACACGAAGCATGGGTTTCGGAAAGGTAGGTGTCGCGAGCGGCGGCTTGGACCACCGGAAAATCGCGACGAGGGGTACAGTTTGACGAAACTGTACTGCCTGAAAACCCCAAACCGTGTCCCGCACACCCGCGGGAAGGGCTTATTTCACCCGCTTCTCCAGCGCGTCGAAGACGGGTGCAGGCACGTATCGCCGCACCTGATCCTCCCAGCCCACCGGCCCTACCAAGCCCATCACCATGCTGGAGGACACTTCGGCGATGTCCCGCGGCGGCATCAGAAAGGTCGTCGTGATGTTCGGCGCCAGGTCGGCATTGATGTGCCGCATCACACGCTCGTACTCGTAGTCGTTCGGCCCGCGGATCCCGCGCAGGATGAACTTCGCGTCCTGCTCCCGCGCGTAGTGCACCAGATAGCGGTTGTCGAAATGCGCGATGGTCAGCCGCTCCGCCGAGGGGATCGAGGCCCGCAGCAGCTCCAGCCGCTCGTCCACCGAGAAGGTGTAGCTCTTGGAGGGATTGCTACCGATCGCTACGATCAGCCGCTCGAACATCTCCAGCCCGCGCTGGATCATCCAGAGATGGCCATTCGTGGGAGGATCGAAGGAACCGGCATACACCGCGGTGCTCATGCCGGGCATGATGGAGCCCCAAGTTCAAAGTGCCAAGTGCCAAGCGGAGACCGGGCGATAGATTCGCCGCTCTGCGCCGTTTCCTTCCTCATGCGTGCTCTCCTCTTGGGCCTCGTCCTCTGCACCCCGCTGCTTGCCCGGGATATCTACGTGAGCACCGGCCAATCACCGCGCCACACCTACCGCATTCCCACGCTGGCTGTAACCAAACAGGGCACCATTCTTGCCTTCGCCGAACGCCGCGTGAATGGAAAGAGCGATACCGGCGACATCGATACCGTGGTGAAGCGCATCACCGCAGATGGGACGATCTCCAACGAAATCACTGTCGCCGACATGGGCACCGATACCATCGGCAATGCCTGCCCGATCGTGGACCCGGAGAGCGGAGTCGTCACCGTGATCATGACCTGGAACCGCCTGCCCGAGAAGAAGGTCGTCCCCGGCTTCGGAGAAGATTCCCGTCTCGTTTATCTCACCCGCAGTACCGATGACGGCCGCACTTGGTCGAAGCCGGAAGACATCAGCCGCCAGGTGAAGCTGGACACTTGGAGCTGGTTCGCCAGCGGCCCCGGGTCCGGCATCGTCACGGAGCGAGGCCAGCACAAGGGCCGCTTCGTGCTCGGCGTGAATCACAAGCAGGCCGAGGGCTACTTCGCCCACGTCATCTACTCGGATGACCGAGGCAAGACCTGGAAGTCCTCGAAATCCTACGCCGCCCCGCACACGAATGAATGCGAAGTCGCCGAACTCGAGGACGGCAGCCTCATGCTCAACATGCGCAACCACGGCTCGCCGAAAAAGGAGCGCGCCGTCGCCATCAGCAAGAACGGCGTTGAGACCTGGGGAGAGACTACTTGGGACCCGCAGCTCCCCGAGCCACAGTGCATGGGCACCCTAAAGCGCCATTCATGGGCCGCGGACGGCAAGCCCGGCCTGCTTCTCTTCATGAATCCCGCCTCTCAGGAGGGTCGCAAGGACTTGGTCTTCCGCGGCTCCTATGATGACGGCAAGACTTGGACCGAGAAGGTCCCTATCAAGCTCGGCGATGCCGCCTACAGCCACCTCGCCATGATGCCCGATGGCAAACACGTCCTCGCATACGAGACCGACAACTACGGCAAGATCATCCTGGAGGTCGGCTTTCACCAACGGAGGCGCTGAGTTCACCGCCCCACCATCTTCATCACCGCTTCCACGATCGGCGTCGGATCCGGTAGGCTATGCGGGTGATGCTTCCCTCCCGGCTTGCGGATCACCTCGATCTTCCCGCCGAAGAGCTTGTAGCGCTTCTCCACGATATCGATGTTCTCGCCGACCGGTACGCCTTCGTCCGCGTCCCCGATCACCGCGAAGATCGGGATCCCCGCTTTCGCCAAGGGCTCCAGGTTGTCCACCGGGTTCTTGGTGTAGGCCAGCGCCTCGGCCTCGGTCATGCCATATACTTTCAACAGCTTCTCCCAATCTCCCGCGCTTCCCGGACCCACTCCCTTGCCGCCCGGCCAACTTTTGAAGTCGCACACCGGCGCATCCACATACAGCCCCGCCACTTGCCCGGGGTGCAGCGCCGCCCAGTTGAAGGCGAAGAGCCCGCCCCGGCTGAAGCCCTCCAGCACGACCTTCGGCGAGACATCGTAGCCGGTCCGGAGGAAATCGTAGAACGCATCCATGTGCCCCATCGCCTTCGGTGAACCGTACATGTCCTGCATGTCGATGTAGGCCACGCAGAAGCCCCGGTTCAGCAGAGAGATGTCCGCCTGCGGCTCATGCCCGAAAAATTCCGTACGCCAGATCCATGGCGAACCCGGCTGGATTCCATTCCGTGGCATCACCAACAGCGCCGACCTCCCGTCGGCTGTAAACTCCTCCATTGGATGCCCGTTCCACATCGACTTCTTCGCCCTGTTCACAGCTTGATAGACCTCTAACAGTCTCTTGGATTCCGCCGTCGCCTCAGGCACCGGCTTGCCTTCCGGCACACCCGGCCGCGTGTGTTTTGTCTCCGTGAGATACGCATCCCTCAGCAGGTCCGCATGCTTCTTCAGCAGGGGGAAGTTCCTCTCTGACGCCATCTTCGGCTCGCCCTTCAGTCCCAGCAGCGGCCACAGCCCCTTCGCGATCATCTTGCCCATCTCGGCGTGTCCGCGCTCGGCCGGATGCACCCCGTCCGGGGAAAACACGAAGTCCGGATCCATCACATCCATCGCTTCCAGGAAGAGCCGCAGGTCCGGGCGGATATCCACCACCTTCCATCCCGCCGCGCGCTGGCCCTTCAGCCACTTCGCCTGCGCATCCAGCACCGCATCATAGTGCAGCGTATCCTTCTCCGGAGTATCCGGCTGGAAGATCGCCGGAGTCACGAAGACGATCTTCGAGCCCGTCTTCTCCACCTCCTCTTTGAGCTTCGTCATCCCCTGCCTGTAGGCATTCATCCTCGCTTCATCCAGCGGCTGGTAGATCCCGTCGTTCATCCCGTAACACGCGATCACCAGCGTCGGCTTGCACGCCGCCAGCACCCGTCCCAGCCGCTCGTGAATGCATGGCCGCGGAAACTTCCCGCCCGCGTGCCCCTGCTCGGACAATCCCGAAGTAGTTTCGCTGCCCAGCCCTAGATTCAAGATCTCCGCATCGGCATAGGCCGCATTGTTCCGCAACGCCGACTCCACCCATGCCGCCCAGCGCCCGTCATAGGTGATGCTATCGCCCAGGAAGAGCACCCGCGTCTCCGCCGCACGCGCCAACATCAGGCTCAGAAGGAAAAGCAGGATCGCAGACAATCTCATCACCCCACCAAGACGCCCCGCCCTTCCCGATTCTAGCATAAATTGCCAAGCGCTCGCTCAAACCGGTTTGCCCACCCGACCAGCACCCCTGCCTCGTCTCAATCCCCGACGTGGAGCCTCATCATCCAGCTTGCGTTGGGCAGGCTCTCCTTGTCGAAATGGAACCCGTGTCACCCGCTCTTGTCCGACCGCTGGCGACTGCCGCCGCACTTATGGCGTCACCGCTGCATGCCGGTCCCGTGACCCCGCTCCCTCCTGTGCCGGACCGGATCGGATTCGCCGGTGCCTTCGCGGGCGTCATCGGCTCCCGCTTGGTTGCTGGCGGTGGGGCGAATTTCCCGGATGGAGTCATGCCATGGGACGGCGGTAAAAAGGTCTGGCACGACCGTCTCTTCGAGCTCGATCTTTCCTCACCTAGCGCGAAATGGAACAACATCGGCACGCTCCCCGCGCCGAACGGTTACGGCGTTTCCATCACCTTGCCGGAAGGCATCCTCCTCATCGGCGGCAGCGATTCCTCCCGCCATCTGGCAGAGGTCACACTCCTCACGCTCCGCGAGGGCAAACCCGCCTTCACTCCTTGGCCACTGCTACCTCAGCCGCTTGCCCAGATGGCCGCGGCCTTGGTCGGCCGCCGGATCCATCTCTGTGGCGGCATCACCTCGCCTAAGGCCACCGCCGCGGAGGCCGCGCATCTCATCCTCGATCTGGATGACCGGCCGAAAGGCTGGCAGGCAGCGCCCGCCCTTCCCGCCTCCGGCCGCATTCTCGCCTCGGCCGCCGCCGTCGGGGATACCTTCTACCTTGTCGGAGGTTGCTCGCTTGCCTCGGATGCCGATGGCAAGCCCAAGCGCAGCTACCTCCGGGAGACATGGAAGTTCTCTTCCGGCATCTGGACACGCCTTGCCGATCTCCCTCGCCCTGCCGTCGCCGCCGCCTCTCCTGCTCCAGTGAAGGGCCACTCCATTTACATCGTCTCTGGCGACGACGGAACCCAGACTACCCCCGCCACTCACAAGGGCTTCACCGCGGAGATCCTCCGCTACGATATTTCCCGTAACACGTGGTCGGATGATGGTGCGCTACAAGTCCCGCCCCCCGTCACCCTGCCCACTGCGCCGTGGAAGGACGGCTTCGTGTTCTTTAATGGCGAGGTAAAACCCGGCGTCCGCACCCCGGCGGTCTTCCTCTTCACTCCCGGCTCATGAACCGCGCCTGGCTCGTTGTCGCCCTGCTCGTCCCGGTAGCGCTCTTGAACTACCTGGACCGCCAGATGCTCGCGACCATGAAGTCCTCCGTCATGGCGGACATCCCGGGGATCGGCCTGGAGGCGAACTGGGGCAAGATTCTCGCGTGGTTCAAATGGACCTATGCCATCGTCAGCCCCATCGGTGGCTACCTCGCGGACCGCTTCAGCCGTCGACATGTCATCGCCGGCAGCCTCTTCGCCTGGTCACTCATCACCTGGCTCACCGGCCAGGTCAGCACCTACGAGCAACTGCTCGCCACCCGCGCCATCATGGGCGTGAGCGAGGCGCTCTACATCCCCGCGGCGCTCGCCCTCATTGCGGACTTCCACCGCGGCCCCACCCGCTCGAAGGCCATCGGCATCCACCAGATGGGGATCTATTGCGGCGTCATCCTCGGGGGCTTCAGCGGCTATGCCGCGGATTCCCCGGATCACGGCTGGCGCTGGGCCTTCGATGTCTGCGGCATCATCGGCATCGTCTACGCCATCCCCCTGTTCTTCCTGCTGCGGAATCCCGTGCGCGATCCCATGGCCGAGCTGCAGCCGCACCTCTCGCCGCTCGCCGCCATGGGTGAGTTGCTCTCGAATCGCTCCTTCCTCCTCCTCGTCGCCTACTTCACCCTGCCCGCCCTCGCCGGCTGGGTCGTCCGCGATTGGATGCCTGCCATCCTGAAGGCGGAGTTCAACATCGGCCAGGGAAAGGCCGGCGTCTCCGCCGCCCTCTATTGGCAGTCCGCCGCCATCCTCGGTGCCATGATCGGCGGCTTCCTCGCCGATCGCTGGATGCGACGCACCCCGCGCGGTCGCATCTACATCAGCGCCATCGGCATGAGCCTCATCGTGCCCGCCATGTTCGGCACCGGCTACGCCCCGCAGACCGGCCAACTCTCGGTCGCCATCGCTTTCCTCATCCTCTTCGGTCTCGGCTGGGGCTTCTTCGACTGCAACAACATGCCGATCCTCTGCCAGATCGCCCCGCCCGAACTGCGCGCCACCGGCTACGGACTCATGAATCTAGTCAGCATCAGTTGCGGCGGCTTCGCGGACTACGGCTTCGGCGCGCTTCAAGACCGCGGCGTCCCGCTCTTCGCCAGTTTCAGCATCTTCGCCAGCGCCGCCGTGATCTCGGTCATCCTCGTGTTGCTGATCCGTCCGCGCGATACCGAAAGCACCCTTTCTCAGACTCCATGATCCTCGATCCACCACTCCACGAACTGGTCGTCGCCACCCATTCGCCCTTCCATGCGGATGGCTCGCTCGCCCCGGAGCTCGTGGCCCCGCAAGCCGCCTTTCTCGCCGCAAACGGCATTCGCACCGTCTTCATCACCGGCTCCACGGGCGAATCCCACTCGCTCACCCGCGACGAGAAGATCGCGCTCTATCGGGAGTGGTCCGTAGCTGGCCCGGCAGCCGGCCTCCGGATCATCGCCCATGTCGGCGGGAATTGTATCGAGGATGCGAGATCCCTCGCCCGCGCCGCGGAATCGCACGGCTTCGCCGCCATCAGCGCGCTGGCCCCGTCCTACTATAAGCCTGGTAGTCTTAGCCTGCTTATCGATACCTGCGCCACCATCGCCGCCGCCGCGCCGCACACCCCTTTCTACTACTACGATATCCCCGTCCTCACCGGCGTCTCCTTCCCCATGGAACGCTTCCTCGCGGAGGCCCCCGCCCGCATCCCGAGTCTGGCCGGCATCAAATTCACGAATCCGGATCTCGTCTCCTACCGCCGCTCGCTTCAGGTCGCCGGCAAGCATCACGACGTGCCTTGGGGCGTCGATGAAATGCTTCTCGCCGCCCTCGCCACTGGAGCCCGCGGCGGTGTCGGCTCCACTTACAATTGGGCCCCGCAGCTCTACCGCGACCTCATCGCCGCCTTCCACGCCGGAGACCACGCCGAAGCCCGCCGCCTGCAGAATCTGTCCATCGCGATGATCGATGCCATCGCCGCTACCGGCTTTCTCGGCACGGCCAAGGCGCTCATGGCCCGCCTCGGCCTCGATCTCGGCCCCGCACGCCTTCCTCTCGGCAATCCCAGCCGCGCACAGGTCGATGCCCTCATGACCCGTCTGGATGAACTCGGCTTCCAAGACTGGGCGGCCCGCACGCCGGCCCTCCACGCATGAGCCTCGCCGACTTCTACCACGACCAACTCTTCCGCGATTGCCTGCCCTTCTGGTTTCCACGCGCGGTCGATGAGTCCCACGGCGGATTCCTCCATTGCTTCGATCGCGATGGAAGCCTCGTCGATAGCGACAAGTCGGTCTGGGCCCAAGGCCGAATGAGTTGGATGCTCCTCACGCTCTACCAGGAGCACGAGCGGCGCCCCGAATGGCTCGCATGGGCGGAGAGCGGGCTCCGCTTTCTGGAACAGCACTGCATCGACCCTGCGGATGGCCGCATGTTCTTCCACGTTTCCCGCGATGGCACACCCATCCGCAAGCGACGCTACGCCTTCAGCGAGAGCTTCGCCGCCATCGCCTTCGCCGCCCACGCCGCCGCGACCGGGAACAGTGCTTCCGCCGACAAGGCCCGCCACTGGTTCGAGCGCTTTACCGACTGGAACTTCACCCCGGGCCGCATCCCGCCAAAGTTCACGAATGCCCGCCCCATGACCGGCATCGGTTCGCGGATGATCACCCTCGTCACAGCACAAGAACTCCGCAAGCACCTCGGCGAGGATCCCACCTTCACCCGCTGGATCGACCGCTGCATCGATGAGATCCGCACCCTCTTCGTAAAGCCGGACCTCCGGGTCGTCATGGAATCCGTGGCTCCCGACGGCAGCATCGTCGATCACTTCGACGGACGCGTCCTCAACCCCGGCCATGCCATCGAAGCCGCGTGGTTCATCCTCGATGAAGCCATGCATCGCCATGACTCCGATCTAACAAAACTTGGCTGCGACATGCTCGATTGGATGTGGCAGCGCGGCTGGGATCAGCAGCACGGCGGCATCTTCTACTTCCGCGACCTCCACGGCAAACCCGTGCAGGAATACTGGCACGACATGAAGTTCTGGTGGCCGCATGACGAGGCGCTCATCGCCACTCTCATGGCCCATCGCCTCACCCGCGATCCGAAGTATCTCATCTGGCACGAGGCACTGCGCGCTTGGTCATTCCAACATTTCGGTGATCCCCAGCACGGCGAATGGTTCGGCTACCTGCACCGCGATGGCAGTCCTTCCAACACGCTCAAAGGCTCGTTGTGGAAATCATTCTTCCATCATCCGCGGGCCCTCTGGCGTTGCAAATTGCTCGCCAGCACGGGAGACGTGATCACGTAATAGTATAACTGCGCATCTCCGCGCAGAGTCATTCCGTAAGTTCGGTCGCTCCTCCCCGCGGCCGGGCTTATCGCTCCCGGTCCTCCCACCGGGCGGCGCGACAACTGCCATACCAACCCCGCTGGAGAATCCGCCGGCTGGGCCACCGCAAGCGTGATCGGCCCGGGCCCCGATGAATGGTCCATCCCCGCTCGAGCCGACACGCCTGCGGCCCTCCCTTTGTTACGAGAGCCGCCCTGCGGTTTCACCGAACCCCAGTTCCATCACTTGGAACTTTGCCCCGAGCTGCCCCGGATGCGTGAGCATTTGGAAGGCTCGCAGCTCCTTCGCCACATCCATCCGCCCCTCCAGCGAGAGCAACCAGGGCCGCGCCAGCTCGGTAAGGAAGAGCCCCTGCCGCTGGTAGCGCAGCACCTCTCCCCCCAGCGCCGCCGCCGCTTCCGCCACCGCGGTGAAGTCCACATGCGCCGTGATGTCCTGCTCCCCCGGATTCACCAGCGGATCCTCCCCGGCGCGATGCTTCGAGTAGGTCCGCAGCGTGCCCGTGGTACGAGACTCATGGTAGTAGTCCGCCCGGTCGAAACCGTAGTCCAGCCACAGCATTCGCCCGTGGCTCATGCCGCGGCGCATCTCTGCCATGAAGCTACCGTAGTTATCCCTCACCTCCGTGCGATATCCCGCCGGCCGCTGCGGCAGACCCTCTACCAGCGCCGCCTCCGCCGTGCCCGTGTCTACCCAGGCGAAGCCATCTCCCTCTACCCCCACACCCAACTCGTGCCAGGCAACGCCATCCGACTCGATCACGCGGAAGGGCAGCGCATCCAATACCTCGTTCCCCAGCACGTAGCCCGGCTGCGGATCGTCTAACAAATCCTCCGTCGAGCCGATCACCCGGATCCGGCCGCTGCGCAGCTGCAGGGCCGCCGCCAAATGCGGCAGCGGCTCCGCCACCACGTATTCGTAGCCGGCGCAGCCCAGCTCATCCAAGCGCGCGAGGATATCGAGCGCCAGCGAGCCGTCATTTGCCCCCGCCTCCACGATCCGCCAGCGCCCCGGCGAGCCCGCCTGCGCGTGCCAAGCCGCGATGTGATCCGCCAGCAGCCGCCCGAAAAGCGGTCCCACGCTGACGCTGGTAAAGAAATCCCCGCCCCGCCCCACCTGCCCCGCAGGCCGGGCGTAGTAGCCATCCGCAGGATTATATAGGGCCTCCGTCATAAAATGCTGGAAAAACAGCGGATGCGAGCGCAGTATTCTCTCACGCAAGCGGGCAGCCAAGCCCGGCATTGCACCACCCGCCTCCGCAGGGTATGCGGAGGGCGCACCGGAGGCGTTCCGGCAACTGTCACCAAGGGAATCCGGCATGGGCACGACTGATCAAAACAAGGGCAACAAGGTGAGGAAGCGCCGCTTCTACAAGCGCAAAGGCTTCTGGCTCACCCTGATCACCCTCGGCGTCCTCGGCGGCGGCATCGGCTACGTCGGCTTTGAGAAGTATACGGAGCCCTATCGCGAGCGCGCCCAGACCTACGACCTCGCCCGGATCAACGACCTGGAGATCCCCAGCATCATCCTGGACCGGAATAGTCAGGAAATCGGCCGCATTTTCGTCCAGAACCGGAGCATCATCCCCATCGCGGAGGTCCCGAAGATCTTCGTGGATGCCCTGAAGGCCGGGGAGGACCAGCGCTTCGATACCCACACCGGCGTCGACTACATCGGCGTGGTCCGCGCCGTCTGGCTGAACTTCCAGGCCGGGGAGACCACTCAGGGTGCCAGCACCATCACCCAGCAGCTCGCGCGGAATGCCTACAATCTGGAGGAGGAGCGCAAGAAGCGGAACGAAACCGGCATGGAGCGCAAGATCGTGGAGGCCTTCCTGGCCCAGCGCATCGAGCGGCACTTCAAGAACAAGTCCCAGATCCTCGAGTTCTACCTGAACCGCATCTACTTCGGCAGCGGCTACTACGGCATCCGCTCCGCCTCGCTCGGCTACTTCGGCAAGGAGCCGAAGGATCTCACCGCGCTAGAGAGCGCCGCCATCGTGGGCTGCATCAAGAACCCCACCGGCCTGTCCCCGATCAACAATCCGGACGGCAACCGCAAGTCCCGCAATCTCGTGCTCGGCCGCATGGGCGAGGCCGGAGCCATCACCCCGCGCGAAGCCGCCCGGCTCCAAGGCGAGACGCTGAAACTGAATCCAAAGCCCCTGCAGCGCGGCACGACCCACCTCTACGAGCGCGTGGCCGATGAGATCCGCCGCGTGCTGGGGGATGATGCCCTGGCCGCCGGTGGCTTCCGCATCCACACCTCCATCGATGCCAAGATTCAGGCCGCCATGGAGAATGGCTTGCGCCTCAGCCTGGACCGCGCCGAGGCCGTGCCCGGCTACGCAAACCAGAAGCGCGCCGATTTCAAATCCAAGAAGTCCTCCGGCATCGCTCCCGAGTATCTCCAGGGAGCAGGCCTCATGATCGACCACGGCACCGGCGAGGTCCTGGCCCACGTCGGCGGTCGCGATTACGCGGACGTGCCGTACGACGTGATCGAACTGGGTCGCCGACCGCTCGGCACCGCCTTTCTCCCCTTCGTCTATGCCGCCGGCATCCAGCAAGGCCTTAGCCCCGCCACCACCGTGGATGACGAGCCGATGGACAACCGCTCCGTGATGGTCGGCGGTCGCGAGGGTATCCTCGGCGAGTGGGGCATGGAAGTCTCCCGCCCCACCTACGATGGCCGCATCACCGCCCGCCGCGCGCTGGAGAGCTCGAAGATCGCCGCCTCCGTCCGCTTCGCCGGTATGGCCGGACTGGGGAATGTGGTGAAGACCGCGGAGAATTTCGGCCTGCCCATGAAGGATGTGGAGCTCCTCCCGCGCATCGCCGCCGGCTGGGAAGCCGCCTCCATGCGGGATGCCGTCCGCGCCATTTCCGCCTTCGCCCGCGGCGGCACCACCGCCCCGCGCAGCTTCACCCTCGTCACGGAGGTGGAGAATGCCGAGGGCCACTCCGTCTACAGCCGCAAGATCGAGGTGCCCGTGCGCCTCGAGCCGGTGGATGATGCCACCGCCTTCATCGTGCACGACATGATGCGTGGCAGCATGGAAGACGGCAGCGCCCGCGGCCTCTCCGACATGCTCGTCGAGAAGCCCTTCAGCGGCGCCGGCAAGACCGGCACCACCCACGACTTCTCGGACAACTGGTTCCTCGGCTACAATGGCCGCGTTTCCTGCGGCATCTGGGTTGGCTTCCTGCAGCCGAACAAGACCATCTACGAAGGTGCCTTCTCCCGCGACTTGGCCATGCCGGTCTGGGCGGACGCCATGAATGCCGCGGCCTCGAACTTCGGCGGCAAGGTCATCCAGCAGCCCGCCAGCGTGGCGGAGGTGAAGATCTGCAGCGTCTCCGGCCAGCGCGCCACGCCCTACTGCTACGAGACCATCGTCGATCCCGCCACCAATCGCCCGCGCACGCGCTCCTCGGAGTTCACGGAATTCTTCCGCAAGGGCTCGGAGAACATCCCCTTCTGCCCGCTTCACTCCGGCACCTCGAATGTCGACCAAGGCTCCGCCGCCGTCGGCCTCGCCCAGCTCGCCGTCATCGACACCACCCCGGTCCGCACCAAGGAACTCGTCCTCCTCGGCGAGGACCCCTACTACACCGAGCAGCTCACCCTCGACGGCGTCGAGCACCAGCCCGCCCGGACCAGCAACAACGTCCTCGACAGCTTCGACCTCGGCGACGCCGAGAAGCCGCTGCAATTCGCCTGGCCCAAACGCCTAGTGATCACTCCGGAGTAGTCCGGGGCGCTATCAGTGGTGCTACGGCATCCATCTTAGCGGAAGCACTTCGTGCTTCCGGCGGGGTGAATCCACCCGGGGGATGGGAGTGGGGCTCATGAGCGAGGACCTCCCCGTTTTTGACACACATCTCCTTGCCCTCCCCACATCACTGGAGATAAGCCTCCATGATGAAGCGGAGTTTCTCCGGTCTCCTCACCCACCTGCTCGCCCTCGTGGCGGGCTGGGGCACCTTCACCGCCCTCCAATCCCCGGGCACCCGGGCCGCCCGGACCCGTCCGCCACCATTGCGAAGTCTATCCGGCTCTCTCCCGATCCCGCCACGGAGGCCGCCGCCCGCGAGCACTTGGCCAAGGCGCTCACTCCGCCGTCCCCGGACGACCCCTTCTCCTCCCCTCCCACCCGCGCGCAGATCAAGCTCGCCCGCCAGATCCGCTCGGAAATGCGCGAGTTCCTCGACCGTTTCCAGCCGCCCGACGACATCGCCGCCGCGCTCAAGGAGAGCGAACCCGTGGAGGGTCAGACCTACGACGATGACTTCTGGCTCCGCCGCAGCGCACTCGTCTTCCACTTCCTCGACCGCGATCCCGCCGCCGCCTTCAAGTGGGCGAAGGAGACCAGCAAGAACTTCCAGCTCCTCGATGGCGTGGCCATCGAACTCGGCCCGGAGTTCTTCCGCCGGATGGGCGCAGAGAAGGCGCTGGAGATGGTCTCCCATGCCCCCGCGGACTACTACCAGATCCGGGCCGAGGTCGGTCGCTCGATTGGCGAACATGCAGATGCCTCCGGTTTCCTGGCCGCGGCCAAGATGATGAGCGGCCAGCAGGGGGAATGGTTCGCCCGAACCACCGGCGGTGAATGGCCGCCGGAAAAGGAAGGCGAGCTGATCCAAGCTGCCGTCGACGCCAAGTCGCCCATGCTCATCATCGGCTATCTCTCGGAGGAAGGCCGCAAGGGCGACTTCTTGGCCGAACTGGTGCTGGATGAATTGCTACCGGCGGACTTCCGCGAGATGCTGCGCACCAACGAATGGACCCGCGAGATCCTCGCCCGCACGCCGGAGGTGCCCGTCTCCCTGCGCCTCGAGCTCGGCAACAACATCGACGCCATCTGCTCCGGCGATCTCATCAAGCTGCTCACCACCGATCGCGATTGGGCCTTCGCCTTCCGCCACGGCGTGGCAGATGCTGGCGAGATCCTCAAGCTGGCCGAAGCCGGCGCACCTGAACTCATGCGGGATCATGGCGCGAAGGCCCGCGAACACCTCTTCCGCGAGCTGGCGGAGGAGAACCCGCGCGCCGCCATGCCGCTGCTCCAGAACATCCCGGAGACGGAGCGCAATGACCTCCTGCTCTACATCGCCCGGACTCATTTCGAGCAGGTGGAGCCGGCGAAATTCCTAGAACTGTTAGAGCAGATCCCCCCGGGCACCCCGCAGCAGTGGGAGGCAAGGCTGGACGCATGGAACCGGCGCGGCGCCACCAATCACCAACGCCTGCAGGAGGCCTACGTGGAGTGGGTGCGCAATCTGCCCGCGGGCATCGATCGCGAGATGGGCCTCTACTCGCTGGCCCGCAGCGTGGAGGCGCAGGACCCCGCTCTCGCCGCCGAGCTGCGCCGCGAGGTGAGTGACCCGGACCTCCAAAGCCGCATCAACACCAGCCGATGAAGCGCATCCTCACGCATGCCTTTGCCCTGCTCGTCGGGGTTGCCTTGGCCGCATCACTGCCGCGCCTCATCCATCCTCAGGCCCGGGCCGACAGTGAGAATCCAGGAGATGAATCCTGAGCGATGGACAGTGCGAAGTCCGCCGACCGCGCCGCCATCTCCGCCGGACGCGGCGATGGCAAGTCTGCCGCCTTCCGTCAGGCATGGAGCCTCCTCATACAGGAGGCCCAAGCACCGGAAGAGCGCATGCGCGCCCAAGGCAACCTGCTACGCGAATGGGCGAAGATGGATCTGGAGGGCGCAATCCAGGCCTACCTCGGCGAGGCTTGGGACACCCGCTACCCCGGCACCCTGGCCTACACCTCGGAGCCCCTCCGCAATGCCCTCGCCTCGGCCTTCAGCGAGCAACCGCAGGAGGCATGGAAGATCCTCTCCCGCGACAAGATGGCGATGCAATTGCTCGGTGCCCACTGGTGCATGGCCATGCCCGCCCACAAGCTTCCCTTCCTCGTCTCGGTCACCCGCGAGCTCCCACCAAACCTCCAGAAGGAAGCCGCGACCATCCTGATGCGGCACAAGCAGAAGCGCGAACTCCTCATCCAACTCGCCCGCACTGGCACCCCGGAGCAGGCGGAGCGTTGGCTGATGGATGCCTACACCCGCGCCAGCGCGGAGGGCAGCGCCCCGGAACTCCTCGCCAAGTGGCGCGATACCGCACCCGGCATCGAGCGCACCCACGACATGATGGCATGGGCCAGCCGCTTCCGCCGCACCGACTCTGACGAACTCGCCGCGGAGTGGGAGAAGATCCCGGAGGCCGATCGCGCCCAAGCCGCGCGCCTCCTGCTCGCGCCGCTCAATCCAGGGTCCCCCGGCCTGCTCTACGCCCTCGACCGCGCCGTCGAGACCGGCCAGTGGCAAGCCTTCACACCGGACCTCCTCGGCACGCTCCGCTATTGGGAGGCCGGGGATGCCAATGCTCTCGCCGAATGGTCGGCGACTCTTCCCGCCAAGCAGGAACTCGCCAGCGTCTATCAGACCGCGCTGCTCAAGAAGTTCGGGGACCCCGCCCAAGGCCGCGAATGGATCGAGCAGCTTCCGGAAGGCAGTTGGCATCGCGACCAGGCACTCGCCGCCCTTGCCCGCAGCGAGATCGAGAAAAGCCGTGACCTGCCCGCCGCCAATCGGACCGTGGAAACCATCAGCGACCCCGACATCCGCCGCCAGGCCGGGGAGGCCCTCTACGACCATGCCCTGAAACAAGGCATCCAAAACCTAAGGTAACGAATGCTACTGCCCCAATCGGAGCAAAAGCACTTCCTGCTTCCGCTACATCCTCGCAATCCCCGTGACTTGCTCATGATATCTCCCTAGCCTGCGAGTCATGCCCCGGGTAACCCCAGCCCTGCTTCTCACTTTTACCCACGCGCTTGCTTTGGGCGCAGGATGGATCGCCTATCAGACGACCCAAACCGACCCTCCCGCCGATAAGCAGACCGCTCCCGCCTCGGACCATTCACCACGCGACAAAGAACTCTCCCGCCGCGCCCAACGGATCATTGATGCCGCCCGGACCGCTGCGGATCAGACCTATCACCGCGGACTCTCTCCCGAAGACAAGGAGGAGATCGGGCAAGCAATCCGCTCGATCAGGATTCCGGATGATATCCCCGCCGCGCTCGAAACCATCGCTCTCTCCTATCACGCCGAACCCGGCGAATCCGGTCCGCTCAATCCTGAGGCCGCGGCCCTGCTCTACCACTGGCTCGCCCGGGATCCGGAAGCCGCCTTTGCTTGGGCCAAAACCCTCAGCGGCCCGGTCAACGGCCTCGTCGGCGACCACTTGGGGAAGGCCTTCGCCATGCAGGCGGAGTTGCAGGAACCCGCCAGCCTCTTGCCGATGCTCCTCGTCGCTGAGAAGCACGCGCAAGGAAGAGGCATGGCCAGCATCCTGGCCGACCGTGTGGCTAGGCAACACGATGCCACTCTCATCGCGAGGGTGAAGGCCAGTGCAAGCAAAGAGACATGGAACGAATTCATGTGGTGCCTGCCCCGCGAGTGGCCGGCGGACCGCAGTGCGGACTTTGTGCAGTTCGCGATCGATCAGGACTCCCTGGACATCATTGCCGCCTTCAAGCCCGGCCCCGACCTGTCTTGGGGGCATTGGATGAAAAATCTGTTAGAAGATGAATCCGTCCCCGAATCGTTCCGGGAGAAGCTGCGCAATCATCCGCGCCTGCGTCAACAGATGAGCGTGGATACCACGCTTCCCCTGGCAGACCGCCTCGCCCTCAGCGGCAGGCCGGATACGCCGCAGACCCGGGCGGACATCGGCCGTCGCGACATCGAGAACTTCCTCGGCAACGAGGACGACTGGCCGCGCGCCGTAAAGCTCGGCGAAGCTACCGCGGCGGAAGTACTGGCGGCCGTCACCGCTGCGAATCCCGACATTGCCGCCTCCAGCCCGGACATGGTGCGCGATCTCGTCTTCTCGCGCCTCGTCAAGCACGACCCCGCCGCCGCCATGAGCCTCCTCGCCGCGCTTCCGCCGGACGAGCGTTCACAGCGCGCCCTCTATGCCGCGCGTACCGATTTGAAGGATGCCACACCGCCGACCTTCCTTGCCCTGCTCCAGCAGGTCCCCTCGGATAGTCCCGGGCAATGGGAAGACCGGCTCGATGCTTGGAACCGCAGCAGCATCTACCAGCACGATTGGAATGGCGAGCACTACACCGCTTGGGTGAAGGCGCTGCCACCCGGTCTTGATCGCGAGATGGCTCTCTATTCGCTCGCGAGGAGAACTGAGAAACAGGACCCTGAACTCGCCGCCAGCTTGCGCGCGGGCATCACCGACCCCACTTTGAAGAGCCGCCTCCCCGCTGCACCATGAAAGCCCGCACCATCATGAGTCACGGGTTGGCGCTCGCCACCGGCCTCGCGCTCGCCGCCTCATTCACACGCAGGAACGACACCGATCAGAAAGCCAAGGATACTGCGGCGCACGCCTCTAACAGCGCCTCCGGACCAAGTAGTGATCGCCGCCGGAGCAAAACCGCCGCCAGCACCCGCACCGAGGAATACCAGCGTGCTTGGAATGATCTCGCTCGCCAGAAGATGAGCGAAGGCCGACGCCGCGACCTCCAGTGGCGTTTGCTGGAAGCTTGGGCGATGATCGATCTGGAAGCCGCCCTGAAGGCGGAGATGGCGGAGGCTCCCTGGGCCGCACGCGGTGCTTTCGACAAGGCCTTCATGGCTCAGCCGCTGGCCTCTTGGAAGACCCTCTCAAAGCTGGGTCTGGGCTCCATGCGCAATACCGTGCGCTGGACCCAGATGGTCGCGCTGAAGGATCCGGACGCCATGATCTCCGTGATCGATGAGATGCCACCCAGCCTCCAGAGCTACGCGGCGGACTTCCTCTTCTCGGAGGTCGAAACGGACCCTCAGGCGGATGCTCTCCGGAAGAAGTTGCTGCGCCCCGGCAGCATCACGAACCAGGAGCGGGATCTCGCCCTGGCCTGGCGAGCCGCGCCGCTACGCCCCCAAGATAGCATCCGGATGGAGGCATGGCTCGACCTGCCCGCAGGCAGCGAGCGCCTGAATGCCATGACCGGCTGGGCGAACGGTTCGCAGTATGCGGACCTCGCGACGCTTGAAACTGATTGGGCCAAGGTACCCGCGGCTGACCGCGAACAGGCCGCGCGCCTCCTGCTCTCCCAGCTTAGCCTGGGATCAGAGCATGTAACCTTCGCCATCGACCGAGCTATCGAAACCGGGCAGTGGGACATGCTGCGGAAGCTCGGTGGGGCCCCCGCCCATTCACAGAATCTCATGGAGGTCGAACCTGAAACACTTGCCACGTGGGCGATGCAACTGCCGCAGCGCGATGAACTCCGCGCCTACTTCACGGATGCCGTCACTCCCAAGCTTATGGCAGATCCCGCCGCCGGCCGTGAGTGGCTTGAGTCCATGCCCGCAGATTCCTGGCAGCGAGACGAAGGCTACGCCGCCATCGCCCGTGCCTCCCTTGCCCGAAATCGCAATCAGGAAGAAGCCCTCCGCGCCATCGGATCCATCTCAAATCCCGCCATCCGCCAGCGCGCCCGGGAAGAACTCCGCGATTGGCAGGTCGCCAATGACCAGAGGGAGATTTTGCATGGGGAGTGAGACTTCACTCGTGATTCACCATCTTTCTCAATCGCCACTCCGCAGCGCCGCCAGATCCGTATCCTCCTGCGCCGTCTCCCGCAGCGACTCATCCATCTCGAAGGCCCGCTCCAGATGCGACTCCGCCCTCTTCCGGTCCCCCAGCACCGCGCAGTAGCACGCGATATTGTAGTGGAACAGCGGATCCTCGATCAAAGTCGCCGGGCCGCGCAGCAGCCAGTCCCTGGCTGCCAAGGTATCGCCCGTCTCATGCAGGCAATACGCCGCATGGATGAAAAACCGCGCCTCCTTCGGCTCCTTCATGCAGAGCAACCGACCGGTATCCGCCGCCGCATTCCAGCGCCGCGATTCCATCTCTGCTAGCAAGCGAAGCTCCAGCGCATGCCTTCGCATGCGATCACGCGCGGACAAGGCGGTGAGTTCGGACAGGGCTTCCTCTGGTAAACCCAGTTCCAGCCAGCCCAGAGCGGACCTCAAAATTGGGAGGTCTTCCATTGATTTCACGCTAGGCGAGGCCACCGGGGGAGGCAACTCCGCATTTCGAAGCCACGATGAGCTATATTGATCCGAGAACCGGATCCCGGAGGACTTCGTTTCTGGCCGGAACCACTACCTCGCTAGGGGAGCCATCCCGGCAGCGGCAGCAGGATCTACCCGCTGCCCCGGCAGATGCACGCGGCACCTGCCAAATGTGATCCCGGAGACTCAGCTTCCCGCACGAACGCGAACCGGCTGTGGCTCCGGCGCGCGGCGCGTGTGGCGGGCCACTTCATCCCCCATGCGCTTCAGCGCGGCGATCAGGTAGGCATTCAGGAAATACTCCTTCAGCAAGAGCTCGCGGCTCTCACCCTTGGCGTTCTTACGGACGACTTTCATGGTTCTTTTTTCGTTAAGGTTTAAACGATGGTTTCCATCGGATGAGCGAAGTTCGACCGGTTTTTTGTTTCCGCATCCGAAAATTGGGTCATTTTTTCTCCACCATCCGGTAGGAGTTTTATTCCCGATTTTTCACTCCTGTGTCCCCTTTTGCGATCAACACTTCGCGCTAAAGACAGGTGTCCCTTCTTTCGCGGCGCATCCACATCGAGACTATACGCGGGAATCGCCGCTTTTCCCCTCATCCACCCCGCCAAGGCGCCAGCTCGAGAGCACTTCTCCGCTCTCCAGAACTACAGACCCGATTGATCTCCATCCCTCCCTTCCCTCCTGTTCAAAACTCTCCACCCACCGCACGGGATCACATTTTTCCCGATTCCGTTTTCCCCCGCCCCCGCTCCCGCCTTTAAATCCCGCCGTGCCCCAAATCTCCCGGGAGACCACCGAGCAGATCCTCGCCGCCACGGATATCGTGGACGTGATCGGCTCGTACATCGAGGTCAAGCGGACCGGCCCGGCATACAAGGCACTCTGCCCCTTCCACAACGAGAAGACCCCCTCCTTCAACATCAATCCGCACCGGCAGTTCTTTCATTGCTTCGGCTGCGGCAAAAGCGGGGACGCCATTACCTTCGTCCGCGAATACGAGAACCTCACCTTCTCCGACGCGGTCAAGAAGCTCGCCACCCGAGCCGGCATCACCGTCGTCGAGGAAGCCGTCGATCCCCAGGAAGATCGCGCGCGTCGCCAGCGTGGCAAGCAGCTCGATCTGCATCGCGAGGTCGCTGCCTTCCTCCACCAGATGCTCTTCACCCGCGATGCCGCCCATGCCCGTGAGCACCTGAAAGGCCGCGGCTTTGGCAAGGAGATGGCCGAGCGCTGGCAGATCGGCTGGATGCCCGAAGACCCGCGCGTCTTCATGGACTGGGCGCGCGAAAAAAAGCTCACCGGTCGCGACCTGGTGGACTCCGGCATCTTCGTTCAGAAGGAGCGCGGCGGAATCTATGTCCGCTTTCGCGATCGCCTGATGATCCCGATCCGGAACGAGCATGGCGATGTCATTGCCTTCACCGGCAGACAACTCCGCGATGACCCGCGCAGTGGCAAATACATCAACTCGCCGGAGACTGCCGTCTTCAAGAAATCGCATGTCCTCTTCGCCCTTGAGCGCGCCCGGAAGGCGATCCTGAAGGAAAGTGCGGTGGTGATGGTGGAGGGTCAACTGGACGCCATCTGCTGCCACGAGCAGGGCATCGAAAATACGGTTGCCTCCCAAGGCACCGCCTTCACGACGAACCACGCCAAGCTCCTCCGCCGTTACGCCAAGAACGTGATCCTCTGCTTCGACTCGGACAATGCCGGTCTCGAAGCCGCATCGAAAGCCTTCCCTATCCTCACCGCGGAAGGCCTGCCGGTGAAGGTGGCCCGCATGCCCGCGGGCGAGGATCCGGACACCTTCCTGCGCAAGCACGGCGCGGATGCCTTCCGCGAGATGCTGGCGAATGCAGCCGACTTCTTCGACTTCCGCATCGACCGTGAGTCCGTGAACGGCGGACTCGCCAGCCTGCAGCAGCGCTCCGCCTTCGCGAAGACCTGCGCCAATCTGCTCTCGCTGATCCCGGATGCCGTCACGCGGGAGAACATGATCAATCATGTGGCCACCCGCCTGCGCATCGGTGTGCCGGAGTTGCGGGACACCGTGGCGCGGGAGATCCGCTTCGCCAAGAACAAGCCCGAGCCCCGCGACCGCAATGCCCCGCCCGAACCGGAGCGCGAGGAGCCCGTGGCGATGGACCCCCTTGTCGGCTACCTCTGCAGCCTCGCCCTCCACTGCGCTCCCGCGCAGGACTGGCTGGGCGAGCAGTACGAGACCCTGCACGAAGCCGCGGAGGACATCGAGGGTGTGCCCGTGCTGGAGTGCATCCTCTCCGCCCGCCCCGATCCGGCCTCTCCCGCTTCCGTGAATGCCTTCCTCGCCGGGCTGAAGGAGTCCTACCGCCTCGCCCTGCATGCCGACTCCACCTTCCACGTGGACCCGCCGGAAGACTGGCTCGGGGCCGTGGAAGAGGCGCTGGCCCGGGTGAGTGCAAAGGCTCTGCTGAAGCGCGATGCCCGGATCGATGCCGAACTGTCCCGCCCCGATCTCACCCACGCCGAGATGATGCCGCTGCTGGAGCAGAAGAAGTTGATCGCCCATCTGATCTCCGGCTTGGATCAACGCTTCATCTTCAGCGACCGCTTCGCCCCGGTGAAGAAAGCGAAACCGAAGTCCGATTTCCGTCCAAATCGCTCAGGTTCAAGGCCCCAAAACAATCCTTGACGCTACGATAAGTGGCCCGAATATTCCCGCCCGCTTCGGACCCACGTCTGCTTGCGCTATAATGGGAGAATTTTGCCTGAATTCCCCGTCCCATCACTTCTGTCCATGTCCACCAAGAAAGCTGCTGCCGCTGCCAAATCGAAGGGCTCCAAGCCGACACCGAAAGCGGGCTCCAAGCCTGCTCCCGCGAAGAAGCCTGCTGCTGCCCCGGCCAAGCCCGCGAAGGCGGTGAAGCCGGCAGCCAAGCCGGCCGCAGCGGCGAAGAAGCCAGCCCCGAAAGCCGGGAAGGCCAAGGCCCCGGCTCCCGCCAAGAAGCCTGCTGCCGCCCCGGCCAAGGCCGCCAAGCCCGCTGCCGCTCCCGCCAAGGCGGAGAAGGCGAAGGCCGCCCCGGCACCCGTGAAGGAGCAGAAGCCCGCCGCCAAGGCGGAGAAGAGCAAGGTAGCCGAGGCACCGAAGAAAGCCGCCGAATCCTCCAAGAAGGCTGAACCGGCGAAGAAGGTGGACGCCGCCGCTGCCGCCCCCGCCGCAGAAACTCCCCGTGCCGATGGCGAGAAGCCCCGCATCGATACCCCGGAGATCCAGGAGAAGATCCGCGAGCTGATCAAGCTGGCCAAGGAGCAGGAGTACCTCACCTACGACGACATCAACGAAATCCTGCCGAACGACCTCGTCGAGCCGGCGGATGTGGAGGCGATCATGGAGCGCCTCCGCAACATGGAGTTCGACATCATCGATGCCTCCGAGGTCGACCGCTACAAGGACAAGAAGCGCGACGACGACGCCGACGATGTCGACGATACCAAGGACCAGAAGCTCGATATCCTGGACGACCCGGTCCGGATGTACCTGAAGCAGATGGGCCAGGTGCCCCTGCTCACCCGCGAGCAGGAAGTGGAAATTTCCAAGCGCATCGAGGATGCGGAGATCGAGGTGGCCAAGCAGCTCCACCTCTTCGGCTTCACCGCCGAGTGCTATCTCGACCTCGCCGACAAGCTCCTGAAGGGCAAGGAGCGCTTCGACCGCGTGATCCTCGACAAGAAGATCGAGAGCCGCGAGCGCTACATGAAGATCCTGCCCAAGCAGTGCGAGCAGCTCAAGAACCTGCACGAGGAGAACGACGATCTCTTCCGCCAGATGACCGCGAAGAATCCCCGCGGCAAGAAGAAGCTGGAAGAGACCTTCGCCAAGAACCTGCAGAGCCTCCACCGCATTTACACCAAGTTCTACTTCAAGCAGAAGGTCGTGGAAGACTTCTGCGAGCAAGTGGAAGACTACCAGCAGAAGTTCTGGAAGTACGGCCGCAAGGTCCAAGCTGATCCGGAGGACAAGGAGTTCGTCACCAAGCTCCGCGAGATCCAGCAGCGTTGCTGGCATGAAGTCGAAACCTTCGACGACACCAACAAGCAGCTCCGCCACTGGCTGAAGGAAGCGCTCAAGGCGAAGACCGAGATGGTGGAGGCCAACCTCCGTCTCGTGATCTCGATCGCGAAGAAGTACACCAACCGCGGCCTCTCCTTCCTCGACCTCATCCAGGAAGGCAACATGGGCCTGATGAAGGCGGTGGAGAAATTCGAATACCGCCGCGGCTACAAGTTCTCGACCTACGCCACCTGGTGGATCCGCCAGGCGATCACCCGCTCGATCGCCGATCAGGCCCGCACCATCCGTATCCCGGTGCACATGATCGAAACGATCAACAAGCTGATGCGCGTGCAGAAGCAGCTCGTGCAGGAATACGGCCGCGAACCTTCCCCGGAAGAAATCGCCGAGGAAATCCACCTGCCCGTGGAGCGTGTCCGCGCCGTGCTCAAGATGGCCCAGCAGCCGATCTCGCTGCAGGCCCCGGTCGGTGATTCGGACGACACCTCCTTCGGCGACTTCATCGAGGACAAGTCCGCGGACAACCCGATGGAAGAAGCGGGCTTCTCGATGCTGAAGGACAAGATCAAGGACGTCCTCGACACGCTCACCGAGCGCGAGCGCGAAGTCCTCGAGCAACGCTTCGGCCTGAAGGACGGTTACAGCCGCACGCTGGAGGAAGTGGGTCGCCAGTTCCAGGTCACCCGCGAGCGTATCCGCCAGATCGAGGCCAAGGCCCTCCGCAAGATGCGCCACCCCACCCGTATCCGTAAGCTCGAAGGCTTCATCGAGCTTCCGGGAGCGTAAGACGAGAGATCGCACGACCCCTTTCAAGAAAACCGGCCTCCGCGAGGGAGCCGGTTTTTTTTGTGCGCATGGATCGACGACATTGCTGTCGTAGGTGAAGGGACAGGCTTGGGAAAAGAGCCCCTCACCTCCACATCTCACACGCATGCGCGGCGAAGCCCGCGCCGAAGGCGCTGAGCCACCAGCGGCGGTCACCGTTCGCCATCGTCACCGCCCGATCCAAGGCAAACAGCACCGACGGACTGCTCATGTTCCCGTGCTCCCTGAGCACCGCCCGCGTCTCCTCCAGCGAGGTCGGCAACACCGCCTCCAGCGCATCGATCACATCGCGCCCGCCGGAATGCGTGAGGATCCGGTCCGGATCCGCCGTGCGCTTCGCATAGAGCTCCGCCACCGCCTCCGCGGCCAGCCCGGGCACCGCCTTGTCGAGTTGGTTGCGCAGCTTGCCGCCCGCATTCACGAAGCGGATCTTCTCCCGCTGTTCCGGCTTGTGGACCGTCGTGAAATGCCCGGCCTGCCACTTGTTAGATCCTGGCACATCCGACCACACCGCCGCCGCAGCACCATCACCGAAGAGGCAGAGCGAGATCAGCACGCCCGGATCATCATCCGCATAGAAGGCCGCGGAGCACACCTCCACCGCGATGGTCGCCACCTTCGCCCCCGGATGCGCCGCCAGGAATCCCGCCGCCGAACGCAGCATCGGAATCGCCGCCCCGCACCCCAGCCCCACCAGATCCTGCAAGTACGCCGTCTCCCGTAGCCCGAGCAGTTCCGCCACATGGCTGGTCACGCCGGGGCAGAGATAGCCGGTGCAGGTGCAGATGAAGAGCGCATCCAGATCCGCCGCCGCCAGCCCCGCCTTCTCCAGCGCGGGAGTCAGCGCCGCGATCGCGAGCCGCGGCGCCTCCTGCTCGAAGCTTTCATTCAGCTCCTGCGCGCTTCGACTCACCACCGGCGCGATCTCCGCCAGGCAAAAGCTGCGCGTCTCGATCCCCGAAACGCCGTTGCCCAGGATCTTCTCCATCAGCCCCTGCGAGCGCGGCCGTAGCGCGGCATAGGCCGGGGTCACGCTTAGCGCGGCCAGGCATTCGGATTGCGTGTAGCGGTGCGGCGGGACCGCCGTGGAGATCGATTCGAGGAACATCAGCGGACAAGGGAAAGCAGAGGACGGAAAGGCAACAGGCGCGCACGGCCGAGCGACTTGACCAGATGCCGCCCGCTGCCATACATGAGCACCGGGTGCAGGGCCTGTGCCGCATTCAGGCGACGGCGGAAGCGGCGATGAAGCGCGCTGCGGATCGCAGCCCGGCAATCATCCCAATCGAGAAAGCCCTTGCTCCACTCCTCCAGCGGCTCGAGCGCCAGCTCCGCCGCTTGAAAGGCCATGCTCATGCCATTCCCGGTGAAAGGCGGGATCATGCTCTCCGCATCTCCCAGCACGCAGAGACCCGGCAGCTCCGGCTGACGCCCCAGCGAAAAGCCCGCCACCGCGGCGAAGGAATCTTCATCCACCACCGCGCCGCGCAATCGCTTGGCCAGCACATCATTCCCACCCTGCTCCAAGTATGAAAGCAGCAGCTCGCTCCCGCTGCCGCGCAGCGCGCGATCCACCTTGAAGAGCCCGCACACATTCACGCGGCCATCCTCCACCCCGGCCAGGCCGGCGTATCCGTTAGAGCCCAGATGCATCTCCAGATCCGCCTTCATCGCCAGATCCCGGAAGTGGCACTTCAGGCCGATCCAGCGGCTCTTCGCCGGGATGCGCCCCGCTGTCCATACCAGCCCCTCCAGCGGCTCGCGCACTTGGCGCGAATGCTCGATGACTTCACCACCCAGCTCGGTTACCCGCTCGCGCAGGCGCGCATCCAGCCGATACCGCGAGATCCCCAGCGCGGGCTCTGGCAGATCATCGCAATGCACCAGCTTGCCCTCGCTCAGCCAGATCAGGCTGCGGCGCGGCAGCGCATCCGCGAAGGCATCGGCGATTCCCAGCGCCTCCAGCGTCGCCGGTGCCGCTCCCGAGATAAACTCACCGCAAACCCGGTGGCGCGGATAGCTGCCCGCCTCGTGCACCTTCACCGGCACGCCGCGCAGGCGCAGGCCCGCCGCCAGCGAGAGTCCCGCCAAGCCGCCCCCCGCGATTGTCACCGTGGCCTTCAATGTCGCCAAGCTAGCATGCGGATCCCCCCGCGCCATGTGGTTTCCTCCCGGATGCGCCATGTGCCGTCATCCAGCCCTAGCAGGCGCGGCATTTCCCCGTGCAGGAATCCGGCACGGATGCTCGCCGGCATGTCGTGCTTCGTCGCGCGACCCACCAGCGGCATGATGATCTTGGCGTCCGTGATTGTCTGCGCGGTGCGATAGGGTTCGTTCACACAGATGATATCGAAGGACTGCAGCAACGGCGTGAAGCGCGGCAGCTCCCCATCCTCGAAGTGGTGCAGGAAAAGATTCGCCGCCAGCACGCCCGCCGATTGATCAGCCAGACACTCGAAGACATCCTGCTGGTGCCACCCGATCGACTCCGGCAAATCCGCGGGCCGTGGTGCCAGATCGCAACCCGCCAGCGGCGTACCGGGGTAGCGGCAGGCCAGCTTCTTCAGCAGCGTGCCCTCCCCGGCGCCGATCTCGATCACTCCACGTGCCAGAGCATCCGGAAAAGGGCGGAGATTTCGTGTAATCCAGCGCTCATTCCCCATCAAGAAGTTGATCATCTTGAGGTCGCGGCGGCTACGGATCACATCCGGGTGATCCGCTGGGAGCTGGTCGATGATTTCGGGCTCTACAAGACGCTGCATCGCGGTTAGATCATGGGTGGCTTACTATGATGCGCAAGGCCTCCGCCATCTTCCTCAGAATTTTTGCCGTTCTCGCGTGCCTCTCCCTCACGGCATGCTTCGAGATCCGCGAGGAACTCTGGGTGCACCGCGATGGCTCGGGCAAGGCCGAGCTGACCTACGTGGTGCCGCGCTCCGCCGTGGCGCTCGCAGGCGGCACGGAGGGTCTCGACAGGCGCCTGCGCGAGCTCATGGCCACCCAGCCGAAGCTCAAACTCGAGGCCCTCAGCGTGACCGAGGGCGACACCGGCGTGACCGTCGCCGCCACCGTCACCACGGACTCGATGTTCAACCTGATGGATCTGAAGAAGAGCGAAGGCATGCGCACCCTGCCCGGCGCGGCCACGGACATCACCGGCGATTTCGACGTCCGCATGCTCGGCCTCGACATCGACTTTTCCCGCACCATCAAGGTGAAAGACGCCCTCGGCCTCGGCGCCATCGGTATCAGCGCGGAAGACCGCCAGAACCGCAAGCTCGCCTACATCCTGCACCTGCCGAAGAAACCCAAGAGCTCGAACGCGATGGTGATCGAGGACGGGGGCAAGACCCTCAAGTGGGAAGTCACCCTCGGCGAGGCGATGCAGAAGCCTCTCGTCACCAGCTTCCGCGCCCGCATGCCCATCCCGATGGCAGTCTGGTACGGCACCGCGCTCGTCATCGTCGCCCTCATCGTCCTCGCCTGGAAGATCTGGAAGTGGCGCCGCAGCCGCGCAGTGCGGAGGGATCTGGCGGATTGATCATGCAGCGGAATGACCAGCGTCGTTCCGCTACACCTCCACCCCCACCGCCTGCCACTGCTTCATCGCCGTCTCTCTTCCTGCTTGGAAGAACCCCCGCGACTTCCCGCCGTGCAGCAACCCGGGATGATCATGATGCGTCTCCAGGAAGATCACCTTCTTCCCCGCATCCTCCGCGAGAATCCGCCTGCGCCGCGCAAGTTCGTTCGAAACCACCGTGTGGCACTGCCCGAGGATGCTCCCCGGCGTCTTCCATGCGAAGCCGCCCATCGCCGTGGTATGCAGGATGCGGTGCACCACGATCGTGTGGATCGATGGATCGTGTAGCCACTGATCGAAGGGCGTCTCGTTCGACACCCCGCCGTCCAAGAACTCCTCGCCATCGATCTGCTGCGGCTTGAAGAGCACCGGCATCGCGCAGCTCGCGATCATGAAATCGATCAGCGGGCCGCTTGAGCGCACCTCGCCGCGCTGCGTGGTCAGGTTCGCCACCGCCATCTCCAGCTTCACCCCGCACAGCTCCTCCATCCGCGGATCGCCCAGCCGCTTGCGCAGGTAGCGCCGCATCCGCACGCCGGAGAGCAGGCCGCTGCCTGCCACCCCGGTGGCCACGAAGGGGAAACGCAGGAAAGCGCCGAGATCGAAAAACGCGCGGCGGAAATGGAAGTCGTAGATGATCTTCTCCAGCGCCTCGCCGCGCAGACCGGTCGCCCACAGGCCACCCGCCAGCGCCCCGGCCGAGGCCCCGGAAATCCGCCCCGGTCGTAGGCCGATCTCCTCCATTCCGGCCAGCAGGCCGAGATGGGCGTAGTAGCCGAAGAACGAGGACGACAGGCACAGGGCCAGTCCCGGGTCTGGGCTGGAGCTCGCGGGGAGGCTGCTCATGATTCGGTCTCGGAATGGGTGGTTTCCTCGATCTGCTTCATCGATGTCCGGTCGGACGGCCGCAAGAATAGCAGACCGCCGGCCAGAGCCCATAGCAGATTCCGGCAGGCGAATCCGAGCAGCGAACCCGCCACCGCCACCTCTGCGGGCATCCCCACCAGATCCTTCATCAGGATCTCGAAGGTCTTTTCCCGCACCCCCAGACCGGAAACCGAGACCGGCAGCGCGCTGATCGCCTCCACCACCGGCGTGGCACCCACTACGGTGAGCAGGTCCTCCGGGTGCCCGATCGCTTGGAAGCCGCACCAGAAAATCGCGTAATCCACCGGCAGCATCACCGCGCTCACCAGCAGCGCCAGCAGCGCATGGCCCCACCTCCTACGATACACATCGTAGATCTCCGGCACCCGCCGCAGCACCTCCCACTTCGGCACGCGCTTGCCGTCCTGGTGGATCCGCCGGTGCACCCAGGGGCTGGCCATCACGAACATCAGCGCGATCATCACCAGCCCGCCGCCGAAGAACATCCAGCCGAAGTGGATCGCCCCCTTCCCCATCGTGCTCTGGCTCTCCAGCACCTCGAAGCGTCCCGCCGTCACGGCAAAGAACAGGATCGACATCGCCACCAGCCCCACCAAGTGATCCACCATCAGCGACATCGTCACCGCCAGCTTGCGGCCCGGATGCTGGCGGTTCAGCAGGAAGATCTTGGTCGCGTCCCCGCCCACGTTCCCCACCGTCACCAGATTGAAGACCTCCCCCATCAGGCTCAGGGAAAAGGCACGCCGCAGCGTGATCCGGATTTCCTGCGCGCGCAGCAGGATCCACCACCGCAGCGCGGACATGAAATAGGTGACACCACCGAGTGCTACCCCCAGAGCCACCCAATCCCAGCGCAGCTTCGATGGCTGCAGCAGCGGCGAGCTGCTGAAATCCTCACCCCAGAATGCCCACCACAGGCAACCCGCCGTGAAGAGCAGCTTGATGAGGAAGAGCAGCCACTTTTTCATCGGACGCGGACTCCGATGGAGCGGCCGGAAGCATCAATGTCGAAGGACGAATGCGGAGTGACGAATGAAGTGTAGGGTGGAAGCTCCTCCCGCGCCCTCATACACCCGCTGATTCCGTTACAAGCCATTCGACATTCGGAAATTCGACATTCGGAAATTCGACATTCGTCATTTTGCTTCGATCGCCTTCGCGATCGTCTCCACGCTCTGCAGCACGCCCTTCGCCTTCTCCGCATCCGCGATCTTCAGGCCGAAATGCTTCTCGATCGCGACGACCAGCTGGAGGGCATCCACGGAATCCAAGCCCAAGCCGCCCGCGCCGAAGATGGCGGTCTCGTCGGCGATCTCCCCCGCATCGAAATCGAGCATCAACTCGTCGACCATCACCTCCTTGATTTTGCGTCGCAATTCCTCGCCTTGAGCCATGATTCTGAACTTGTTAGAAAATTCCGCCGTCGATTTTCAGGGCGGACCCTGTGACGTAAGCGGCATCGTGGCAAGCGAGAAAGAACACCGCTGCTGCCACTTCCGAGGGAGTGCCGAAGCGCCGCATCGGGATGCCCGCCTTGGCCCTTTTCGCCGCCTCCTCGTCCATGTGCGCCAGGGCCTCCGTCTGGATGTAGCCGGGCAGGATTGCGTTCACCGTGATCCCGGAGCGAGCCACCTCCTTTGCCAGCGTCTGGCTCAGCGCCACCACCCCGGCCTTCGCCGCGGCGTAGTTCGTCTGCCCCAGCGGCGGCAGGATCGCGCTCAGCGAGGCAATATTCACGATCCGCCCGAAGCGGTTGAGCATCATGGGCCGGATCACCGCCCGGCAGCCTAGGAAGACGGCGTCTAGGTTAGTGGAGATCACGGAGGACCACGCTTCGTCCGGCATCGCCGCCAGCAGGTGGTCCTGATGGAGGCCGGCATTGTTCACCAGCACGTCCAGCCGCCCGTCCGCCGCAGTGATGGTGGCCACCGCATTTTCCCAGCTCTCTTTCGCGGTCACATCCAGATCCACCAGCGCGCTGCGGTCCGGGTAATCCCTTACAAGCGCCTCCGCGTTACCACGGTTCGAGCGGACCCCGAGCCAGACTTTCGCGTCCGGATCCTTCTCCAAAAAGTAGCGGGCGATGCCGAGCCCCAGCCCGCCATTCGCCCCGGTAATGAGAATGCTGCGCACGCCCGCAGTCTTCCCGCTCACCGGGCGAGGCGCAAGGCGGCGCTGCGCCAAGCACCCTTATCGCACCAGGGAAGAACTCTCGTCCTCCCCCCCGCGATTCATCTCAATGCCGGTGACTATGCGAGCCGTGACCACCATGCCCGCCGTGATGCGGCCGGTGGCCTCCGTGGCCATGCCCGTGATGACGATGCACATGCCCGTGACCATGGTGCCGGTGAACATGTCCATGGCTATGACCGTGCGGACGGTGAATATGCACATGCCCGTGCCCATGATGGCGATCCACATGAATGCGCACATGCCCGTGGCCATGGTGATAGTGCCGTTCCACATGATGATGACCACCGTGCCCGCCATGCGAACCGTGATCATGATCGCGCGCCTCCGCCGTGGCAGACAGGACGAAGGCGAAGCTGAATACCGAAGCAATGGTAACGAGGAGTGTCTTCATGTTATCTTAAGGTTGAGTCTCCGCCCCTATCGGGCGCTTACATCCTTAAGACGCGGGGTCTCCCAAGCTATTCAAGGGACCCCGAAAAAAATCCAAGTTGTTAGGAGCTACCGCTTTATTGCTCCCATCGCGTCTTCGCCTTCGCATCGAAGATCCTCACCGCCTCCCGCGCCGCCTCCGCTTCCGCCTTGTCCTCCAGCGTTGCGATCCATGCCTGCGCCCCGGCTGGGTCATCGCGGGTCCACTGCGCCGCCACGTTCTGGATCGAGCGCAGGCGCTCCACGCCCGCGGGAAGCGTCTCCACCCAAGCCGCGGCTCGAATGGGATCCGCGTCGGCCCAGTGGATGGACGTCTCGATGACCTCCTCGCGCAGCCTCGGCGAGACAATGTTGTTCTCCAGCGCCCGGCGGTAGATCTCCGCCGCCACCGGCTTGAAGGGATAGCCGGTGCGCAGGATCCGATTGGTCAGGTCCGCCAGCAGCTTTGGATCGGCATTGCGCACATAGGCGAGCGCCTGGTCCTCTTGCTCGGGCGTCCAATTCTCAGCACGCAGGTGCAGCGACTCGGATCCCGGTTCATTCATCAGCGTGGTGAATTGCTCGGGAATGCCTAGCGGCTTCTTCACTGTAGTCTGGTCCTTCTTGTTGTTGGCCACCATCGCTTCCACCACTTTCATCTCATCCTCCTCCAGCACCGCCATGATCTCGTCTGGCAGCTTGCCGTGCCACCCGATCTGCATCTGGCTGATTCTCTGGATCGCCTGCTTGCGCTGAGTCACGCTGAACATCGCAGGATCATCGAGATGCTTCGCAACTGCCGCCGGATCGTTGTTCGCCATCATCATCATCAGGTCGACCCGGAAGTTCTCCTGCTCCCGCGTGCTGATCCCCAGCCGCCCCAGATCTGCTGCCAACCAGAACTTCTCCGCGCCTGCGAAATCGCTCATCGAAGGCCAGGATCCCAGCCTTCTCCCGCGGTTTATCTCCCGGATAAAGCCGTCCGGCAGCTCGTCGAGGTGTTCCGCCACCCACCGCTTGTTCGCGTCGAGTTCCGCCACCGACATCATCTCTTCCGAGTAGACCCCGTGGAAGAGGAAGACCTCCGTGAAGAGCCTGCCCCCATCCGGCTCGGCAGTGATCCACTTCAAGGCGCTGGCAACATCCTTCTCGGCCATCGCACGAGCCGCGGCGGCACGCAGCAGGGCACGCCACCGGTCGCCCTTCGTTTCGGATAGATCGAGCAGCTTCGAGGCATCTCTCCCGCTCGCCTTCGCCAGCAGGTGCACCATGCTCTTCGGCAGTTCATCGCCATCGGCCGGCGGCGGGAATTCGAGCGCCATCTTCAGCACCCGCTCCGGTTCACGCTCTACCAGCACTTTCATCGCAGTGAAGAGCATCGCCCGGCCCTTCTGAACATCGGCGGAGCCCTGGCCCCGCGCGATCAGGGCTTCCACATCCTCCCGCGCGATCCGGGCCAGATGCTTCCGGGCCGCATCGCGACCCGTCGCCATCTCCCATTCGATCAGCGCAAAGGGATCATCCTGAAAAAGCAGTTCCTCCAACTGGAGGGTGAACATCTGCGCTACCAGCGGATCCGGATGGCGGAAGCGCCCGTCCTGCAAACACGTACGGCGCTCTCCCGCGGGAATGCTGCGCGCCAGTTCGATCGCGGCGTGGATGGCGGTCCAGCGGTCCTTCGCCCCGCGCACGCGGGCCACGGCCGCATCACCGCCACGGGTCGTCGGCATGGAGACCTCCGCGATAACTTCTTTCCCGGACCCGCGCTGGCCGACAAAGTTCATCAGAGCCCACCCTGCTCCACCGCCGAGGAGGAGAAGGATCGTTAGAGGCGCGAGGCGGTTCATGACAAGTGACTGGGATTTCATCGGCTTCCTTATTGTGCCAGTTTCTTCGCCCGGCTGCGCGCGATCTCGGGAGTGCCCGGAGCGGCCAGATACACCCTCAGTGCATCCGGATCGTCGCTTCCCCATCGCCGCAGGAATTGATCGACCAGTTCGTCTCTCGTCCCCGCATCGCCCATGCTGCTCGCCCAGTTCAATGCTTCCGGATAGGCGGGCTCACCCTCGTGGATCAGGCTGCTGGAGAACGTTTCAACCAGTTCATCCCGCAGCTTGCCCACCGGCTGCCCTGCCAGCCAGGTACCGAAGTCCCAGCGATCCCGCTCCATCCAGTCCTCCGCGAGCTGGCGTGCCGCATGGTCATAGGCCGGTTTCCCGGATCCCGCCATCACCGCATCCATCGCCAGCTCCGGCATGCGGGTGATCAAGTCCTCCGCGAAGCCACAGGCGGGAGAGTCCGTGCTATGCCAGCCGCCCCTCTCGCCTTCCGCGAAGAACACGGCCACCGGATACTCTCCCAGCGGCGCATCATGATCGAGCATCTTGCCCAGGATCTCGGCCGCCACGTTGGGATTGCTGGCGGCATACTTCCGCCCCAGTTCGCCGAGCATGCTATTCCGAGCCAGCGGCGAAGCCACTCCCTCCGCGAAGCGGATCGCCTTCGCGGTATCCTTCTCCGCTAGCTCCAGCATGTAAGCCCGCTCTACCCTCGCCTTGATGTCGGAGGTAGGCATCTTGGCGAGAATCTCCGGGATCTTCTCCGCCTTGTCGCGGGTGATGCCGTTCACCATCTCGTCATTCTCGCCTTTCAGGAAATGGTGGGGATTCTGCGCACCCCACAGCAGCACCTGCTCCAGATCTTCCTTCGCCCATTCCTGCAGGACAGTCAGCTTGTGATTGTAGTTCCCGCCCAACCGCAACACGGAATCCAATGCCTTGTCAAAGCGCCGCTGCGCGATGAAACCCTCGACCAATTTCGGCAGCACGATATTCGCCCCGCTCAGATCTTCCTCCAGCAGCTTCGCCACATAGTCCGGATCAAGACCCGAGATCGCGGCGAGCACTCGCCACACCGCCATCCTCTTCCCGCTTGCACGGGCCGCAGCCTCCGCTGCCCGCGGATCAATGCTCGCCCAGGCTTCCCACGCGCTGAAATCATTCGGATTCTTGCCGGAGGCCATTGCCGCCTGCGGATCAAGCATCACCCAGCGGGAGAGGACCAGTTTACCCAGCGGCTCGGGTATCGGCGGGCTCGCGCTCAAATGCTCCCACAGCTTCACCACTTCATCCAGACCGGCATGCGGCAGCCACAGCGCGATACGCCCGGCGCGATCCGAAAGGTTCGGATCCCTGAGAATCTCCAACGTATCACCGCTCGGCAGCAGCGTCGCCTCGCTCACTTCCGCTCGCTCGATCTTCGCCGGAGCCATCGTCTTCACCGGCACATCCGTAGGCTTCATCGCGCGATAGGCCGCGGCACCGATAGCGAGTCCGGCAACAGTGGAGGCGAGGGCGGGGAGCAATGATTTCATGCAGGGCGCGCCGAGTTAAAACATCGACCGCACTGCTGTCCATCCCCGGAGATCAAGCGGACCCGAGTCGCGAGATGCAATGGGCCGCCACCTCTTCCGGCGTCCCTGTGTTCTCCACCACCTCGACATCTTCGCCCAGCTCCAGCGTGGCCAGTTGCGAGTCCAGCAGGCTCGCGGGCATGAAGTGCTGCCGATGCTGCATACGCTCCTCCAGCGTTGCTCGATCCGCCGTCAGCACGATGAAGCTTACCGGCCCAGTCAACTCCCGCAGGCGGTCGCGATAGATCCTCTTCAGTGCCGAGCATGCCAGCACAATCCGCTCGCGCTCTGCCAGGTGCTTGCCCAGTACCTCCAGCCATCCCGCCCGGTCCTCATCGGTCAGCGGAATTCCGGAGGCCATCTTCGCCACGTTCTCCGGTGGATGAAACCCATCAGCATCCGCGAACTCGCAGCCAAGCCTCTCCGCCACCAACTCACCGATGGTGTTCTTGCCGCTGCCGCTTACTCCTGCGAGGACGATCTTCACTCCGGCAATGAGGACGAAGCCGCCCACTTTGACGAGCCCGTCGTGAGCCGCGGATGAATAATCGGAGGATTTCCCCAACCAGCCTTCGCCCCCCTCTACGGCATTGACGCATCTGATCCCCTCCCCAAGCTCCCCTCACTCCTGCATGACTCTCCCCCGGCTTACCCTGACCCTCGCCCTATCTCTCGGCCACACCGCGCAAAGCTCCGCCGCGGATACCGATCTCACCAGCCCGCCGCACATCGGCTTGCTCGCGCCTTCGCACTCCTTCTCCACCTTCGCCAATCAATTCACCGCTGCCGATCTGGATGGCGATGGTGATCTGGACCTCGTCCATCTGCCGGAGGGCAGCAGCGAACAACCGGGCGACCCGCATGCTTACTGGATCGAGAATCTCGGCAATCGCCAGTTCGGCCCGCTGCGTCTCATTCACCTCGGCCCCACCGCTACCGGCCAAAGCCTCACCGGCGCCGTGGTGTGGAATCTCCTCGGCGACTCGAAGCCGGAAATCTTCGTGAACCGCCGCCAATGGCCGGACAACGGGCACTACCAACCGCTCGCCCTCAGCCTGACCCTTGACCCGGACACGCCTGCCCCCATCGTGCCCACGGCCCTTGCTTCCAGCGGATCCCGCCCGTGGGACCTCGTCGATTTCGATGGCACCGGCAATCCCTACATCGTCGCGGTGGGCAGCACCTCCGGCACCGGCCAAACTGTCGTGACCGCCTACAAGCCGAATGGCGGCGTCGGCGGCCCCTTCCAAGAGGCTTACACCGTCACCTCGCTCTACTATGATCATAATAGCGTCGTGGATATCGATGCCAGCGATGTGGATGACGATGGTGACTTCGATCTCTGCCTTGCCTGCGACGACGGCAAGATGCGCATCTACGAACGCAGCTTCGGCAGCAATTTCTCCCTTGAGCCGCGCACGATCGAAGACGTCGACGCCTACGCCACTTGGATCGACCTGAACGGCGACGGCCTCCGCGACATCCTGCAATCGGACGGCTCTTGGTATCGCAACGATGGCGGATGGAACTTCTCCTCGCAGGAGATCTCTCCCGCCTATGCTCTGCTGGATTACGCTGCCTTCAAGAAGATCATCCCCCGCACCGGCCAGCCCGCGATGATCCATGCCATCGCTCTCACGGGGGACCAGACCGCCTACGAGCGGGTCCTCATCCCCTTCGATTCCACCGAGCCGGTCCTACGCGAGGCCGCACCGGGGAATCCCGGAGCCAATGCAGTAATAGTCCACCACGGGGATCTCGATGGAGACGATCACGTAGATCTCGTGTATTCCCAATCCGCTGAAGGTGGATACTACTACGCTTATCGTATAATCTCCGCTGCATGGGGTTCTGCCTCCGGTTTCTCCGCTCCCCAACCGCTTCACGCCGCCCCCTCGCCCTTCCACCGAATCTTCAGCGCGGACTTCAATGCCGACCGCTGCGCGGATCTCGTCAGCGGGCCGGATGCGCTCGGACGCTACCGCATCCACTTCAATCGCGGCTCTGCCGGCCCCGATGAAGGCGCGCTCATCAATGGCCTGGAGATCCCGGGCACCGAGCTCCGCATCATCGGCACCGCACGCATTGACAAGGACAAGTTCTCCGACCTCGTCTGCTGCTACACCCGCCTGCCCATCGGCGGACAGGGTTCCGAGAATGCCCTCGTCGTGGTGCGCGGCCGGAAGGACGGCTCCTTCATCCCGCCGCTCATTCCCGCTGGCGGCCTGGTCTTCACTCCCGCCTACGGGCCGGATGGCGGCGGCATGCAAAACATGAGCTTTATCGACTGGGATCGCGATGGCGATCTCGACCTCGTCTCATGGGGCCAGTGGCATGAGAACGTGGATGGCAGCTTCCCCGCCGGTCATCGCCTGCTGGTGGAACTCGGCACCATGCCGGACTTCCTCTTCAATCCCGCCATCATCGGCGGCACCATCACCGGTGATATCGATGGCGACCGCGCTCCGGACATCATCTCCTTGGTGCACGGCACCGGCACCACGAATCAGCCACCCGACCACATGCTCGTCGCCTTCAACGATGGCCGCGGCGGCATCGAGGCCACCGTCGAACTGCCGATCCAACTCGCCGCCTACGACTTCCTCGGCAATCCGACCATGAGCGGCACCGCCGTGCTGGCCGATCTGAATGGCGACAAGCGCCCCGACCTCTGGCTCCGTGAAGTCTCCGGCACCGACCCCCTCGGCAATCCTCTGACCAGCGATCGCTGGCTGCGCAACCCGGGACCACGCACCGCACGCGACATGAGCACCTGGGTCTCCACCGCCCTGCCCGCCGTCAGCAGCAAGCTCGCACCCGGCGTGGCCTTCGGCGATTTCGATGGCGACCGCCGCGTGGTGAACCTGAAGAAGAACCTCGGCGAATGGCTCAGCCCCTGGGGTTACCTTCAATCCACCAAGCGCGGCCCGCTCTTCTCCGATCCCTACGACTTCACCAACTCCCACATCGACCTCACCAAAGTCGGCTTCTCCGGCGGCGTGGACATCGATGGCGACCACGACACCGACTTCATCCTCGGCGGCGGCAGCTTCCCGCAAATCATTCTCTACAATCCCTCTGCCGACGGCGGCAAACGCCGCCCCAGCAAAGCCAAGGAAATCCCCTGGCTCGGCACCATGCCCGTCGTGAGGTAAGGATCGCCGTGAGGTAGCGGAACGACTTCGTCGTCCCGGCTGGGGGGTGGCCCAAGAAGCAAGCGCGTGCCGATCCGCACGAGGCGCCCCCTCACATCTCGATAATCACCTTGATCGCCCCCACCTTCGGATCCGTAAACCTCGCGAAGCCCGTCGGCACATCATCGAATCCCAAGCGATGCGTGATCCACGCATCGGTATCGATCTTCCCCTTCCCGATCAGCCCGATGATCTTCCCGAAGTCCGCGGGCAGCGCATTCCGGGAAGCCATCAGCGTCAGCTCCCGGCGGTGAAACACCGGCGCGTGCGGAAACTTCAGCTCCTGCGTCGTGATCCCCACGTACACCACCCGGCCGGTAAAGCCCGCATACTGGAAGCAGGTCGACATCGACACCGCCGAGCCCGTCGCATCGATCACCACGTCCGCCAGCGCGCCATCTGTTAGATTCTCGAGCTCCTCCAGCTCCGCGCCATCCCCCTGCACCAGGATGCCGTTCCCGATCCCCAGCTTCTTGCGGCAGAAATCCAGCCGGCCCTGCACCATGTCCATCACCACCACCCGCAGGTCCATCAGTTTCAGGAACTCCAGGCAGGCCAGCCCGATCGGTCCCGCTCCGATCACCAGCACCGTCTCCCCCGGCTGCGGATTCCCGCGCTGCACCGCGTGATAGCCGATCGCCAGCGTCTCCACCAAGGCAAGCTGATCGTAGGAGAGATCGTTCCCCGCATGCAGCTTTCGCGCCGGCACGATCCATGAATCGCGCAGGCCACCGTCCTGATGCACCCCCAGCACCTGCACCCCCGGGCAGCAATTCGACGCCCCCTTCCGGCTCACCACGGAGCCCGGATCGTTCACATACGGCTCCAGCGAAACCTTGTCGCCCGCCTTCACGTTCGACACCCCCTCGCCCGTCGCCAGCACCTCCAGCCCCAGCTCATGCCCCGGGATCCGCGGGTACGAGAAGAACGGCATCTTCCCCAGATAGCCGGAAAGATCCGTCCCGCAGATCCCCATGCGGTGCGTCCGCACCAGCGCCTCCCCCGGGCCCGGCAAAGCCGGTTCCGGCAGCTCGATGACCTCAATCGTTTCCGGACGTGTGAATCGGATCGCCTTCATGTGTGTTAACTGGATCTTATCGTAGCGCAAGCCGCCCCTCCCTCACTCCCCGCACCTCCGGATCGATTCCATCGTCTTCCGCGCCGCCCCCTCCGCATCCCCGTCCGTGAAGATCTCCGCCGAGATGAACCCTTGGTACGAGATCTCCCGTAGCACGCCCATCACCGCCGCCGCATGCGTGTGCCCGCTGCCCATTGCCCGGCGGTTCGAGTCCGCCCAGTGCACGTGCCCCACCTTCTCCCCCGCATCCCGCAGCGCCTGCGCTAGGTCCGCCTCCTCGATGTTCATGTGGAAGAGGTCCGCCAGCAGCACCACGTTCTTCAGCCCGTTCGCGCTCAGGAATTCCGCCGCAGGTAGCAACCGGTTGAAAAGGTTCGTCTCGTAGCGGTTCAGCGGCTCGTAGATGAACTTCACTCCCGCCTCTCCCGCCGCGCGATCGATCGTCGCCAGAGATCCCGCCAGCAGCGCCAGCGCCTGCTCCCGGCTGAGCTCCCCACCCCACTTCCCCTGCATCGAGCCCAGGATGCAGGGCGCGCCGAATTGCGCTCCGAAGTCCACCATCCGCAGGATGAAATCCAGCGCCCCGCGCCGCACCTCCTGCGAGGGATCGGTCAGAGAGAGCCCGTGCTTCACCATCCCCGCGCCACTGCCCACCGCCGCCACGCCCAGCCCATGCCGCTCGCACAGCTCCCGCACGGTCGCCACCGGCACCGCATCCGGCCCGGCGAAGAATAGCTCCACCGCATCATAGCCACACGCCTTCGCCTTCGCGAAGGAGTTCTCCAGCTCATCGTGGAAAACGAAAGGTCCCGCAGCCATCTCCGGCACACGGCATAGGGTCACGGCAGTCTTCATCGCTTACACGGATTCCAGGATGATGTTGCCATACGCGGTCGTGTCTCCCGTGCGGATCAGCCCGATCGCTCCCGGCACCCGCTTCTTGAAGTCCGCGTGCGGCTCGCGCGTCAGCGGGATCTGGCCGAAGGAGCGTGCGAACTCGTTCACCGTCTCCTGCGGGTTCTTCCCCAGGAACTCCTCCGCCTGCCAAATCCGCCCGATCTTGAAGTTCGGTGTCAGCAGGTCCAGCACCTGCAGCACCGTCGGCACCCCGCGTGTCAGCGAGATGTCCACCGTCTCGATCTCCGGCCAGTAGGGAAAGGCCCAGTCCGCGATGACCAGCGTATTCGTGTGGCGGATCCGCGCGATCAGGTCCAGCACCCTTGGGTTGATGATGCCGCTCTGAAGCATGCCGCCGATCATGCATGCCCCTGCCCCCGAGTCAGCGGCTAATTTGGGTAGTATGACATGTCCGAATCCACGTATTCCCAATGGGTTTCACACCCCTCTTCTCCTCCTCGCGTCCCGCATGTTAGAGCCATCCGGCAAGCGGAACCATCTCGCTACAAGGCTGTCAGACAACCCCTTGCGCACCATCTTTCCTCTGGCGCGGGCCTCGCAAACTCAACTAGCTTCCACCCGTGCAACGACGTAGCGCCCAGATCGCCGGTGAGCTTGAACAGGAAGTCCTCGCCGGCAAACTCCCCCCCGGAGACCGCCTGCCCTCCGAGGAAAAACTCTGCGAACGCTTCGGCGTCAGCCGCACCGTCATCCGCGAGGCCATCCAGCAGCTTCGCGGTCGCGGCCTGCTCCGCACCCTCAAGGGCTCCGGCACCTACATCGCCGATCCCAGCCTGGAATCGCTCGGCCAGGTGGTGGAGAGCTACTCCGTCCTCGCGGAGGAAAGCGACTTCCTCGAGCTGATCGATTTCCGCATCCTCATCGAAACCGAGTGCGCCCGCCTCGCCGCGAAGAACGCCGGCGAGCAAGTCATCCGCGAGCTCCGCCGCATCCTTGATACCATGGACAAGCTCCGCGGCGCGAAGGACAAGTTCAGCAAGGCCGACATCGCCTTCCACCTCGCGATCGCCCGCGGCTCCGGCAACGGCATCTACTCCATCCTCCTCGGTGCCCTCGAAAAGCGTTGTATCGCTTACGCCCAGGCAAACCGCGGCGATGGCGACTGGTCCACTCCCGTCATCGAAGGCCACCGCGCCATCCTCGAAGCCATCGAAGCCGGCCTGCCCGACGAGGCCGCCAAGGAAATGCGCAAGCACCTCCTCTCTTCCCGCCGTCACTTCGTCGATCTCGAGCACGGCGGCAAGCAAGCCTGAGTCCCGTTTCGCACGCACTACTACGTTCATCGTAGCGGAATGACTTCCTCATTCCGGCTGGGATCCTTCGCATCAGTGGACCCCATTCCCACCACAACGAAATGCCGCACGGAAAACCCAAGATCCGTGCGGCATTTCTACCGGAGTCCGGCAATGGTGGGCCCGCGCGAGAAACCCAAATCCGCGCGAGCCCGTTCAACCCGATCAGGTCGAAAGCCTTTCTAACGAAAACGAAAACAAAACGACGGAGCCTCCGATGAACGCATGCATCACGGATAATCCACCACCTTCACCGAGATCCGCTTCAGCGCCAGGTCGCCGCCGTAGTCGTTCCAGATCACCAGCGCCTTCGGAGCCGCAAAGGAGCTCGAGGGAATCTCCGCTACCAGCTCGGCTTGGGTGGAAGTTCCTGAGTGCAGCGTGATCTTCCCGCCCAGCGCATCGTAGCGCAGCGTCAGCTCGTTCTCCTGCAGCGCGGAGAACCCGGTCAGCGGGGATTCCCGCCCGCCTACTTCATCCCGCAGACGCCAGCGGTGCCCCTCGCTCGCACGCGCCTGCACCGAGCACAGGATCGTTCCATCCTCCGCCTCCAGCGCGATCTTCTCGATCCCGTCCATCTTCGACTGCTTGTCCCAGATCCACTCCGGCTGGCGGGTGCGGAAGGACATCAGCACCACCTGGCGGTGATTCGGTTCATCATCGGCCAGGAAATGACCCTTCAGATGACGCGGACCGCCGGAGGTATCCAGCTTCCCCTCGCCCACCACCGTCGCCACCTTCTCCGAGCGCACCTTCCACGGCATCCCGATGTCCGGAGCCTTCTCGTTCAGTCTCGTGCCCTTCGGATCGTTGAAGTCATCCTCGAACACGATCGTCTCGCCCGGCAACGCCTTGCGGAAGTCCGTCCCGTCCAGCGGGTCCAAGCTGGTATCGCCGCGGTTCAGCCAGGAAGCCGACTCGCCCGCCTTCAGGGTCCACTTGCCCTTCTGCGCCCCGCGATCCACCTCCACCTTGCCGGAGACCACGTGCACCTCGCAGGAGCCACCCTCCGCCACGCGCACGCCGAACTCCGTGCCGATGTGCCGCACCTGCGCGCCCGCCGCACGGATCTTGAAATGGGGGGCATCGTGATCCACCCGGAAGAAAACCCGTCCGCGCCGCAAATCCAGATCGCGGCCGTTGTCGCTCATGTAGATCAGCGCCGGCCCATCGATGCAGGCCTCGGTGTGCGCATTCAGCTTCGCCACCACCACGCCGTCCCGCACCTCCAGCCGCTGGTTCTTCGTCCAGTTGCCTTCGTTCACCGTCACCCCGTCGATCAGGAAATAGCTGTCCGCGGAGCCCGCCACCGTCGCGATCGCCGGCTCGCGGCGCAGGAAGATCAACAGCGTCGCCGCCAGCATCACCATCGCCGCCAGCGCCGCACCGCTCCAGATCCAGCGCGTGCGCACCCGGTCGGACTCCTCCGCCAGCGGCCCGGCCATCAACTGTGCGTGCATCGCCAGATGGTCTGGCATCTCGTAATTGTCCAAGAGCATCTGGTCCGTGCTCATCAGCGCGAAGTAGGCCTGACGCGCTTCCGGATCTTCCAGCAGTGCCTTCTCCAAGCGCGCCACGTCCTGCTTCGCGATTGTTCCGTCGAGAAGTTCGTGAATCAGGCTTTCGGTCTCTTCGTCCCGGTTCATGGACTATCTGGCATGAGTTGAGCCTCGATGCACTTACGCAACGAGGCCCGGAGTTGATGCAAACGCGCTTTCAGCGTGCCGATGCTACGATTCGTGGAGTTGGCAAGCGACTCCAAAGAGCCACCTACCCAATAGCGGTGTCTCAACAGCTCCTCGTCCTTCGAGGTCAGCTTGCGCAGGCAATTGGAAAGCGCCCGCCGACGCTCGGGCAACTCGTCGGAAAATTCCTCGAACTCGGTCGAAAAGAGGTCCAGCAGCTTGTGATCGAAGGAGACCGTCACCGAGCGCCGCTGCTTCCGCAGATAGCTCTTCACCTCCAGCTGCGCGATCTGGAAGGACCAGTTCTTGAAGCTCGATCCCGGGCGATACTTCTCCCGCTTCTTCCACAGCACCATGTTCACCGCCTGGCGGATGTCATACGCCGCATGGGGATCTCCTGCCAGGGCACGGATGAAGTAGAAGAGGTCGACCTGATGACGGGTCAGCTCTTGCACGAATTCATCGATGTTGTCGCTGGCTTGGGACATTGACGCAAAATCACTGCCGCCGGACTCCCAAAGTTTAGTCCCATGCCGAAATTCCGGCGCGGACTACGGATTCAGAAGGAACAAGTTCCATTTACCGTATCCACTTCGTAGTTACGATCCCCCACTCGGGTAGTCCCCGGGACCGCGGATCTTCAGTCCGCGTGGACCGTCGAGCAAAGCGGCTCTCACAACCCGTCACAGCCTAGTAACTCCTCTCGCTGATCTCCGGCCGCACCCACTCGTTCCGGATCACCGCACTCTTGTAGTTCACCTCCACCGGCGATGGCGCCTGCCACGCCGACTTCATCCCCCTCACGCGGAAACTCCCCTTCTCCGCATCGATCTCCAGCACCGTGAAAAGCGGCCCTTCATACGGCGCCGTCGATGCCACATGCGGAAACTTCTTCGCCAGCTCAGGCGACAATCGATCGCGCCGGAACTCCCCGCCCATCCAGAAGTAGGAGGCGGAGTTGATGTGCACATACGGGATCCCGTCAATCTCCCGGCTGTGATCGATGTGCCAGTGTCCGTTGAAACACCCTGCCACCTTCGCCCTTCCATCCTTCGTCTTCGCCTCGCGGATCAACCGCCGCACCTCCTCCTGGTTGTCGATGCACACCTCGATCTCCAAGCTCTGATGCGAGAAAATGAACGTGTTCAGCTCCGTCGCCGCCAGTTCCGCCTTCAACCACTCCACCTGATCCGCCGCGATGAATGCCGGATAGCCTTTCTCCCAACCCTCCGGCTTGTCGTTCGCATCCAGCACCACGAAGTGACATCCGCCCAGATCGAAGGAATAGTAGCGCGACTTCATCCCATAGTAGGCCACCGTCTCCTCCGCCTTGTAGCCACCATCCATATCGTGGTTGCCCAGCACATGATACTTCGGCCCTTGGAAGCTCTCGTAGATTTCCAGGAATCCCTTGTTCTCCGGCTTGGGAATGCAGAAGTCACCCAGCTGCATTACCGCATCCACCTTCTCCGCGTTCATCGCATCGATGAATGCCTTCAGCCGCTCGTCCGCATCCGGCATGATGTCCTTGTGCACATCCGTGATCAGCCCCACCCGCAGCAGCTTCTTGACACCATCCCCGGCGGCTAGCATGGGCAGGGGCAGCGCCATCGTGGCACCAGCGGCTTGAAGGAAACGGCGTCTCGTGTGCATCGGTTTATTCTCCTAAACCCTTACACCCCGCCGCCAGCCCTTCTCTCTGACAATTTCGCCCGAAACATTGGCATCTCCCCCCGGGGATTACATCTGTTCCCCGCCCCGGAGGACTACCGGAAAATAGGCCGCATGGCAGCCGCCTCCGCCACTCGATCTCCCCGCCCCGGAGGAGCATCGGATCTTGGCCGATGCGCAAGCGCAGCGCAGCCACCGCTCAGCCTGGCAATTCTTCTTCCCGCCACATTGACCGATCAAGATCCATGCGTCCTACTACCAAGCGACCCATGCAACGCTTGGCATGCATATTTTTCCTGACCTTGGCCGCGAGCTGGATGCTCACGCGCACCTTGCAGGATGCCGATGCCCCTCCCGCACGACCGCTCAAGTCTCACGATCGCATCGCGGGCGAGAGGCATCTCATCCATAGCCCCGATGAACTCTCGTCTTGGATCGATCTCCGGGCTCCTGATCCCGATCCGGATGCCGGCACCCGCGAGGAAGAACTCGCCGGGTGGACCACCGATCAACTCAGAACCGCGCTGAACCGCAGCCTCGGTGATCCGCGTTGTAGCCGTGCCGGAGCCGCTGCCGCCGCGGCACGCTCCCTCATGGCCGAGTGGACGCGTCGCGAGCCGGAAGCCGCATGGCAGTGGCTGGTCAATCTGCCTCCGGGCCCCACTCGGCACGCTCTCGCCAGCGGCCTCGACCAAGGCTGGCCCGCCGAAAGCGCGGGCGATGCCCTACTGCAGATCATGGCGATCCCCGACCTGAGGAAGGCCGACATCAAGCGTCTCCCTTCCCTCGTTCTCACCCAAGCCGCAGCCCAAGGTCATGCCGCTATGGCCGGTTGGATGGCGCGTCTGGAGGAGCACGGGATGTGGCGACCCGACTTCGAGGTCACTTTCCCTCAAGGCTTCGATTTCGCTGCCCTGCTCGAATCCGGCACGGATCGAGACGTCCCGGATCACGGCATCGGTGGATTCGCCGCGGCATGGCTGGCACAGGATCCGGATGCCGCACTCTTCGAGCTCGGCGGCAGTCACGACGTCTTCTCCGCCATCCTCGAAGCGGAAGATGCGCAAGCTTTGGATTGGGCGCGACGGCTCGGTGCCACCACCAGCAGGCGGCATGGTGACGGCGAGGACTGGACCTTGGCCTTTCGCTGCCTCGAAGGCCTGCCTGCATCCCCCGCCTTGCTGCGGGCCTGCTTGTCCGCGATGCCTGATGCCGAGCTCAGTTCCTACATGCATCGGGCTGCTGCAGTGGCCTATATCAAGGAGCCCGACATCCCGCTGGCCTTGGAGTTCCTCGCTGCTTCCACCCAAGATCCGGAGGAGCGCTTCGTTCAGCTCGAGGCCATGATGACCAGCCGCCTTCGCGGCGGTGCCGGACGTCTGCATGAGGCGAAACTCCGCCGCATCCTGGGGTCCTGGAATTTCCCCCCGGAGAGAACCGAGCCCCTTATCCAACGCATGATTCATGGAAACCGCTAGGATCATGCGTGCATCAGGTCCTCACCTGGGTGGAGTGATCGCCGCTCTCGCAGGTCTGGGCGCAGGCTGGCTGCTCGCTCGCGGCGGGCTCCAAGCCCCCGCGCACGATACGCCATCCTTGGACAAAAGCTCGCAAGCCCCCGCAAGACCTCTCCGCACCTCGTCAACCTATCCGGATAGGGACTACGCTTCCTACTTGCGACGTTTCTCCGCCTCAGGCCCGGATGCGGATGCCGTAGCCTCGGTGGAGCGCATGGACAGCGCGGATCTTAGGACAGTCCTGTTAGATTCTCCTGCCTCCGCAATCTCCGTCCACCGGGATGCTCGGAACGAATTGCATCATCGGATCATGATCGTCGCCGCCGCCGAGCTCTTCCGGCGCGAAGGGCCGGCCGCGCTCGAATGGGCGGATGCCAGCGACAGCATCCCCACCCGTCTCGCGGTCCTCGCCGCCCTCTGCGCCACGGATCCCGAAGCCGGCATGGCAAGGTTACAAGCCTTCGAGGATGACTGCGGCAGCAAGGATCACTACCGCACGGTCTTCGCCAATGCAGCAATAGGCTCGGCAGCCATACGCGGCCCGGCCGACCTGATCCTCGCCGAGAAGACCTGGAGCAAGTTCGCTGACACGGGAGAGATCGATCTCCCGGATGACTTTGACTTCGCAGCCTACGTGAAGCTGCAAGGCGTCGGCTCGGGCAGCGATCGCACCCTGCATGCCGTCACCCGCGCCTGGGCTGCCACCGACCCCGGGCAAGTCCTCGAGAAGCTACCCGATCTCACCGGCCCCCTCAATGGCGGCGGACAGCTCGTCGGAGTGGCCATGTCGGGCCGGGCAGCCATGGTCGGAGACGAGGAAGCGATCCGCTGGGGCCTCGACCTTCTCCCGGCCCTCTCAGGCGGCCAGCGCTATTCGGCTATCGATAGCATCACCCATCTCTTCGACCTATCTCCACAGACCGCCGTCGAGATCGTCGGAAGCCTCCCGCAGGACGATGATCGCATCGCCTTCGCCATAACGATGCTTCAGAAGCATGACCTCAAAAGCGAGACATTCAGGGCAACCTTGAATGCACTCCCCACCAAATCATTGAGAGTTCAATTCTTCACGCGGATGCTCGAGTCCGATGGATCCGCGCAAACGGGCATGTCTCCCAGGAAGCTCGAACGCTTCAAAGACTCCTTGGAAGAGATCGGTCTCTCCCCGGAATGCCGCAGAGCTATCCTCTCCACCCTCCCCCCATCGGTACCGCCGGACGACGATTTCTAGGCACCCCGTTCGAAAATTAGTGCTTGGTCATTCGTCATTCCCCTCTAGCCCTGCCCCTTCCACAGCCTCGAATCCCGCGAATCCCCCTCCGGCATGATCGCCTTCTCCTCGGGCTGGATCGGATACGGACTCAGCCCCACCGGATTCACCTCCGGCCCGATCTGCTCCTCCCGCAGCTTCGATCCCTCCGGCAAAATATAGCCCGCCCCCAGCCCCGGATCCTCCACCCGGTTCCCCTCAGGCAGTGCCACCGCCTCCGCCGGATACCCGCGCTGGTGCGGCTGCCCCACCTTCCAGAACACATTGTTCTCCAGCTTCGGCGTACCATACGCCTTCGCCGTCAGCCGATCCCCGCCGATCTGCGACTGCACGATCCCTTTCCCCACGAACACGTTCCCTCTCACCAGCGGCGAGGCCAAGCCTAGCACCGCCAGCGCCTCGCGCTGATCATCCGCGATGATATTCCGCACAATCCGGTCCCGGCTCTCGAACCAGCACGAGATGCTGTTCATCTCGTTCTTCGCGAAGATATTCCCGAAGATCTCCCCCACCGTGTTCCCGGACACATAGATCCCGCTGCGAGCATTTCCCGTGATCACGCAGCCCGTGATCAGCGGCGAGCAATCATCATATCGAATCCCGTGCCAAGCAGACCCCGAGATCCGGCAGCCGCGGATCGTCGTCTTCCCCCATCGCTGGTCGGAGATCGTGATCCCGCGGTGATAGCAGTTCCGCACATCGCTGTTCAGCACCGTGATCCGGTTCCCCGCCAGCGCGATCCCCGTGCCCCATACTCCCGCCACCAGGCAATTCTCGATCAAGCCACCCGCCGCTTCCCGCACCTCGATCCCGTTCCCCGGCGAGCCCAGCACCGCACAACCCCGCATCGTCAGCTTCGCCTTGTCCGAGCTCACCACCGCGATCCGCGGTATTCCCCCGCCATGCATCTTCTGCGTCCGCAGCGACATCCCCATTCCCTCTAACAGAACCTCGCCCTCCGTCCGGATCATCACCAGCGGCTTCACCGCTTCCGCCTCTTTGCCCTCCATCGCCACCACATCGCCACCTGCTTCCAGCCGCGTCTTCTCCCAGCCTGCCCCGATGATCTTCACCGGCTTCGTGATCTCGATCCGCTCCTTGAAAACGCCCTCCGGCACCCGGATCACCGCATTCTCCGGCGCGGCGAAGAGTGCGGAGGCCAGCGTGTTGAATTCGCCCGAGCCTTCCACATGGATGAAGCGGCCCCCGCCGGAAAACCCGCGGCGGAGCCGGAGCACCATCGCCTCCGCGTCCACCTCGGCCCTCCCCAGATCGATCTCAAACACACGGCTCACCGGAGTGCTCGGCCGTATCCCGCGGAGCACTTGTCCCTGCCACACCACCGCAAGCACCCGGCCGGGCTTCGCTCGTTCCTCCTTGCGAAGCCTCTCCACCGCGTCGGCATTCAGCTCAATGACGAGATACCCCTTTCCCGTTTCCGTGGGCGTCAGCCTCACATCGGCGAGATCCTTCTCATCCGCCACCACTCCGGAGAGATAGTAGTCCCGCACATGCTTGCCCGTCATGGATCCGGGTGCTGGCCGGAAGGGCGTGCCCTTGCGCGGATCCTCCACCATCCAACGCATCTCCAAGCCTTTGCTCGGGTCGGCTTCAGCCCGCGCGACAAGATCCGCTGAAAGCATCTCCCTACGCTCGTCCTGCTGTTCCGCCTGCGGAGGCATCGCATCCCATACCCACGACAGCTTGTGCTTCTTGAGAAAGACGCCCCCCACCCCCAAACAAATCGCCAGCGCCACGAAGGGCACGAACCACCTCATGCCCGGCGACTTCAGCCGCAGCGCCCCGATCACCAACGTCGCCACCACCACCACGCTCAGGATCATCACCGCCCCCTTCTCCAGACCGCCACTGAACCACATGAAGGCCAGCAAGATTGCCGGCAGGAAATGCGCCATCAACGCCAGCACACCTTTGCCTTCTCCCTTCGGCCCGTCCCCCTTGTTGGATCCGCCGCCAGCCCGCTGTTTTGCCAAGGCCCACTGCATCCCCGCAAATTGAATCGCGATCGACACGAACAAAGCCGCCGTGCCCCAGATCCCCATGGTCCTCAGGAAGCCTCCCGCCCACGGCGCAAAGAACCTCACCGCCTCCGGATCCCTCACTCCCGGGCCATACAGATGCACACCCCTCACCCCGCCACCATGCGCATAGTAGCCCATCGCCATGCCGCCCACCGCCACCCCGCCGATGGCTAGTCCACCTACCGCCGCTAGCACGCCCAGCGCCACGCCACCCAGCGCCAGCAGCCCGAGCGCCACCCCGCCGAAGCCGAGCAATCCGGCCGACACACCGCCCACCGCGATCCCCCCGCAGGCCATTCCTCCCAAAGCGATGCCGCCCACCGCCGTATCCCCGATCGCCACCCAGCCCTTGGCCACCCGCCGCTTCTTCGTCACCGGGTCCACCCCGGAGGCCACATGCAGCAGCGGCAGCCCCAGGAAGCGCCGCGACGAGCGATAGTCCACGCCCTGCGCCGGATGGTAGTCCGCCGTGCTCGTGGTTCCATCCCCCCGCCGCGCCATCGTCTGCACCACCGTGCGGAAGTCCGCCGCCGTTTGGAATCGCAGCTCCGGCTCCTTCGCCAGCGCCCGCAGCACCACCTCGTCCAGCCGCACGTCGATCTGGATCCGCTGCGATGGAGCTACGGGAAGCGTCGTAGGTCGCTCCCCCGTCAGCATCTCATACAGCACCACCCCCAGCGCATAGATATCCGCCCGGTGGTCCACGATCTTCACCACGCTCTGCTGCTCCGGAGCCATGTAGGCCGGGGTTCCGGAGGGATCGCCCGCATCCCCTGCCAGCGTCGCGATCCCGAAGTCCGCGATCTTCACCCGCCCCTCCCGGTCTAACAAAATGTTCTCCGGCTTGATGTCTCGGTGCACGATCCCCTGCTCGTGCGCATACTGCAGCGCCTCGCACACCGGCGGCACGATCGCCAGCGCCTGCTCCGGCGGCATCTTCCCCTCCCGCAGCAAGTCCCGCAGGTTCACCCCGTTGATGAATTCCATCACCAGGTAAAAGAGCCCCTCCGTATCGCCGAAGTCGTGGATCGTAACGATATGCGGATGACTCAGCTTTGCCAGCAGCTCCGCCTCCCGCGCGAAACGGCCCGCGAATTTGGAATCCCGCTCCCGTTCCGGCGCCAGGATCTTGATCGCCACCAGCCGGTTCAGCGACTTCTGTCGCGCCTTGTAGACCACCCCCATCCCCCCGCGTCCCAGACACTCCAGGATCTCGAACTGCGGGAACTTGTCGGCCATCTCCTCCGGCGTGAGCGGCACTCCCGCCGACTCCTCCCCGCCCTCACCATCCAGCGTCCGGGAAGCCATCGCCTGCGCCATCAGGCAGGCCGGGCACATCCCGTGCGCACTCCCCGCCGGCAGCACCTTCCCGCACTCGGGACAATTCTCGGAAGCAGCATCCGTGTTCATCTCAAGAAGCCCTTAAAGATCCGCAGCGGAACGTTACGAGATTCAGCCATCTCGTCAGTAGGACAGCCCCGAGAGACAGAATTAAATCGAACCCAAGCATAGCGTCCCAATTCTGGCGAAGCGGTTCTCTTCATCGCACTTCGATTGATGATTGGAAGATTGGTGATTGATGATTTCTACTCGGCCAGCGCCGCGAACAAGGAAGCCATCTCCTCCTCCACCATCTCCCCGTTCACCAAGGTCCGCCCGATCTCCTCGCGCAGGCGATGCCGATAGCGCTTCCGCAGCCGGTGCACCGCCACCCGCGCCGCCCCTTCCGTCATCCCGAATTCCTCTGCGATCTCCGCATAGCGGATGCTTCCGCTACTCACGCTTAGGAAGGGCTTCCAGCGCCCGAAGTCCTCTTCCTCCGCCGCCAGCTCATCCAGCACCTTGTCCAGCAGCGCCATCGCCCACTCCCGGTCGTACAGCTTGTCCGGGCTCCGCTCGTCCGCCGGATCCAGACTCAAGCCCGTCTCCGCATCCTTCCAGTCGATCGACAGGTGCTGCGCGAATCCGCCCCGCTTCTGCCGGTGCTCGCGCCGCCACTCGTTCGCCATGTAGTGCTTCAGCGAGGCCAGCATGAACGCCCGGAAACGACCCCTCTGCGGATCCGCCAAACGCAGCCCCCGCCCCTCTAACAGGCTCGCGAAGAACCCCTGCACCAGATCCTCCGCATCCTGCTCCCGCTGTCCCAGCCGCCGCACATAGCGATACAGCGGTGCCCAGTAGGTCTCGAACAAGGCCGCCAGCCCCTCCCGCGCCAGCGTATCATCATCCCCCGCCGCCGCCCCCACGATCGACCATCGCGTCGTAGCGAACAGTGAAACCTGCCTGTCGGAACGATCGGGAACAGCCGCCATCTCGCCCTTACCCATACCCTTCCCCGTCTCCCCGTTACAGCCAAATCCATGGCTCCGGAGGCGTCCCTCTCCCCGTTACCGGAGCCCCTTCATCACTGCCTCCGCCAAGCGCTTCGCCACCGGCAGCTTGTCCGGCGGATGCACATCGGGTGATTCCCACCCCAGATCCTGCGTCTCTACCAAAACTACCCCTTTCAGCATCCGCGCGGCCTCTGCTTGAGCCCGCCGATACTCCGGCCAATAGCGCCGCAGAGGATCATTCCCGCCGATCCGCGGCAACTGCACCAGATAAAAGCGCAGGCCCGGATCTCCCAATCCCTGCCTCCATCCCTCCACCAGATCGACAATCAGACTACGGTTCCACTCCACATCATTGATCTCGGCATTCGTTTCCCCTTGGTACCAAAGCACACCTTCGAAAGGAAAACCGGCGAAGCCCCGCACTCCGGTTTCAAAGAGATAGCCGGGCTTATAGGGATGATTCCCTTCCATCCGCTCTCCTAGATTATCCCTCGCCCGCCCTCGCGCCCAATCACTGATCTTCTCACTCGCTAGCCAGTCCTTCCCGAACTCCTCGCGATACATCGTCCGGGATTCGATGACCTCCCGCGGCAGCCACGCCTCCGTCCCCGAGCCGCCCACCGCATTCTCCACCAGCCCGATCGGCACACCGCTTCGTTCGTGCAGCGTCAGCCCCGTCCACCAAGCGATCGCGGAGAAGTTCTCCACCGCTCCCGGTGCAGCAGACCGCCACCTGCCCTCGAAGTTCCGCCCCGCATCCAGTTTTGCGAGCAACTCCGGCTCATAGCGACGGGCATCCGTCCGCACACCTGTTAGATTGAAGACTCTCACCAGAGGAAATTTCCCTGCGGTCGAGATGGCGGACCCGCCTCCCACGGCCGAGCTCAGAGGAAAGTCCATGTTCGATTGCCCGGAACACAGATACACGCGCCCTACCACCACGTTCCCCAGCGACAGCCGCTCTTTCCCCGATTCCACCACCAGTTGCTTTCCTTCGGCACAAGCCGCCATCGGCGCTAGACCCAGAGCCCATTCACCCCTCCCGTCCGCGCGGCCTTTCACTTCTTGCCCGGCAAATCGGAGAATCACCTCCGCCCTCGCGTCGGCTTTGCCCCGCACGCTCACCTCCTTCCCCATGGGCAGCACCATGTGCTCGCCATAGGCACGCCCCAACTCCAGCGCAGCGGCAGGCATCACCAGCAACCACATCGCGGTCAGGATGGATCTCACTTCTTCATCTTCTTCGCCACCACCCGGCGTGTCGACCCCACCCGAACTGGTAGCCACACCAGACCAGTCCGCGACCATTGCTGCTGTCCGCCCGTCCGCATGGACTGGTGCCGCACTATGAACCGCACTCTCCCCGCCATCGCCTCAATCCTCCTCACCGCCGCCGCATCCGGCACCGTCGTTCTCTCGGAAGACTTCGGCTCCACCGCGGCAAATCCCACCGCCATCACCTTCACCGCGCAGCTTACTTGGAACTACTCCGACAGCGTGGACACCGCCGTGAACGCGAACGCGTCACGCCTCTTTAACCCCGCCGCCGCAGGATCCGGAGAAACCACCCACGGCTGGATCAGCTCGCTCGCCGCCGGGAATACCTACCAGCAGATCCAGACCAATCAAACCTTCGGCACCTTGCCCGCCCTCGGCAGCGGCGAATACTACCTCATCACCCTGAGCTGGTATGCCTCGGCGCAAACCAACGTCGCCACCAGCGACCTCAACGCCTACGTGAACTTCGCCTCCGCCGGCAATGCCTTCACCTTCATCGGCGGCTCGAACGGTGCCCTCACCACCCCGAATTTCGTCGCCCAAACCCTCGGCGATTCGAATACCGCCGCGGACGCCCTCGGCCTCAACTTCATCGCCCAAGGCGGCCCCTCCGGCATCACCGGCGGCGGCTACAATACCGACCGCAGCTACACCGCCACCTTCGCCACCATCGATAGCCTGGATGGCGATGCCTTCTCGCTCGTGCTCGGCCGCACCACCAATCTCTCCGCCACTCCCTTCGTCTTTTTCGATAACATCGTCATGGACGTGAGCGTGGTGCCGGAGCCCTCCGCCAGCCTCCTCGGCGGCCTCGCACTGCTCGTTCTGCTCCGCCGCAAGCGCGCCTGATCTCCACTTCACCGCCCATGCGCCTGCCCCGCCTCGCTCTTGTCCTCCCGCTTCTCTCCGGGCCTCTCGCCGCGGAGACGCTGGATATCTTCATCCTCACCGGACAGTCGAATTCCCTCGGCACCGTCGGCACCACGGATGTCTCCATGCGCCATGGACTGCCCGGCACTCATCCGGCAGAGCAAGCAAACGGCATCCCCTTCTACTGGGACAATCGTAGCGACGGCACACCTGCGGGGGACACCGCTCTCGGCAAGTCCCCCGGCTGGACCCGCATCGGCGCTCAAACCGGCGGCTACTATACCGGGAATGACGACCACTGGGGCCCGGAGATCGGCTTCTCCCGCATGCTTTGGAATGCCGGCTACCGTCACTTCGCGGTGGTGAAGGCATCCCGCGGCGGCGGTGGAAATACCTTCTGGCAGAAGAGCGCGGCGGATCACCATATGTACGATCATGTGGTGGCCACGGTGGCCGGGGCTTTGGCAGATCTGCCACCCGGTTACGATAGCGCACGCATCGCAGGACTTATTTACGTTCAAGGAGAAAGCAACGGAGCTACGGAAGCCGCCGAAGCAGGCACGCGCTTCGGCGAGCTGATGGCGAATCTTCAGGCCGACCTGCCCTCCGCCACGAACATGAAGGCGGTATTCGGCGAGATCGCGGGCTCCGGCACGAACCGCGATACCACCCGCGCCGCCCAAGTCGCCTTGGCAACCAGCCAGGCCGATATCGGCTACGCGGAAAGTACGGGACTCGTCGTACACAATCAGGACGGCCAGAACGTCCACTACGATGCAGAGAGCCAGATCCTCCTCGGCGAGCGCATCGCCGCGGAAATCATCGCCCTCTCCGCCCTGCCGCAGCAGCCGCTCCCGGAGTGGGCGAGCGTCCATGGCTGGTTCGTCGCGGACAACGGCACCGGCTTCGACGCGAATGGCGCGGTCAACCGCTGGGCCACCCTGCACAACGGCGCTGCCACCCGCGATCTCACCCGCCGCGTCGCCGGGCAGACCTTCCGGCGTTCCGTCGTTTCCGGCAGCGGCGAATCCCGCAGGGTCATGCACTTCGATGGCAGCAACGACCTCTGGGCGAATGCCAGCACCGAGTTCGGCGCGATCAGCGGTCCCCGCAGCGTCGCCATCCTCTGCCGGGTCGGCTCCGCAGCAAACGGCTTCCTTTTCGATGGCACCACCGGCAGCGGCAAGACCCGCGCCCAAGTCCGCAACGGCTCCTGGCAAGCCGGCACCACTGCCACCGCCGGCGCATGGGATAGCGCGGAGACCGCCACCACCGCGCGCCAGACCGGTATCTGGCAACAGCACGTCTTCACCTACGCCCCGGATGGCACGGGCAATACCACCATCAGCCACTGGATCGATGGCAGCCTCGCCGCCACCGTGACGGATTCGGGCACCGCCCCGCTCGGCGGGCTCATCCTCGGCTCGAACGGCGGCTCGCCCTTCTCCCGGCTCTCTGCCGATATCGCGGAGCTCGCCGTCTACAGCTCCGCGCTCGATGCCAACGCCATCGCCGCGCTGAAGACCGCATGGGATACCCGCTGGGGAGCCATCGCCCCGCCACCCTTCACCATCGCCATCTCGCAGGCTCCGCGATCCATCGCCCGCTTCGGCCGGCACAATCTGTTAGAAGCCAGCATCGATAACGACGCCGGTGGCACCACGCTTGTTCAAGCCGCCATCACCCTCGCTCCCGGCACCCGCCAGCACATCGCCTCCGTCGCCTTGGTCTCGCAGGATACCGGTGCCACCCTCGCGCAGCTCGATTCCCCATCCAGCGACTCGCTCGTCCTCCCCTGCGTCCTGCCGCTCGCGGAGGGAACGAACCGCCTCGCCATCGCCATCATCCCGCAGCGCCACCCGCCGCTCGGCACCACGCTCGATGCCACCTGGGATTCCCTCGGCTTCTCCGGCACCCGTAGCGGCACCACCGTTCCACCGCAAACCGATCCCGCCGGAGTCCTCACGCTCGCCCTCGTCCCCGCCTTCACGGATGTCGTCGTGGGCGGCGAACAAGGCATCGTGAACTTCCGCATCCCCGGCATCGTCAGCGATCCCTCCGGCACCCTCCACGCCGTCTACGACCACCGCTATAACAACAGCGCCGACCTCCCCGGAAACATCGATGTCGGCTACAGCCGTTCCACCGACGGCGGCGCCACCTGGACCGAGACCCGCGCCATCATGGACTACGATTCCAGCGTCAGCGGCTCCTCCGGCAATGGCGTAGGCGATCCCTGCATCCTCCGCGATCCCGCCACCGGCACCCTCTGGGTCGCCGCACTCTGGTCCTTTGGGAACCGCGCTTACAATGGCTCCGGTCCCGGCACCCTTCCCTCCGAGACCGGCCAATACGTCCTCTCGAAAAGCGATGACGGCGGCGATACCTGGAGCGAGCCCATCAACGTCACCGCCGCCGTGAAGGACGACCCCAACTGGCGCCTCATCTTCGATGGCCCCGGCCACGGCATCGCCCTGCGGAATGGCACGCTCGTCTTCCCCTCCCAGTACCGCGATGCCTCCGGCACCGTCCGCGTCTGCTCCGTGTTCAGCTCGGATCACGGCGCCACCTGGGACTTCGGCGCGGACATCCCTGTCGATTCCCCGCAGACGAACGAGAACACCGTGTGCGAGCTCGATGACGGTCGCCTCCTCTTCTCCATGCGCACACCCACCGCCTCGAATGGCCAGCGCGCCTGGATCCGCTACACCCCGGGCGGCGAGGTCCCCATGCGCGATGGCACTTGGGGCAGCCTCTTCCGCCTCCCCTCCGTCCCGGATCCCGTCTGCCAGGGCAGCGTGCTCCAGTGGGCCAGCCGCCACCGCGGCGATCCGCGCGAGCTCATCCTCTTCGGCAATCCCGCCAGCAGCTCCAGCCGCTCGAATTTCACCCTCCGCGTCTCCGCCGATGGCGGCGATTCATGGCCCGTCTCGCGACAGCTCTACGCCGGCTCTTCCGCGTACTCCTCCCTCTGCATCCTGCCGGACCGCTCCATCGGCATCCTCTTCGAGAAGGACGACTACTCCCGCATCACCTTCGCCCGCGTGGAGGAAGACTGGCTGCTCAACCCCGCCGTCGATACCGATGGCGACGGACTTCCCGATGCTTGGGAACTCCTCAATGGCACCAACCCCGCCATCCCGGATGCCGCCGCCGATCCCGACCGCGACGGTGCTTCTAACAGCGGGGAATATTCCGCCGGCACCAATCCCCTCGATCCCGGCTCTCTACTACGCATCTCGGAGTTCGCCACCACCGATGCCCATCACCTGGAATGGGCCAGCGTTCCCGGTCGCAGCTACCTCGTCGAGGAAAGCAGCGACCTCGCTAACTGGCAGACTGCCCTGCCGCTCGTCCTCGCCACCGGCCCCACCACCACCGCCACCCTGCCCCTCAATACTGCGACCCGCCGCTACCTCCGCGTCCGGCCCCAGTGACTCCCATTTCAAGGAACCACGGATGAACGCGGATAGACACGGATGAAACGCCAGCGAACCGTAATCGCCTTCCGCCTCCCCATCGCGCCATTCCCGGTTAAGATCTCATCCTGACGATTAATCCTCCCACATCTTCTTCAGCACGAAGGTCATGGGTTGGACTTCATTATCCTGTTTCATCCAGCCGCACATGAGACCGAGGAGCTTGATGGCATCCATCTTGGAGAGGGCTTTGACGCGAAGCGTTTCGATCTCCCCGCGGCGGGTAAGGGTGTATTCCTGAACGAGGGGATGGTTTACATCCAGATCGGCTACCGGGGTAAGGATGATGGAGGTCAGGAGTTCGAGAACCTCGTTGCGTTTGAGCACGCTTGCTTCCTCCGCCTCCGCACGACGCCGGGCAATCTCCTCTACTACGGCGGGGTGCCGGGCAAGCATGGCCGCGCCGTGAGGAGCACTCACCGAATAGGCGCGGCGATAGGCCTCACGGAGCGACTTACCCTCGCCAACCAAACGGGCGAAGAGCAGCTGGCGGGAGTTCAACTTGTAACGCCCCTTGGGCTTCTGGCTGGCGGCCAATTTCTCCCCTTCACAGTTTTCGTCAGACATTCCCGCAGGATAGCAGGGGCCCTTGCCTCCGGCCCAAGGATTTCAGCCTTGCCGGCCTCAATTCGGAAATATCCTGTTCCGCTATCGCTCCCGCACACCCGGCACAGCTTAGCGGATCTGGAGCAGATAGATCGAGGGCCGCGTCTTCTCCACCATGTCGGGCAGTTCCATCTTCGCGCCCCTGCCTACCGCATCGGGGACATCGATGCCCTCCAGCAGCGTCTGGATCAGCGAGATCTTCTGCGCGTAGTTCACCACTTGCGGGATCGAGCCGGATTGCTCGAAGGTCGCGGCATCCGACAATTTCGCTTGGATCATCCCCACCACCGCTCCATTCCCGTCCAGCAAGGGACCGCCGCTGTTCCCCGGCTGCACCGGAACGGAAATCTGCATCAAGCGCGGATCGTCCGCGGGACCGCTCAGACTGCTCACGATCCCCTCCGTCACCTTCGCGGCGCTCCCTTGCAGGTCCGAGTTGGGGAAGCCGATCGTCGCCACACTCTCCCCCATCAGCACCTTCGTCCTCAGCAGGAGCGGCTTGGTCGCGCCTTCGATCTTGATCAACGCGATGTCGTTGACCGTATCCGTCTTCAAGAGCCGGGCCACGCGCATCCGTCCATCCTCACCTGTCACGGTGATCTCCTTCGCACCCCTCACCGCGTGCGCCGCCGTCATCAAATGACCGCCCGGGGAAACCGCCCACGCGGTGGCGGATGCCAGCACCGGCGCGTCACGCCTCTTCACTGGAGCCCTATCTTCCCGATTCGGAACCGGAGCAGGAGCAGGAACTGGAGCCGGCCGCTCATCCGGCTCCTCCACATCGCCGTTCAAGACGAAGTCCAAAGGCTCTTCAAAAGAGGTGATCACCGGCTCCCCCGCTTGGATCCGCTGCGCCATGACCGTCTTCGCCTTCTTCACCAGCGCGAAGTACTGCTGCGTCCGCTTCTTCGCCTTCTGAATCTTTGCCTGACTCATCTCGCCATCGAGCACCTTGAGGATTTTCGCCCCATTCTTGCGCACCAATTCACTCTCGCTCGCCGCCGTGGCACTTGCCCACATGTAGGCCTCCTCATGATCTTTCGGTACGATCTTCCCGCTCAGATACAGCATGGAGAGGAAATACGGTGCATAGGCATCGCCAAAGACAGCAGCGGTCATGTACCACTTTTCCGCTTCCGCTCCGTCCGCTTGGATCTCCTTCCCTTTCGAGTAGAGTTCCCCCATCGCCCCCATCGCCGTGGTCGATCCCGCCCGGATCGCCGCCTTGTACCACTTGATCGCCTTGGAGAGATTCTTCGGCACGCCCTTTCCCTCCAGATAACGCTCACCGGTGATCGTCATGCAGATGGGAATGCCCTTCTCCGCCGCCGCCTCATACCAGCGCGTCGCCTCCCTCGCATTGGCCTTCACACCCCTCCCCTTCTCATAGGCAGCCGCGATCGCATACATCTCGTCCTCGTCTCCCGCTTCGGCCGATGCTTTCAAAAGCTTGAAGGCCTTGGCCGCCGCCTTGGAATCCACCGGGTGCTCGGTCAGCAGAAGCGTGTGGGCACTGGAGATATCCCCCGCTCCTGCCGCGAGCGCCCACCAGCGCAGCGCTGCCTTCTCGTCCCCATCGGGCCCATTTTCGATGCTGCGTGCGATCCGCGTCAAAGCAAACACCTGCCCTGCAGGCGGCTCATCCTTCAGCGCATCCTCGACCGCTGCTGTCCAACGCTGGATCTCCTGTGCGTCGTTTGCTTTCGCCTGCTTGTTCTCCAGCAGCCTGAGCAGCTTCGCCACACCTTCGATACTCCCTGCCTCCGCCGCCTTGCGATAGTAGCCCGCCGCTTCCCCACTTCGTTTCGTCGCACCCTTCCCGCTCAAGCACACATCGCCCAAATATTCCCACGCATCGTCACTACCCTTCGCCGCGGCTTCCTTGAGCACACGCTCCGCCTCGCCGAGATCCTGCTGCTTCAGCCAGTAGCGGCCGGCCATGTAGAGGGAATGCGCCCGCCCCGTCGCCGCCGCCTTGCGATGCCACTTGCCCGCCTCCACGCTGCTTTGCGCCTGCATGTGGCCCCTGGCGTACTGCTCCGCCAGTTCGGTCATCGCCTGCGGCAGCCCTCCCTCCGCCGCACGGGTATACCACTTCACCCCGTCCGTTTGTAGTGCGATCAAGGCCGCCTCGTGAATCAACCGGTAGGCTTGCATCGGAGGAGAAGACTCCTGCATCCGCAGGAAAAGCGACTCGCGTTCGTTCTCACGTAGCGTCCTCCTCCCGTCCCTTACCTCGGATCCCAGCTTGATCATCCTCGCCATCGCGATCGCCGCCTCCGCAGGCTCCAGCAGCGACAGCCACTGGGAGGCAGCCTTCGAATCCTTCGGCATGTCCAAGCCGCTCTCCAGCGCGAGGAACCACTTCTCCGCCAGCGCCGAATTTTTTGGCGTCGCGGAGTCCTGCTGCAGCTTGTTAAGGAGAGCGCGGTGCCAAAGGCCGCCATCCTTCCTCCCGCCCAGCTTCGCCAGCGCCAGCCGGCTCGGACCCCAGCCCGCTTGGGCAGCTTTCTGATAGTACCTCTCCGCCACCCCTGCGTTCATCGGGATCAGCAGCCCTTGGGCATGCATCTCGCCCAGCATATGAATCGCCGCTGGATAGCCCTCCGCCGCCGCTCGGTTCAGGATTCCAATGACCTGCTTCTCGTCCGCCTCCGTGCTCCCCCAATCCTTCCACTGGTAGAATCTCATCGCCCACTCCACCGCCGCCTGCTTGTCGCCCGCGGCGATCGCCCGCCTCATCAGCGGCAGGTTGCGACCCAGGTGACTCGCATGGCCCTCCATCGAGCCAACTAGATGCAGACCCTTTGCCTTGCGCGCCGGCGATAGCGCCGCCCATCGCAGCCACACCGCATTCGCCGAATCCGCTCCTGCCAGCAAGGGCTCGCGACTCGCCTCCGCCAACTCTTCCGCCTTCTCTTCGTCACACAGGCGGCCCTGCCCCGTCCGGAACATATCTGCCAGAATCGCCGTCCCCACCGGGCATCCCCCCGCCGCCGCCTTCTCCGCCCACATCGCCGCCTCCTCGAACACCGCATCACTCGGCGGGCCGTGATAAAGCGCATCCGCCAGCATCGCCTGCGCCATCGCATCCCCCGCCTCCGCCTTGGCCCGATGCTCCTCACCCGCCCTCGCCTGCACCACCGTCGCCAAGCGCCTAACCTCCACCGCAGCCCCCTTCTCCCCCTCCTCCGCCGCGACCGGGAAGGACAGCAAGCAAGCAGCACCCGCCACCACCACAGGGATCGCAAAAGGATTCAACAACCTGGACATCGGGCAATCAGCGAAAAATGGGAGCACGTCGAACCAAGCCCGATCTAGCAGCCCACCCACAAGTGTTCAAGCGATTACTCACCGGCATTCGATCACATCCTCCACTGATCTTACCAATAACTCGGCACTCACCTTTCTGCAGGCCCACCCCATCCCCCACCTCCTCGAAACCCTCCCCTCCTCGCACCTCTTCGCGGCAAAAATCCTTACCCCCTCTCCACCTCCACACCCCTGCCTTCCTCCCTTCCCTTCTGCTCAACAATCACCTCAACCCCGCCCTCAACTTTTGCGCCTTCTTGCGCCTCTTCGCGGTTAAAATCTCTTCCACTGATCACTGCCCACTGATCACTCGGCACTTCATCTCACATCCCTCCATCCATCTGCGTTCATCCCGTTCACCTGTGGTTGAAAACCCTCTCCCTCACCCGCTCCTCTTCGCACCAACTCCGAACTCGTCCCTATATTCCGTTGTGCCCCCTCCAAAGCCACCATCCGATCTAAGATTGGAAGATCACCAATTGTTGATCCCCCCATGACCCCAATCGGCATCATCGGCGGCAGCTGATTCTACGAAATCGAAGGCTTCGAACAAACCGAAGAGCGCCACATCGCCCCCCTTTCGGCCCGGTGCCGGGCAAGCATGGCCGCGCCGTGAGGAGCACTCACCGAATAAGCGCAGCGGCAGGCCTCAGCGGATCTCCAGCAGATACACGGAGGGCCGCGCCTTCTCCACCATATCCGGCAGCTCCAGCTTGTCTCCCTTCGTCACCGCATCCGGCACTTCGATCCCTTCCAGCAGCGTCTGGATCAGCGAGATCTTCTGCGCGTAGTTCACCACCTGCGGGATCGACCCGGACTGCTCGAAGGTCGCCGCATCGGACAATCTCGCCTGGATCATCCCCACCACCGCACCACTCCGGTCCAGCAGCGGACCGCCGCTATTTCCCGGCTGCACCGGCACGGAGATCTGCAGCAACCGCGGATCATCCTCCGGTCCGCTCAGGCTGCTCACGATTCCCTCCGTCACCTTCGCCGCACTCCCCTGCAGGCTCGAATTCGGAAATCCGATCGTGGCCACACTCTCGCCCATCAGCACCTTCGGCCGCAGCATCAGCGGGCGGGTCTTCCCTTCGATCTTGAGCAGCGCCAGGTCGTTCCGCACATCCGTCTTCAGGATGCTCGCCACCTGCTTGGTTCCATCCGCAGCCGTCACCGTCACCATCGTGGCCCCCTTCACCGCGTGCGCCGCGGTCATCAGGTGCCCCTCTGCGGATACCGCCCACGCCGTGGCCGAGCCGATCACCCGTCCTTCGCCGGCGCTCTCCTTTGTCGCCTCATTGCGATCCGGCCCAGGCCGCGCTTCGGGAGCAGGCTCCTCGTCCTCGACATCCACCTTCGCGAAATGGAAGTTCAGAGGCTCGTCGAAGGAAAGGATCACCGGTTTCCCCGCTTGGATCCGCTTCGTGAGCCAGGCCTTGGATTCCTTCACTATCACGAAGAACTGCTGCGTCCGCTCCTGCGCCTTCTGCACGCTCTCCGGGCTCACCACCTCCTCCAGCGCCTTCCGCAGCTTTATCGCCTTCTCCCGGATCGCATCGTCATCGCCCGCCGCCGCCGCATTCGCCCACACGTAGGCCTCCACATAATCCTTCGGCACGATATCACCGCTCAGATACAGGATGCAGAGGTTATACATCGAGAACCCGTCGCCGAAGGCGGCCGCCGTCTCGAACCACTTCACCGCCTCCTCCCCGTCCGGCCGCAGGTGCTTCCCATCGGAATAGAGATGCCCCATCGTCGCCATCGTCGTGGTCGATCCCTCCCGGATCGCCGTCTTGTACCACTTGATCGCCTTCGTCAGATCCTTGGGCACCCCCTCACCTTTCAGATAGCGATCCCCGATGAGCTGCAGCGAGAAGTAGTCCCCCTTCTCCGCGGCCGCCTCATACCACCGCGTCGCCTCCTTCGCGCTGGCCTTCGTGCCGTTCCCTACCTCGTAGGCTCTCGCGACCATATACATGTCGTAGCTGTCTCCGGCTTCCGCCGAAGTCTTCAGCACCTCGAATGCCTTCGCCTTGGCTTTTGCCTCCACCGGCTCCTCGACCAGCAGCACCAAGCGCGCGCTCGAGGTATCACCCGCCTCCGCGGCCCGTATCCACCAGCGCATCGCCGCCTTCTTGTCGCCGTGCGGGCCGTTGCCGATCTTCCGCGCCGTGTTGGTCAGAATGTAGATCCGGCTGCGCGAATCCTCCTCGGCCAAGGCTTCGTCGATCGCCGCATTCCAGCGTGCCATCTCCTGCGCATCGATCGGTTTCGCCTTCTTGCTCTCCAGCAGTACCACGAGCTTTCCCGCCGCCGCGAAACCTCCGGTCTCCGCCGCCTTGCGATAGCAGCCCGCCGCTTCCGCCACCCGCTTCGATGCCGCCTTTCCTTCCAGGCAGATATCTCCCAGATGCTCCCACGCCAGACCGTCGCCTTGGGAGGCCGCCACCCGGAACAAACGCTCCGCCTCTTCGACATCCCCCTGGTCCAGCCAATAGCGGCCCGCCATCAGGTTCGCATGCGGATCACCCGTCGCCGCCGCCTTCCGGTACCAGTTCCCGGCTTCCGTGGCACTCTTGGTCCGACCGTAACCCTCCGCATACTGGCGCGCCACATCCAACATGGCCGAGGCGATCCCGCCCTTCGCGGCACGCAGGTACCACTTGTTGCCATCCGTCTCCCGCGCGAACAAACCGGCGTCTTGAATCAGCCGGTAGGCCTGCGGCGGCGGAGATGACATCTCCATCTTCTCGAACAGCGCATCCAGCTCAGCCGCGCTGTGCGTTGGACCCACCTTCGCGCTATTGCACGCCGTCTTAATGACCTTCGCCAGCGCGATCGCAGCCTCGGGTGGCGGCAGCATCTCCAACCACCGCGCGGCATCGCCCGGGTTCCGCTGCAAGCCCTGACCGCTCTCCAGCGCATGGAACCAACTCGCCGCCAGCGCCGAATCCTTCGGGCTCCTGGAGTCCTCCTGCAGCTTTCGCAGCAGAGCCTCCCGCACGAAGCCCTTGTAGCGACTGCTGACCACCTTCGCCAGTGCCAGTCGACTCGGATTCCAGCCTGCCGCCGCGGCCTCGATGTAGAATGTCTCCGCCTTCGCTTCATCCATCGGGATCAGAATCCCGAACGCATACATATCCCCCAGCATGTGCGTCGCTGCGGGGTGGCCTTCCTTCCAAGCCCGCTGGAGAACCTCGATCACCTTCTTCTCGTCCTCCCTCCCGCTCCCCCAATCCTTCCACTTGTAAATTCTCTCCGCCCACTCCACTGCCGCCTGCACGTCTCCCGCGGCGATCGCCCGCCTCATTAGCGGAAGGTTTCGGCCCAGATGCTTCGCATTGCCCTCCAGAGACCCGACGAAGTACAGGCCTTCCGTCTCGCGTGGCGGCGATAGAGCCGCCCAGCGCAGCCACACCGCATTGGCAGAGTCCGTCCCGGCCAGCAGCGGCTCCCGGCTCGCTTCCGCCAATTCCTCCGCCTTCTTCTCATCGTGGGCCCGGCCCTTTCCCGTGCGGAACATGTCCGCCAGGATCGCCGTCCCGATCGGGCATCCTCCCGCCGCGGACTTCTCCGCCCACTGCGCCGCCTCCGCAAAAGCCGCGTCGCTCGGGAGCCCGTAATACAGAGCATCCGCCAGCATGGCCTGCGCAAGCGCATCCCCCGCCTCCGCCTTGGCTCGATGCTCCTCACCCGCCTTCGTCCGCACCTCCGTCGTCAAGCCTCCCACCGCCACTCCAGACCCGGCCGTCCCATCCTCCTGAGCCCGCATCACCCCGTAAGGAATCAGCAAACCCAGCATCACCATAAGCCGGGCCGGAACATCATTCACCATCGCACGCATCGCCGAATCGTAAGGGGGAGGAAAAAACCCGGCCCCTATCTATCAACCACCCCACTCCTCATCAAGGCCCTATCCCCACCCACCTCCACCCTCCCGGATCTCATTCGCGTCCATCCGCGGTTAAAAACCTCTTCCACTGATCACTCGGCACCTGCCTTCCCTCCCAACTGAACCCTGAAAACTAGCAAACTCATCTCCCCCCGGGGGGGCATCCCCACCCCGATTTAAGATTGGAAGATCACCAATTGCTGATTCCCTCCCCGCATGACCCCAATCGGCATCATCGGCGGCAGCGGACTCTACGAAATCGAAGGCTTCGAACAAACCGAAGAACGCCACATCGACACCCCCTTTGGCCCGCCCTCCGATGCCCTCGTCGGCGGCACCCTCGCCGGTCGCCAGGTCTGGTTCCTCCCCCGCCACGGCCGAGGCCACCGCCTCCTCCCCACCGAGATCAGCCACCGCGCGAACATCTGGGCCCTCCGCTCCCTCGATGTCCGCTTCCTCATCTGCGTCACCGCCGTCGGCAGCCTCAAGGAAGAGTATCATCCCCGCGACATCGTACTACCCGACCAGTACTTCGACCGCACCAGCCGCCGCGAACACCACACCTTCTTCGGGAATGGCATCGTCGGCCACGTCGCCTTCGCCGAACCCGTCAGCGAAGGCCTCCGCCGCATCCTCTACCAAGCCGCACAAGAAGAGGAAGCCCGCGTCCACTTCGGCGGCACCTACGTCAACATGGACGGCCCCGCCTTCTCCACCCGCGCGGAGAGCGAAACCAACCGCAAACTCGGCTTCGACGTCATCGGCATGACCAACCTCCCCGAAGCCAAGCTCGCCCGCGAAGCCGAGATCGCCCTCGCCACCCTCGCCATGATCACCGACTACGACTGCTGGAAGACCGACGAAGCCCCCGTCACCGCCGACGCCGTCATCGCCCACCTGCATGCGAACGTCAGCATGGCCAAACGCATCATCACCCGCGCCATCCCCCAGATCCCCGAGCACCCGGAGTGGCCCGAACACCGCTCCCTCGACAGTGCCATCATGACCCCCAACAACCTCTGGCCCGCCGAAACCCGCGAGAAGCTGGAACCGATCCTCCAGCGCTTTCTCTGACCCCATCAAGCGCTCCCGGGAGCGCCAGGCTCCAGCCGTGCCGAACCCACCCCTCTGTCTCCGACACCCATCGTAGCGAGATCACTTCGAGATCGAGGACATCCCACGTAGGGATATGCCATGGGCGGATCCCCTCTACGGGATGTGGCAAGAAGTTTGGAAGTGATCCTCTACAAAGATGAAAGCGATTCTAGCAGCTGTGGTGTGCTTGGCGGTGTGTGCATGCCGGAGCGAGCAAGGAGAGAGGGCTGCTCCGACTGAGAAGCCATCAAACCAAGCTATAGAGCGGACGCTCACCGATCTGAAAGATGCCACAAAGGTTCAACTAAGGGCCGACTTCAACGAGCGAACGAACAAGGGCCTGGACTTCGATCTGAAGGGAGCCAATGCGACTTTGGCTAAAGCTCGGGAGCACGCAGCGGCTTCTGGAGTTCCCCAGTCCGAGATTGAAAACGCGGAAGCAAAAGGTCGGGAGGAGATGGGTAATGCTATCCGACGGGACCTATCAAAGCCGATAGATTAGATCTAAGGTCAGATGAAGTCGTCCCGAAGACCCGCTGAGCGCCGCTGAGCGTATTGCCGTCGAGACTTACATAACAAGGCTCCCGGCACCCTTCTAGGGTGCGAGACAGGCAGGTCAGGCCACTGTTCCCCGCGACACCCACAGCCCTGTTAGAAACTGCAATTCAACGCTATTGATAGCGCTGCTATCAACTTGTCCGGCGGGGCTCCTTGGCTTTCTACTCTCGGGGTGCACGCTCTATCAGCTTCGTTTTTCCTTCAGATGGCGGTCATCCTCATCGTGTGCCGCTTGGTCGGCCTGTTGGCGAAGAGGATCGGGCAGCCGCAGGTGGTGGGCGAGATGATCGCAGGGGTGATGCTGGGGCCCTCCCTGCTGGGCCTGCTCTGGCCGGGATCGGCCGACCTGATTTTCACGAAGGAATCCCGCGGCATTCTCTATGCGGGCGCGCAGCTCGGCGTGGGTCTCTACATGTTCCTGGTGGGCCTGGAATTCCGGGTGGATCACTTCCGCCTGCGGGCCCGCAGCGCGGCCTGCGTGTCGATCGCGGGGATGGTGGTGCCCTTCATCCTGGGTGCGCTGCTGGTGATGTGGCTGCAGCACGTGCCCGGCATCTTCTCGCCGAAGGTACGTTACTTCGAGGGCGCGCTCTTCCTAGGCGCGGCGATCGCGATCACGGCCTTCCCGATGCTGGCCCGGATCATTTCCGAGCGCGGCCTGGCTGGAACCTCCTTGGGCACGCTGGCGCTGGCTGCCGGGGCCATCGATGATGCCGCTGCCTGGTGCGTCCTCGCCATCGTCCTCGCCACCTTCGGTGCCTCGCAGGCGCTGGTGATCGGCGGGGTGAGCATCAATCCCGCGCTGGTGGCGATCGGCGGCTCGATTCTCTACGGCGTGCTCGCGCTGACCATCGGCCGCCGCCTGCTGGCCGCGCTGGGCCGCAAGGCGGAGCGCGAGGGCGAGGTGAGCTACCCGATGATGGCCGTGGTGCTGGCGCTCTTCTGCCTGGCGGCTTGGTATACCGACGTGATCGGCGTGCACGCGGTCTTCGGCGGCTTCATCCTGGGCATCGCGATGCCGCGCGGGGTCTTCGCCGAGGACATCCGCCGCAAGATCGAGCCCTTCGCGGTGGTCTTCCTGCTGCCGATGTTCTTCACCTTCTCCGGCCTGAATACGAAGCTGAACGTGCTGGTCCAGCCCTCCCTGATCCTGGTGGGAATCGCGATCCTGCTGGCCTCGATGCTCGGCAAGGGCGTGGCCTGCTGGGGTGCCGCCCGCCTGACCGGCGAGGACAATGCGACCGCGATGGCGGTGGGCACCCTGATGAACGCCCGCGGCCTGATGGAGCTGATCATCATCAACATCGGCCTGCAGCGGGGGATCATCGGCGAGGCCCTCTTCTCGATCCTCGTGGTGATGGCGATCGTGACCACCCTGATGGCCTCCCCGATCTTCGAACTGGTCTATGGCCGCAAGCGTCGGAACGCCGAGGTTCCGCCCGACATCGTGGGAGCCTGAGCCCTCTGGCCTGCCACGGACGGCACGAAATCCTTCAGCGAATCTTGTGATCAAGCTGTTGGAAATGTAGGCGTGACAAGCCCGCGGGTGGGGGTAATCTGGGCCGCACTTCCCCTGCCCTGCCCCGACCCGCACGTCGCCGCCACATGAAAAATCCGATCGAAACGCTGGGATACAAGATCATCACCTCCGCCTCCTCCGACCCCAACGAATCGTTGATGCCGAATCTCTCCCGGCGCGGCTTCATCGCCCTTTCCGCGGTGATGGGCAGCTCCTGCTCGATGATCTCCGGCAAGGAAGACGGCGCGCAGGCGCAGGCCAAGCCCACCCCGGGAGCCGCCGCGCCGCAGAAGACGACGCCGAACTCCGGCTACCGCACGCCACGCGTGCAAGGCCCGGTGCCGCGCAACCCGAGCATGAATCTCCCCGCCGGCGGCCCCACCTCCGGCATCACCTTCTCCCGCGTCGCCGTCAGCCAGCCCTACGTGGCGATGACCTTCGACGACGGCCCGCATCCCTCGAACACCCCGCGCCTGCTCGACATGCTGCGCGAGCGGAACATCAAGGCGACCTTCTACGTGATCGGCAAGAACGTGGACCTCTACCCGAACGTGCTGCGCCGCACCGTTTCCGAAGGTCACGAGATCGGCAACCACACCTACAATCACCCGATCCTCAGCAAGCTCGGCGACTCCGCCGTCCGCGAGGAACTCACCAAGTGCCGCGACGCCGTGGCCCGTGCCGCCGGCGTGCAGCCGCGCACCATGCGCCCGCCCTACGGCGCCCTGCTCCAGCGCCAGCGCGAGTGGATCCACGCCGAACTCCGCTACCCCACCATCATGTGGTCCGTGGACCCTCTCGACTGGAAGCGCCCCGGTGCCTCCGTCATCGCCTCCCGCATCCACGCCGGAACGACTCCGGGTGCCATCATTTTGGCACATGATCTCCATGCGGGCACCATCGACGCCATGCCCGCCACCCTCGACGGCCTCCTCCGCAAGGGCTACAAGTTCGTGACCGTCTCGCAGTTGCTCGCCATGGCCACCGCGCCGGCCAGCGGCCCGATCGCGGCCGGCCAGTGACACGCGGCTCAGGTCCAGCCCAACCGTGAGCATCCCCGGGGAAAGATACTTCGCCGTCCGCGACCGGCTGTCCGAACTGCTGGAGTGGATCGGCCACCTCGCCCGGGAGGTGGCGCTGGAGGAGGAACCGGATCACCCGGCTCCCGTCCTGCATCGCCCGATCCTGATCGCGGCGATCGGCGAGGTGAATGCGGGGAAGTCCTCCCTGCTGAATGCCTTGGTGGGCGAGGAGCTGTGCCCCGCCAGCCCGCTGCCGCTGACGACCGAAGTGCGGCTCTATCGCCACGGCGCGGAAGCGGACAAGGAGGTGCAGCCACAATTGGTGGAGGTGCGCCGACCCGCGGAGTATCTCCGGAACTTCGACCTGCTGGACACTCCGGGGACGAATAGCAAGGTGAACGGCCATGCCGAGACCGCCGAGCCCTTCCTGGAACATGCGGATCTGATCCTGATCGTTTTCACCGCGGAGAATCCGTGGACGGCCTCCACTTGGGATGCGGTTTCCCGGCTCTCCAACGAGGCTCTGTCCCGGACGGCGTTGGTGGTGCAGCGGATCGACCTGAAGCAAGCGCAGGATATCCCCATCATCTTGGGGCACATGCGGGACCTCTCGCTGAAGCGGATCGGGCAGGTGCTGCCGATCTTTCCGGTGGCGGCGCGCAGTGCGCTGGAATCGAAGCAGACGAATCACGCCGAGCGCGAGCTGTGGCGGACGAGCCGCTTCTCGGATCTGGAGCACTTCATCTCCGAGCGGATCTGCGAATCGATGGAGCGTCGGCAGGTGCTGCACGATGCGTGGCACCATGCGGCGCGGACGCTGAGGCGGTTGGAGAACCGCTTCGACGGGCAGCGGCGCGGGATGGAGGATGATGCCTACTTCCTCGGGAACATCGAGCGGGAGATGGATGCGCTGCGGGATAGCTCGCTGGAGGCGGCCCCGGAGGCGCTGGGTGAGGCGCTGAAGCGGTATCGCAGCGAGGTGGATGCGGTGGTGCGCCATCTGCGCTCGAAGCTGGGTTGGTGGCGCTCATTGGGGCGGATTTTCACCGGGGACGGGACGGCCGCGGAGGTGGAGGCGCGCTTCGCGGCGCGGATGCAGGAGGTGGCAACGGGATTTGCGCAGCATGATGCGGCGCGGCTGGTGGATGCCTGTGCGGCGCATTGGGAAACGGTGCGGCCAAGGGTGAAGGAACGGATGGGCTTCGAGCCGGGAGCCTGCGATGTGGATGGAAAAAACCGCGAGGGCGTGGTGAGCCGTTTCGTAGCGCGGCTGGAGAAGGCGGTTCCGCAGGCACTGGCGGGTCTGCGGGTGCGCGGGGTGTTGGATCCGTTGGTGCGGCGGCGGAATGCTTCGTTAAAAGGATTTACCGGGATCGGTCTGGCGCTGTGCATCGCGGCGGGATCGGTGGGAACGCTTTATTCGCAGCAGCTCGGGATAGGGCTGCTGGGCGCGGCACTGGCGGTGTTCTGCCTGGCGGCGCTGGTGTCGTGGATCACGGCGGCGCGGATCGCGGCGGGCTACCGGGAGCGTTTGCTGGCGGGTGCCTCGACGTTCGCGGACGGCTTAAAAGCGGACCACGGGGAGGCGATCCGGTTTTTGTGCCGGGATTACTCGGGGAGCCTTCTGGAGGTTCGGCGTAGGCTGGCGTCGGAGAAGGCGGCTCTACAGCCGCGGCTGGAGCGGTCGAACTCGCTTTATATCGCGCTGAAGTCGGTGGAACTCGACTTGTGAGGGGGAAAGGTTGAGTTGATGGGTTACGAACTTGTAGCCTGTCGCAGGGAGTCAGACTCCAGTACCCATGTCGTACCCCGAATCGCCGAGATTGCCCGAGGAGATTCTGCCCGTGATTTATGCGCAGTTGCGCCGGATGGCGGCGGCGCGGATGGCGACGGGTGGAGCAGGGCAGACTTTGCAGCCGACGGCACTGGTACATGAGGCGTGGCTGCGGTTGGCGGACCGGTCGTGGAGTGGTCCGTCGCATTATTGCGCGGCGGCGGCGGAGGCAATGCGGCATATCTTGATCGACCGGGCGCGGCAGCGCTCGCGTATCAAACGGTGGGGAGATCAGGAGCGGGTGCCGATGAGTGAGGCGGAGCAGGAGTCGATCAGCGATGATGAGAAAACCCTGCTGATCGACGAAGCGCTGGAGCGGCTCAAGGCAAGCAACCCGTTGAGGGCCAAGCTCGTACTACTGAAGTTTTTCGGCGGGCTGTCGAATCAGGAGATCGCGCAGGAAATGGAACTGCCAGAGCGGACGGTGGAGCGGCAATGGAGCTACGCGCGGGCATGGTTGTTCCGGGAAATCCGGCCGCGGCTGTAGGGGGCGAAAAGTTTTCTGAAAATAGTTGGCGGTTTCCGAGGCGGGAAGTCGTGGACGCGAGTGAGGGGGCACAAACCAAGGACCCCGTCCCCTCGCCGAACCCATGCCCCATTTCCGTACCACGCTCGTGCTGTGCCTAGGCGCAGCGACCAGCGCTCTAGCTGCCGACCCACCCGTGAGAGGCAGGGACCCCTGGGCCTTCCGGCTCACGATGGAGAACAAGACGCGGATGCTGGTCGTGGCGCTGCGGAGCGACCTGTGGGCCGCCTACAACCCGGCAAACGGGACCCTGCACAAGGTGTGGAGCGGCGGAATGCAGTTCCGCGGGAAGGTCTACGATTTCGGCCAGCGCAACTCGGCAACGCAGGGCACCACCTATCATCTCCTGGAGAAGGCCCTGCCGATCTCCGCGACGAACGAATCATCGATCCCGGCGGGATGGAGCGCGACGGGGATCACGACCGGAGCCACGGCGTGGACTTTCGGTAGCGGGAGCCCATCGTTCATCACGCCGACGATCGACCTGAGCCGACACAACAACGCGGTGCTGGCGTATCTCACGCCGGGCGGAAACAACCGCCTGCTGGTAGATGTGTCCACCGACAACGGCGCGACGTGGACGGCACAGCAATGGACCTCCACGGACACCCCGGGCGACGATGGTCACCAGAAGCTGCTGGCGGTTTCGAGCGACGCGGTGAAGATCCGCTTCCGTCGGAACACGAGCGGTAGCACGGCGACACTGGCGGATGTCACGCTGGGTGGCGACTACAAGGCGTGGAGCCTGTTGCAAGACGGGCAGACGATTTACCCCAGCGTGGATTGGCGCGGTTACCGGCTGATCGGCCACACCGCGGGGATCGTGATCCGCTACGACCTAGTGCTGCCGGGCGGCGCGAGGATCGCGGTGGAGGAGAGCCCCGAAGCGATGAGCGGCGCAAAGCTTTCGCGGCAGTTCGCGATCCAGGGTCTGCCCGCAGGGGCGATGCTTTCGCTGGAGCTGGATGGCACGGGCTATCAAGCGAGCCATGCGCCGAGCGGCGGAGCCGTGGTCCGGACGCAGGCGGGCGATAGCTTCCTGGACTTCACCCAGAACAGCCCGGCGGGCTTGGAAACCACCTGGACCCCATGAGCATGCGATCCATCTTCATCACGGGGTTGGCCGCGCTTGCCGCCAGCGCCACGCTTTCCGCACAGAGCCCGGCCCTGAAGCCGGGTGTGACCGTCTGGCTCTACGAGATCGGCGAAGAAATGCGCGAGCTTCCGGTGCTGGTCGATGGCCAGACACCGAACGTCTCGAACGACTTCGCGAGCGTGGACTTCAACGGTGCTTGGAGCACGACCTACGGGGCGCCACTGGAGAACCACTACCTCGGCCACGCGTGGGGTTACCTGCAGATCGCGACGGGCGGGACCTACGAGTTCCGACTCACGAGCGACGACGGGGCCAAGTTCTTCATCGGCGACCAGGCCGCCTTGGTCATCGCCAACGAAGAGCAAGGGCTGAGCAGCAACACGAGCACGCTGAACCTGCTGCCGGGATCCTTCCCCTACTACATCGACTTCTACCAGAACGCGGGAGGCTCGCGCCTGCTGCTGGAATGGAAGCCACCCGGTGCGGCGGATTTCGCGCCGGTGCCGGGCGGAACCTTGCAGACCGAAGAGGGGCTCACCCATGTGACCTCGCCGGGGCTGAAGAACTACTACTACCAGGAAGGCGGCGGTGGCAGCGCCGGCGGCCCGGGAGACGGACGTCCGCTGGAAGGAGTGCACCCGAGCTATGATCTGGTGAACTTCCGCCCGACGAGCTTCCGGCCCGCGGTTGGCGGCATGGACTTCCTGCCGGACGGACGTCTGGCGATCAGCACCTGGGACGCCACGGGAGCGGTCTATCTGTTAGACAATCTCAACGGCCCGGGAGCGGTCACGGTCAAGCGCTTCGCGGAAGGACTCGGCGAGCCGCTGGGCCTGCGCGTGATCGACGGGGTGATCCACGTCACGCAGAAGCAGGAGGTCACCAAGCTGATCGACTTGGATGGCGACGACGTGGCCGACGAATACCAAGCGGTGGCGCACGGTTGGCCCGCGTCCTTCAACTACCACGAGTTCAGCTTCAACCTGGTGAACAAGGACGGGTTCCTGTGGATCACCACCTCGGTGCCGCTGCGCACCGGCAGCACCGCCTACCTGCCCGGGACCCAGCCATCTTTCCCCGTCCCAAACGGTCCGGGATCGCTGCTGAAGATCGATCCCGCGAACCGGACCTGGGAAGCGGTGGCGCGCGGCCTGCGCACGCCGAACGGGATGGGCATGGGCGTGGATGGCGAGCTCTTCGCCTCCGACAACCAGGGCGACTGGCTGCCTTCCTCACGCATCAACCATCTCTCGACCGGGAACTACTATGGTCATCGTGAGAACCCGGGAGATACCGAGGACTACACGCGACCCGCGCTGTGGCTGCCGCACGGGGAGATCTCGAACTCGCCCGCGGAGCCGATCCTGATTCCGGGCGGAACCTACGCCGGACAGATGCTGGTGGCGGAGCTGACCCATGGCGGCGTGAACCGCGTCTTCATGGAGAAGGTGAAGGGCAAGTACCAGGGTGCGATGTTCCAATTCACCCAAGGCCTGGAGAGCGGGATGAACCGGGTGGTGTGGGGACCCGACGGCTCGCTGTATGTGGGCGGGCTGGGTTCCGGCGGAAACTGGAACTGGAAGAACACGAGCTCCGGCCTGCAACGCCTGCGCCCGAACGGGAAGCTCACCTTCGAGATGAAGAGCATCCGCGCACGAGGCGACGGCTTCATCGTCGAATTCACACGACCGGTGCCCTACTGGACGGCGGCGACGCTGGCGAACTACGGTCTGCAGCAGTACCGCTACACGCCGGAAGCAACTTACGGCGGGCCGAAGTATAACCAAGAGACCCTGACGGTGGAACGCGCCGACGTCTCGACCGACCGGAAGAAAGTCTTCCTCAAGATCCCGGGGCTGAAGACGGACCGCGTGCTGGCACTGCGGCTGAAGAACTTCGTGAACGATGCGAACCTCGCGCCGTGGGCGACCGAGGGATGGTACACGATCAACCAGCTGCCGGACGAAACGGGTGCGGACTTCGCGATCATGACGCAACCGCCGGAACCGGAGAACCCGGTGGCGCCCGAACTGAGCCTCACCTATGAAGCCGAAGACGCGGTGCGGAGCGGGCCCGCGCGGAGCACCGAGCACGCGGGATTCACCGGTACCGGCTACGCCGACTATGGCAACACCGTAGGACAGAGCATCACGTGGACGGTCAATGCCACCCACGCGGGTCTGCACCGGATCGCCTTCCGCTACGCCAACGGCGGGACCGACAACCGGACGCTGGCCGTGCGAGTCAACGGCACGGTGGTCTCCACCCCGAGCTTCGGTCCCTCCGGAGCGTGGCCGACATGGATCTACACGCCGACGATAAACGTGCAGCTCACGAAGGGCTCGAACACGATCTCGCTGACCTCCACCCTGGCAACGGGACCGAATGTCGATCACCTGAGCGTGACAGGTCCGCCGCCACCGCCGCCGGGTGCCACCATCCTCTTCGATGGCACGAGCGCCTCGCTGGCCAACAACTGGAAGCGTGACGCGAATGGCGCGGCTCCGAACTGGGCGGTGACGAATGGTGAATTACTGGTCGGCCTGACACCCGCACCGAACGACATCTCCACGATCACGGGTCTAAAGGACTACAAGCTGCACCTCGAATGGCTCTCGCCTTCCGGCGGTGCCGGTCAGCTTGCCGGAAACTCGGGCGTGAAGCTGCAGCGGAGCTACGAAATCCAAGTGCTGAACACGGCGGCTGGCACAGCGCTGGCTAACAACACGGCCGCGGCGATCTACCTGCAGAAGGCCGCGGACAAGAATGCCAGCCTGGGTGCGGGAGCTTGGCAGAGCTACGACATCGACTTCACCGCAGCGCGCTGGAGCGGCAACACCAAGGTGGCGGATGCCCGGGTGAGCGTGCGCTGGAACGGCATGCTGGTGCACAACGATGTGGCGATCCCGGCGCAAACCGGTGCCTCACCACTGGAAGCTCCGGGCCTGCATCCGCTGCTGCTACAGGCGCACGACAGCGATGCGAGCGGACCGGTGCGCTTCCGCAACATCTGGGTGCAGCCGAAGGACTCCTTCGCCACGCAACTTAGCCAGTGGGCCACCGAGATGCAATTGCCCGCGGGGCAGCAGGGCAATCTGGCGGATCCGGATCAGGATGGCATGAACAACCTGTGGGAGTATGCGAGCGGCGGAAACCCGCTGGCAGGCGACCGGGATACCGCAAGCGGAGCCTCACGGGTGCCGGGCATGTCGATCACGACCCACAACGGTTCGCGCTATATCGAATTCACCTTCGTCCGCCGGAGCGATGCCACGGCACGCGGCCTCCTCTTCACGGTCGAGACCTCGCCGAGCCTGAGCACGCTGTCCTGGACGCGCCGCCCTGCCACGCCGACCGGGCCGCCGGTGGCGCTGGGCGATGGCGAACTGGAGCAAGTGACGCTGCGGGTGGACGAGCCGATTAACGGTGATCCGCGCCTCTTCGCCCGCATGCGGGCAGAAATTCTCGAGTGATACCCGGCGGTCCTCCTACCGCCGACCGAGACCTGAACCCGACCCAACCCGACCCGAAACCAAGGAACCCCTATGAACCGAATGAAGCCCGATTCCATTCCCTCCCGAACCCTTCGCATGAGCCTGCAGCTCGCCGCGCTCTCGACCGTAGCCCTCACGGGTTCGGTGCTGGCCGCTGACGTGACGCTGAACAACAACGACGCCGCAGGAACCTCGTCCTTCGCCGCCGCAGGCCAGTGGAACAACACCGCCGCACCGAGCGCCGGCAACAACTACTTCAACGGCGGCTTCACGCTGCGCACGACGACCACCGCGAGCACGACGACCTTCGCGGGCGATGCCCTGACGATCAACGGCGGTGCCGCGGGGCGCCTGCTGGGCAAGGGTGCCGGATCCGGCACGACGCAAACGATCACGGTGCCGAACCTGATCCTGAACGGGGGACGCCTCGAACAGGCCGGTGGCGAGAACACGAACAACGTGATCTTCGCGGTGAACGGAGCGATCAACGTGACGGCCGCATCCTCCCTGGGAGCGATCGGTGCGAACACGAATGGTGCGACCAACTTCGAGATCATGGACATCGGCGCGACGATCTCCGGATCCGAGGTGCTGACGGTGGCCGGGTCCGCCAACGGCGGCGTGAACCGCGGGGTGGTGCGCCTGAGCGCGGCCAACCCCTACTCCGGGCAGATCGACGTGCTGCAACCGACCAACGGCAACACGATCTCGAGCACCACGAACCGCCTGCTGCAATTGAACCACCTCGACGCGCTGCGCTTCGCGACGCTGGGTCTGGCCACCACGGCGCAAAACCCGATCTCCTTCGCCGCCGGTGTGAACACCGGAAGCTTCCGCGTGGGAGCCATTACGGGCTCGGCCGGGCAGGTGCTGACGGATACCGCCGGTAACCCGGTGACGCTGGAAGTGGGTGGAAGCGGACTGGAAGGCTTCTACTCCGGTGCCCTGCGCGGCAACGGCAACCTAGTGAAGGCTGGCAGCGGCACGATGATCATCCAAGGCCAGGCACAGACCTACACCGGCAGCACCACGATCCTGGGCGGCGTGCTGAGCCTGGGCACCGGCTCGCTGCTGCACAACAGCTCGACGGTATCGATCGCGAGCGGAGCGGCGCTGGATCTCTTCCACGAGCAGACCGACATCGTGAAGAGCCTGACCCTGAACGGCATGCCGCAGCCGAATGGCATCTACGACTCGAACACCCCGGGCGGCTACATCACGGGTCCGGGCAAACTGAAGGTGGACTCCACCAACGTGACGCTGACGACGGCGGATCTGCTGGGAGCCAGCTCCTTCAACAGCGCAGGCGGCTGGAGCAACCTGGCCGCGCCCGCCCCGGGCAGCAACTACTACACGGATGCGCTCACGCTGCGCACGCCGGCCGCTGAGGGGAGCTTCACCTTTGAGGGTGACTCGCTTTCGATCGAGCCGGGCGGACGCTTCATCGGCAAGGGTGCCGGAACCGAGAACAGCCAGCAGACGATCGTGGTGAACAACCTGATCCTGAACGGCGGCTTGATGGACCAAGCCCACTCCTCGATCCCGGGAGCCACGCTGAACGTGGAAGGCAACGTGACCGTGGCGGCGAGCTCCTTCGTGGGTGCACTGTCCGGCCCGGTGGTCGGCAGCAACACGGTGGAAGTGCTGAACTTCATCGCTCCGATCTCCGGCTCCGTGACGCTGCATGTGGCGGGAACCGGGAACGCGAGCGGCAACGGCGGCGTGGTGCGATTGAGCGGAGCCAACCCCTTTACCGGCACGGTATCGGTGGAGCAGCCGGCACGTATCACCAGCCTGACGGACCGCCTACTGCAGTTGAACCACCTGGACGCGCTGCAGAACGCGACGCTGAACCTGGTAACGACGACCGAGGACCCGATGTCCTTCACCTCCGCAGCAAACACCGGTGCCTTCCGGATCGGTGCGCTGACGGGCAACATCAACCAGCGACTGGAAGACACCACGGGTGCCGCGGTAAGCATCAATGTGGGTGGCAACAACGAGAGCACCAACTACGATGGTGCGCTGACCGGTCCGGGATCGGTAGTGAAATCCGGCAGTGGCACGCTGACGCTGAACGGTGCGAACACGTATGCCGGCAGCACGACGGTGAGTGCCGGGACACTGGCGCTGGCACAGGCAAGCCTGAGCGATACCGGCACCGTGACGATCGCAAGCGGAGCGGTGCTGAACCTGACGCACAGCGCGACGGACGTGGTCGCCAGCCTGGTGCTGAACGGAGTGGAACAGGAAGAAGGCGTCTACAACGCGGGTAACTCCGGCGGTCGGATCACGGGTAGCGGAAGCATCGAGGTGGTGGCCAGCACGGGCGGCGGCTTCTCCAGCTTCATGGATCAATTCACCGGTCTGAGCGCCGAGGACAAGGCGGCGGATGCCGATCCGGACAATGATGGCCTGAGCAACCTGCTGGAGTATGCGCTGGACGGATTCGACCCGACCGTGGCGAACACGCTGCCATCGCTGGCAAGCGGGACGCTGAGCTTCACGAAGCGTGCGCTGGCGGTGACGAACGGCGATGTGAGCTATGCGATCGAGGCATCCCCGACGTTGGGTGCCGCGCCGCAGCCGTGGACGGCAGTGACTCCAGACGTGAACAATGCGACGACGATCTCCTACACGCTCCCGACGGGGCCGGTGAGGAACTTCGTGCGCTTGAGCGTTTCGCCTATCGCCGAGCAGTAAGGAGAGTTTTGGGTTCGCCGCGCCGCCGAGGGTTTGGTGGCGCGGTCCTCACCCCGGCACGCCGTTTTGGGTTTTGGCGTGCCGGGGTTTTCTTTTCCGGATCCGGGAAAGAAAAGAACCACGGAATACACGGAATAGGTTGGGGGCGGGAGGTGAAGAATACCGCAGAGGCGCAGAGGTCACGGAGGAACGCAGAGTTTTCAAATGTGAGGACTTGGAGGCCCTAGGTGAATAAGGGCGGTCTTTAGGATCTTGAAGGGGGCGTGATAGGATTCATGATCGTTTACTGACGCGATTGATTAGGGATGGAAACGAGCGATGAGGAACCGATCCCGGAATCCAGTGATCTGGAGGACGCGATCTTCGATACGGCGGTCCACATCGAGGACCCGGAGGAGAGGCGTGTCTATCTGGAGAGGTCCTTCCATGGTGATCCGGACGGATTGGCGCGGATGACCGAGCTGTTAGAACTGGCCGGAGAGTCGGCGGCATTCTTCATCGAGACGCGGAAGCATCGGGACCTGCTGGCGGAAGACACGCTGATGGCGATGCGGGAGGACGAGTTCAGCAGGGATGCAGTATCGATCGCGGAGGATGAGCCGGGCTCGACGATCGGGCGCTACCGGGTGATCGGGCGGATCGGATCAGGGGGCGGCGGGATCGTCTACGAAGCGGAGCAGCAGGAGCCGGTGGTGCGGCGGGTGGCGCTGAAGGTGATCCGGCTGGGGATGGATACGGAGACGGTGATCTCCCGCTTCGAGGTGGAGCGGCAGGCGCTGGCACTGATGGATCACCCGAACATCGCGCGGGTGCTGGATGCGGGCGCAACGGCGAGCGGGCGGCCCTACTTCGTGATGGAGCTAGTGAAGGGCGACCGGATCACGAGCTACTGTGACGAGGAGAAGCTGGATGTGACGGAGCGGCTGAAGCTCTTCATCCAGGTGTGCCACGCGATCCAGCACGCGCACCAGAAGGGGATCATCCACCGGGACATCAAGCCCTCCAACATCCTGATGGCGACGCACGACGGGCTGGCGCAGCCGAAGGTGATCGACTTCGGGATCGCGAAGGCGACGGAGAACCGTCTGCCCTCCGCGGCGATGTCCACCGCGATGGACCAGCCGGTAGGAACGCCGGCCTACATGAGCCCGGAGCAGGCGGACATGGGGGGAATCGACGTGGATACGCGGAGCGATGTCTACGGGCTGGGGGCGCTACTCTACGAACTAATCGCAGGGCGGCCGCCCTTCGACGGGGAGGCGCTGCTGAAGTCCGGGATGTCCGAAATGCGTCGTACTTTGCTGGAGAAGGATCCGCTGCTGCCCTCCGCGGCGCTGCTGGCGGCGGAGGATGGCGGTGAGATCGCGAAGCGGCGCTGCAGCGAGAAGAACCGGCTGGTCTCCGTGCTGGCGGGCGACTTGGACTGGATCGTGATGAAGGCGCTGGAGAAGGACCGCAACCGGCGCTACCAAACGGCGAACAGCCTGGCGATGGACGTGCAGCGCTATCTGACGGACGAGCCGGTGATCGCGCGACGGCCGAGCCGGCTGTATCTGCTGGGGAAATTCGTGAGGAGGCACCGGGTGGCGTGCATCTCGGGTGCGGCGGTGGCGATCTCACTGATCGGCGGGATGAGTGCGGCAACGGTGCTATATCTGCGCGAGCGCGAGGCACTGGTGGAGCAGGAGCGGCTACGGGCGGAAGCGGAGAAGGCGCGGGCCGAGGAGGTGAGGCTGAGAGACCAGGCGCAGGCGCGGGCGAACATTTCCCGGGTGGCGGTGCTGCTGAGCGAAGGAGAGATCGAGGAGGCGGACTCCCTGCTGCAACAGAATCCGCTGGCATCAATCGATCCCTCGCGGGAGGCGGCGAACGTATATCGCTCGCTGGGGAGCTGGTATGCGGTGTACGGGCGCTGGGAGCAGGCGGTGCAATGCTTCGCGCTGCTGCGGCAGGCGAACCGGCTGGACAAGCGGCGGAGCATCGTGGAGGGGCTGGATCTGCTCTACACGGGGCCGGCGTATCTGGAGTACCGGGATGCGCGGGGCTACGATGAGTTCCGTAGAGAGGTGGTGGACCTGTATCTGCCGGCGCGGAACACGATCGAGGCGGAGCACTTGCTGAAGGTGTGCCTGCTGGCACCGGCGACGCCGAAGATGCTAGCAGATCTGAAGCAGGTGGCGGACATGTGCTCCGGGGTGATCCAGCCATTTCCGGACTCGAAGAATATCACGACCTTCCCGGAGTGGGAGGCCTTCTCGATGGCGCTCTACCACTACCGGATGGGTGAACACGAGAAGTGCCTGGAGTGGAGCGCGAAGTCCCGGAAGATCGCGGACAAGGTGGGATCGAGGAATGCCTCGCTGCTGTGCCTGACGGCGATGAGCAAGCGGGCGCTGGGGAAGAAGGATGAGGCAAATGCGGAGCTGAAGAAGGCCAAGGAGATGATCCCGGCGCCGCCGGATCCGACGGATGATGCGGCGCGGCCTTTGCCGGGGACCTGGTTCTCGTGGTCGGTGGCGAGGATTCTGCTGAGGGAGGCGGAGGGGAGATGACCGGAGCTCGGACGTTGAAATCCGGGCATCAGGCGTCCGCAACGCCTTCGGCGTAGGAAGACTCTTTTGGGGTTAATCCCGGGTAGGCCTCCGGCCAACCCGGGGCTTTGTTCCGTAGTCCCTTCGGGACATTTGAGAGGCGGCGGAGCCGGGGGGAGACCGCTCAAGCGGAGGGTTCGCCGCGATCGAGGATCTTGCCGCCGCGTTTCTGGACGGCTTCCATGAGGGCGCCGTTCGGGTCCGCGAATTCGGGGTCGTGGTTCTTGGCGTAGTTGAAGACGTGCTTGTGGAAGTACTCGAAGTAGGTCTCGCGCTCGTCCTTCTTGAGCCGGTACCAGACCGCGATATTCAGGGCGCGGGTAGTCTTCTGCATCATCTTCAAGGTCAGGGTGCGGCCGGTGCGGGCGCGCTGGACCTGCTTGTGGGTGAGCTGCTCGGTGGAGACATCCACGAGGTCATGATTGCCGAGGCCCCATGCTGTCATCAGGGCGTCAAGCGGTTGCGTGCCGTGCTCGCGTTCTTCGTTCACGTGGCGGGTGTGGCAGGAAGCGGGGCGGAGGGGAAGCGGAAGCTGTGGCAAATGCGGCTAGCGCCCGATCTTCTCCCGCTCTTCCCGGATGACGGCGAGGGCATCGTAAAAGGCCATGATGACCATGAAAGTGGCCAGCAGGCCACAGCCGCCCCACCAAAGGAAGAAGCGCCAGATATCCCCGCGGAGCCAGCCGGGGATGACCCAAAGGCCGATGGCGAAGACGGCGAGGAGGAGAAAAAGGAGGCGGGCGATGAAGCGGCGGCGGAGGGTGCGATCCTGCAGAATGCCACGGGCGACGGCCTTATTGGCGGACCATTGGGATGCGGGCTTCCGGCTCATCGAGGTGAATCTCAGGCAGTTCGCGGCGGGGGGCAAGGCCGGGGTGCTCAGGATTCCTTCGCCTTGATGCGGTCGAGGAAGGCGTTGCCGAGGATGAGGGTGGGCAGGGCTAGGGCGGCGAGCGTGGCGTAGAAGCCGGGCATGGGGCGGACGCGGATATTTGCCAGGACTTCCTGGCCGAGGGCTTGGCCGAACTCGCCGAGATCGATCTGGATGGCGGCACCTTGGGGTGCGGGAGGCTTGAGGATATCATCGCGTATGGCCTTGTCCGCGGGAAAGCCGATGGCGATCTGGAGGAGGAGGCAGACGAGGGCGAGAGCGGAGAGGATGCCGCAGCCGTGGTCGAGATCCTTGCGCCCGGCGATGAGCGAGGCGAAGGACATGAGGAGGGTGCCGAGGATGGCGATGAGGGCAGCGGCGGCGAGATAGGAGTGGCCGAGGGATTGATCGCTGCGGGCATTGAGGCGCAGGCTGCCTTGCTGGGCGCGTTGCTCGATCTTGCCGGAGCCGGTGATGACTTGCAGGCCGGTCTGGGTGACCATGCGTTCACCGCGGCACTCGATGCTGGTCCACGGGAGGAAGAAGAAGACGAGGGCCGCGAGCGCGGAGACCAGGTTGAGCTTGGGGATCACTATAGCAGTTAGAGCCGGGGCGCGGGCGGAGGCAAGGCTGCATCAGAGCTCCGGGAGGTGGATGATGCCACGGCGGAGGGCGACGGTCACGGCCTCGGTGCGGTCGCGGACGTGGAGCTTGCCGAGGATGTTTTTGACGTGGGATTTCACGGTCTGCTCGGAGATGCCGATGGAGGCGCCGATCTCCTTGTTCGCTTCGCCGAGAGCGAGGTGGCGAACGATCTCGCGTTCGCGGGGTGAGAGGATTTCGCCGCGCTGGCGGGCGGCGAGGCGGCTCTCGACTTCGGGCGGGACCCAGGTGCGGCCCTTCATGAGGGCGTGGATGGCGGGGACGACCTGATCGCCGGAGCTGTGCTTGAGGAGATAGCCGGAGGCGCCGGCATCGAAGGCAGCGTGGATGTCTTCATCGCCCTCGAAGCCGGTGAGGACGAGGATGCGGGCATCGGGGGAGATGGAGCGGATGGCGCGGGTGGCCTCGACGCCACCCATGACGGGCATGCGGAGATCGATGATGACGACATGGGGCTGGAGGCGCTCGTACATGGCGACGCCTTCCTCGCCGTTGACGGCCTCTGCGATGACGATCATGCCGGGCTCGCGGCGGATCAGGCTGCGGAGGCCTTCACGGACGACGTAGTGGTCGTCGACGACGAGGATCTTGATCGGTTGGGGAGCGTTCAGGCTCATCTCGGGTTTCTCGGGTTCGCGATGGAAGCGGGACTTCGACGGTGACGATGGTGCCGCCGGCCGGATTCGGGAGAATGCGGAGGGTGCCGCCGATGCGGGCGGCGCGCTCGTGCATGCCGGTGAGGCCGAAGTGCCCGCGGGCGGCGGGTTCCTTGATGCCGCTGCCGTCATCGGCGACGGCGAGGATGGCGCGGCTTTCGTTGATGGAGAGATCGATGACGAGGTGCGAGGGGCTGGCGTGCTTGACGGCGTTGGTGATGGCTTCCTGGCCGATGCGGAGGAGGTTGTCCTCGATGAGCGGGGGGAGCTTCGCGCCGGCGCCGCGTTTCAGATCGACGCGGATGCCTGAGCCGAGGACGAGGGAGCGGGCGGAGCGTTCGAGGGCGCCGGCGAGGTCGAACTCCTCGAGGGCGACGGAGCGGAGGTTCCAGATGGAGCTGCGCATCTCGGCGTGGCACTGGCGGACGAGGGAGTTTGCGGCGTCGAGGTGGTTGCGGGTTTCGGGGGAGGCGTCGGAGTCGTCCTTGCCGATGCTGTGGAGCTGGAGGTGGATGCCGGTGAGGCCTTGTTCGAGGGTATCGTGGAGATCGCGGGCAAGGCGGTTGCGTTCGGCGGTGACAGCGGCGCGTTCGCGCATTTCGGCGGCGAGACGGAGATTCCTGCGGGTGCTGAACCAAGCGAAGATCGCGACGGCGGCGAGGCTGCCGAGGGCGATGCTGAGCATGACGAGGAGGCGCTTGACGGTGAAGAAGCTGGCGCGCTCGACGATTCTAACAGACTCCGGGCCGCGGAGGAGAATCTTGAAGGAGGCGGGGCTGCCGCTGCCATCGGTGCTGACGAGGCAGATGCCATTGAGCTCCGCAGTGCAGCCCTCCTCGAGGTCGGGGATGGTGCGGGCGGGGCTATCCATCTCGGCGGTGAAGACGCCGTCGGGGGTATTCAGGGCGAGCGTGACGATGCCGCCGGTCTGCATGCGGTCTAACAGCCGACCCTGGACGGTGACGTAGGCGGCGTGCTGGAGGCCGTCCATGAGGGCGTCGGCCGACATGGGACGGGGCGAGACGGTGTTGCCTTCTGGGGGGTAGGAGACGAAGACGGCATCGGAGAGGATGGGGAGGAAGTTCTCGATATCGGGAAAGCCAACGGCTTCGACTTCCTCGCCGCGCTTGAGTTTGGCGGCTTCGATACCGCGCACGGCGATCCCGTTGCGGCCGTCGTTGATGTAGGCGATGTCTTCGCGCTGATCGATCACCTCGCCGCGGACGCGGATGCGGTCGCCGCGGCGGAAGCCGGGGCGGTACTGGAAGGCATCGCGAAGAGGGAGCACCGGGCCGAGCCAGGGATCGCTCTCCTCGTGCTTCAAGACATTGAAGAAGGACCTACGGGGGGCGAGCACGTGGATATCGACGAGCTGGCGGAGGCCGCCGCGGGCTCGGACCGGGACGGGGACGCCGGTGACATACACTTGGGCGGCTATGAGTTCCTCGGGCTTGAGGTCGGGAGCATTGCTGACGCGGACGGTCACGCGGGCGGAGCCTGAGCTGAGGACGGCGGAGAAAGTGGTGGGCGAGACCATCTCCGCACTACGGACGAAGCCGTGAACGTCGACGAGTTCGCCGTTGTACTCGCCATTGACGAGGCCGCCGCCGGAGGAATTCGCGGGCTTCGGGAGGGTCCCCTTCCCTTTGTGGACGAAGCTCGCTTGGGAGATCACCGGGGCATAGGGGCCGCGCTCGAGGATGCCGCTGACTTCAATGGTATCCCCCACGAGCGGCCAGTCGATATTGGTGAAGCTGACCTGCACGCCCCCACCGCTGTCGTCCTGCATCTGGAAGAACTTGCCTTCGGTGGGATCGATCCAAGTGACGATGCCGCGGGCACGAACTTCCACCGGCTTGAAGGGCTCCGCAGTGGCCTGAACCTGGAGCTCGCGGATCGTTGGGATCTCCCCGGCCATACCGCGGCCTGCCCAGAGGGCACAGCAAAGCAGGACGAGGCGGCGGGCTGGGTTCACGTGCCCGTCAGCTTGCCGCGCGGCAAGAACCGTTACCATCTCCTTTTTGGACTCACTCGAAAGAGTGAGTGCGGTTTTCGATTGGAAAGATCGGCGGCTTCGAGGCCTTACTAAGCGCGATGCTATCTCCTCTGCGTTCCGCTCTTTTCCTTGCCTTCTGCGGCTCCGCGATCGCGGCCCCGATTTCCAAAGACATCGTGATCTATGGTGGAACGCCGGGTGGGATCACCGCTGCGGTGCAGGCAGCGCGGGACGGGAGGAGCGTGGTGCTGGTCTCCCCCACTAAGCATCTAGGCGGGCTCACCACAAGCGGGCTGGGATGGACGGATCTGGGTGATAGCCGGATTCTCGGCGGGCTGGGCCTCGACTTCTACAAGCGGGTTTATCGTCACTATCAGAGCGACTCGGCATGGACGCAGGAGACGCGCGAGAAATTCGGAAACCGGGGTCAAGGCGGGCCGGCATTCAACGCGGAGAAGCAGATTGGCTCGGTATTCGAACCGAAGGTGGCGGAGCAGATCTTCACGCAGATGCTCGGAGAGGCGAAGGTGGAGGTCGTCCACGCGAAGCTCGACCTGAAGAAGGGTGTGAGCATGGAGGGGAAGCGGATCCGCAGTCTACGGATGGAAGATGGCAGCGAGTTTGTCGGGGGCATGTTCATCGATGCCAGCTATGAAGGCGACCTGCTGCCGGGGGCGGAGGTGAGCTTCAACGTGGGTCGGGAAGCAAATGCCGCGCAAGGTGAGAGCGCGAGCGGCATTCAAGCGAAGCAGGCGACGAAGAACCAGCTTCCCGATGGAATCGATCCGCACCGGGTGAAGGGCGATCCGAAGAGCGGACTGCTCCCCGGAGTGAATCCCGGGCCGGGCGGCGAGGATGGCGAGGGCGACAAGACGCTACAGGCCTACTGCTACCGGATGGTGCTGACCGACGTGGCGGAGAACCGGGTGATGATCGGGAAGCCGGAAGGATACCGGGAAGAGGACTACGAGATTCTCTTCCGCGCGATCGAGGCGGGGCAGCAGGAGAAGTTCTTCAAGCTCGACCTGATGCCGAACCGGAAGACGGACTCTAACAATACGGGCGGGATCTCGACGGATTACATCGGGATGAACTACGGCAAAGGCTGGGACTGGACCACGCTGGGACATGCTGAGCGGGATGCGCTGGCGAAGCAGCATGAGCTCTGGCAGCGCGGATTAGTGTGGACGCTGCAGAATCATCCGCGGGTGCCGGAGGAGATGCGGAAGAAGCTGGCGACGTGGGGTTTGCCGAAGGACGAGTTCACGGACAACGGGCACTGGCCTTGGCAGCTCTATGTGCGGGAGGCGCGACGGATGGTCGGCGAGGTGGTGATGAACCAGAAGCACTGCACCGGACAGGAGAAGGTCAACGATCCGGTGGGGCTGGCGGCTTATGCGATGGATTCCCATCACGTGCAGCGCACCGTGCTCAAGGGGATGCTGAAGAATGAAGGCGACGTGCAGTTGCACGTGAAGAAGCCGTATCCGGTTTCCTACCGCTCGCTGGTGCCGAAGCGCGGGGAGTGCGAGAACCTGCTGGTGCCGTGGAGCCTGTCGGCCACCCACATGGCCTTCGGGTCGATCCGCATGGAGCCGGTGTTCATGGGGCTGGGGCAATCGGCGGCAATCGCGGCGGATCTGGCTTTGGACAAGGAGATCGCGGTGCAGGAGGTGGTGTATGCGGACCTGAGGAAGAGGTTGGTGGAGGCGGAGCAGGCCTTGGGGGAGTGAGGCGGGGTGGCGGTCCTTTGGTGGATCGCGACCTCCTCGCGCCCCTTCAGGGCGCCGACTTTTGTGATGGGGACACCCAGAGTTGCGTCGCCCTGCTCCTTACCCTGGGCTTTCTCCTTGTCGCTCCTTTGGAGCTTTTGAAGGAATGCGCAATTGGGCATGGCGCCTTCCGGGAGGACGCGCCCAGCCGGAATGACGAAGTCATTTTGCTACGATGAGTGTCGTAGCACGGGAGGGTGGCTTCGTCCGCCTGAAGGCGGGACTACGTGCCCTTGAACGCGGGCCGATTGATCAGGCGGCCTCGATGCGGCAGGTAGTTCTACGCGGGGCCGAGACCTTGGGAGAAGCGGTCGTCTGCTCGCGGGGTTCGCCGATGGTGCGGCCGGAGAGGTTTTCGTAGATGCGGATGTATTCCTCGGCGGTGGCGCGGGGCGAGAAGCGCTCGGCGCTGTCCTGCATGATGCGGGCGATCTCGCGCTCCTTTTCGGCAGCGGGACGGATGTGGAAGCGGACGGCTTCGTCGATCGCCCAGCGGAGGCCATTGCAATCGTGAGTCTCGAAGACGAAGCCGTTGCCCGTGCGATGCTCCGCATCGAGGAGCTGGACCGTGTCCTGCAGGCCGCCAGTGCGATGCACGATGGGCAGGCTGCCGTATTTGAGGGCAACCATCTGTGCGAGGCCGCAGGGTTCGTAGGCGGAAGGCACCATGACGAAGTCGGAGCCGGCGTAAGCCTGCCGGGACAGACTTTCGTCGAAACCGCAGATGGCGACGCGCTTGTGCAGGCCGTGGTGATTCACAATGTGCTCGAAGTGCGGGCGGAAGGGACCATCCGCGACGAAGACGACCTGCAGGCCAATGCCCCAATAGTCACTCACCAAGCGGTAGAGAATATGCGCAAGCAGGCCGCAGCCCTTTTGCGTGGGATCGAGGCGGGAAGGCCAGAAGAGCACCGGAGCATCGGGGTCCAGTTCGAGGCCAAGGCGCTTCTGAAGCTCGGCCTTGTTGGCGCGCTTGCCCACGCGGTGATCGACCGCGCCGTAGCGCTGCGCGATGCGAAGGTCGCGATCCGGCGAGCAGGATGGATCGGGCGCATTCAAGATGCCCGAGGCGGCACCGAAGTGGTCCTTGCCGCGAAGCACATCGCAGAGCCCCCAACCTGCCGGGTGGCGGCCGTCCATCATCTCCCGAAGGAAACTGGGGCTGACCGTGTTTACGTGATCCGAGGCATGGATAGCGGAGGCCATCATGCTCACTTGGTTCCACGAGCGGCTCTCCTCGTAGGAGGAGGGGTAGTTCTTGAAGTGAAGATTCTGCCAGAAACGAGCAGCATCGATCCCGCGATCCTCGGCTTCCGCCATCGTGGTCAGCTCATCATGGACATTGTGGATGGTGAACAAGCTGCGGATGCCCATGGCTTTGGCAGCGGCTGGAACGAGGCCGGTCATCCAATCGTGGCAATGCACGATATCCGGCTTCACGGCCGGAATGATGTTGTGAATCACCTCCCGCTGGAAGGCGAGGGCCGCACGCCGGTTCGCCTCGGGCGAGCCATCATAGACGGAGCGACGATAGAAAAACTCGCGGTCGTGGCAGAGGTGGAGGCGACGGGAAAGCTTAGCGTCCGGGAAGAGACTGCGGAAGTGCGGCATGGCCACGCGGACATCAATGCCGCGGTCTGCCAATTCGTCCACAAGCAGGGTGCTGATATCGGCCAAGCCGCCCGCCTTTGCGCAAGGAACCGGCTGTCCGTTCCGACCCAAATAGGTGCTACCGTTCAACTCCGGAGTCACGATCAGGATCCGGGGGCGACGGAGTTTGCGAAGAGCAGTGCGCGCCGCCTTTTCGGAAGTTCCGGTGGAGGAGAGCGGCGCGATATTGGTGACCATGACTTGTGATGATGAAGGGGTAGTATGAGGCGCCCGAATGTCCGGCTGCGCTCCAGCTCCAAAAGGAGCCAGCTTGCACAGAGTTCCCCCGGAGACGTGCGCCCGTAACCTAGCTTCCGGCGTGCCAGTTAAGCCGGTGGTCCGGCCTAACTAAGATTTTATCGACTAGCCTTTGCTACTACGTGCTTTCTCGCAGAAGGCCGCGAGGCGTGTATGCAAGACGAGTAGGCATCGGCAGTGCATTGCCGTGCATGGAAGTGCAGCTTGCAAAGGCATCGCACGAAAATCTCAGTCTTGGCTGAGCACCACGAGGGCGTAAGGCGGCAGCTTGAGGCCGCCGATGACGGCGGGGTGCCCCACCTCATCCTCGCGGCCCTCGACACAGATCAGATCCGTATCGCCGAAGTCGGAGCTGTAGCCGGTCCAATCCGCATTGAAACGCACGACCCACTCGCCCGCCGCCGGCAGGGTGAGTTCGTAAAACTCATGCTCGCGATGGCTGAGATTCAGAATGACCACGGTGCTATCGCGCGGACCACCCTCGTGCCAGCGATGCCAAGCGACGACCTTGTTCTCCGCATCGCGGTGGAAGACATCAACATGCTGGCCGGTGAGTCCCCGGGTAATGCCACCCAAATTCCGCCGCATGCGGATAAGATCACGGAAGGCCAAGCGAATGCCACGGAAGCGGCGGGCCTTCTCCCAGTCCAAGGCCTCGCGGTCGTCGAACCAGCCATCTTCAAGGAATTCCTGACCTTGGAAAAGCATCGGCACACCGGGAGAGGTGAGTACCAGACCGGCCGCTTGAAGAGTCCGGCGGCGGGCCCACACGCTGGCGGGATTACCGGGATCGATCTCAGAAACCAAACGCTGGTGACCGTTCGCCACCTCGTCATGAGACTCGGAGTAAATTACGCGGCGGAACGAGTCCCCTTCGCATGAAGGTATGATGGCGGAGACCAAGGCCCCGATGTCGCGATCATCATCCTCCGGTGCTTCAAGCACCGCCCTGACGGGGTGAACGAAAGAAGAGTCCCACTGCGTGTCGAAACCGGCACCTCCCTCCTCTACCCATGCGGTGAGCGCGGTATTATTACCGAGGTCTTCGGCCACTGAAATGATCCGGGGAGAGTGTTGCTTCAGGTCCTTGTTGATCCACTGCAAGACCTGCCAGCCCTCGGGAAGATCGACGGACTCGTGATGTTCGTTGCCCCTCGTACGGCGGATGTAGCTCACGGCATCAAGGCGAAGGCCATCGGCACGGAACTCCTCGATCCACATCAGAGCGTTGTCGCGGAGGTACTGCCGCACCTCATGTCGGCCATAGTCGGGCCGGGTATGGCCCCAAGGAGTTTCCGCCTTCCAGTCGTTGTAGAAGAAGATGCCGCCCATCCCGTTCTCGGACCAGCCATCGAACTGCCAAAGGTCCAGATCGCCGGGGCCGAAGTGGTTGTAGACCACATCGAGGAAGACGGCGATGCCCTGACGATGAGCCTCGCGGATGAGGGTTTTGAGACCGTCCGGACCGCCATATCCTGATTCCACGGCGAAGGGATGGCTGGGGTTGTAGCCCCATGAGGTCGAACCGGGAAACTCGGTCGGAGGCATGAGCTCGATCACATTCACGCCGAGATCCTTGAGATAGGGCAAGCGCCGTATCACCTCACCAAAAGTGCCGGGCCCGCCCTTTTTACCGCAGCCGAAGGTGCCGACATGGAGTTCGTAGACGACCATCTCGTTCAGCGGCGGAGTCTCCCACTCGACGCCCTCCCAATCGAAGGTATCGCGATAGATCACCCCATTGTGGCTATCCGGGTCGATGACGCGGGCCCGGGGATCGATCTTCACCAAGACTTGGTCACCATGAGTGATGCGGAACTTGTATTCCTCGCCTTCTTCCACGCCAAGGGCGCTGGCGCTCCAGATCCCCTCCCCCTCCGCAGCGAGGGGCAGTCCCGGATCGGCCCAATCATTGAAGCTGCCGGTCACATGAACCGCAGCGGCATTTGGTGCCCAGACGCGGAAGTCGGTGCCGCGATCATGGGGAATGGCGCCCATGCCGGGAAGTTTCGAAGGCTGAGGTTTGGAGGAGTTGCGGGGGGCCTTGGGCGTGGAGATCTTCATCGAAGTCTCCCAAGAGCAAGCGACGTGCCCCCTCACGAATGCAGCCAGATCAAGAGATTCGGAGACCGAATCCATGCAATACGCACGGAATGAAAAATGGAAGCGGCTGCGTTCTGCATGAGCGCCGATGCGGAGTCATTCAGTTTGCGCGAGGCAGCGCATGGAACGAGGCTTGCTGTTGTAACCGAACATGAAGGACAAAATTTTTCCAGCCCCCGAGACGCTTGCCGCGCACGAGCAAGCTGCCGCGGAGATCACCGAACTAAGACGAAGAGGCATTCATTGCCACATCGAGGATCATGCCTCAACCGGAGGCACCTGTGATGTGGTGCTGGATCCGGAAGGCCCGGTGGAGCCGGAAGACCCGATGCGACCCAAGCTCCGGCTCATTGGGAGAAACTCCTGATCCAAACCGAACCGAGTCTCCCCCTGCATGGATCTCACATCGGAGCATCCCTACTGGCGCGTAAAAAGCGGGATCATCGCCAACTACCCACCGCTTGATTCCGACCGGAGATGCGATGTCGCCATCCTGGGTGCGGGCATTACCGGCGCTTTGATCGGCGAGACGCTCTGCTCTGCCGGGCATGAGGTCATCGTGCTGGACGAACGCGATGTCGCGACCGGAAGCACGAGCGCTAGCACCGCGCTGCTGCAATACGAGATCGATACCCACCTGATCGATCTAATCGGCCAGCATGGCGAGGAGCATGCGCGGCTGGCCTACCGGGCGTGCTACGATAGCATCGACCTGCTGGAAGAACGCATTGCGCGGCTTGGCTTAGAAGACAGCGCCTTCATGCGGAAGGACAGCGTGTACCTCGCATCGCGGGAGCGGGATGTTCCCGCGCTGAAGGCCGAAGCGGCAGCGCGTCGCCAAGCGGGTATCGAGGTGAACGAGTGGATGCCCGCGGACGTGCACGAGCATTTCGGATTCGTGAAGCCCTATGCCTTGCATTCGCCCCAAGCGGCCGAGGTGGATGCCTACCGGCTCGCCCACGGAATGCTGGCGGAGATCCGCAGGCACGGATGCGGGGTCTACGATCGCACGAAGGTGGAGGCGGTGGACTTCGACCAAGCCGGAGTGGTGCTGAAGACAGCGCGCGGCTGGACCGTCCGCGCGAAGCGGGTGGTAGTGGCGACGGGGTATGAGACACAGTCCCTCTTCGACACAGCGCGTTTCGTGGATCTAAGGAGCTCCTTCGCGATCGCCTCCGAGCCGATGGATGAGGCGCCGGACTGGTGGCGACGCTGCCTGCTGTGGGAGACGGCGCGCCCCTACTTCTACCTGCGAGGCGACAACGACGGGCGCGCGATCATCGGAGGTGAAGACATTCCCTTCCGCAGTCCCGCGGCGAGGGACCGGCTGGTGCCGCGGAAATGCCGGCTGCTGGAGAAGCGGTTCAAAGAGATGTTCCCGGCGACGAAGATGGAGCCTGCCTATGCATGGGCCGGGACCTTCGGCGAGACGAAGGACGGTCTTGCTTACATCGGCACCTACCGGCCGCATCCGCTGTGCTACTTCGCGCTCGGCTTCGGCGGCAACGGGATCACCTACAGCGTGATCGCCGCGGAGATCATCCGGGCGGAGTTGGAGGGCAGGACGCACCCGTATGCGGCGGCGTTCCGCTTCGACCGGTAATTCTCAGGGTTCCCGGTAGCCCCGGATCGATACCTTGGCGGCGGCTGGATCGATGGTCTGCGGGAAGCTCACGCGGCCGGAGCGCACGGTGCCGCGGGGAACGAAATCGAGGGTGAAGTCCGCGGATTCATCGCCCGCCTGCACCTCGATCTCCACATCCGCGGCCAGGCCTTCGCCATCGTTTCGCACTTCGACCACGATCCAGCGGGCACCATCCTGGAGAGCGGTGCCGCCGATCTGCGCGGTCAAGCGAGCCGGTGAGTCCTGCCAGCGGAGAACCTCCTCCGCGAGGATGCCCACCACGCCGAGGACCAGCAGAAAGCTGAGAGCGAAAACCGCCCATTCGAGTGGATTCTTGCCAGCGGGAGGACGGTTGATCGATTTCGCGGTCATGTTCGAGTCAATGTCCCGGGGGACGGATCTGGAGGAGGAGACGCCCGGCGGAAGCACCGAGCACGGCAGGGACAGCGGCGACCACGCAGTAGGCGAATGCGAGCTGCCAAGGGAGGCCATCCAAGCGGCCGAAGAAGTACAAGCAAGCGCCGGCCGCGACCAAGGCGACCGCATAGGTGGTGACGATACCACGGAGGGAAAGCAGCCAAGTATCCCGCGCGACATGCCGATCCGCGCCATGGACCCCGGCGAAGTGGAGCACGAGGGCGCCAAGCAGGATCGATAGTGCCGCCAAGAGCAGAAGCATGCGCGGAGAGCTCTCCATGGCGATCACACCAATCTCCTCCGTGGGGGCGACATTCGCCACGAACAACACGGCACCGCAGAGACCGATGGCGGCCTGGGGCAAATAGCCGCCGGACCAGCGCTCATCGCCCGCCACGCCTTCGTCCTCGGTCCCCTCTCCGCCGAGCTGCGCGGTGCCGACGGAGATGCCGATGGCTACGGTCATGCCTTCCATGACAATCTTCCCGGCGAGCTCGGCCAAGGACATGTCATGGTCGATGCGCCCGGTGAGCCAGAGCACGAGGGAGGCAAGCACGAGACCGAGACCCATTTCCTCGACGGAGTCGATCGCCACCTCGCGCAATGCGGCATCCCGGCGCAGGCCGGCGAAGCGATTGTAGAGCATGAGCACGACGAAGGTGCAGGCGAGATAGAGGAGGATGCGGCCGGGATGAAGGGTGAAGCCGGCCCACCAAACCTCCATGGTGTAGAGGAGCGGCAGCGAGAACATGAGGCCGCCGGCGATGCCGCGGCCATACTCCTGCAGGGACTGCGGGATGCTGCGCTGGTGGCTGAAGTTCAAGCGATGAGAGTCACCCGGAAGATGCAGTAGAAGCCGAACCCGGCAAATGCGGATCCGGCTTCTACAGGAGGAAGGAGGATGGGTCAGTGAGCGGCTTCTTCGTTCACACCATCGCGGAAGAGACCTCCGGAGGCGATCTTGGTGAGGGTTTGGTCGGCGGCGCCCTCTTCCTCGATGGATTTGGTGAGCAGCTTCACGTCCTCATCGTAGCCGAGGCACTCGGCGAAGGCGCGGGCGAGCCCGTACGCGGCGATCTCGTAGTGCTCGACGCGGTTACCCGAGGCGATCAGGACGGCATCGCGAACGCTGCCCTTTTGGGTGTTGGCGATGTGCTTGGTGGCTTCCTTGATGAGACCGCGCATGGCATCGCAGTCCTCGCCTTCCGGAGCGATCCCGTGGAATCCGAAGATCTCCTGTAGGCGGGCCCGCTGGGTGCGGGTTTCATCGAGATGATGGTTGAAAGCATCCCGCAGGGCTTCGTCGGTGGCGTTCGCGGCCATGTCAGGGATGGCGGCGACGAGTTGGGTTTCCGCGCTAAATAGGTCGCGGAGTTGATCGATATACAGTTGTTCCAGGTTGTTGATCATGGCGAGCCACTCTCTCGCAGATGATGTGCCGCCGCGCTAAGACGCGGGAGCTGAGGCACCACAGGATCAAGGCGATCTCCCGGGCGATGCAGGATGCACAAGCCGCCACGGCAGGCTGCAATCTTCCCCTGAGCCCCTAAAATGGAAGACCCCCGGGGTTTAACCCCGAGGGCCCACACCAGCCGGTGTGTTATTCCGGATAGCAGGCGACCAACTCCCCCCAGACTCAGTCGCCACTTTTCCTGAACTGAAAATCATCCCTTTTTCAAATTCCGCAACTGATAATATGAAAAACAAGATCCGCGTATTTACGCATGTTTATAGCATGGCCGCAACCAGACTTGGATCTTTTAACACAACATCCTTGCACGATGGCCACGTATCCACTGCCCGCTTGAGTACCAGTTGTGCCTCATCCCTGAGTCCTTGTAGCAATAGATCGCGACCGTGGGCGGCGTGAAAACCAGCGACCATCATGCGATCCAGCGCTCCCAACTGTCCGAGGCTATGCGCGGCTGATTGGCCGCGATGCCAAGAGCGGGTGGCAACGCAGGCCCTCAATTCCAAGCGCAGAACGGCGGGGGAGATGTGAAAAGCCCGGGGAAGATCCGCGAGCTCCTCCAAGACTTCCTGCCACAATTCCAAGGTAGCGTATCCTTCCGCCGCGCGAAATCCCATGGCGGACCGTAGAGCCAAGCCTCAGGCGGTCAAGGGTTCCCGAACTAACAGTTCCGGAGGATCCCTCCGCAAGATGGATTCAAAAGATCGACCGGCTTTGATGCATCTTCAAGGGGGACCTCGCAAAACTCGGTAAGCGGCACCGATCCGCACGGGGACTGCTGGGAGAAGGAGTGGAAGCAATTGCTTCCATGACCGTCAACACAAGGAGATCATATGAAAACAACATCCATTCTCGCGCTCGCCGCGATCCTTGCCGGCGGAGCCATTCTTGCTCCGAGCACCGGCGGTGCCCCGGAACTCACTCGCCAGCAACAAGCCAAGGGAGTCATGGCGACTTTGGAGGGCGAGCCCGAGCTGACAACATTCACGCGCCTCATCCATCTGTCCGGGATGGCCGAGACCCTGCGAACAGGCGGACCGTATACGATTATTGCACCCAATGACGCGGCATTCCGCACCATGCCGGGGGCAGACATGGATCTGCTGCTCGAACCGGAGAATCGCGATTTGCTGGCCCAGAGGCTGAGCTATCACATCATTCCCGGCACGATCGATCTGAAGAACGTTTCGACCGAAGACCGCACTACCCTCCAAGGCAGCCGGGTGGTGCTGCACCGGGAGGGAAAGACGGTGTGGGTGGGGCGGGGGGAGATTGTGAAGCAGGGTGCGGAGCTAGGCGATGGAGGCAGCATCCACGCGATCAACATGGTGCTGGAGCCCGATCAGGAGTAAATGGTGACCGTGCATTTTTCACAGCGGGATGTCGCGAGAGTGACATCCCGCAATGCTGTACGGACGGCGGGCTTTTTTGCTTCGGAGCCCAAGTTATTGGTTCTTAGTGAAGACAGACTTCTTCACAGGGGGCGGCCCATAAACTGATGTTTAGAATCCATGACCGCCACCTTCGACCAATGCATCGACATTTCGAATAGCCTCCTGAGGGGGGAGCTTTCAGCCGTGGAGACCTACACCCAAGCATTGGGAAAATTTCACCGCGAGCCGGAGCGGTCGATTCTCGAGTCCATCCGCCAGGATCACATGGATAGCGTCGGTCGCTTGAGGGCGCACATCGATGACATGGGCGTGCAGCCGGACGAGAACTCCGGGGTGTGGGGACAGTTCGCGAAGGCGGTGGAGGGATTCGCCAAGGTTTTCGGAGAAACCACCGCGTTGATGGCGCTGGAGGCGGGAGAGCTGTCGGGAATCGACGACTATCTCGTGTCGTTGGACGACCCGGAGGTGATGGATGAGATCAAGGATGAGATCCGCGAGGTGCTGATGCCGCGGCTGGAGGCTCACCTGAGTTCCCTGCGCAAATTGCGGGCGCGCTGAGGGCTCAGCCTTGGAGGAGGGATTGAGCGCCCTCGATGAAGATCTCCGTGCCGGTGATGTGGGAGGCAGCATCGGAGGAGAGGAACCATACGAGGCAGGCGACTTGTTCGGCGGTGCCGGGTTCGCCGTCGGTGAGAGGGATTTCTCCTTCGGGAAATTCGACCGGGAGGCGGACGTCTTCCAAGCCGCGTTTCTCGGTGGAATCGTCGATCTTGGTATCGATGGCGCCGGGGCAGATCACATTCACGCGGACGCGGTCTTTGGCGAGTTCGAGCGCGATCATTTTAGCGAAGGCGACTTGAGCGGCCTTGGTGCAGGCGTAGGCGGTGGCGCCGGTATTGCTGAACATGCGGGTGCCATTGACGGAGGAAACGATGGTGACGGCGGCACCCCGGGCTTTCAGGAGTGGGAGCGCATTGCGGGTGGTGAGGTAGGTGCCACGGAGATTCACGCGGATGGTTTCGTCCCACTCGGCGACTTCCATGCGGTCGAGGGGAGCCCAGACGCCGTTGATGCCGGCGTTTACCAGGAGGATGTCGAGGTGGTTCCACTGCGAGGAGACAGTCTTGAAAGCTTCAGCCATCTCTTGTTCGTCGCCGACATCGGCTTTCACGATGAAGTGGCCAGCTTGCTTGCCGCCGATCTCCGCGAGGGCGTCCGAGAGTTCATCCGCGGTCCGGCCGAGCAAGGCGACACGGGCTCCGGCTTGAGCCAGGAGTTTCGCGGAAGCGAGGCCGATTCCTGAACCCGCACCCGTTACCAGTGCGGTCTTTCCTGCCAGAGTGTCTTCGCCGATTTTCATGGGACCGCCCTGTTTGCAAAGGGCATGCCATGTCTCAGGGGCGGGGATGCAGGCGCTCCATGAGGGCGCGGAGGTCGGCGGGGCTCACGGGCTTGATGAGATGATCGTCGAAGCCTGCTCCGTGGGAACGCAGCTTGTCCTTCTCCTGGCCCCAGCCGCTGAGCGCGATCATGGTCACGCGGTCTCCGCCAGGGAGGAGACGGATGCGGCGGGCCGCCTCGAAGCCATCCATGCGCGGCATGCCCAGATCCATGAGGATGAGTTCCGGCATGCGGGCGGTGGCGGCTTCAAGCGCTTCCACGCCATCGTAGGCGACGGTGACTTCACGGCCTTCCAGTTCGAAGAACATCGCGAGGATATCCGCGGTGCTCTTGCCGTCGTCCACCACGAGAACGTGCTTCAGGCCGGTGGTCTCCTGAGGGGCCGGGGGCAGGAGCGCATCCGGAGGCGGGGCTTCAAGCGAAATTACCGGGAGCCGAACGGTGAAGCGGCTGCCCTTCCCCACCCCGTCGCTTTCCACCTCGATGGTCCCGCCGTGAAGGTCCACGAGCGATTGAACCAAGGTGAGACCGATGCCGAGCCCGTCTTGGCGGGCGGAGTCTTCCTGCTCGAAGAGTTTGAAAATCACTTCGCGGCGGGAAGGGTCGATGCCCTTGCCATTGTCGCTCACCGTGACATAGGGACGCGAGGCAGCATCAAGGCCGTAGGCCAGCTCGATGCGGCCACGTGGCGGAGTGTATTTGGCGGCGTTCGAGAGAAGATTGGATACGACTTGAGACAGGCGATGGGGATCCACGTCAACCGCGATCCGGGCTCCATCCTCCCGCACCACGAACTCGTGATTGTATTGTTGGATGACCGGTTGCGAAGCCTCGACCGCGCTGCGGATCACCTGTCCGAGTTCGACGCTCTCCCTCTTGAGCACGATCTTCCCGGTATTGATGCGGGACATGTCGAGGAGGTCATCGATGAGGTGGACCATTTGCCCGGCCTGGCGCTCCATCATCGCGGCCACTTGGGCGATCGTGGAGGCATCCGAAGACGAGGAGCGGATAACCTCGAGCCCGGTGAGGATGGGCGCGATGGGATTCCGCAGTTCATGCGCGAGGGTGGCGAGGAACTGATCCTTCCGGCGCTGGGCATCGCGCTCCTCGGTAATATCGGTGTGGGTGCCGAACCAAAGGCGGAGCTGCCCTTCATCATCCCGGATCGGGAGCACCTGACAAAGGTGCCAGAGATACTCGCCATCCGCACGACGGAGCGTGAAAGCATCCTGAAAAGAGGAACCGGAAGCGATGGCGCGGTCGAATGCTTCCATCGGAGCGGCACCATCCGATTCACCATGAAAGCCGCGCCAATTCTCCGCATCCGCGCTACCGCGCTCGCTGCCGGTGTAATCGTACCAGCGCTGGTTGAACCAGAAGATACGGCCGTCCGGATGAGCCATCCATGCAAGCTGCGGAATCGAATTCGCAAGGGTGCGGAACAGCTCCTCGCTCTGGCGGACCGCACTCTCCGCCGTTTTGCCATCCGTGATGTCGGTCATCGAGCCGATATAGCCGGCGAACTTCCCGTTACTCCCATGACGAAGGACCGCAGCATCCAGCAGCCAACGGTATTCCCCGTCGTGCCGACGGGCGCGATATTCGACCGGTGCACCGGAGCGGCGCCGATGGGCTTGCAGCAAGCGAGCCTCCACTTCGGGCAAATCATCGGGATGCACGGCGGTGGCCCAATCGGCGATCTTGTCGCGGGTGGGTTCCAAGCCGGTAAATTCGTACCACGAGCGGCTCAAATAGCTGCAAAGGCCATCCTCACCGGCAATCCAGATCATGACCGGGGCATGATCTGCCATGTTGCGGAAGCGTTCCTCGCTCTCGCGCAGGCGCGCCTCGATCTGGCGGCGCTCGGTGACATCCCGGGAAATGGATAACATGCGGGCTGGATCTCCCGGTGATTCGGGAAGCGATACCAAGGCCACATTCCACCACCTACGATGGCCTTTCAGAGTGGGACAGCACTCCTCGAAACCGACGGATTCCCCGCGCAGGGCACCGTCGAATGCAGCGCGGGCCAAGTCCCGTCCATGACCGTCGGGCCATAGATCAATCCAAGAGCGGCCTTCGATTTCAGCCAAGCTGCCGATCTCCATCAAAGCCAGACCCTTGGGGCTCATCCAGATGATGCGGCCTTCGCAATCCAGAATCTTGATGCAGTCCGGACTATGTTCGGCAATCGCCGTGAAGAATCTTTCCGCCTTCCGCAGTGCAAGGTCGGTCTCACGTTGTTCGGTGATGTCCTCAAAGAAAAGGATCAGGCCGCCATCCATCGCCGGCATCGCGTGAGAACGGAACCATACGTGCCAAGGAGGGTGGAAGAACTCAAAGCGCCGGACAACGCGATGAGCCATCGCCGTTCGCAAGTGACCTTCTGCATCGGTTCCGGCGACTCCGGGGTATACGTCCCAGAAGGGTTGCCCCGCCAGTTCCCCACGGCTGCGGCCGCCGATCTCTTCGGCCCGCGGATTGATGTAGGCGATGCGGAACTCCGGATCGACGGTCAGAAATCCTTGTCCTATATTGCCCAGGATCTGAAGCGCCTCCTCTCCCAAGTCGCGTGCCGGAGGACCCGTTGAGGGGTTCGCCGGAAGATCCTGTTTTTCGTCTTCCAAGGGCAAAGCCATCGGCGTGAAAGTTAGAGGTCCGACCGCGCTACGACAAGCTTGGCAGCAAATGCAAGATGCAATTAATCATTATCCCGCAGGCCTCGGCTGTTAGGACAATGATGGATGAATGCCGGGCTGGTTCAGGTGCAACCGCGCAGGAGAAAGAGAATCAGCAGAACCGGAATCGGCACGCCCAGAAGCCAGAGCAAGATCCAGCCGATCTTACCGCTCTCGCCCCGAGCCTGCTTGAGTTTGTTCGGTTTTTTCATGGTAGCTCCCATCTCGCAACGGTCGTGCCATCACGGAGCGGGGAGAAACCGGACGCGTGCAATCCTTGTGCCGAAAGGAAGCGGAGCCGACTGGCGCTCTTTCAAGTGCTTGCGAGACATCCAGCTCGATCCTTGCGTTTGGCACGACACGGGTGCATTCTGTTAGCTAGATCCCCGAACCCCTGACTCAAGTCCCATATGAAAACGTTCCTGATCCTCACCGCGGCCACCTTGGCCACGATCTCCTATGTCCAGCTCGGTGCCCAAAATGCCAAGCCGCCCGCAACCGGAACCACCCTCGCGTATCCTTACAACGCGGAATGTATCATCACCTTGGACCCGCGGGCGGAGCGGCCGGATCTCTCCGCCACCCAAGCCGCTCCTGCAGGTTTCCAACCGGATGGCACCTTGCGCGGGCAACTGATCTACATGTCCGATGAATGGTGCGTGCTGAAGGACGGCTCCTTCGAGAACTGGGTGCCGCGGGACAAGGTTCTGACGATGCGCGCTTCGAAATAAGCCCGCCTATTCCAAGATGGGGTTGAAGGCTCCGACCGGAACCGGTCGGAGCTTGATGCATCCGTGCGGCTTGCACCCGCTTCGCAGAGGGCGATGCACAATGCGAGACGAAGAACAGCCCTCAAGGCCTCCGGGCTCCTCGTATCAAGCTGATTTCAAGCACTCCCTGAATCCCTCAGGCACTTGGTGTCCGCAGTGCTGGAAGGAAGGGATGAGCAACTTCGCGAACGCCGTCTTCACCGTCGAATCTTGGGACGAGAAACCCATCCACGAGAAGACGGGACAGCCCAAGATGACACGTGTGAGCGCGCGTGTGAGCTACCGCGGCGATATCGAGGGAGAGGGAGTGGTCGAGTATCTGATGAGCTACCGCGAGAATGGCTCGGCGGTTTTTCTCGGTATGGAACGCGTGCAAGGAGGCTTGGCCGGTTACACCGGCAGCTTCATACTGCAACACGCCGGTAGCTTCGAAGGCGGAACCGCGAAGTCCACCTTCAGTGTGATTCCAAGCTCCGGTACGGGCAAGCTGGCGAGCCTGCGGGGGCACGGGGAGTATGCTTCCACCGGTTGCGACACCCCGCTCACGTTGCAGTATGACATCGAGGGTGTGGAGGAAGATCGCGAGACGGTGCTGGCAGCACCTTCCCCCTTGAACGCCGGGGCCTGAGCCGGTCCTTGCCAGAATCATCAGCACCCTTCAGAAGCGGGATGAGCATGAACGAGATCGCCCCAGGGCTCTGGACGCTGCGCTATCCGCTTTCGGTGCTGGGCACCGGCCATGGTCGAACCGTGACCGTGATCCGTTTGAACTCAGGAAAACTGATCGTGCACTCGATGGCGCCCTTCACTTCAGCCGACATCGCCGCGATCAGGAGTGCAGGGGAGCCGGCATGGTTGCTCGAATCGATGCTGCTTCACGACACCTATGCCGCGGAGGGGAGAGAGGCATTTCCCGGGATACCTTTCTTGGGCCCGCCGGGCTTTGGAAAAGTGGTGGAGTTCCCGGTGAAGGACTTGATCCCGGCACCGCAGGAATGGAACGAGGAGATCCGGGTGATCCGGCTGGCAGGCGCGCCGAAGCTGGAGGAGCATTTGATCCTTCACCGGCCCTCCCGAACGCTGATCTTGGCCGATCTGATTTTCAATTTCCCGGCTAGCGAAGGCGGCTGGGATCGCTTTTTCCATCGTCACATCGCGGGCTTCCACCGCTACCCGGGGATGAGCCGGATCTTCAAATGGTGCATCAGCGACCGTGAGGCGTTCCGGAAGTCCTTGGAAGAGGTGTTTGCCTCCGACTTCGACCGGATCATCCCGGGCCACGGGGAACTGATCGAGCGAAACGGGAAAGTGCTGCTAGAGCGGGCGATGCAAGATGCAGGGCTCTGGTAAAGTGGTTGCACTATGCAATCCATAGGCGATTGGCGCTATGCAGATTGCAAATTGCGCGGTAGCGGATCCACGTTAGATGGGCCTTGGAAGCGCGGCACCGGTTCTGCGAAGCCCTTTCCAAATGCCCTCCACCTCCCGCCACCCTTCCCTGCCCCCCTCCACTCATCGGCGCTCGGCAGCGGAGGCCCTCATCGGGATCCGGGCCATCGCTCTGAGCTCGGCGCTCATCGCGGGCCTCTACTTCGGCAAGGATTTCCTGATCCCCCTTTGTCTGGCGGCCCTGATCACTTTCCTGCTCTCCCCCTTCGTCACGAAGTTGGAGAAATGGATCGGAAAGGTGGCGGCGGTGATCTTCACCATGGTTATGATCGTGGGCGGCACCATCGGGATGGGATGGATTCTCGCTGCCCAAACGGTGGACCTGGCTAACCAGCTTCCGGGCTATAAGGAGAATATCCGGGCCAAACTACAAGCGGTGCAGCTCCCGAAAGGAGGAACCTTCGACAAGGTTTCGGAAACCATGGAAGATCTGAAGAAAGATCTTCCCGGTGCCATCGCCGAAGCGGACCAGAAAACCCAGGAGGCCAAGGGTGACCCCATGCCGGTGGAGGTGGTGGCGACGCCGGATTCTTCCGTGCTCGGCGAGATTGGCGGGATTTTGACTCCGGTCTTGGGACCCTTGGGAACCGCGGCCTTGGTCCTATTGCTCGCCACCTTCATGCTGCTGAAGCGGGACGACCTGCAGGCGCGCTTAATCCGGCTGGTGGGGCAAGGTCGCATCAGCTCGACAACGCGAGCGATGGATGATGCCGCCGTGCGGGTGCGGAAGTATCTATTCATGCAGTTGGTGGTGAATGTCACCTACGGCATTCCGCTTTCCCTGGGGCTCTACTTCATCGGCGTGCCAAATGCCATCCTCTGGGGCGCCCTGGCGGCGGTGCTACGGTTCATCCCGTACATCGGGCCTTGGATCGCCGCGGCCTTCCCCATCATTCTCTCGCTCGCGGTTTCTCCCACCTGGCTGCCCCCCTTGCTGACGATCGGGCTTTTCGTGGTGATCGAGCTTCTCAGCAACAATGTGATGGAACCTTGGCTGTATGGTTCCAGCACCGGCGTTTCTTCCATCGCGCTGATTGTGGCGGCCGTGTTCTGGACCTGGATGTGGGGCACGCCGGGCCTAGTGCTGGCTACACCGATTACCGTATGCCTGGTGGTCATGGGCCGCCATATCCCGCAGCTTTCCTTTCTGAGCGTGGTGCTCGGAGAAGAGCAGGCGCTTACACCGGCGGAGGATTGTTACCACCGCATGCTCCGCGCCGGGGAACACGACGAGAGCGAACTGGCAGACGGCTTCCTGAAGTCCAAGTCTCTGGGAGAACTCTACGATGAAATGCTGGTGCCGGTGGTCATGGCGGCGGAAGAGGACCACCGCCAAGGACTGATCGATACCGAGCAACGGGATCGCATCGCCACGGCCGTGCGGGATATGGTGGAAGATCTGGGAGAGCGTTTCGCTCCGGAAGCTCCCTCCGAGGATGGGGTCCTGCTCCCTGCCCTGCGGATCCAGTGTCTCCCGGCCCGGGCCGAGAGGGACGAACTGGCGGGGACCATGCTGGCGCACTTGCTACGCCAGCACGGATTCGAGGCAGGTCATTCCCCCGACCGCCGCATCACCAGCGAGTTGGTGTCCGAACTGGGGAGGAAGATGGCCGATCTGGCCTGCATCACGGTGGTGGCGCCATCCAAGCCGATCCACGCCCGCAATCTGTGCCGGAAGATCCGAGAGAGCCTGCCGGAACAGCGGCTGATCGTCTGCCTCTGGAGCCAGGACGGGGAGAGTGCGGAGCATGTGAAGATGCTGAGGGAGGCCGGGGCGGAGGAAGTTTTCCACACGCTCGAGGCGGCGGCCGACTGGTGCGACCGGCTCGCCTTTCGCCTGACCGAGCAAAAGGAGCCGCCCCCCGTGCCGGAGGATGAGGAGGCACGGCAGCTCACCTTGGACGAGTTGGGCTTGGTCAATCCGGAGCGCGAACCGGCGCTCGACCATGTCACGGCAAAGATGTCCCGCGTCTTCGAGGTTCCGGTGGCGGCCATCACCTTGGTCGACCGGGACCGCCAATACTACAAGGCTCACACCGGTCTGCCGGAAGAGCTGGCCGAGGAACGGGAAATCCCGAGGGACCTCTCCGTCTGCGCCCACGTGGTGGCCGCGAACGAGGTGGTGGTGGTCGAGGATCTGAAGCGAGACCGGCGCTTCACCGGAAACCCGATGCTCGTGAAGCACGAGCTGCGATTCTACGCCGGTGCACCTATCCGGGCTGCAAACGGGATGCCGATCGGGGCGCTATGTGTGATGGACACATCCCCGCGGCGCTTCACCCGGCGGGAAAGACGACTGCTCGAAGAAAATGCCGCGGAGGTGGCAAGCGAGTTGGAACGATTGGCAGGCACCGGAGTCTGAATTGCCGTTTGCATCGGTTAGGGCGCAAAAATGCTCTGTTTTGCAATGCGAAAGCCTCTTATCTAACAACTCAATTATTCGATATTCGACTCATCTCCAACATGATCCGAACAAAAGCAAAACCTGAGCACCCCTTCTGCTATATCTTACCGTGTCGCAACCGGGCATCAATGCAGGCTGGGTGTGCCGCCCGCAAGCGACCCACATCAACCAGACCCCGGCGACGCGGACTTCCGAATTTTAGGGCAGCTCGGAATTCTGCAGTCGCCGGGGCGCCTTCTTTCAAGGCATCAAGGTTGATCCGATTTTTCTCCCTGACTCCGGTCGCCCAAGCATGATCACGGAACACCTCCCTGCCACCGTGGAAAGCGATGTACCTACCGCCCCGGCCGCCGCGCCGCCTCCTCTGAAAGTATTGGTCGTGGATGATGGCCGGAATGCGGCCGACATCCTCGCCATGTTCTTTGAAATGGAAGGACATCAGGTGCGGGTAGCCTACGACGGCTTGGCGGCGATCGAGCAGGCCGCGAGCTTCGCCCCGCAACTGATCCTGATGGACATTGGGATGCCGGAGCTGGACGGTCTGGAGGCCGCACGGCGCATCCGGAGCGAGGAGGCCGGGCAGCAGATCGTGATGGTCGCGCTCAGCGGCTACGACCAGAACAGCCACCGGCTGGAGTCCGCCCGGGCCGGCTTCGACGATCATCTGGCCAAGCCGGTGGAGCCGAACGTGCTCCGGGCTTTGGTCGAGCGGTATCGCCATCGTTTCGAGACCGCGCCCGCCTAGACAGTTGCAAGGCCCTAGGCAGTGGGCTCCGACTCGAGGAGGCTGCGGATAGAGGATGGATGGGCGGGCTTCACCAAGTGGTGATCGAAGCCGGCTTCCCGGGTTTTGCGACGATCATCGGCCTGCCCCCAACCGGTGAGCGCGACGAGCAGCACAGCCTGTCCCCATTTCTCCTGGCGGAGAAGGCGGGCGGCTTCCCAGCCATCCATGACCGGCATGCCGAGATCCATGAACACGATGTCCGGGAGATAGCTCTCCGCCAGATCCAAGCCAGCCCGGCCATTCGCCGCGACCCGCACCTCATGCCCCATCTGCTCGATGGCCATGGCAAGGGTTACAGCCGCGGCTTCGTTGTCATCCACGACCAGAACGCGACGACGCGATCGCGGGGCAGCCGCCTGTATCCCGCCATTACCAAGATCCGGGATGGCGGCGACCTCGTCAGGCAGAGGCAAACGGAAGCTGAAAGTGCTGCCGAACCCCGCCCCGGCGCTTTCCGCGCGCACGCTACCGCCGTGCATTTCCACCAAGGACTTGACCAAGGTGAGACCGATCCCGAGGCCGCCATAGTCCCCGCCTTCCACAGGTGCGACTTGGGCGAACATCTCGAAGATCCGCTCCAGCATGGCAGGAGGAATGCCGATCCCGTTATCCTGCACCTTCACGCAGACCTCGGAGCCGCCGTGGCTGACCTCCAGTGCGATCTTGCCGCCGCGGCCGGAGTACTTCGCAGCGTTGTTGAGCAAGTTCGAGATCACCTGGGCCAGACGGTGAGGGTCCGCCTGAAGGTATACCGGTTGGTCCGGGAGCGTGACCTCGAGCTGGTGGCCGGCTTCATCGATGAGCGGGCTGGAAGCCTCCACCGCGCTCCGGACAATCGCACCTAGTTCCGCGGGAGCGACGCGGAGTTGGAGCTTACCGCGGGTAATCCGGGAAACATCGAGCAGGTCATTCACGAGCATGACCAACTGCTCCACCTGACGCTCCATGGTGGAGCGGAGACGCTCCATCGTTTCCGGACGGTCTCCCGCCATCTTCATCACCTCCAGTCCGGTGCGGATGGGGGCCAAGGGATTCCGCAGCTCATGCGCGAGGGTGGCGAGGAACTCATCCTTGCGGCGGTCCGCGGTGCGCAGGTTATCCACCAAGCGGAGCCGGGCGTAGGCTCCGGTAACGTAGTGGGCGATGGTCTCCATGAACTCCAGCTCATCCGGATCGAAGGCATCCCGCGTGGTGCTGGCGAAGGACAGGGTCCCTAACAGTTCGTCCCCGGCGATCAGTGGATTGCAAGCGTAGGCGCGGATGCCCATGCCTTTGACGAGTTGGACCATCGGTTTGTCGGAATACTGGATGCGGCTTTCAACGATGGCATGGCGGCATAGCGCGACGGTGCCGCAGACCGCCTGCCCGAACTCCAGGCGATGCAGGCCATCGCGGAGATCGGGATTGATGCCGCGGCAGGACTGAAGTTGAAGAGCCTCTCCCGCTTCATTCACCATGAAGTTGAAGAAGACATCCACCTCCAGCATAGGGCTGATCTTCGAGAAGACCCGCTGGAGCATGGCATCCGGATCCTCCGAGGTGAGGATGATACCGGCCGCCTCCCACAGCAGGCGCAGGCGCCGGGCCTGGCGTTCCAGCAGCATCTCGGTGCGCTTGCGATCGGTGATATCGAGCGCCATGACGTAGAAGCCGCGGACTCCGCCGGTGATGCGGAAATCCGGGACATAGGAGATCTCCAAATCCCGCATGCCCAGCTCGCGATGGCGGGTGGGGCCTTCAAACTTGACCGTCTGCCCTTGCAAGACCCGGGCGATATAAGGCGCACGCTGACGGTAGGTTTCCTCATCGAGGAGTTCCTTGAGCGGCTTGCCCTTCATCGCTCCCGGCTTCACGCCGAACCATTCCTGATAGCGGCCGTTGGCGAAGCGGAACACTTCATCCCGATCAAGATAGCTGATCAGCGCCGGCACGTGGTCCGAAACGAGGCGCAACTGGCGGCGGCTCTCCCGCAATGCGGACTCCGAGCGGGCGCGCTGAACCATCGGCCAGACGCGGGCAACGACATGCTCGATCAGGCTGAGTTCTTCCGGCGCCCATGGTCTGGGGCGATCGTCCGTGACGGCCAGGACAACGGTCGCATTGCCCTCGCCCTTGAATGGCTGCACGGCGTATGAGAGCACACCCAAGTGGCGATAGGCTTCGCCGCGATCACGGGTGAGAGGATCGCTGAAGACATCGGCCACGGCGAAGTTGCCCGACGAATAGCTCCGCCACCATTCGTCCCCGCCGAAATCGCTCAGCGGATAAGAGCCGCCGATATCGGGAGCATCGTCGCGGACCCAGTTCTCCCGGACGTCGATCCGATCCTGTCCCGGGTCACATTCGACAAAATAACAGCGATGGGAGCCCAATCGCTCGCCCACGCAGCGGACCGTGGCGGCGATGATCTCCTTCTCCGAACTGAGCGAAGCAAGGGTCCCGCTGAGTTCGCTGAGGAACTGGGCGCGATCCTCCACGATCTTGCGCTCGGTGACATCGCGGGTGATGCCGGCAATCGCTTCCACCTCGCCATCCGCACCGATCACCGGGCTGAAAATGTAGTCGTAGATGCGGCGGCCCGCCGTGCCATGGAAGGGTACCTCCCCGCGGATGGGGAGCTTGGTGGCGATCACCTCCTCGATCTCGCGGGAGTGCATCTCCGCGTGCCATGGCTCGTAGCCGAGTTCCAGGCAGGTCTTGCCGATGGATTCCTCCGCAGTCTTGCCCCACATCTTGAGCAGGGCCTCATTCGCATAGGTGAAGCGGTGCTGGCGGTCGAAGACGTAGGCGAGGTCTGGAGTGGTGGAGAGCAGTCCCTCGTAGAGGCGGCGCTTCCGCATCGCCTCCGCGGTGATCATCTCGAGTTCCTCGGCCGAGCGGCGGCGCTCGGTGATATCGACGCAGGAGCCGATGTAGCCGGTATGGCAACCATTGGCATCGACGAGCCGGAGCGCATCTCCCTGCACCCAACAGATGGAGCCGTCCGGCCGGAGAAAGCGGAACTCGCTAGCGGACGAAGCGTGATCGCGCACGGCATCATCCCATCCTCCGAGCACTCGCTCGCGATCTTCCGGATGGAGCGCCGTGGTCCAGCCGCTGCCGAGCGCCGCGGCCGCGCTCATGCCGGCCATCTCGCACCAATTCCGGTTCACGAAGAGTGCCTTCCCGTCGGGCGCTGAAAGAAAGATGCCGACCGGGGCATGGTTGGCCAGGGTGCGGAAGCGCTCCTCGCTCTCGCGCAGGAGGGCCTCGACCCGGGAACGTTCGGTGATATCGATGGCCACGCCGCAGACACCCGCCGGGCTGCCATTTTCTCCGAGCAGAGGAAACTTGGAGGCCAAGAAGCGGCGGCCGTGGACGGACTCTTCCCAATCGACCGCCACCCCGCCCTCCATGACCTGTAGATCGTGGGTCCGGATGATGTCCGCGAGCTCCCGGGAGAGCATGTCGTGATCCGTTTTGCCCTCCACGCCCTCGGGATGACCGAGCGCCTCGCAGGCGATGCGGTTGGCAAGGGTGTATTCCCCGGCGACATCCTTGGTAAAGATGGCGACGGGCGAGTTCATGGCCAGGGTGCGGAAGCGCTGCTCCGTCACGCGCAGGGCCGCCTCGGTGCGTTTGAGGCCGGAAATGTCGCTGAAGTAGAGATCGACGTAACCTGCGTCCGCGAAGGGTACGATCGCGACTTGGTAGAAGGCCTCCGCCACACGCAGTTCGACGCTGCTTTTCACATCGGAGCGAAGGGAGCCGCCCACAAATTCCGCCCATGAGGACGGTACCAATTCGCCACGACTGCAACCCAGAGAACTCAGGAGGGCATCTGCCGCGGGGTTGGTGAAGGTAACCATGCCCGCGGCATCCACCCGGAGGACCGGCGAGGGATTCTCCATGGGCAACCGGCTTATGGATTCCCCATCAATGAGTTCTTGGACCGTGGCGAGCGCTCCGGCGACGACTCCATCGGGATGATGAAGCAATCGCGGGGTGAGTAGGATGCGACGCCGGATTCCATCGGGCCGCTCGATGAAAAGCTCCGAGGACGCTTCGGAAAGGCCGCCATTCAAGAGCAGAGCGAGGGGGGAACTCTCCCGTGGAAGCTCGCGCCCATCCGGCCGCAGGAGACGGGCGGAGCCACACCAGCGATCATGACCGATTTCGGGTTGTCGCCCCCAGAGTTCCGTGGCCGCCGGATTGAAGGACCGGAGGTAGCCCTGAGCATCACACGTAAATACAGCAACGGGGAGGAGCAGGAGGAGGTCCGCCGTCGGCACGGGCGTTTCAAAGGCTCGGGTGTCACCAGAGGTCCGGGGCATCGCTAGCCAAGTTCCTAGCTCAAGAGAGATGCTCTTCCAACCCGATCTTTAAGGAGGGTAAGAAAAGTAAAATCTTACAAGAACCGTTCTCTGTGACGCAAAAACTGAATCGGGAGAACTATTTACAATGTATATTCGTCAAAATTAGGTTACTGAGTAAACCGGTGAGCGTCCGCGAGCGTATAGTCCGTGGAAACCCGTCATCTGATGAGCCTCCGCTCATGGCAACCCGTAAACAACCCATAGGTCCGATGTACCCGAACATCCGAAGAAACCCCAAACAGGGAGGTTTCGCACTAGTGATCACCCTCAGCCTGATGGTCTTGCTGACCGTTTTGGCCGTAGGCTTGATGTCGCTCAGCGCGATTTCGCTCCGCTCCTCCACCACCGGCGACGACCAAGCGCAGGCGTATGCGAATGCCCGGATGGCGGTCATCATGGCACTTGGCCAGTTGCAGAAGCATGCTGGCGACGACCGGCGAATCACGGCAGACGCCTCGATCGCGACAGGAGTTTCGCAGGAGCAACTGGTAGGGGTCTACAACTCGTGGACCCACAACTTCGTGTCCCAACCGGACAAGTCGATCGCCAGCAGCCAGTACACGACGCAGAAGAACACGGCCTTCCGCACTTGGCTGGCTTCCAGCATCGACAGCGAAGCGCTGAAGAACCGGGACTTCCCGCAGAGCGCGCCGGCACAGGACTGGGTGAAGCTTTTCACGCTGGCGAAGAACGGCTTCGACCTCAGCGCGCAGCGAGTGCCGACCGAGACCGGTGCGCTGGCGTGGGTCGTTGCGCAGGAAAACACCAAGGCGAAGGTGAACGTGGGCGGTCCCGATACTGACGAGAAGCTGCCGCGCAATGCGGTGCTGCAGGCGCAACCGCGGCCTTCCCTAGCCGATGCAGAGGGCCTCAAGCAGCCGGATTCCGGCTTCGAGCTGCGCTCGGGCAAGGTTTTGTCCGTGAATCAGATCAGCTTGGATAGCGCCCTTTCCGACTCTCCGAACAACCTGATCGGAAAGAGCTTCACCACTTCTTCCAACGGATTGCTGACCGACGCAGTCTTCGGCGGCCTGAAGGTGGATCTCAACTTGGGCTTCGAGCTTTCAGACGGCCAGTTTGCTGCCAGTAACTGGGGCGACACGCCAAACCCCTTCCGCGGGAACAAGTCGAAGGCGGGCTTCTCCGTACCCAGCAGCGGCTCGGCGAACTTCCGCGGCGAGATGCCGCTGTTCCGCCCGATCTCAAATACCGAGAACCCGCTGGTGACCTCGGTGCTCAACTATGACGGGGTTTTCCAAGTGGCCGAGCGGTTCTATGGTGCCGCGGTTCCGACCTTCGACCACCTCCGCTCCTACTATCGGATCGCCCACCACATGTATGGTGGCAACAGCCCGCCGACGGTTGCTGAACGCGCACTCGACCACCGGGCCCTCACTTTGACCTCCGCGGGATCGGCCTTGCCTACCCCGTCCAAGGCTCCCCGCGGCATCAAGTCGCAGACGGCTCTCAAGCCGGTTCTCAACCGGATGGTGTATCTCCTGAGCGCCACGCTCGATAGCGGTGGTGCGGCGAATATCGTCATCACCCCGGTCATTTCGCTGTGGAATCCCTACAATTCCGCTCTCGAGATCGAGGGGGCCGCAGCCTACCAGTGGATCGACGTTCCTTACAACTTCAGCTGGGAGGTCAAGCGCAGCACCCTGCAAAAGACCTATGAAGTCGGCATGGCGCCGCTGATGGGCAAGCAGTTCGTGCATGTCGGCCACGGCCGCCAGGTCAACCCTTACTTCCTCTGTCAGATCTCGAACGACGGCACCGGCGGAACGAGCACCCCGATCCGCTTCGAACCGGGTGAAGTGCGGGTGTTCGCCCCTTCGACCCCCACGACGACGCTGTTCCAAAAGATGGATCCGCTCGTCAACAAGACGATCAAGATGCGTCCTGTGGCGGATGCCAGCCAGCTCAATACCAAGGGTGGCCTGAAGGTTCCGATGGGATTTGCCGACGGACCGAACGACGCGGTGAAGCTGGTGCCCTTCCAATCGAGCGACACCTTCAAGATCCAAGTCCGCATGAGTAACAACAGCGGAGTCTACCACTATGGCGTCACGCTGGAGGATGCCACCCGCCTGAAGACGACTATCGCCGAGGGCGTGCAAGGGGGCCAGGCAACTTCGGACATCTACATGCTGCGTTTCGTGGCGGATGCCGCTTCCTTCCAATCCCCGTCGATCTCCGGTGCAGCCTTGAAGGCTGCCACTCCTACTCCGGTTGGAGTGATCGAGTCCTTCCATCGCACCGCGGTGGAGAACGTCGACGGCCGTGCGGTGGCGGATCTGGTTTACACCACCAATCCGCGCAATCCCTCGATCACCCACGTGCTGGCCAACGGAACTTTCCCGGCGGCCCCGCACTATCAATCCACCATCCGGGCCACCGCCAGCTTCAACGGGGCGATCCAGACCACTGCGGACGGACGGAATTCGTTCTGGGGTAACTCCCATGGCGCCTCCGGCCAGCATATCCTGCCGTTCTTCGACCTGCCGAGGCAGCCGATGCTTTCGCTGGCGAACTTCCAGAACGCGGATTTGGCCTCCTCGCCGTATGCTCCCGCCTACCAATTCGGCAACAGCTGGGCTTCGGCATGGTTGGGCCGTAACCGGGCGGCCTTCCGTATCCAGAAGGATACCCAAACCCCGGCTCCTGTTTACGATACCTGCTTCCTCACCAACGAGGCTCTGTGGGACGGCTATTTCTTCAGCGGCATCGCCCCGTGGCTCACCCCGGGTTCCCGCCCGAGCATCACCAATGCCTGGGACAATCCGGTGGCCAGCGAAAACAAGACCACGAAGAACGTGCTTCAAGAGTTCATCGAAAATCCACTCGAGCGACCGCTCGGCAATCCCCGCATGCGTCTCTACCGCGGCGATATGAACGACGAGGACCTGGTCTCCGAACTGACCGACTCCGCCGGTTGCACGAAGGCGGCAGGCCACCTGATGGTGGACGGCGCGTTCAACATCAACTCTACCGACGAAGAAGCTTGGGTGGCGGTGCTTTCCGGCCTCCGTGGCCAGCGCTTCGAGACGGACGGCATGAGCGCCGGCGCTAGCAATAAAGCCAGCTATCCCCGCTTCCGTAGCCCGACGGGCAACGACGGCAATAATTGGAATGGCTTCCGCTCCTTGGACGACAATCAGATCCGTTCCTTGGCCCGAAACATCGTGACCCAGGTGCAACGCCGCGGACCATTCCTGTCGTTGGCCGAGTTTGTAAACCGCCGTATCGAAACCACCGATCTGGGCCGCAGCGGTGCGATCCAGTCGGCGATCGATGCCACCGGCCTCAACACCAGTGCCAACCAGTCGAACTTCGCCACGACCTTCTACCCGAATGATGCGCGCGGCCACATCGTGGCGAACACCGGTATCGGCATCCCCGGTTATCTGTCACAGGCGGACCTGTTGCAGTCCCTAGCCCCAGTCATCACCTGCCGCTCGGATACCTTCACGATCCGCGGCTATGGTGAAACCAAGAACGGCGACGGCGAAGTCACGGCCCGTGCCTGGTGCGAAGCGGTAGTGCAGCGGGTGCCGGATTTCATCGATCCGGAAGATGAATCGTATTCCGCGATTGCAGACCTGACCCTGGTGAATCAAACCTTCGGGCGCCGCTTCGAAATCGTTTCCTTCCGCCAGATCCCGCGCGCGGAGATTCAGTTGCAGTGAAGAGGCGAACGTCCGAACCCATCACCGTCTCCATGCTATTCCATCGCGGCGCCCAAAAACTCGGCCTCCTCTCGTTCCTGCTGCTGGCTTTCCAAGGATCGCTGGCAGCAGCACCCTACCGTTTCCTCTCGTTCGACGAGTCCATCTCGAACCGCAAGCTGGCGGTGAAGAAGGGTGAGGAAATCGTGGAGATCAAGGACCTTCATCACTTGAAGCGGTCGCCCTCGATCAATGTGCCCGAGGACATCCCCTTGACCTTGGTCGCACTGGACAAGACCAGTCCGGACGGCAAGCAGGTGAGCGTGGACGCGAAGCTGCCAGCCGGGGTGACCAATCCCCTGGTGCTGATCCTGCCTGACACTTCCAACCCGACCGGAGTTCGTCCCTATGTGATCGAAGACAACGCGGGACGATTCAGGTGGGGTTCGATCCGGTTTCTCAACGCGACCGGCAAACCGGTGATGACCAAGGTCGACAAAAAGGTGACCGAACTGCCCGCAGGTTGGACCCCGGTGGATGTCGATCCGGGTGGTGACATGCGCAACATGGGGATCCAGGCCGCTTACAAGGCAGCACCTACCCAGATCCTCTACTCCGCCGTGTGGGAGCATAATCCCGATGTGCGCGAATTGGTGATCGTACTCCCCGGCACCAATGCACGGACGGGCGAGATGGAGTTCAAGATCATCCCCGAGGACCGCAAGGTCGTGGCGGCGGAGGCCGAAATGGAAAAGAAAAAGGAAGAGCAATAGGAGCCCTCCGGATTCCAACCGTTTCTCACAGCCCCGCCTGCGACCTTGTCGCAGCGGGGCTTTTTTCGGCCTTTGCCAGCACCAACCTAGTTGGACACGAAGACCACCGCGAAGGCGAGAAAGGTCATGAGGGCGACGAAGAGCAGGAGGCCTGTGTATTTCCAGAACGAGGGCGGCTTCAAATGGCAGTGTATCGGGGGTGCGCCCCTTCCGAGCATTGCAGGTGCCACACCGCCTGCCGAAATGCGAACCGATCCGAGTATACTTCAGGAGCGGGAGCCAATTCCCGAGACGCACTTCATGGATGCCTGAAACTAGACCCTCTTCCAGATAGGGACATCCAGCTTCAGACGGTCGATCGCGTCAGAAAGGAAGGCCAGCGCCTCCCGCCGATGGGAGGAAAGCACGCGAATAAACAGCGAAGCCTCCCCCACCGGAACCCAGCCGGTGCGGTGAATGAAGAGAACCGAGGCACAGGGATGGATCGCGGCCAGCTCATCGAAGTGGCGCTGGAGAACCATGCGCGCCATCGGCTCGTAGGCCTCGTACTGCAGACCGCCCAAGGCCTCGCCGTTCTCCATTTCCCGGACGATGCCGCGAAACTCTACGGAAGCACCGATCTCAAGCGAGGGCAGGACCTCAGGCGGAACGACGATGGGATCGGCGGTAAAGTGGATTTCAGAAAGCATGGGCGGATCGATCAGCCTCCGGAAACGGGTGGGATAATCGCGAGCTCGCGAGCCGAGCCGAGAGGTGTGTCCCAAGTGGAGAACTCGCAGTCCAGCGCCACCCGGAGATGGGTGAGATCCGCATCCGGCCGCAGGCGGAGGAGAAGGCTGCGGGCGGTATCCCCCGGCTCACAGGCAAGCTCCTGCCGGCTAAAGCCGAACAAATCCTGCGACTGGGCAAAGGCGAGCACGACGATGGACATCCACGCGGGAAATAGCCGGGCGCAGGAGGATGCGCGAACGCTTTTTTCCCGGCCCGGCTGGGAGGTTGATCCCTGCCCGGACCGCTTGTAGACGGATGCATGATTTCCTTGGAGGAAGCCCGGCGCATCATCGCGCAGGCGGTACCGAAGCTCGGGACGGTGGCCGTCCCTCTGGCAGAAGCACGGGGCCGGCTGCTGGCGGAGGACGTGCGCGCGGACGCATGGTATCCATCCGGCGATCGAGCGACCATGGATGGCTACGTGCTGCGGGCGGATGCAGAGCCGGGGGAGTTCAAGATCACCGGAGAGATCCAAGCGGGTGCGGTGCCGACCGAGGATCTGGCCGCAGGCGAGGCCATGCGGATCTTCACCGGTGCGCTTGTCCCGGAAAGCGGCGGACGAGTCGTGCCCCAGGAAATGACCGTGAGGGACGGAGAGATCGTGCGTATCGCCGAACTCCCGAAGAACCCATTCATTCGCCTGAAGGGTCAGGAAGCAACTCCGGGTACGGCAGTCGTCGTAGAAGGAACTCGGCTCGGCGCGACCGAGCTCGCCATGCTGGCCCAGGTGGGTGAGGTCATGCCGATGGTGACCCGCCTGCCGGTGATCCGGCACGTCGCGACCGGAGAGGAACTGGTGGGCCCCGAGGAGAAGCCGTCCGCAGGCATGATTCGCGATACCAACTCCACCCTGCTGGCTGCGTTGGTAGCGGCAAATGGCGGAGCTTCGCTGCAGAGCTTCCGCTGCGGAGATGATCCCGCGGCGATGGCGACGATCTGTGCGGAGCCCTGCGACCTGCTGTTGATCTCCGGCGGTGCCAGCGTGGGCGACTACGACTTCGGTGCCCGGGTCCTGCGCGACCTCGGATTCGAGATCCACTTCGGCAAAGTGAACCTGCGCCCGGGCAAGCCGCTCACCTTCGCGACCCGGAACGGCCAGGCCGCCTTCGTGATACCGGGGAATCCCGTCTCCCACTTCGTGTGCTTCCACGTGGCGATCCGTCTCGCCCTCGAACTGATGGCGGGGGAAGAGCGGCCTTGGGAACTTGTCGATCTACCACTGGCAGGAGGCGAACCCGTGAAGCCCGACGCCCGCGAGACCTTCTGGCCGGCCCGGGTGGAGATGGAAGCCGGGAGGCTCGTGGTCCGGCCGCAACGCTGGTCGACCTCCGGCGACACCTTCTCCCTGCTGCGGACGAACGCGCTGGTACTTGTCAACCAAGCCTCGCCCGTGGAGGGTGTGGCGAAGACGCTGCTGCTTACGGCACTCTAACATCTCTCCCTGACATGGCGGAATTCTCGCATCTGGATGCCGAAGGAACGGCACGCATGGTCGATACCGGCGCGAAGCCGGTGCAGCGCCGCCGCGCGATCGCGGTCGGTTTCGTGGAATGCGCTCCCGCAACCGTCGCAGCGCTGCGGGAAAAGGCACTACCGAAGGGCGACGTGCTGACCGTAGCCCGCATCGCTGCCATTCAGGCGGCGAAGCGCACCGACGAATTGATCCCCCTCTGCCACAGCCTGCCCCTCGACGCGGTGGACGTGGATTTCGAAGTGACCGACAAGGGCGTGGCGATCCGCGCGACGGCGAGCACCTCCGCAAAGACCGGAGTCGAGATGGAAGCGCTCACGGCGGTCTCCGTCGCAGGCCTGACCATCTACGACATGTGCAAGGCCATCGACAAACAGATGGTGATCGGCGGGATCCGGGTGACTGACAAGATCAAGGAATGAAGGTTGCCCGCCTGACCCTGAGCGACCGGGCAAGCGCCGGAGTCTATGAAGACCGCAGCGGACCGGAAATCGAGCGTGTCTTCGGGGAGGCGGAAGCAGGGCCGATCGAGTGGCTGCGGATCGTCATGCCCGACAACCGTGGGGAGATCGAGGCACTGCTGAAGCAACTCGCGGACGAGGAGCGCTGCGACCTGATCCTGACCACGGGAGGCACCGGTCCATCGCCACGTGACGTGACGCCGGAGGCGACCAAGGCGGTTCTGGAACGCGAGCTTCCCGGATTCGGAGAAATCATGCGGGTACAAAGCTTTGCCAAGGTCCCGACCGCCATCCTGTCCCGCTCTACCGCGGGCACGCGCGGCCGCAGCATGATCGTGAATCTGCCGGGCAATCCGAAGGCGATCGGCGAGTGCCTCCCCTTGCTGATCCCCGCGATCCGGGAGGCGATAAAGCACCTCCACGAGGGCTGAACAGCATCATCGGGAATCCCGATGATCCAATACCCTCCCCGCCATTTTCATGGCGGGCATGCTTACCAGTTACCTAGGCCCCGTGCCGGTGGATGCCGACTTCAAAACCAAGCGCGGCAAAAAGGTATCAGTGATCGCGATGAAGGCTCCGCAGGCGATGGGAAGCCAATTCGCGAAGTGCCTCAACTCGAAAGGCTACAAGGTGACCCTGCTGAACGTGCACCCCGAGATAAAGGGTTTCAACCCGACGCTGGCCAAGCCGAACGCCAAGAAACCGGTCCAAGGCTCCATGTTTGATACCGCCACGCAGAAGCGCCTCTGGCGCGCTCCGCTGGCGACCATCGATCCCGGCTCCGGAGTGCGGGTGGAAGACGATAGCGATGCCGGTCTCTTCCGAGCACTGGACACCGCGGTGCAAAACTCCTCGAACACCCTTCAGTCCAACTTCTTCGACGGTTGGTAAGCATTTGCCCCGCTGACCGCACGGTGGCCCTGAAAACGGAAGTCCCCGGACCTTTTCAGGTCCGGGGACCCGGCCCCCGGGCGGGAGCCGCCGGATTTGTCATCCCGCACCCCCTCCATGGCAGGCGCGGAATTCGCTCATGACATCTAGAGAATGTCGCGAGTCCGAAATTGGTTGTGATATAATTAACGGGGAGCTTTACGCAGTTGCCATTCTCACCCCGCGTGGAAACACGTAGTTAGTCTAACGATAGTTCAACTGCGCGCTGAGCTCGGCGTCCTTGTCCGATCGGAAGCGGATCCAGTAAGCTTGGAAAGCTGCGGGGAAATCATGCGTCTCCGTGCCATTCACTTCGAAAGTCCGGTAGGGCACCCAATGCCCGTCACCATTGAGATCCACCTCTGCAGTGATGTTCACCAACCGGGCAGAAGTGAGGACGAGTGACTTGCGATCGAAGCCGGTCATGAGGTAGGGATCGGAGGCTTGGCCGGCTTTGACCGCGGAATCTTTCCACGGACCGCCCCGACCCCGCGGTTTACCGATCTTCCAGATATCATCGATCGCTCCAGCCCATAGCGAGGCCAGACCATCCTCCGAGCGGATGATGTGAGGATTCCCCTTCCCCTGACCCTCCGCAATCCCGGTCATGATAAAGAGTCCGCGGTAAGAGCAGAAGTCGTGAACCAGGAAATCCCCGGTGGCGATGGCGCGGGCTTTGGCGAAGCCCCCCGCATTCTCCGCGGGAAGTTCGTAAAAAGTGCCTCCGGCGTGGAATAGATCGCGCTCGGTGGCCACTTCCCGGCAGATCCGGGCGTCACCCAAGCGGGAGGCTTCCGCGGGTCCATGAGCGGGAAACCTCCAACGCCTGCCCTTGTCATCCGTGTAGAGGATCGAGGCGGCATCCTGAACGAGGCCCCCCTGCGGGATCGCCGTGTGCTTCCGCGTATGGGCAGCGAGATCCGCCTCCTCGCTCCGGCGGAGCTTGAGGTCCGCACCCAGTTCATAAGCACCGGTTTCATCGCCATCTTTGGTTGCAAGCAGAGCAAGCGTGCGCTTGTTGTCGGAGCGGGCCCGGACCAAGCCCCCACGCAGGTCGGAATCTCCCGAACGAGCAAGACCCTCGAAGATCGGGTCCGCTGATTCACCGCGCCGGTCTTCATTGCTGAATTGGAAGACAGCCATGGCCTCATCGATAGGGGCGCTGGAAACGAGGCGCACCCAAGCCCCCTTCAGATCGGAGAGATCGGTCCAGCAATAGCCACCCTCGAGCCCGATCTCGCGGACCTTCTTCCAAACTCCATCGCCCTTCTCGTCGATCTCGACCGAAACGGTGACCGGTCCGGATACCGCGGCACGGGCCAAGTGCAGGCCCTTGCGGTCGTAGCCGGAGAAGAGATAGGGATCGGAGGGCTTACCTGCCTCGACGAGGTCCCGGCTCCAGACTGCTCCACGGCCGATCACGGGCCCGAGGTCGTCGAGGCGATCGGGAGCGGTGAACCAGAGATTCGACTGCGACTGGGGTCCGGCGATCTCGCCCTTCGCGGCCCGCTTGTTGAGGAACTCCATTTTCGCGGTGTCATCGCAGCCGAAGACAAGACGATCTCCCCAACGGCAGAAATCGCCGATGACCTTGAGGTAATTCGAGCGCGGTGCGATGCCTGCCGAGTTGGCGGGAGTGAAGTTCCGCGGGAATTTCCAGAAGGTGCCGTGCATGGTCATGAGGAAGTCCCCTTCCCCGATCTCGCGGATGCGCGGCCACTCGGTATTCCAACCGTGGGCGCCATCGTAGGAGTGGGAACCCTTCGGCAGGCGGTAGAGGTGCCACTGGCCGCCGTGCAGGCACATGAGGATGAGAGAACGATGATCCCAGCCGATCGACCAGACCGGATCCTCCGCCGCGGAAGCATTGCCGGTGATGCCGCCGGGGCCGGTCACCTCGGTGAATTGGTTGCGCCGGACGAGCTGCCAATCTCCCGACTTGCCGTCCCACTCGGCAAGCACCCCGGAAGGAGTGGCGGGATCGGTCAGGGCGCTCTTCGCGTGGTCGCCATTGTTGGCATAGATGAGGCGGCCTTGGCCGGAGTAGAGGCCCTTGCCGTGATAGCCCGGGAGCTTCGCCTTGCGGCCGTCCTTGAGCTGCTCATCTCGCCAGAGTTCGGTGATGGCGAGAGTCTTCACATCCACCTCGTAGATCCCCTCCTCCATGGTGGCGTAGTAAATCTTCCCCGCGGGATCGGTGAGATGCCGGGCGTTTCCGGTCGGGCGGCCATACATCTTGGAGTACGGGATCACTCGTACTTCACGATCGGCATCGATGGCATAAGGGCCGATGAAGAGCTGCTTGGTCTCCGGGTGGATCATGCGGTTCGCCGGGGTGCCTCCGATGCTTTCCGAACGGACGATCTGCTCCAGCCCGGGCGTGATCTCGTAGAGCTTGTCGCTCGATCCCGTGGGCGAATGCGGCGCGTAGGTGACCACCCAAAGGCGATCCGCCCATGGCACCACCGCACCGGTGCCGCATTCCCCTTCATTGTTGAAGAAAGCGAGCTCGGGGTAGATACCGGAGAGCTGGACCGGTTCCGCGCGGGAAGCGGTAAGCAGGGCAAGCAGAACGAGGTTGAAGCGAGAAGCAATCATGGAGTGAGGATTCATCAGGGAGTCGACGCCGGCATTCACAGGCGAGGGTTCCGCTGCTGGAGTGTCGGACCGGTCTCTAGGTAACACATTTTTCACAGCCTTGATGAGAGTAGGGGATTCCCCGAGCATCCCGCCATGAGCATCGAGATCCGGCGGGCCACGGGAGCGGAGGTGGCGGACTATCTGGAAGACGCGGCACGGCTGCGCATCTCGGTCTTTCGAGAATTCCCCTACCTCTACGATGGGGATGTGGCTTCCGAGCGGGACTACCTCGGACACTACGTGGAGTGTCCGAGGAGCGTTTTCGTCATCGCGATCTGCGATGGACGGGTAAGGGGCGTCTCGACCGGCCTTCCTCTCGCCGAGGCAGACGAATCCTTCCAAGCGCCCTTTCTCGGTGCAGACCTGGCCCCCTCAGAGTGGTTCTATTGCGGCGAGTCCGTGCTCGACCATGCGTGGCGCGGAAAAGGAATCGGCCACCGCTTCTTCGACGAGCGCGAAGCTCATGCACGGGAGCTGGGCCTGGTGAAAACCTGCTTCTGCTCGGTGAAACGGGAGGTCGGCCATCCCTTGTTCCCTGAGGCTTACCGGCCGAACGACGTCTTCTGGACCAAGCGTGGCTACCTCAAGCGACCGGATCTATCCGCCCGCTTCGTATGGAAGCAAGTGGACTCCGCGGGGGAGGAGCAGAACGAACTGGTGTTTTGGACGCGGGATAAGGCCTAACCCATAGTCAGGTCCCACTGCGTATTTTCAGGACTGCGACCGGACATAAGTCGACAAATTCGGTTCGATCTGCCAGCCAGTCGCCGTGATTCGACGAGCCCCCCTGATCATCCCGATCATCTGCGTGATCGGACTGATAATCTATCTCATTCAGCCACAACAAGCTAACTTCGACAGGGCAGCCGCGGAGCCGGTGTATTCGTCCACGGTCGAGCGCTCCGATTCAGCGTCAGATTCCGGCGAGGATCGGACAGGAGTCCGCGAGGAGAATTCCGGGCCGGAAGAGATGCAGGAGAAGGTTGATCTGGCGATCTCCCGCAAGGAGCGGCTGCTCAAGCTCATGACCACCGATCCGGAGCAGGCTCTGGCCCAATCCATTTCGTATCGCGACTACGACCGGCTGCCCGGGGAGCTGAAGCCCCACTTTGAAAAGCCCTTCAACGAGGTCGGCCACCTCCACGTTCTTCCGGTCTGCAGCGGCGACTCCGATCTCGAACCGCTCAGGTCACTCGAGATCTCGGGCCGGACCTACGAGGTCACAGTCACGGGTCGTCGGCTGAGGCAGACCAGCAAGGAGAACACGCCCTTGGCCGGCTTTACCCTCGAAGGCAAAGCGGTGCTGAAGGAAGAAACTCTCGAAGCACTCTCGAAGGAAGATGCCGATCACTTGGCAGAGCTTCCATCCGGCCAAGCCGACCCCGATCGGGATTTCGCGACCGGGGCTTCTTTGGGACCGGATCATCTTATCGCTCTGGCAGCAGGCAAGCGCTATCACTTCGCTGATGCCAGCTCGCTGGCCGAGTTCAACCGTCGACTGGGAGAACTTGACCTGACACCCGGCCCGCATGGAGGAACGAGGGTCATTCTAGCCAAAGGGACATCCGACACGAATGATCACGGAGGATTCGATTGGGATGCCGCCGCGAAATGGACCCGGGATGAAGCCAGCTCCTGGACCGAGACCCCGAAGAATGTCTTCTTCATCCGCGTGGATTTCCCGAATCTACCGGGGGACCCCTCGTCACAAGTGGATCTGCAATCCACACTCAACGGGCCTGTCTCCGACAGCATCGCGGAGATGTCCTATGGCAAAACCAAGATCGTCGCCGCCGTAAGCGCCATGACGGTCCGCCTTCCCCAAACCACCAGCTACTACCGTACCGGCGAAAAGAATGCCGAGCTCCACTCGGATGCTAGAGCTGCTTACCAAGCGATCGCGGGGGCGACCTCACTCAGCGGCTACGATATCATCGGCGTGCATTTCAGGTCGATCAGCATGAGCTCCGGCAATGTCACCTACTCGGGATTGGCAAGTACGGGAGGATCGCAACAGTGGATCCAAGGGAGTGCCAGCACCGCGACTCTCATCCATGAGTTCGGGCATAACTACGGCATTCTCCATGCCAGCTTCTGGAAGACCACCGACGGCTCGGTGGTGGGCACCGGGACAAGCGAGGAGTATGGAGACACATTCGACCTCATGGGAAGCGGGCCCAACCGCGCGCATCACTTCGGACCGCGGGGCAAGCATGCTCTCAACTGGATTAGCAGCTCCCAGGTCAACGCCCTTTCGTCGGCCGGCCATTCCGGAATTTACCGGATCCATCGCTTCGATCATCCCGATACCACGGGTGAGAAGCGGGCACTGCGGATCGCTAAGGCTACTGGATCGGATTTCTACTGGGTCGGCTACCGCCCCGGCGTCCCGGGCAATCCTTGGCTGCAGTCGGGTGCCTTCCTGACTTGGGAGAAACCGGGGACATCCAAGACTTGGCTTCTTGATGCCACTCCCGGCACCCCGATGGGCAAGACCGATGGGGCCATCCCCTTGGGCTCGACCTACTCGGACCCGGCCGGACAAGTACACATCACACCCCTAGCCCGCGGAGGCACGCCCGCAGACGCCGATGCCTGGCTGGACATCAACGTTCAGATCGGCAATTTCACCAACAATAGAGCGCCCGTGGTCAACCTGACAGCCCCGGCAACGGGGGCCGCGCGAGTCCCGATCACTTTTTCTGCCAGCGCCACCGATCCTGACGGAGATGAGCTTTCGTATAGCTGGAGCTTCGGCGACGGCAGCCCCTCCGTGAGCTCGAACTCGGTTAGTCACACTTGGGTCATGGGAGGAACCTACACTGTCAAGGTGACCGCAAATGACATGAAGGGGCGGACTGCATCGGCACAAGCGAGCATCACCATCTCGGACCCCCTTACCAATTGGAGTTCTCGTCCTACGCCCGAGAATTTCAATTCGATCCACTACCACGAAGGCCGCTATGTCGCGGCTGGAACGAGTGGATTCTACTATTCGGCGGATGGGATCAATTGGTCCACCACACAAAGTTACCCTCCGGGATTTCAGTCCATCATCCTCGTTCACGACGGGGAAATGTTCGTGGCGATGGTAAATGGTTTCAACTCATGCACTCCCTACGTGTCGGAGGACGGAAAGATCTGGCGCTCCGGTGCACCGATGAGCACGCCGGTTCAGTCGCTTGCGACAGGGCCCGGGGTAATCATCGCATTTACCTCCGCCGGTCAGTCCATGCGATCAACCGATCATGGAAGAACTTGGGTGAATACCCCGCTGCAGAGCAGCCAAGTGGTTTCGTATGCGGTTTTCGGCAACGATGTGTGGGTTTTCGTGGGCCCGGCCTTCCACGCTTCCGCTGGCAAGGTCTGCACTTCTCCTGACGGAATCTCTTGGACGGAGCAGGTCGGCGCCTTGAACCTTCCTACTAATTCCTACATTCATACCCTGAAGTTTATCGACGGAGCCTTCTACACGGCAGGTACCCGCACGGGCATCTATCGTTCCGTGGATGGTGTGACATGGAACAAGATGTCGATCATCGGACAGGAAGATTACACCATCGAAGCGATCTTCGAAGGGCCGGACTTCATGATCGCCTCCGGCAGCCGCGCGAGCGATCGGGTATACCTGATCTCCTTCGACGGTGAATCGTGGTATCCCGGCCCGGCACCTTCCCAGAACTATCCCTATTTCGCCGATGGTAGATTCATTGCCGGTGGAAGCGGGTTCCATTTCACGCCGAGCTTTGACTTGGAGAACCGGCCGCCTGTCGCCATCATCTCCGGCCCCTCCACCTGCGAGTCACGCGCGGTCGCCACCTTCCGCGCCACGGCTTCCGATCCGGACGGGGACAACCTGACTTTGTTGTGGGATTTCAACGACGGGTCTCCTTTGGAAGAGTCGTCCAATTGCCATCATCGCTTCGTCGCCGGGGGAACCTATCAGGTTAGGCTTCATGCGATCGATCGCCGCGGCGGAATCGCCACGGCATCGATGACCGTAACCGTAAGCGACCCGCTCACCGAATGGACGCAGGTGAACTCGGGCACCACAGGTCATTTGGAAACGATCACCGCGGGTAACGGGAAATTGGTGACGCTCGGCTACCCGGCAGGAGTTTACCGGGTCTCCAGCGATGGAGAGAATTGGACCGGTGGAAATCTCGGGGGGAATGTCACCTTCGGGCGGGTCATTCACGATGGCTCACAGTTCATCGCTTGTGGCGCGGATCACGACGGAGCATGGAAGGGAACGATCTATACTTCACCCGACGGACTAGCCTGGACCCGCAGGTATTTCGCGGGGCAATCGCTCGGGGAGATTTCCTACGGTGCCGGCCGCTATGTCGCGGTTGGCGGGGAGCCCGGCACGATGCTCACTTCAGAGGACGGGATCACTTGGTCCCAGATCCCCTCGGGAACAAGCGGGTATCTCGTGTCGATCGACTATGGCGACGGCCAGTTCGTGGCGGGAGGTTTCCAGCCCGAAAAACTGACACTGACGTCTCCGGACGGCTTGATGTGGACCAATACGAGCAGTGGAATTCCGTCGGGCGGCACAAGCATCCGGCTCGTCCGTCATTCACATGACCGGTTCCTTGCAACCGGAGAGTCCGTCGAACTCCTCTACTCGCTGGACAAGGGAGCCAGCTTCCAAAGCAACGGGCACAGAGCGTGGAACGTCGTCGACTTCTGCTACGCCGGAGGTTTCCACTTCGCGTGCGGGAACCTCCGCAGCAGTTCCTCCACCCGGGTGAACCTAGTCTCGCTCGACGGAGCCTCATGGAGCCCCCTCCCAACTGCTCAGGAGCAGCCATCCCGCACCGAAGCGACTTACTTCAACGGGCGCTTCTACACTTCCGGCGGCAATGGCTCGATCTGGCGATCGGGTGTCGTCATTCCCGCTGCCGCCCCCGGCTATGCCGGTTGGCAGCAAAGCACATTCCCCGGGACCGACCCGCTCTCGGCGCCGGAGGAAGACTTCGATGGCGACGGCATGCCGAACATTGCCGAGTATGCCACGGGGACGGATCCGAAGAACAGTGCCGACCGGGTCTCTTTCGCCGGCAGGATGTCGGCGGATCGGTTCATCTTGGAAATACCCAAAGCGGCAGGCGCAGACGACGTCACATTCGCCGTTCAGTATTCGCCCGATCTGGATGAATGGAGCAGCAACGGGATCACCGTGATCGAAGATACCCCGACACGTCTGGTCGTCAGTATCCCGCTGGGCTCTTCCAGAGGGTTCCTCCGTCCGAGCTTCGCCCTCGACTAGGAACCGGCTTCTTCACTTCCCCGCAGCCTTGGCCGCAAGGATCTCCTTCAATTGCGGCCATTGCTCGCGGCTGACGATGTAGCCGATGCAGCTCGCCTTGCCGCAGAGGCAGGGGTGATCCTCGTAGCAATCGACGTCGAAGGCGTAGTCGAAGGTCAGCTCCTCGCCTTCCTTGATCTCGCCCAAGGAGTGGATGAAGATCCGGCGGCCATCGATCCAGGCCTCACAGTTCGGTTCGCACGAGTGGTTGATCAGCCGGGCGGTATTCCACGGCACGTTGCCGTCGATGTCGTGCTTGCTGGTGAGCGTGAAGATGTAGACGGCGGCATCGCCGGTTTCCTGCGAATGGGCATGCTGCGCCCAAGCCCGACGCTCGCTTTCCTCCTTGTCGATCACCTCGCCCACATACTCGATGATCTTGGTGCCCGCGGCGATGTCCTGGGTGGCATAGACACCACGCCCGTGGATCTTCGAGCCGCGGACTTCACAGAGATCGCTTTGGCCCCGCTGCCAGAGCTGTTTGAGCTTCTTGTACAGGGCAGCCTCCTCCAGCAGCTGTTTCGTTTTCTTGCCCATGGTTGCCTTTCGCGCCGCGCCCTTGCTCATTTGACTTTCTTCTCTTCGGCTTTGATCTCCGGGAGGGCGAGGTTTTCCGGGAGGTTAAAGAAAAGGCGGCGCAACTCGGAAACACGGAGCTTGCTGCCGTCGATGAAGGTCCAGTCATTCTTGCCCTTGTCGGAAATCGCCACCTGGAAGCTGCTGCTGGCCCAGACTTGAGATTTCGGCGCCGGATCCCCCGGCTTCGCGGGCGGCATGATGCGGATCTCCGTGACGGTGGGGACCAGGAGCAGCCACTTCTTGAAGATCATCTTCTCAACCTTCCGGCCGTCTTCCACCACCTCCTCTTTCCCGGAATCCACCTCGTAGGCGGTCGGCTTGCCATCCACCCGGAACGAGAGGATCGAGATACCCTGCGCCGCCATTTGCTGACCAACGCCGGCCATGGTTTCCTCCAAGGCCTTCATCCCGCCCGGGACCTGGGCTGCCAGGCGATCCTTCCACGGCTGGTACATCCGGTCGATGGCCACCTTGTGGTTTCCGACCACCACCTGCTGGCCGAGTTCCTTCACCGCGGCTACCGCCGAATGTTCGACTTCCGGTGGCAGGGCCACTTGCGCGGAGGCGGGCAAGCAGGCGAGGGAAATCAAGGCTGCGGACAGAAAGGCTCGGATCACGACGAATGAGATGCCCGGGGCGACGGGGGGCGTCAAGAAAGGGAACCGGACAATCGCAAGGGAAATCACGGATCCTTCCGCAAGGGCCACCGACTTTCATCCCCCTCCCTCGGAATCACGGTCATTTCCCTGAGCCCTAACGCCTTTCTTTACACTTTTTCACAAGCGTGTAGCCTCGGAGCCGCTCACCCCTACTCCCCCCGACCACCCCCGAAGATGCCGGATGATCCCCTCCAGCCGGATCCGGACGAAGATCTCGTTGCGCGCGCCCGTACCGGCGACACGCGCGCGTTCGACGCCCTGATCCTCAAATACGGCGAAAAGCTGTACGGCCTCGTCTACAACATGACTTCCCACAAGGAAGACACGTACGATCTTCTCCAGGATATCTTCGCGAAGGCCTATCATTCCCTGCCCAAGTTCCGCGGGCACTCCAGCTTCTACACCTGGATCTATCAGATCGCGGTGAACATGACGCTGAACTTCCTGAAGAAGCGCAAGCGCCGCGCAGGCGGGATGAGCCTGAATGAAATGGACTCCGCGGTGCAGACGGACCCGGCGCTGGTGGACTCCAGCCATATGGCCAATCCGGAGAAGCAGAGCAAACTCCACGAGCTTCAGAAAAGATTGAACGAAGCGATGCTCGGCCTGTCAGAAGCGCATAGAACCGTAGTGACGATGTTCGACATCCAAGGCATCCCGCATGCGGAGATAGCACGAATCCTGAAGACCTCGGAAGGAACCGTGCGATCCCGCCTGCACTATGCCCATCTGCAACTGCAGTCGAAGCTACAGGACTACTGGGAGTGAGGAATTTGAAAAAACTCCTTGCACAACGCGCGGAAATTTTAGATTTATTAACCATCAATCGCTGTGAAGCCGACTGTTGAAGAGATTGGAACCCTGCTTGCCCTCAAGCGCCACGAGCGCCCTGAGGATGGGTTCCTTGATGATTTCCTCCGGGATTTTCATCAGCGTCGGCGTGAAGAGGAGTCGCTGAAGGCGGGTCCGGCGGGTTGGTGGCACCGCTTGTCCTCGTGGGCATCCGGTCTTGGAGCTTCGAAATGGGCTTATGGAGCCGGTCTTGCTTACGCGACGGTGATGGCCCTCTTCCTCCTCTCTCCTGATCCGGTTCAGGTTCAGCAGGCACCGATCGTGCCAGCCAAGTACCAAGTGCAACCGGCGGAGCCTGCTGTGATCGAGCAATTGGACGCGCTTGATTTGCGTCCCTCGTCGCAGGGCACCACGGGCGAGCAGGAGTTCTGAAGTTCCCACTTCCGGATGATTTGCTCTTCTTGGCGGTGCCTGCCGGCGCTAGTCGCGGTTTTTTGCATTTCCGCTCCTGCGGATGCAGCGGAGTCCTCCTGTGCCGCGACCTTCCCCGGGCCTGCGGGCGAGGTGCAGTCGGCGGCCTTCCCGATCGGTGATGGCCGACACTTCGTGGCAATCGCCCTCTCGGGTGTGCAGGCGGACGGAGGCAAGCTGCGCACGAACGGACGGGTGCTGCCCGCCGAACTTTTTGTCGACCCGGTTTCGCGAGTGGTGATTTTCAGAATCTCCGGAGCCCCGGACCAGCCGCTTGCCTTGGGAAAAAACGGCCTCCAGATGGGAGCCGACCTGAAAGCCCGCGGCGGGAGCACGGGCCGCACCAGCGGCTGGGTGAAGCAGATCAACGGCAAAATGCTGCCGCTCTCTCTCCTCAAGGTGGACTACGCCGAAGCCGCCCCCGCCGCCGGCACTCCCCTGCTGGATTCGGCCGGAGCGGTGGTCGCGGTGGCGCACCAGACCACCTCGGCCAAAACCGGCTACGCCATTCCTGCAGAGGTCGTGCGGCGCGTCTTGGAGGACGTTCAGCACGACGGTCGCGTCTCGCGCGGATGGATCGGACTGAAGCTCCTTCCCCAAGCCGCCAAGCCCCAAGTCACCAAGGTGCAGGAGGGCTCGCCCTCGGCACAGGCGGGAATCCAAGCGGGTGACGTATTGATGGAAGTGGGTACGCGCTCCCTCTCCGACTATGCGGACGCCGTGAACGCCTTCTACTTCCTGCAACCGGGGGTGCCCTCGGCCCTGCGGGTGAAGCGTGACGGGCAAGAAATCTCCGTATCCGTGACGCCGGTGGAACGGCGCGGCGAGTAAGGGAATCGCCATGGAGAAACTCCGCAGGGGAAAGCTCGGTGAAGATGCGGGCGGCCAGCCGGGGGAAGAAACCTTCCACTCCCTGTTAGCCTGCCGTGACTTCGAACTGGAGGAGATTGTCTCGCGTGGTGCGGCGAGCCCCGAGGGCTTCTGGTATGATCAGCAGCGTCACGAGTGGGTGCTATTGGCCAAAGGCGAGGCGACACTGCGCTTCGAGGATGGCGAGGTCATCGCACTGAAAGCCGGCGACCACCTCACCATTCCTGCAGGCAAGCGTCACCGCGTGGAGTCCACCTCCGCGGACGCGGTGTGGGTGGCATTGCACTTCCGGGCTTGAATGGCTAATGTGATCCAATGAAGGGCCGCATGCCTCATCCCGGGCTGCTGGATCTGCTGATGCCGGGAGTGCTGTTCGTCGCCCTCATCGGCACTTGGCTGATCCAAGGCTGGAGGCGTCTGATGGAATGGTTCTTCGGATGAAACTCCTCCATTCGCAGCGTATTGGACGCCATGAAGCTTTTCGGGATTATCCTGCTCTCGCTAGTCGGGCTGGCTACGGGCGAGGAGAGGCAGCGGCCCAACATCGTGCTCCTGTATGCGGATGACTGGCGACACGACACCTTGGGCTGCGCGGGGAATCCCGTGGTGAAGACGCCGCGACTGGACGCCTTGGCCACGGAAGGACTGCGCTTCACCCATGCCTGCGTGACCACCTCGATCTGCGGGGTCAGCCGTTCCTCGCTCCTCACCGGCCAGTGGATGTCCCGACACGGCAACCGCGGCTTCGACATGTTCAAGACACCATGGGCGGAAACGCTGCCCGCACTCCTCCGCAAGGATGGCTACTGGACAGCCCATGTCGGCAAGTGGCACAGCGGACAGCTCCCGAAGGACGAGTTCGACTTCAGCCGCGTCTACGGCGGCAAGCATTGGCTGAAGCGCGAGGATGGATCGGAGATCCACGTCACCCGCAAGAACCAGGAAGATGCCCTCCAGTCCCTCCGTGACCGACCGAAGGAGAAGCCGTTCTTCCTCACCCTCGCCTTCTTCGCCACCCACGCGGAAGACGAGAATCCGCAACAGTATCTACCTCAAAAGGAGAGCGAATCGCTCTATGCGGACACTGTGATCCCCATTCCCGCGACAGCGAACGAAGCAGCCTTTCGCAAGCTCCCTCCCTTTCTCCAGCAAGCGAAGAACGAAGGTCGTGTCCGCTGGGGCTGGCGCTTCGATAAGCCGGAGAAATACCAGACCATGATGAAAAACTACTACCGCATGGCCACGGAGGTCGATGCGGTGTGCGGCAGCGTCATCGACGAACTGAAAGCCCAAGGCATCTGGGAAAATACCTTGGTCATCTTCACCACGGACAACGGTTACTTCCACGGCGAGCACGGCCTTGCCGACAAGTGGTATCCCTATAAGGAGAGCATCCGCGTGCCGCTGATCGTGAAGGATGCCCGCATACCCGCCGCGCGGCGCGGCAAGACGGACGATCGCTTCGCCTTGAACGTGGACCTCGCGCCAACCCTTCTTACCGCGGCAGGCCTTTCGGTCCCTTCAAGCATGCAGGGCAGCGATCTCGCCAAGCTCTACCGCGGCGATGCCTCGCAGGAATGGCGCATAGGTTTCTACTATGAACATCCGACCATTACCAACAAGGAGCGTATCCCCAGCTCCGAGGCATGGGTGATGAAGGAAGCGAAGCTCATCCGCTGGCCGGAATGGGATTACGAGGATTTCTTCGACCTGAAGACCGATCCGAACGAATTGACCAATCTTATTAAAGGACCCAGGAGCAGCACCGAAATCCACAGGCTGCGGCTCATGCTTGAAGCCGGACGCAATGCAGCCCGTTAAGCAGGCTCGGCAACCCCGGATCGGACCACAAACCGCGCCATTCCACCCAAACCCTGCGAATCATCCAGCCAGCTCAGATGCGTGGTCGTGATCCACTTTTGTGCGGCGGCAGGCAGGGCATGCAGCACCGCATTGCGCCGACCGGGATCGAGCTCGCCGAAGACATCATCGATCAGATAAACCGGGAGGCTACCACGAGCAGCGGCAAGCGCCTCCCCCTGCGCAAGCTTCAGCGCCAAAGCCAAAGTTCGCTGCTGCCCCTCGCTCGCGAACTCGGCTGCCGCGAGCCCGTTGATCGAAAGCAGCAGATCATCGCGATGAGGTCCGACGAAACTCTGTCGCTGCCGCCGTTCGCGCTCGCGGGCCTGCTCCATCGCGGCACGCAGATCCATCCCTCCCGCCGCCCGATACTCCAACGTCAGGATCTCATCGCGCCCGCTCACACTCCGCTGCGCGAACGCAGCGCGGGGTGTAAGCAATTCCACGATCCGGGCCCGCGCATGGACGAGCATGCTTCCTTCCGCGATCATCACCTCTTCATAGGACCGGATCTCCTCCTCGCGCGGACGCGGATCCTTCAGCAGGAGATTCTTCGCCTTCAGGGCCCGGCGGTAACGGGCCAGCGCCGTGCGGTAGCCCGGCTCGATCTGCGAGCCGATGAAATCCAGATAGCGCCGACGCCCCTCGGCCGGCCCGCGGACCAGATCCAGATCTTCATTCCCCATCCAGACAATCAGCCCGCCATCCGCCAGATAGGCACCCGGGCCATCCCGCGGCTCCGTATCCACCGCCAGCTCCAGCCCCCCCTGCCAGCGCACCCGCCGCTCCATGTCCCAAGCCTCCCCCGCGATCCCGAATCCCGCCGCGCCCCCGATCCGGGTCAGCGCGGGCATCCGCCGCGTGCGCGGCGAGTGGAGCCGGACCAACACGCAGACAGCCTCAAGGATCGAGGTTTTCCCCTGCGCGTTGTCCCCCGTGAAGACCGCCCCCGCTGCCGGAATCTCCAGCGAGAGCCCGGAAAAACAGCGAAAATCGACGGCGCGGAGGGTGCGGAGCACGAAGAGGAGTAGCGGGTAGCAGGTAGCGGGTAGCAAGGGGGAAAAGGCATTTCGCTGCCGATGGCGCTATTCAGAAGGGCTGTTTCCCCCCGCTGCTTGCCACTCGCTACTTGCTACTTGGCCCCCTCCGTGCATCCTCGCCGCCCGCTCATGGCAGGGCCTCGTTTCCAAGCACTTCCCGGTTTCCGCGATTTCCTCCCGAAGGATGTCGCGGCACGAAACTATTTGTTCGAGACTTGGCGCTCCGTCGCCCGCCGCTACGGCTTCGTGGAATACGAAACGCCGCTGCTGGAAGACACCGCGCTCTACATGAAGAAGGCCGGTGGCGAGCTCAACTCTCAGCTCTTCCGCTTCGAGGACCAGGGTGGCCGCGACGTCACCCTGCGCCCGGAGGTCACCGCCTCGCTCGCACGCCTCGTCGCGCAGCACCAGCGGGATTTCCCGAAGCCGCTGAAGTGGTTCGAGATCGGCCAGTGCTTCCGCTACGAGAAGCCGCAGAAAGGCCGCGGCCGCGAGTTCTTCCAGTTCAACGTGGACATTCTCGGCGAGCCCGGCCCGCAGGCCGATGCCGAGCTGATCGCGCTGGCGATCGACACCATGCTCGCCTTCGGTTTCGAGGCGGGCGACTTCATCGTGCGTGTGTCCGACCGCCAGGCATGGCTCGACTTCGCCGCACAGCGCAGGGTGGCGGAGGAATCGATCCCGGATTTCCTGCAGATCATCGACAAGCTGGAGCGTGAGAAACCGGAGGTGGTGGAGCAAAAGCTCGCCGCGCTGGGACTCACTACCGCGGACGTCACGACCTTCATCGCGAATCCCGAGAACGCCTCCGCGGCCTTCGAGACGCTCCGCTCCGAGCTCGGCTCGCGTGGCCTCGGTGCCTACCTCTCGCTCGATCTCTCGATTGTACGAGGTCTGGCGTACTACACCGGCGTGGTCTTCGAAGTCTTCGACTCCAAGAAATCGATGCGCGCGGTGGCCGGCGGCGGCCGCTACGACACCTTGGTCGAAACGATCTCCGATGGCGGCGTCGACATGCCAGCCACCGGCTTCGCGATGGGCGACTACGTGATCCGCAATCTCATCGAGGAAACCGGCAAGACCAACCTGCTGATGCAAGCTTGGATCCAACGCAACGCGGCCGCTTGCGATGTCTATCTGGTCTTGGCCGACGACACCAAGCGTCCCGAGGCCCTGGAGATCCTGAGCGAACTCCGCAATGCCGGCATCTCCTGCGACCTGCCCTTCACCGCTCCCAAGGTGAACAAGCAGTTCCAGAATGCCGAGAAATGCGGTGCCCGCTTCGCCCTCGTCATCGGCAGCGAACTCCCGGAGCTCAAGCTGAAGGTCCTCTCTTCCCGCTTGGAAGAGAGCTGCCATGTCCTCGGCCTCGCCGAATGGCTCAGCGACCGTCTCAAGGAACCTGATGGTCCGCTGCTCGCGTAAAGGCAATCAACCGCAGACAAACCGGATGAACGCAGATGGACCATATGCCAAGGAAACCGAGACGATCATCGGTTGCGCCTTCGCAGTCCTGAATGACATGGGGCACGGCTTCCACGAGAAGCCGTATGAGAATGCCTTGGTCGTGGAATTCCGTCATTGGGGCATCGCCCACTCCCAGCAGCCTTCTTTTCCGCTGCTTTACCGCAACGAACGGGTCGGTGAATATATTCCCGACCTCATCGCCTTCGAGAAAGTAATCATCGATGCGAAAACCATCGATCGTATCACCAACCACGAAGTAGGAAGAATGCTCAATTATCTCAAGGCCACCGGTCTTCAGGTGGGCCTGATCCTCAACTTCAAGCGGGCAAAACTCGAGTTCCGCCGGGTCGCGCTCACCACATCACTCTCAGCCAGCGAAGAGCCACTCGACCTTCACTAGATCTTCAACCGCAGATGAACGGGATTCACGCAGATAAACAGCCGATGCCCCCGACCAAGTTTCTTATCCCTTCTTCTCCATCTGCGTTCATCTTGTTCATCTGCGGTTAAAACTTCATTCATCCACTAATCCCGGCCCCAAGCCCATGCGCACGCACCACTGCAACGAACTCCGCTCCGCCCACATCGGTGAAACCGTCACCTTGATCGGCTGGGTGAATACCGTCCGTGACCAGGGCGGCGTGATCTTCGTGGACCTGCGCGACCGCGAGGGCCTGACCCAGTGCGTCTTCCGCCCGGAAGAGAGCCCGGAAGCCGCCGCTGCCAGCCACAAGCTGCGCGGCGAGGACGTTGTCCAAGTCATCGGCAAGGTCGCAAAGCGCCTCGAAGGCACCGCCAACGAGAAGCTCGGCACCGGCGAGATCGAGATCGTTGCTTCCGAGCTCGTGGTGGTGAACAAGGCCGACGTGCTGCCCTTCCAGCTCGATAAGGAGCTGTCGAACGAGGACCTGCGCATGCGATACCGCTATCTGGACATCCGCCGCCCGCGGCTGTCCCAGAACCTGCGCACGCGCCACCGCGTGACCAAGACGACCCGCGACTTCCTGGACGAACAGGGCTTCTGCGAGATCGAAACGCCGATCCTTTCCAAGTCCACGCCCGAAGGCGCGCGCGACTTCCTGGTCCCGTCTCGCCTCCAGCCGGGCTCTTTCTACGCGCTGCCACAGGCGCCCCAGCAGTATAAGCAGCTGCTGATGGTGGGCGGGATGGAGAAGTATTTCCAGATCGCCAAGTGCTTCCGCGACGAGGACCTGCGCGCCGACCGTCAGCCGGAGTTCACTCAGATCGACATCGAGGCATCCTTCGTCGGGCAAGAGGACATCATCAAACTGGTGGAGGGCCTGATGGGCCGGATCTTCAAGGAAGCGCGCGGCGCCGAGATCCCCGCGAGCTTCGACCGCCTGACCTACCGTGAGGCGATGAACACCTACGGCTCGGACAAGCCGGACCGCCGCTTCGGGATGCATATCACCGACCTCGGCGATGTGTTCGCGAACTCAACCTTCAAAGTCTTCTCCGGCGCGCTGCAATCGGGCGGCGTGGTGAAGGCGATCAACGCGAAGGGCTTCTCCGGCATCACCACCGGTCAAGTGGAGGCGCTCACACAGATCGCGGTGCAGGCCGGTGCGAAGGGCCTCGCCTACATCCAGGTCCGCGGCGAAACCGTGGACACCTGGCGCTCGCCGATCACCAAGTTCCTCCAGCCGGAAGAGCTGGAAGCCATGAAGGCGAAGCTGAACGTCGAGACCGGCGACCTCATCCTCTTCGCCGCCGGGGAATGGGAACACTCCTGCGATATCCTGGGCCGGGTGCGCCTCGCCTGTGCCGGTTACCAGAACCTGCTCGAAGGAAACGAGGAACTGAACTTCCTTTGGGTAACCGAATTCCCGCTGCTGGCGAAGGACGAGGAGACCGGCCGCTTCGTCGCGGTACACCATCCTTTCACCCGCCCTCTCAAGGAAGACGAGGAGAAGCTGATGAACGGCGAGCTCTCCACCGAGCTGCGGGCGCAGGCCTACGACGTGGTGCTGAACGGCTATGAGCTGGGCGGTGGCTCGATCCGGATTCATGAGGCCCCGCTGCAGGCAGCCATGTTCAAGGCGCTCGGCATCTCCGATGAAACCGCCGCGGAGGAATTCGGGCACATCCTGGATGCCTTCCGCTTCGGCGCACCGCCGCACGGCGGCCTCGCACTGGGTCTGGACCGCGTGGTGATGCTCATCTGCAACGAGCAATCGATCCGCGAGGTCATGGCCTTCCCGAAGAACAACAAGGGCAGCGACCTGATGAGCCAGTCCCCCGCCGAGGTGGACCCGAAGCAGCTTCGCGACCTCCGCATCCAGACGGTGAAGAAGCCAGGCACCGCGGCGCAGGGATAAACTTTGGACGAGCAATCTCCAGAGCCAGCCCTGCGAAAGCGGGGCTGGCTCTTTTGCTTTTCACCCGTATCGGCAATTCATTTCCCCATGCCCTTCCCTCCCGAATACAGCAGCACCGTCTTCCTCCTCGTAGACTCGCCTTCTCCCCTGCCAGCGTCTTTCGCTATCATCACAGCGTGGAACCCGATGGACCGCCGGACTTCCGCAGAGGAAAATCAGGCCGCCGATGAGGATCTCAAAAGCTGCTTGGAGAATTCAGGCGTCATCCATTTCCGGGCCACGGGTTGCTCGCCGGATCTCGTCCACCGGGAAGAAGGCTGGGCGGCAGCGATCTCAAAATCGGACGCATTGGACCTCGGTCGGCAGTTCGACCAACGCGCCATCTGGTGGATCGAAGGCGACGAACTTCACCTGATCCGTTGTGCCGATGGACATTCCGAGATGCTCGGCTCCTTCTCCTCAAGGCTGGTATGAGCCGGTCTCGGCGCACTCCGCAAATTTAACAAAATCGCCTCATTTGAAGTTACGGAATCCTTGAATTGCAAAAAAAGCCCGGATGTGAAGGATCACGCGCCGTTGATCGCTCACCCGGTTCGTCGCCTGTTCCTGCTGCCGGTCCTCGTCTCCTTGGTGAGCCGTGGCCTTGGCGCGTCGTTTGATACCGTCTGGCAACTCGGTACCGATGACAATGCCACGGCGCCCTTCACCGTGGAGGTCAACGGCCCGAACAACCCGCCCGGTTCGGCGACGGTGAAGGACGACGACTACCACTTCCCCACCGAGCCGATCGCGAATTTCGAGCGCACCATCTCGCAGGGCGATCCGCGCAAGCGTGTCCACTTCGCGCTCACCGCAGCCCAGGCATCTTCCGCCAGCCGCCTGAAGATCACTGTGGACCTCTTCGGCGGCGGTGCTTGGACCGGCCAATCGGTTCCCGGCTTCTCCAATCACAACGTCGCCATCACCGTGAACGGCAAGCCGGTCGGCGGCGGGAATAACCTTACTTGGAACACCACGCTGGTCTTCACGGTGGCTGCTTCCGCGGTGAATGCCTTCGCGGGGAATAACATCCTTCAGATCGAGCGCACGGGTGGAGGCACCGGTGGCTATATCCAGTTCGACTACCTTAAGTTCGAGGCGGACGCCGATGCGCTTTCCGATGCGGATGGCGACGGCATCCCGCTGTGGTTCGAGGAGGACTTCGGACTGAATCCCGCCGCGAACGATTCAGCACCGGATACCGACGGGGACGGCCTGAGCAACCTCCAGGAGTTCCACGCCGGCACCAACCCGACCGATCCGGATAGCGACAACGACGGCATCCCGGACGGCGCGGAGACGCTGACCAATTCGCTCCTACGGGATACCGATGGCGACGGCCTGTCCGATGGAGAGGAACTCGCGCACGGCATCGATCCCCTCGCGAAGGACAGCGATGCGGACGGTCACGCGGACAACCTCGAGATCGAGCACGGGACTGACCCGGTCGATGATGCATCACGGCCCTTCAACTTTCCGAACGCGGTCGGACTGCAATTCATCTCGGAAGGCCTCGCCTCCGCCGCGCTGCCCAGCCACGAGCCCGCAGGTTACTTCCGCCTGCCTTGGTGGAACGTCACCCCGGGCCTGCCCGCGTGGCGCACTTCCGGCACCACACTCAGCGGCAGCATGACCGCGCTGAAGAACAACCGCGGCCAGACCACCAGCATCGGCGCCGCGTGGACCTACCACTATGCCCAGAACGGTCTGCACAAGGGCCCCGATGACGAGAAGCTCTTCTCCGGGATGATCCGCAGCGAGAACAACGGCAGCGTGATCACACCCGCCGCGGTGAATCTCACGGGCATCCCCTACGCCAGCTACGACCTCATCGTCTACATCGGGGCGATCTATCCGGACAATCCCGCGGACGAACAGCAGCACCGCCGGATCGGCTACGTGCAGCGCGGCACCGAGCAAGCGAGCCGCCGCTACTTCGGTGCGGCTTCCGCGCCGCCTTTCCTCAAGTTCACCGAGGCGACCAGCACGACCGCAGGCGACTACAAGCCCGCCAACTATGTGCGCTTCCGCAATCTCAGCGGAGCCACCCAGAGCGTGTCCGTGCAATCGCCCCAGGTGAATACGCCGGTCTGCATCCATGGCTTCCAGATCATCGACATGGTGATCGATAGCGACGCCGACGGGATGAAGGATTCGACCGAGGTTGAGTTCGGCTTCAATCCCTTGGTTCAGGACGCGAGTGCCGATGCCGACAACGACGGTCTCTCCAACAGTGCGGAGATCGCCGCGGGCACCGACCCGCATGATCCGGATACGGACAAAGACGGCTTGAAAGACGGTCAGGAAGCCGCGCACGGCACCTCCCCGCTGAATCCGGACAGCGATGGCGACACCCTGACCGATGGCAGCGAAGTGACCGGAGATCCTTTCCCCTCCCTGCCGAATGATGCCGATAGCGACAACGACGGCTATTCCGATGCCGTTGAGCGTCTCTACGGCTCGAACCCGATGTCGGCCACGAATTTCCCGCCCAGCGTACCGCAGTGGAATGCAGCGACGAACACTTGGCGCTGGCGCATCGATAACGTCCGGCTGCTCTGGAACCACTCCCAATCGATGCTCGGGGCCATCGCTGAGGATGAAGCGATGCTTTGCGAAGCCGTCGCCCAGATCAACGCGGGCGGCTGGAGCAAGCAGGTCGGCATCGGCCTGCGCTATGTAAACGGCAAGCTCGTCCACCGCTTCCGCTGCATCGAGGGCGTCTTCCATCTGTCCGGCCAGCCCGCCACCGGCTTCTGGGACAGCGATTGGAATGGCACTACCGACCGGACCAAAAGCTATGGTTTCAGCGGCTTCGGCGAGGCGGATGACTCCAAGCCCCTGCGGATGGAATTCACCGCGGTCCGCGCTGCGAACGGCAGCAACTCCTGGACCCTGAACTTCGTTCTCGCGGATCTCACCGATCCCGGCAATCCGGTCCCGCTTGCTTCGAAGACCTGGCCGAATGCCGTCGCCGCCGACGCCTCGCTGATGAGCGGGAACACGAATTGGACCAACGCCAGCGGCACCCCCGGCGCCTTCGATGTGCTGATCGAGCCCGGCGTGCAGGCCTTCATCACTCCGAATGCCGTCGGCACTCCGGATGCGGATAGCGACGGCATGCCCGATGCCTGGGAGAACCAGCACAGCTTCAATCCCGCCAGCGCCAGCGACGCCACCCTTGACGCCGATTCCGATGGCTTGAGCAATCTGCGCGAGTTCTTGGCGGGCACCGATCCTCGGGACAGCGACAGCGACAATGACGGAGCCAGCGACGGGGTGGAGCTCACCCACGGCTCCAATCCTTTGGCAGCCTCCAGCAAACCCGCGGGCTACGACCTCACCGCCAGCATCTCCGACCTCGATGGAGACGGCCTCTCCGATGCTTGGGTTCTCTGGAGCGGCGGCATTCCCCGCGCACCGGGCGCCGATGACGATGGTGACGGCATGACCAACCTGGAAGAGAGCCAGGCTGGCACCGATCCGGATGATTCATCTTCACGCTTCGACCTCAGCTCGGCATTCAGCGGCGACGACCTGCATCTCTCCTGGACCGATCTTCCCTTAAAGGCCCATGCGGTGCAGAAGAGCGAAACGCTCGCCTCATGGCAGGCTCTTGCCGGTCTCCCCGCCCCCACCATCTCGGGCGGCAAGCGTCACCTCGTGATTCCTGCCAACCTGCTCGCAGTGGGTAAGGGTTATCACCGCGCCACCATCAATCCTCTCGATAGCGATGGCGATGGCGTCGAAGACTGGACCGAGGTGAATGTCACCGGCACTTCGCCCACATCCGCCACCTCCGGCGGCCAGACGATCACCCGTGCCAATGGCCAGCCGCTCTCCGGTGATGCAGTCGCGCTGCTAGAGCGCATGCAGGGCTCCGCGTCCGCCGGTGGCACGCCGGGCACCAGCACCGCCGCTACGCCGTCCGCGACGAATGCCGCCCGCTTCCTGATGCAGTCCACCTTCGGCCCCACGGCGGAAGACATCGCGCAGGTCCGCTCGCTCGGTTTCTCCGCGTGGATCGATCAGCAGATCGCGCTGCCGGTCTCCACCCTCACGCCTTACATCAAGCAGATCAAAGCGGACGCCGCGGGCCCGCAGGTCGATCCCACCTACAATCTCAACACGCTCGATAACTTCCTCTTCGGCAACAACGTCACCACTCCCTTCGCGCGCAATGCCGTGGGAAAGCCGGACCAACTCCGTCAGCGTGTTGCCTTCGCCCTCTCCCAGATCCTCGTCGTCTCGCGCCGCGATGCGAACTTGGAGGAAAAGCCCGAGGGCATGGCGAACTACTACGACATGCTTTCCCGGAACGCGCTGGGCAACTACGGCGACCTGCTCTTCGACGTCGCCCTCCATCCCGCCATGGGCTGGTACCTCAGCCACGCGGGCAACCAGAAGCCCGACCCCTCCATCCCGCGCTATCCCGACGAGAACTTCGCCCGCGAGCTGATGCAGCTCTTCAGCATCGGCCTCTGGGAACTCAACCCCGATGGCAGCCGCAAGCTCGACAGCCACGGCGAACCGATCCCGACTTACGACAACGGCGACATCACCGAGCTCGCCCGCGTCTTCACCGGCCTCTACTTCGTCTCCCCTTATGGTTGGGGCGGCGGCGGTTGGGACGATACCCATCTGACCCAGCCGATGGTCATGCATGCCGATCGCCATGACTTCGGCACGAAAACCTTGCCCGGTGGCTTCGTCGTGCCCGCCCGCGAAGAGAACGAAGCCAATGGCATGCAAGACGTCCGCGACGCGGTGGACGCCATCTTCCGCCATCCGAACACCCCCGTCTTCGTTAGTCGCCAGCTCATCCAGTTCCTCGTCACCGACAATCCCTCGCCCGCCTACATCAAGCGCGTGCAGGATGTCTTCGTGAACGATGGCAGCGGCACCCGCGGCAATCTCGCCGCGGTGGTGAAGGCCATCCTGCTCGACCCGGAGGCGCGCTCGCAACCGCTTGCCCCCGGCTCCGGGAAGGTCCGCGAACCGGTCGTCCGCACCATGCACCTCGGCCGCCTCTTCAAGCTCGCCGAAGCCCACCCCGACTTCGTGTGGTGGAACTGGCAGGAGAACTTCTACGGCTTCGCCAAGCAGGAGCCGCTCAATTCACCGAGCGTCTTCAACTTCTACACCCCGGTCTACCAAGCCCCCGGTGAGATCCGCAATGGCGGCATGGTCAGCCCCGGCTTCCAGATCATCGATACCTACTCTTCCGTGTCCTTTCCGAACCTGATGTGGAAATACCTCCACCAGGGCTTCACCTCGGCTTGGGAGTGGAACTACACGCTCGACTACGGCGATTCCCTCCTGCTCGCGGACAACCCCGCCACCTTGGTCGATCACGTGAATCTACTCGTTTGCGCGGGTTCCATGACCACCCGCACCCGCGGCATCATCCTCGCCGCCATCTCAAGCTCTCAGCTCACCACGAAGGACCGCGTCGCCCTCGCCGTGTGGCTCGCCATGTGCTCGCCGGAGGGCACGGTCCAGCGCTGATCTTCTCCACATCTCTCTCACATCTTCATGCGTTCCCGCCGCCAATTCCTTGGAGAAGCCAGTTGCGCCGCCATCGGTTCGACCTCGGTGCTCTCCACCCTGCTGAACCTCACCATGGCGAATCACGCCGCGGCACAGGGCGGCTTCGGCGGCCAGCGCAAGTCGCTCGTTTGCGTCTTCCTCGCCGGCGGCTGCGATACCTTCAACATGCTGATTCCCCGCACCGGCAACTACGCCGAGTATGCGGCCTCGCGCTCGAATCTCGCGATTCCTCAAGCCCAGCTCCGGACTCTCACTAACACCAACTACGGCCTGCATCCCTCCTGCCAGCGGCTGGCGGAGATGTTCAACGGCACCGGCCCGGGCATCCTCGCCGGAAAGAAGCGCGTCTCCTTCCTCGCCAACGTCGGCACCCTCATCGAGCCGATCACCAGCAAGCAAGCCTACCTCAATGGCAGCGTCGCCCTGCCCAAGGCCCTCTTCTCCCATCGCGACCAGATCGAACAATGGCAGACCTCCGTGCCGCAGGGCATGCAGGTGCTCAGCGGTTGGGGCGGTCGCGCCGCGGACGTGATCCACTCCACGCTCAATACCGAGCAGACCGCCGGCTACTACATGCCGATGAACTTCTCCGTCGCAGGGAATTCCGCCTTCCAGATCGGCCAGAGCGAGGGCCAGTTCGTCATCACCGGCGAGGGCGCGCTCGGCTTCACCGGCGCCGATGGCAATTCCCCGCTGCACAATGCCAAGGACCAGGCGATGCGCGACATCATCGCCAGCCCGCTTGAGGACCATTACAGCAATCTCTTCCACCGCACCCACGGCCGCATCACCTCGAACAGCATCGAGCGCGGTGCCGAGTTCCAGCAGCACTACGCGGCGCCGGGCACCTTGAACGGCCAGAACGTGGCCACCGTGATCGCGAACGCCCCCTTCCCGAATCACTACATCTCCGGGCAATTTCGCGCAGCGGTGAAAACTATCGCGATTCGCCAGCAGCTCAAGCTCGCCCGCCAGACCCTCTTCATCGAATTTGGCGGCTGGGACCACCACGCCGAGCTGTTAGAAAATCACGGCAACATGCTCGCGGTGCTGGACGGTGCCCTCTACGCCTTCCAGACCTGCCTCGAAACCCTCGGCCTGGCGAACGACGTGATCACCTTCACCGCCTCCGACTTCGGCCGCACCCTGCGCTCGAACGGCCAAGGCACCGACCACGCCTGGTCCGGCAACCAGATCGTCATGGGCGGCCCGCTGACCGGCGGCCAGGTCCGCGGCAGCTACCCCTCGCTCGTCATCGACGGGCCCGACGACATCGGTCGCGGCGGACGCATCTTCCCGAAGCTCTCCGCCGACGAATACTTCTGCGAGCTGCTCCGCTGGTTCGGTGTCACCGCTGGAGACATGGACAGCGTGCTGCCGAATATCCGGAACTTCTACGATCCCGCCAGCTCCACGCATCCGGTTGGCTTCCTCGCCTAGCAGCCCGGCCCCGGGCGGCGCATGCGTCACTCAAGAATCGGCTGGCAAGCCCCGCCCGGTCCGTTAGCCTGCCGGTACCCATGAGTGCTGCAAAACCCGGCATGCTCTCCGTGAGGGAGAAAACCGCTGCCCTGCGGACCAAACCCACCGGTTGCTCCGTGCCCTTCCCACCCCGGATGGCGGGATCACTGTGCCGTCTTCCCGAGCTACGGTGCCCATGAAGCGGATTCGCGTCCTTCTCTTTCTCGTTCTGCTCGCGGCAGTCGGCGCCTTGCTCTGGCTCGCCTGGCGGGAGGATGCCGCCATGCCCGCATCCCCGCCGCCGCCCGTGGCTATCCGCCCGACAAACCGGATTGAGTTCCCCGTGCCGCCGCAGCCCAGCGCCGCCGAGTCCATCCTCGATGGCTACGGCGACCCCGCCTCACCTCCCATCGAGGATCTCCGCAAGATCCACCGCGTGGTCACCGGCTACTTCTCGGTGGTGAAGGACGGCAGCCGCCACCCCATCGGCGGCAATCCCGATCTCGCCGCCGCCCTCCGCGGGGACAACCCAAACCGCGAAATCTTTGTTAGAGAAGACCACCCCATCTTCGGCAAGGATGGCTCGATCATCGACCGCTGGGGTTCGGCCGTCGTCGTCCACCCGGAGGCCTACCGCCAGCTCGCCCTGCGCTCATCCGGCCCGGACCGCTCGCCTTACACGGCGGACGATCTCGTCCTCAGCCCTTCCGGCGTCCAGCAACCCGCCCGCTAGCACTACTTCTCCGCCGCCAGAGCGAGCGCTTCCCGCACATAGCTGGCATGCAGGATGATCCCCATCCCGAGCGGATGCCGCACCATGCGCTCCTCGAACTCGCTCTTCACCTTGTCCTCATGGTGATGCTGCGCGATCACGATTCCCGCCACCCGCGGATGCCCGTCAGCGCCCGGGATGAATACCGGCCCGCCGCTATCCCCCGCAAAGGTGGTGAAGTCACCGAGGAAGGTCGGATGCGTCTTCACCGGCAGCAGCGGCGGACTCGCGAAGATCCCCTGCCGCGCCACCGGAAAGCCCGCGCCGTTCGCCTCGAACCGCTGCGGATAGGTCAGCAGGAACAGTGGACTGCAAATGTGCACTCCCGCCGCCTTCAAGGCCGCCTCATCTAACAAAGCTCCTTCCGCCAGCGGCGTCACCGACACCGGCAGCGCACCCTCGATCTTCAGCACCGCCACATCCTGGTCCTTGTGCCTCACCCATAGCGGCTTTTCTCCCTCGCGAATCTTCAGCGTGTGATCCCGCCGCAGATACGAGCCGTCCTCCTGCGCCTCCCGCAGCACCAGGATCGCCGTCTCCCCTTTCGTCCGCTCCACCGTGTGCGCCGTCGTTACCAAGTACAACGCCTTATCCGGAGCCGCACGCTTCACTAGGAAGCAGGTCGAGGTCGAATCGTCGTGGAAGAACTTGAAGGTCGCCTCCACCATCTCCGAGGCGAAGTCCGCGGCACGTACGGGCAACACCACGGAGAAGAACACAAGCAAGACGATCAATATCCGTTTCATGGCAAGGGATGGCTTCAACGCGCCGACAAGCGTTAGCCTTACACCGCTTGGCGCTCATTTTCCAGAGACGCGCTGCAAGACAATCCAGCGCCAGTCTTTCGCAAGCCCGCGGAAGCGCGACACGCGGGCGCTGCCTAAAGTCGCACCATGTCCGGAACCATTCACGCCAAGTCCGCCGGCCCCGCCTACCGCCTGCAAGGCCCCACCCCGCACTTGCTGAATCTCCTCTGCCAACTCGGCGAGGGCACCCTCGTCCTGAAGCAACAGGGCCTCAGCCTCGCGAAAACCTGCAGCTTCGGCCTCTGCGTCGCCGATGGCCGCGGCGGATGGAATCTACTGCGCGATGCCATCAGCGGCTTGGAAAGCGATCTCCAGCAAGCGCACCACGTCTATCTCCTGCCCGATCCTGATGACTTCGTTCCCCTCCTCGCCACCGCCCGCCCCGGCGGGGAGATCGACCTCTCCATCCGTCTCGAACACCAGCGCTGGGACTCCCGCCTCATGCGCTCGATCATCGAAGGTTTCCGAGGCATCCCCATCGAGGCCCGCGAAGGCCGCCGCCTCCACGCCGGTGCCTGGCTCGATGACTGGCATCACACCTCGCCGGCCAGCACCGGCATCCCTTGGGAGATCCTCTCCGCGCTCGATGCCTGCCGCTGCCTCGAAGTCGAGGTCTGCTCCGGCCTGCACCGCGCCACCGCCGCCTTCCGTCCCGCCTTCCTCGATTCGGAAGGCGCGGTCCTCCGCATCGCGGATTCACAGCGGAAGAATGTCGTCTTCGCGGACGCCGCGGCCCCCGGCTTCCGCTGGATGAGCCTTGCTCCTGGCCACCTGAAGATCCGCGCGGAAATCCTCCCGCTCGCCGATCAGATCGCCCTGCCCGCCGCCTGATCTATCGCGCCTTCTTCGCTGCCTCCCAGGCATCGTCCATCTCGGACTCGCTCGCCTGCTCCAGAGTCTTCCCCTTCGCTTTGAGCCGGCTCTCCATCTCGTTGAAGCGTCGCTCGAACTTCTCGTTCGCCGCCGCCATCACCACCTCCGGATCCAGCTTCCGGAAGCGCGCCAGATTCACCACCGAGAACAGAAGGTCACCCAGTTCCTCATCCACCGCAGCCAGGTCCTGCTCGTCCACCGCGGCTTCAAGTTCGAGAATCTCCTCGCGGATCTTCGCCAGCACGCCCGTCTGCGTCGGCCAATCGAATCCCACCTTCGCCGCCTTCTTCTGCAGCTTCGAGGCCCGCAGCAGCGCGGGCAATCCTTTGCCCACCCCGTGGAGATAAGGCTGATCCGTCGTCCCTTTCTCGCCCCGTTTGATCTCGTCCCACTGCTGAAGTACGGCGTCCGACGTACCGGCACTGGACTCCCCGAATACATGCGGATGACGCCTCACCAGCTTCTCCGAGATCCCCCGCGCCACATCGTCCAGATTGAAGCGTTTCGCCTCCTCCGCCAGTTCGCTGTGGAAGATCACCTGCAGCAGCAGGTCACCGAGTTCCTCTTCTAGATGCTCCATGTCGCAGCGCTGGATCGCATCCACCGTTTCGTAGGCTTCCTCGATCAGGTTCGTCACCAGGCTCCCGTGAGTCTGCTCTGCATCCCAAGGACAACCTCCGGGCGCGCGCAAGCGGTGCATGATGGCGCGCAGCCGTTCCATCTGGCGGCCCGGCTCGCGGCATTCGATCATCTCGGCGTCAGTCATCGGTCTTTCTTGGATTTCCCAGCTTCGTTCAGGATCTCTTTCTCCTTCGCGGTCAGGCTCTGGATTCCCTCGCGGTTGATCTTGTCGAGGATGCGGTCCACCTCGCTCGCTGTCGCGATCTCCAATTTCGTGCGCGGCGCGAGCTTCGACCTCGTCTTCGGCTTCCGCTTGAATTCCGGGGGATGCAGGATCTTCGATCCTTTCGCTCTCTCCCCCTTCCGCAGCAGGAAGGGATACTTCACCAGCAGGAATCCTAGGATCGCGCCGCCCAGATGCCCGGCCTCGCCGCCCGCGTTGTCAAACATCGCATCCCCCGAGAGCAAGCCGCCGATGATCACCAGCACCGAAATGCCCAAGAGAATCAGCGCCAGCTTTCTGACCGTGAGCGTGAAGGGGATCAGGAAGAGCTGGAGCTGCACCTTTGGATCGATCACCGCCGCACCCACGAGGCAGCCGTAGATACCAGCCGAAGCCCCGACCAGGCTCCCGCCCGGCATCACAATCCCCAGCCCGCCCAGCAGCGTGTAGAGCAGCGCTCCCCCTGCTCCGCAGATCAGGTAGTAGGCGGTGAAGCGGCGGCTCCCCCACCAACGCTCCAGCCAAGGGCCGAAGGTATAGAGGGCAAAGCAATTGAAGACCAAGTGCCCCGGACTCCCGTGCAAGAACTGGAAGGTCACCAGCTCCCAGATCTTTCCTTGGCCAAAGGCCGTGGCGACTTGGAACGCGAGAATCCGCGAGATCGCCTCCTGCAGGATCAACCAGTCCACCACGAAGATCACGATGATCGCCCACAGAAGGAACTTCGTCACCGGCGGCATGCCCGGCCCTTGCCTGGCGTAGCGTGCCTCTTCGTCGCGAAAGTAATCCCTGTCAGAGCTTCCCATCCGCCGCAGGGGGTAACACGGCCCCCGGCGCTCCGCAAGGACGGGACAATCGTTAGACCTCGCCCTCCGCCTCCTCCAGCGCCTTCACCAGTTCGGCGAAGACCTCCGGCTCCTTGCCCCGGTCGGGCGAACCCTTCAGGCAACTCGCGAACCACTTCTGCAAAAGCGCACGTCGAGCTGCGGGGAAATTGCGCACCAGGCTCTCCTCATCCTCCAGATCCAACGCGGCCTCATCCCGCCTGCCGTGCGCCCGCGCAAGAATTCCCCGGTGTCGCAGCAGCATCGAGTCCAGCAGCACCCACGCGAAATTCGGGCTCTCCGGCGGACCTGCTTCCAGCGCTTGCCCGTCGCTCTGGATCTTGCCCAGACCCACGCCCTTGATCCGCAGCTCCGGCAGCGCGCCGCCCTTGAAGAACGCCGCTGTTCCACCACCGATCGCCCCGATCACCGTGCCCGCGCCGAGACTGTGCACGCCCACCCCCAGATCGAAGACCGCACCCGCGGCACCGCCGGCCACCGCTCCGGCAGCCGCCAGTTGCCAGCGGTTCAGGCCCCACTTCCGCCAGGTTTCCGCCATCGCCAGGTTCAGCCCGCTATGGCGCTCCGGGTCCACTTCCGCCTTCAGCAAGTGGTGGCGGTAGGTCTTCAGCAAGCGCTTCAGGCAGGCCTGCTCCAGATCGGCCAGCTTCTTGAAGTACCGCTCTTCCAGCTCCGCCCGCTTCTTTTCCCCGCGGGAGGGCACGCTGCGGTCGCGCACGTCGATCGGCTCGCTCACCCGCAGGGTCAGTGACTTCTCCAGGAAATCCAAAATCGCTTCCGCCGCTTCTTCGCGGCGCTCGTCCATCTCGTTTGCCATCGCGTCGATCACCCGCTGGATGTGCTTCGCGTGGTGTTCTTCGATTTGCAGCAGGGACTCCAGCAGGCGGCGGCGCTCGTCATAGCGCGCCCGGTGTGCATCGAAGCTGCGCACCAGGTTGAAGGCCGTTCCCAGTCGCTCGCGCCACTCGCGTTCCAGCTCGGGGCTGGGTTCGGACTGCGGATTCAGCAGTGCCAGACGCGGCCGACCGGTCCAACGCAGGATCTCGATCTCCGCCAGGAAGGTATCCCGTAGCGGCCGACAGGGATCCACCACGTAGATCACGCCCGCCCCCTCCACCAGCGGCTCCAGCAGGCGCACCTCATCGGGGAAACGCTGGCGGCACTCGCGGGTGAAACGCGCGATCTCCGCCGGCCCCGGCACCCCGCTCCCGGCCAGCTTCTGGATCTCGCGCATCGCCTCCACCGGCTGTTGGAAGCCGGGAGTATCCAGGAAGCGCATCAGCTCCTCCCCATCGTAGCTCACCGGCAGCGGCAGCACGTTGGTCGTCTCACCCGGGGTCGCGCTCACCCGCAGGAGCTCGTCGTCATCGATCTCCAGCAGCGTCGCCAGCGTGGCGGATTTGCCCGCGTTCACACGGCCCACCACGGCAAATGCGGGGATCTCGTCGCTCAGCCAGGTGCCCATGTGCGGTCCTCTTCGTGGATGCTTAGCTCGACATCAAGGCCCTTCTGTCCGTCCAGGAAAGCTTCCCAGGCGGCGCGCTCGTCCGCCTTCACCTCACGGGGCCGCCCCTGCTTGTCGAAATCGGCGATGTGGATCACCAGCCGGCGGCCTCCCGCCGCCTCCAGCACGCGCTTCAGGGTCTCTTCCATCCGCCGTGGCGCCAGCGACCAACCTTCGGCTACCAGCACGATTCCCGCCGGGGCCTTGCCCAGTGCGGTCCGCGCGGACTCCTCGCGCCCCGTGTCGAGCACATCGAGCGTCTCCCAAGCCACCGGATTCATCCGCAGGTGGCGCAGGAAGAAAGGTCGCAGAGCCCCGCGGTCCGGCGAGATGCCTCCCAGATCAATCACCAGCGCGCCATCCGCCGGTCTTTCCGGCTCGCTCCCGCGTCGCACCCCGGTGAGCACCCGCCACAGCTTGCGGTGCAACGGCGCTTGGAAGGCGGGATCGCGCAGGGTCCGCCGTTCCTTGAAGACCGCGAAATTCGCCAGCACCCAGCGCGGCAGGATCCCCCACACCATCAGCGCCAGCAGCAGGAAATACATCCAGTCCGCCCCGCCGCCTTCCCAGCCCGCCTCACGGCGGCTGGCAGCGATGTTCGGCACCGCGCGCGGCTCGAACCATGCCCATGGGGCCGAGAGGACCTTCACCGCCGTGCTCAGGAATTCCTGCATCGCGGTCTCGGTCGTGGTCTCCCAGAAGAAGCCCACACGCCGGAAGAAATAGAGCACGGAGAGCGCGATGAAGGCGCCGAAGTGGTAGTCCGCCGCCGCCTTCTGCGTGCGGGATGCGATTCGCCAGCCCAGCGCCCGGGCCAGCTCGGGGTTTCCCTCGATCCGCGCCATCACCTCGCGCCCCTTCTCGCCGGAGAACCGGTTCGCCAGCTTCTTCAGCAGCGGCCCCGCCATCCCGCCGCTGGACGGGCGGAAAATCCACGCCAGCAGCCCGGCCAGCAGGATTAGCCACGGGATGAAGAGCGTGACGCAGAGGAAGACCACCACGTGGATCCCCTCCCGCTCCATGTCGTAGCACCCCCATGCCGCACCGAAGCCCGCCATCGTCGCGGCGATCGCCAGCAGGCGGCTCGCCCAATTCAGCGCGGACACCCACGATCTCCCCGGCCCCGGCTCCGCAGACTCCTGCCAAGCCTTGAAGGTAGCGCTTCGGGATTCGCCCTCGCTCAGCCCCTCCGGACGCGAACTTCCGTCCCAAGCCGCCAAGGCGACTTCGAAGTCGATCAGTTCGTCCAATTTCCACCGCCCGCCGGAGCCGCGCATCGCGGGCAAGTCTCAGCGCGGATTCGCACGCGGCCAAGCCCGAAGAACGAACGACTTCCCCACCTCCGCATGCTCGCTTCCACCCGGAAGCACACCATTCTCCCGACGCACATGCCTTTCCTATCCGCGAAATCCGCGCCATCCGCGGTCTCCCCCTCAAGAACTCCGCGCTCCTCCGCGACCTCTGCGCCTCCGCGGTAGCCCTATCCACCGTCCACAATCTTCCATCTCTCCTTGCTGACTCATTCGGGTAGGTGCGTTGTCTGACAAATTCTGCCATCATGCCCCGTCCTCATTGCTGACTTCCTCATGAGTAAAACCCTGCTCCTTCTCGGCCTAGGCCTCTTGCCCGCATGGGGCGAACAGCTTCTGACTTACGACAACCGCCCGCTTGGCAAGGCCGACGAGCCCTTGGTGCTGAGCACCTACCTGCCGGATGTCGGGCTCGATGCCGCGGTCTTCTCCCAGCACCACGACAGCGCCCCGGCTCCGAAATATAACCCCGGCAAGGGCGAGGACGTTCCCGGCGAAGAGAAGCCCATTCCCGCCATCATCGCTGCCTACGCGGTCAGCTTCGGCCCCGGTCTCGCTTACACCTTCGACACCACGGAGTGTCGGCCGCTCTACGCCTGGCAGGGTGGCTTCCTCGACATGACCGCCTACTGGGGCGACCAGAAGCGCGGCTCCCGCGTCTCCTTCGACTACATCCCGCGCCTCGTCGGCACCCTCTTCTACAAGGCGGAGGGCAAGCACCCGCTCTCGATCGATGGCAAGGGCGTCGATGAACTCGGCGGTCCGACCTATGTCGGCTATAGCTTGGTAAAGGGCACTCCTCGCTGGGAGTTCAAGGCGGGGGCACACACTGTCACCGTGCTGATGAAGCCCTCCGCCAAGGAACTCTCCTACGAGGCGGAAGTGACCTGCGATCCTCCGGCACCGCTCGCGTGGCGTGAGGGTGGTTTCGTCGCGGAAGGTGAGGGCAAGCTCGCCTTCACTTATAGCGGCAAGTCGCTGAGCACCCACCAAGGCTACAAGGTGCAGATCGACCTGCGGAAGCCGAACGTCCAGGCCGGCGAAACCCTCTTCAACAACTACGGCTGCATCGGCTGCCACTCCCTTGATGGCTCGAAGGGCCACGGCCCCTCCGTCGGCGGGCTCGCCGATCACATGGTCGAACTTGAAGGCGCGGACTCCGTGAAGGCGGATCGCGAGTATCTGCTCGAATCGATCAAGAACCCGAACGCGAAGATCGTGAAGGGCTACCCGCCCAACTACATGCCCCCCTTCGGCCTGCCCGAGGTGGAATACGATTCCCTCGTTCTCTTCATCCAATCCCTCTCCAAGCCCGAGTGAAACCCGAAACCATGACTCACAAGCCATTCGCGTCCATTCGCGCCCGTTCGCGGTTTCTTCTTCTCGCCCTCATCGCGACCACCGCTTCACCGGCAGCAAGCTTCGACGATTGTTACAAGGTCGAGAACATCGACCTCCCCTCCGGCGTGCCGCCGGAAGTCGGCGGCATCGACTTCGCCCCGGATGGTACGCTCTACGTCGTGCTTCGTCGCGGCGATGTCCTGCGCGCCAAACCAAGCTCCGATGCGAACGGCTTCCAGTGGCAGCTCTTCGCCTCCGGCTTTCACAACGGCTGCGGAGTGGATGCCGTGACCGCCGACAAGATCCGCATCACACAGATGGCGGAGATGACCGAGGTGGAGGATACCGACAAGGACGGCAAGGCCGATCGCTTCACCCGCTTTGCCGCCGGCTGGGGCCTGAGTGGCAACTACCACGAGACCAATACCCTGGCGAAGGACGGCAAGGGCGGCTACTTCATCTCCATCGGCACCGCCTCGCACGCCGGCCCCACCTTCCAGCATGTGCTGGGCGACTACTCCGCTGCGGGACGTCGCGGCCGCAATTACGCGTCCGTGAAGTGGAAGGGCTGGATCCTCCATTCCGATGCCAAGGGCACCGTCACTCCGGTCGCCAGCGGCTTCCGCATGGCCAATGGCATTTACCAAGACCCCGATGGCAACCTCTGGGCCGGTGACAACCAGGGCGATTGGAAGGCGATCACCCCGCTCTATCATGTCGAGAAGGGCAAGTTCTATGGCCATCCCAGCAGCCTCGTTTGGGATGAGGCATGGAAAGACAAGGATCCGCTCGCGACCTACCGCAAGGATCTCGACGCCTACAACAAGGCTCGCACCAAGGCCGCCGTGGAGATGCCGAACCAGGAAATCAACCGCTCCGCCGGGGAGCCGATGGAACTTCCCCGCGATGAGTCCTTCGGTCCCTTCGCCGGGCAACTGCTCGTCCCCGACAACAACGGCGAACGCATCTCCCGCGTGATGCTGGAGAAGGTGAACGGCAAGTTTCAAGGCGCCGTCACCCACTTCATCCAGAACCACGGCCTGCGCTCCGGCAACCACCGCCTCCGCTTCTCGCCCGATGGCAAGCAGCTCTACGTCGGCCAGACCGTCCGCGGCTGGGGCACACCCGCCGAAGGCCTCCAGCGCATCACCTGGAAAGGCGGCATCCCCTTCGATATCGAGAGCTTCAAGATCACGAAGAAGGGCTTCACCCTCACCTTCACCAAGGACATTCCGGACAAGCTCGAGGACAAGGACGCATGGAAGTTCTCATCCTTCACCGTCCAACCCAAGTGGACCTACGGCAGCGATCCCGAGAACCAGCGCGACCACGGCGTGAAGTCGATCAAAGCCATCGGCAAGCGCGGCATCGAAGTCGAACTCGACGATTTCTCCGCCGGTAAGATCTACAAGCTGGAACTTCCGAAGGATCTCAAATCGAAGGACGACAAATCCCCCCTCCAGAACCGCCTCGCCTTCTACACCGCCAACGAACTCCCGCAGTAACCTCGCGCAGCGGAAGGACTCTCGTCCTTCCGGCTTCTCGCCTCCGCTCCCCATCACCGCCGTCCCCTGAGTTCTCGCCCCCCCCGGGACCGCGGATCTTCAGTCCGCTTGGACGGTCGAGCGAAGCACCTCTCACTCCCCATCACACCCTCGCTGTAGCGGAAGGACTCTCGTCCTTCCGGCTGCTCGCGCCTCCGGCTTCAAGGCGCCATCCCCTATGCTCTCACGCCTTCTCGCCCGGAGCCACAGATCCGCAGGCATCCCCCTCTGAGATCTCAGATCATCCTCACCCTCATTCCTCCTCGGACAGACGGATCGTCACCGGAAACACCGGCCGCTCCTCCTGGCTCAGTCCCCGCTGCGTCTCATTCATCCCCCGCTCCCGCCAGCTCGCGAGAATCGAGTGTCTCTCCCCGCCCTTCAAGTTGACCCCTCTCAGCCAGAAACTCCCGTTCTCCTCCGTCTTCCCTGCCAGCGTGGGCGCCTCCTTGGAACTCGTTACCCAGATCTCGGCTCCTCCCGCCGGACTACCGTCCGCCTTCACCACATGGACCATCCCCCCGCTCGCAAAAACGGGGCCTGTGGGCTTAAAGAAGAAGAGCGAATTCACCACCGCCAGCAGCAAGGGCAGCAGGGCCATCCCCAGCACTATCCCCCGGCTCCGATAACGCGGCGCGATCAAAACCGCCACCAGCGCAAGAACCGGCGGCGCCCAGAACACCCGCCAGTAGGGATGATTGTTCGGCCCGAAAAGCTCCGGATCTAGCGCGGAAGCCATCCCCGCCATCAGCATCACCCATAGGTTCACCACGATCAGCGGTAGCGCCGCCAACGCAGCCACCGCCGCAAGGAAAACGGCCAGCACGAAGCGCCACGAGGTTCCGTGCCCGCGCGAAACAGCCTGAACCGACTGCAAGGGTTCTACATTCATGGGAGATCTAACTACCGGTCAGATAGCATAACTCTCCCGCCGGTGAAATCCTTAATTCCGCGGAGCCCTGCCCGCCTCACTTCGGCCCGCGCAACTTCAGCGCCGCCTCGGTCCGCGTCCGCACATGCAGCTTCGCGTAGATCCGCTTCAGGTGCCAGCGCACCGCTTCCACGGACACCCCGAGACGCTCGGCGATCTCCTTGTTGATGAAGCCGTTCGCCACCAGCTCGAGCACTTCACGCTCCCGCACGGTCAGGTTGTCCACCTCTGCCGCCGTCGTTGACTGCTCGCGGAAGTGATGGATCACCTTGCGCGCGATCTCGCCGCTCATCGGAGCCCCGCCCTGCTGCACGTCGCGGATCGCCGCCAGCACCTGGTCCGGCGCGGACCGCTTCAAAAGATATCCGGAAGCCCCGTTGCGCAGCGCGCTGAAGATCCGGTCGGGATCCTCATACACCGTCACCATGATGATCTGCACGTCCGGCAGCAGCTTCTTCAAACGCCCCGCACACTCGATCCCCGACATCCCCGGGAGCTGGATGTCCATCAGCACCACCTCGGGCGCGTGCTTCGGTAGCTGCGCCAGCGCCTTCTCCGCAGTATCGCAGGAGCACACGCAGCGGAAATCCGGCGAGAGATCAATGATGGTCGCCAGCCCTTCGCGGGTGGTTTTGCTGTCTTCGACGATTCCAACTTTGGTCATGCGTGGCTCCTTTCCAAGGGGAGACTGAATCCGACCGTGGTGCCGCGGCCGGGAGTGCTGCTGATGCGGCAGGCGCCGCCAAGTTTTTCCATTCTCTGCTTCATACCCGTGAGCCCGTCGCTACCGGGGGCGGCCGCTCCGGGGGCGAAGCCTTTACCGTCATCCGCGAGGAGGACTTGCAGGTCTCCGCCCGCGACTTCGATGATCAATCGCACTTCGCGGGCTCCGGAGTGGCGGACAATGTTATTCAAGGCCTCCTTGAAGGCGAGGAAGATATCGTGCCGCTGGTGCGATCCCAGCGGATGCTCCGCCACGCTGTCCGCGATTTGCAGGCGACAAGTGATGCCCGCGATCTCCAAGAATCGTTGCGCAAAGAGCGAAAAGTAACCGGCGAGGTCAGCCACCGAGTCGTAGCGCGGATTCACTGCCCAGACGATTTCATCCAGCCCGGTGACCAGAGCGCTGCACACGTCCCCGAGTTGTTCGAGGTAGCCCTCCTTCTTTTCGGAAGGCACCGCCGGATTTTTCACCAGCGAGGTCAGGATCCCCGCTTCGGTCAGGCCCGAGCCGAGTTCATCATGGAGATCCTGCGCCACCCGCGTCCGCTCCTGCTCAAGGGCACGATGCCGTTCGACCAACTGGCGCTCACCGATTTCCGCCTCAAGCTGGCGGGTTCGCAAGTTCACCGTGCGCCGCAGCAGCAGCACCCAGATCAAGGCCATGCACAAGCCACCGGCCAGGATCGCAATGGTGGCGATCGTATGACGCCGCGTCCACCATGGTCCGCGTTGCAGCACGACGAGGTCCTGCGCCCCGTTAAGCAAAAGCTCGAAAGGTTCCGCCGCGCTGCCGGGGCTATCCGCCGCAGAAGTCACGTAAGTCCCCGCCAGCTGGAGCAAGCTGCCGCGCTGGAAGGGCTTGCGCTCCCGATCCGTCGTGGCCGCGACCCGCGCAATAAAGCGGGTCTCCCCCGCCTGCATCTCCAGCACCCGCTCTTCCTCGCGCATGGAATCGCTCAGGAGCCGGGCCTCGATCGTCACCCGCGTCGCATCCAGCCGCGGATTCGGCAGTGCCTCCGCAGCCACTTTGACCGGCGCGGGCAAGGGGGCCAGACCGGCCCGCCGCAAGTAAGCCTCCAGCAGCATCGGCGAAGGTCCGCCTACCCGCGGGAAGCCCGCCGCCTCCACCTTTTCACCCGGAATCAGCACCGGCGAATCCCGGCTCACCACTCGGAAACCCCGGCTGCCATCCCACAGGAAGAATTCCGGCGGACGCGCATGCAGCAAGGTCCCGCTCGTCCTCACCCGCTTGAAGAGACCGGTATGCGAAGTGAAAAGCAGCAGGTCCGCAGCAGGGAGCGAATCGGTGGCGAAGGGATCCGCGGGTGCCGGCGAATCCACCGCCATGATGGCATTTCCCATCTGGCATACCCCGGCATTCACCCGGCTGTTACTATCCCAGTTCGCCGTGAATACGCCACGCAAGCGCACCACGCTGCCGGGCAGCGCTTGCCGCTCGGCTTCGCTCATCTCGCGATAGGGTAGCGAGTAGACCGTGTTGTCGTTGATCCGCACCTGACCGTCCCGGGTCAGCAGGATCAGGTGAGTCGCTTGCAAGGACACCACTACACCCTCGAGCTCCACCCACTCCGCATCCAAGCTACCACTGGCAATCTGCTCCCAAGTCGGCCGCACCGCCTCCGGCATCGGCGCACTTCCCAGATAAGACGCTCGGTCCGCATACAGCATCGGCGAGAAATCACCCGGGTCGGTCACCCCTTCCAGTTCCCACAGCTCCCCCGCACGCGGTGCCACGCCCGAAGGTGAGGGCGTGTAGCGGACATAGATCCCGCCGGTCGAATCCTGGATCACTAGGAAATGCTCCCCCGCCATCGTCACCACCCCGCGGATACGCGCTCGATACGCCTTCTTCGCCTCCTCCGGCTTCAGCCGCCTTACCTGTCCTGCGCGCGTCAACAGCTCCTCATGCCCGATCGAATCCCCGGTGATCTGGAGCTGGCTCGAGTCCGGAACGATGACGCCCTCGCTCCGCCCGACTCCCAGCAGCTTCACCCGCCGGTGTTCCAGATCATCCGGCTTCAACTTGCCGGGATCCATCACCGTGACCCGGAAGCTCGAATCCTCCCCCGCCAACTCAAGCTCGAGCAACCCGCGCGAGAGCGTCGCGAAGGTCACGTTGCCCTCACCCTCCACCCACGATCCCCGCGTCGTCGAGGAAGCACCCCGCCAGTCATCCGGCCGCGGCGGATTCGCAAACTCGTCCGGGATAATCGAAGCGGAAAAACGCGGATCCCCGACGAACAGCCGCGATCCGTCATCCGAGCTCATCCGGAAATTGTAGATCCCCGCGGTCTCGATCCGGATCCTCCCCGTGAAACTCAATCCGACATTGCTCGTGCGCGGTGCCACCCCGATGTCGATCACCGGGCTCACCCCCTCGCTTGCCGGCTCCGTGGTGTCGATCTCGCCCACCTCGATCCAGCGGTCCCGCAAGTACGACTCATATCGTAGCCCGGGCTCGAGCTTGCCGTCCTTGCCATCATGGAAGAGCACGCCCGCCGGCACCTTCTGCATCGGGATACCCGGCCCCTCGTATTCCAGCGAGAGCCCGGAGAGATTCAGCCCGTTGAACCAATCCACCCGCAGCGGCTGCTCGCCCTTGCGCAGGTAGATCGTGTTCGCCCGCGCCAGCTCCGCATGGTGCCCCTCGATCTCGATCAGCGGTGCCGTTCCAAGGTGAATCGCATAGCGCCCCCGCGCCAAGGGACATTGGTCACCTTCCAACAAAATCCTCTTCCCCGGACTGATCCCCTTCGGCAGCGAAGGACAATCCAGCAGCAGCGTGTCCGATTCATCCTGCAGCGCCACCAGCCGCCCATCGCTCGAAACCCCGCAGACGATTCCCTCCAAACGATAGCTCGCATTCGCACGACCGCTCCCCGCCACCGCCAGCCGCATCTCCGCCAGTGACAGGAACTTCGGCGTGTAGATCGGCGCCTCTTCCCCTCGCCCGGTTCCCAGCAAGCACAGCAATGCCAATCCCCCGCCGACACGGCGGATCACACGGAGAAAGGAATTGGCAGCCATCTTGGGTTCTATCGCGCACCGCATTTTCGCGGCGTGCCGTGACTCAGCAATACACGGCCCGCTCAGAAAATGAAATCCTTCACCTGCCGGGCAAGGCAGCGCCGCGCGGCCGAACGGATTTCTACCACCTCGGGTAGTGGCCTCTTCTCCAAAGATCGGCATAGGGTATCAATGCTATCTCCGGGTTCCCTCGTAATAACCCATCCCGGGAATGGCCTAACCCATAAACCCAACCAAGGGCCGCATCTTTTAGCGGCCTCGTACCATTGACCCGTGACGATGATGAATGAAACCCATCTCAACCCACGGCCCCGCACGCGGCGAATCATCGTCGCGACGGGCCTCTGCTTTCCCATCTGCGCCGGAGCCATCCTAGCCGCGGACTTCCCCATCGGCGTGAACTTCACCGAGACCGCGTCCCATATGTTAGATGCGGGAGAAACCGCGGGCGCCCCCGGCTTCGAGCACACCAACTGGAACAACCGCGGCCGCTGGGGAAACGCCGGCCCGCTCAACGACAACACCGGCACCGCCACCGCGGTGAATCTCAAGTGGGACTCCACCAATCTCTGGGCGAACAACGCCAACGAGACCCTCGGCGGAAACCACAAGATGATGAAGGGCTACCTCGATTCGAACGGTACCGCCATCACCGCTCCCTTCGACGGCGTCTTCGGCAACAGCGATGACAAGCCGATCATGCTCCTCACCGGCATGAACGCCTGGATGACCGCCAAGGGCCTCACCTCCTACAGCGTCGTCATCTATAGCGATGGCGACGACGGCACCGGCAACCGCGCCTCGCGCATCTGGCTCGCCGCCGCAAATCCCGGCAGCCCCGTCGCTGGCGACCCCGGCCTCGGCGGGGACCTCACCAGCCGAGTGGATGTCATCGACAACTCGAACTGGGGCACCACCCCCACCTTCACCCGCGTCACAGGCACCTCCGGCACCGGCAACTACGTCGTCTTCAGCGGCCAAACCGCCGACGCCTTCTACATCCGCGTCGATGAAGCGGGCAGCGTCCCCCTCCGCTGCCCTGTCAATGCCATCCAGATCATCGGCACCAATCAGGTCAATCTCGCCGATACCGATAACGACGGCATGCCCGATGTCTGGGAAAGCAACTTCGGCCTCAACCCCAACGACAACGGCTCGGTCAATCCCGACAACGGCCCCTCCGGCGACCCCGACGGCGATGGCCGCACCAACATCCAGGAGTACAACTCCGGCAACAACAGCACCAATCCTAACAACCCGGACACTGACAGCGATGGACTCGAAGACGGCGCGGAATTCACCGCAGGAACCAACCCCAACAACACGGATTCCGACAACGACCTCCTGCCGGATGGTTGGGAAGTCGCTAACAATCTCAACCCGCTCGACGACGGCACTACCAACATCAACAACGGTCCCGACGGCGATCCGGACTCTGACGGGCTGGTCAACATCCTCGAATTCGAGTTCGGCGCCGATCCAAACGATGGCGATACCGACGACGATACCCTGAGCGACGGCGTCGAAAGCAAGACCGGCTTCTGGGGCGGCGAAGTCGCCACCGGCACCGACCCCGTCAAGGTCGACTCCGATGCCGACGGCCTCGCCGATAACCTCGAAAATCCCGAGGCCGCCTACGTCGCCGGCATCACTCCGGGCACCGACCCGAACCTAAGCGACAGCGATGGTGACGGCACCAACGATCGCTGGGAATTCCTACTTGGCACGAACCCGGCCTCGGACACCTCGAATGTTCCGAAGGTCGCCGTGACGAACCACAGCTTCGAACTCCCCGCCACCGCCACCTTCATCCAAGGCGTCCCGACCAATTGGACCTTGGCCAATGGCCCGGCCCCCGAAGATGCCTTCGTCGAGAATACCGCCTCGGTCGGCATGAGTGGTGGCGATGGCACCCAGTTCGTCGGCATCGAGCAGGACACCGCTTACCTCCACCAGGATACCGGTGTCGCCTTCAGCCCGAATACGACCTACATCGTCGATCTCGCCAGCGGCTATCGCGTCGGCTACGGCACCAGCCGGGTTGAGCTAGGCCTCTTCTCCAGCACCGCCGTCGGCACCGATCTCGGCTACCCCGGCTGGATGGATATCAACGGCGTGATCACCACCTCCGGCAATCCGGATGCAGATGGCATCTACAACAAGTTCCGCGATGCCAGCGCGCTAGCGACCATCGGTTCCGGCGCTCTCGGCCGTGCCTACGCCTTCGTCACCGGTGCCACACCGCCGCCGGGGAATATCGTCGTCTTCGTCCGTCAGGACGGTGGCGGTCGCGAGCTCGTGGACAACGTCCGCATCCTCGCCATCCCGAATTCCACCGATGTCGACAACGACGACCTCCCGGACGCATGGGAACTCGCCAACCGTCTCGATCCCCGCAGCGCCACCGGCGATAACGGAGCCACCGGCGATCCCGATGGCGACGGCTTCACCAATGCCGAGGAACTCGCCGCCGGTAGCGATCCGGACTTCGCCGGCAGCACCCCGGTCGTCGTCGAGCCCTCCATCATCTCGAGCGGCTTCAATGGCACCGCCTTCGAAGTCACCGTGGGAAGCCTCGATGCAGCCAAGACCTACACTTTGGCCCGCGGCCTGAATCTCGGTGGCTTCACCCCCATCGGCACTACCTTCACGGGCGGCACCACGCACACCTTCATCGATACCACCCCGCCTCCGGGCCGGGCCTTCTATCGCGTGCAAGAGACGCCCTGATTTTCCTGGGTTAGAGGTCTGTAAATACGGAAGCGGCCATCCCTTCACCGGGATGGCCGCTTATCGTTTATCCGGAACCTCTCAGAGAAATACCCCGCCGGAGGCTTCCACCCGCTGCGCATTCACCCAGCGCCCTTCTTCGGAGCACAGGAAGGCCACCACCCCGCCGATGTCATCCGGCACACCCACGCGGCCGAGCGCGGTCGATGACGAGATCATCTCCCTCACCCCCGGCCTGCCGAGATGCGCCGCCGTGAAGTCCGTCTCGATCGCACCGGGTGCCACCACGTTCACCCCGATCTTCCGCGGGCCCAGCTCCTTCGCCAGGTAGCGCGAGAGCACCTCGATCGCCCCCTTCATCGCCGCGTAGGCAGAGTATCCGGGAATCGTGAAGCGCGCCAATCCGGTCGAGGTGCACACGATCCGCCCGCCATCCGCGATCACGGGCAGCAGCCGCTGCGTCAGGAAATACACACCCTTCAGGTGCACGTTGTAGAGATGGTCGAAGTTCTCCTCGCTCATCTCCGCGAAGGGCGCGGACGATTCCACCCCGGCATTGTTCACCAAGAAGTCGAAGCTCTCCCGCTGCCATTCCGCCGCGAGCACCTCGCGCACCGCATCGGCGAAGACCGGGAAGCCGGCAGTGGAGGATACATCCAGTTGCAGCACCGCGGCCTTGCGCCCGAGCGCCGCGATTTCCGCCGCCACTTCTTCACCTTCCTGCCGCCGCTCGCGGTAGGTGAGGATGACATCCGCGCCCCGCGCGGCCAGCGCCAGGGCGATGTTTCGGCCCAATCCGCGGCTCGCGCCGGTGACCAAGGCAATTTTGTTAGAGAGATTCATGGGTATGGGATTCGGTCGGTGCTTGTTCCAGGTGGAATGCCTCATCCGCGCACAGCGGATGGAAAGGTTCCGCGCTGAGCCGCTTCGCTCCTTCCGCCGGGAAGGCGGCGGCCAGCACGAAGAGGACGAGCGAAACGAGGATAAAGGTCTGCCGCAATGGCTGGTCCATGCGCTCCCGCAGGCTGCGGTAGGCGCTGAGATTCAGGATCGGAGCATTCATGGTGGTTTGGAATAAGGTTTCAAGGTTGCAGCTCAATAGGGGCTCGCGGTCGGGCGGACGATGATCTCGCTCACATCCACATCCCCGGGCTGCTCGATCGCGAAGCCGATCGCGCGACCGATCGCCTCCGCCGGGATCGCGACCTCGCGGAAGGCATCCATCGCTTCGATCGTGCTCTCATGAGTGATCGTATGAGCGAGTTCGGAGGTAGTTACTCCCGGAGAAATCACGGTGACGCGAATATCGGTGTTCTCCTGGCGCAATCCCTCGGAGATCGCGATCACCGCATACTTCGTCGCGCAATAGACCGCAGCCGTCGGGAAGGTCGCGTGTCCGCCGATGGAGGACACGTTGATCACCTGCCCGTGGCCCTGCTTCTTCATCAGCGGCAGCGTCGCCGCGATGCCGTGCAGCACCCCGCGGATGTTCACGTCGATCATCTGGTTCCATTCGTCGATCTTCAGCGCTTCCAGCGGCGAGAGCGGCATCACCCCCGCATTGTTCACGATCACATCCACGCGGCCGAACTTCTCGATCGCGAAGCCCACGAAGGCTTGCACGTCATCCAGGTCGGTCACGTCCAGCGTGGTGAATTCCACCGCGCCGCCTTCTTCGTTGAGCTGCTTGGCCAGTGCTTCCAGCCGCTCGGTGCGGCGCGCGCCGATCACCAGGCGGTGTCCCTTGCGGGCCAGCACCCGGGCGGTGGCTTCGCCGATTCCGCTGCTGGCACCGGTGATGAGAACGACTTTCGATTCGGAGTTGGTCTTCATGTTTCTGATTGGTTTGGCGGAGAAGCTTTATCGCCTGTCCACGATCAAACCGTATCCCTCTCCTCGCTTTCACGATAGACCCGATGGCCCGGAATCATTGCCTGATCCTACGATCACCCAGATTCCCATTGCCAAATCGTCCCGCCTGATTGCCTATTCCTCTCATGAGCAACAATAGCACCCGGAAGACCGCCACTCGACCGGATTCGATCGCCTCGCCGCGTGACACACGCCTCGTCGATCTGTTAGCCGGACTTGCCCAAGGCGAGGGCTTCAGCCCCTCGCGTTTGCCCGGCCTCAAGTTCATGCGCTCCACCGCCGCGATCGTGCGCACGCAGGTCTCCTATGAGCCCAGCATCGTCATCGTCGCTCAGGGCCGTAAACGCGGCTACCTCGGCGAGCAGATGTTCACCTACGATGCGAACCATTATCTCGTACTCTCCGTCCCCCTGCCCTTCGAGTGCGAGACCGTCGCCTCGCCGGAAGGACCTCTGTTAGGCATCTCCATCGGCATCACGCCCGCCGTTGTCGCGGAGATCATGATGGAGCTGGAGAACGCGCTTCCGATCCCGATGGGCAAGCCTCAGGCCATTCGTGCCAATCCGCTCGACGACCGCATGTACGACACCGTCGTGCGCCTTGTCGAAGCACTCGGCGATCCCGAGGAAGCCCGCATCCTCGGCCCCCAGTGCGTGCGCGAGATCATCTATCGCGTCCTCCGTCATGAGGAAGCAGGCACCCTCCGTGCCCTCGCCGCCCCTCACACCCACTTCGGTCAGATCAGCCGCGCCCTCCATCGCATGCACGCGGAGTATGCCCAACCCATGGACATGGCCACGCTCGCCAACGAGGCTGGCATGAGCGTCTCCACCTTCCACGCCCACTTCAAGGCCGTCACCAGCTCGCCCCCGCTCCAATACCTCAAGTCGATCCGCCTCCACAAAGCCCGCCTCCTCATGGTGAACCAAGGCGAAACCGCCGGCAGCGCTTGCCGCCTCGTCGGCTACGAAAGCGCCTCCCAGTTCAACCGCGAGTTCAAGCGCTTCTTCGGCGACACCCCCGCCGCCGTCGCGGAGCAAATGCGCAAGAGCTTGATCAACCTCGTGTGAGCGGATTCAGGCACCTTCCCCCTCAGACCCACGCGTGCCCATCACGAAGGTGAAGCGGGTTTCCACCTCGTTCGACTGGACCCGGATGTTTCCTCCGTGCGATTTGGCAATCTCCGCCGCGATATAGAGGCCCAAGCCCAAACCTTCCTGAGAGGGCGATACCTTCCCTCGCGCAAAGGGGTGGAACATCCGTGCGAGAATCTCCGGAGCAATCGGCTCCGCTGAGTTTGCCACGGAGAACTCGAACATTCCGTCCCGGCTTTCCGCCTCCACCCTTACCGGGGTTCCTTCCTTGCCGTGAGTGAACGCATTCCCCAGCAAGTTGGTGAAAAGCTGGGCCAAGCGCTTGCGGTCGTGCAGCACGGGCTCCTCCAGAGCCAGGCGCCGTTCGACCCGTCTCCCGGGGTGGGACAGTTGCAGTTCCTCCACCACCTGCACCAGGAGCGGCTCCACCGGCGCAAGCGAGCGTCCCTCCAAGCTGATGCCACCACCGAGGCGGCCGCGGGCGAAGTCCATGACATCCTCGATCAAGCCGGACATCCGCCGCACGCTCTGTTCCATCATCGCGACCACACGCTCCGCCCGCACATCCAGCGCGCACATCTTCAGGATCTCGGTACCCGTGGATAAGGCGCCCAGCGGATTCCGGAGATCATGCCCCAGCACGGCGATGAATTGCTCGCGAAGCTCCGCATGGACACGCTCCGCACGCAGATCGGACTCGCTCATCGCCAAACGCTCGGCGGACTCGATATGAATCGCGATGAGCTCCGCCAAGAGCACGAACATGTTGACGATCTGCTCCGATTCGACGCTGGCCGGCTTCGGATCGATCGCGCAGAGCGTACCGAAAAATCGCCCGTCGCTCAAGACGATCGGCACCGAGATATAGCTCTGGAATCCGTACTTCAGCGGAGTGTGATGATCGCGATACACGCCGCTCTCCGCCACGTGATCGATCGCCACCAAGCTACGGTGGCAGCGGATTTCGTTGCATATCGTGGTTCCCAACTCCAACTCACCCCCAGCCTTCAGGCCGAATCCGATGTCGTCCCTCACGCTGCAAGCAATCCAGCGATCCTCGGTGACACGGGCAACGGCGGCGAAACCCATTCCTGTGACACGGCACACCACATCGAGGATGCGGGGGACCGCGGCAATGCCGGAGATAAGCGAGAGGTCTTTCTGAAAATCGTCCACGTCAAGGGAAGCTTGGCCAAGAAGAACGCTCCACTTCACATCGGGCGAAGCACGGCGCAAAGGGATCATTTCCAGCCCTACCCCCCGATGACCAGTGGATTCGGCCCGGCGACTGAAGTTCGCATCTGCTGCTTAGCGATCTGCCAGGATCACCTCAATGCGAAGAACCCCCTCCTCCGAAAGCGTCGCCGTGCACTTTCCGCCCAGCAAACCCGAGCACGCCTTCACGATCGACATCCCTAGCCCCGAGTGCCCGTAGCCGCTGTGCGACTCATCCTTCCGCCAGAAACGCTCGAACAATCGCTCCAGATCCTCCCGCTCCAGCTCCGGCGCATCGTTGCTGATCGCCAGCACTCCCGAGCCATACTCCAGCCTCACCTCGGATCCCTCCGGCGCATGCGATACCGCATTCCCCAGTAGGTTCTGCAGGATCGTCCCCCACAGCACCGGATCGGTGCGCAGCGGCTTGTCGTCCACCTGCGTGTCGAAGCGGATCTTCCGCGCCGTCGCCTTCGCTTCCACCCGCCCCAGCGCCGTCGCGATCGTCGCCACCGGGTCGACCTCTTCGATCGCCAGCGGTTGTCGCCCGGCATCCGCCCGCGCTAGCAGCGCCAGCTTGTCGAGCAGCGCCTCCAGTTCGTTTGCCACCGTCACGATCTCCCCACAGCGCTCGGGCGTCGCTTCCTCCGGCCACATCGCGCCCAGCTCCGCCATGCTCTTGATCTCCGCCAGCGGCGTCCGCAGTTCGTGCGCGGCGTGGCTGCTGAAGCGCCGCTCCCGGTCGAAGGAGGCCTCCAGCCGCGCCAGCCAATCGTTCAAGCTCGCCGCCACCGGCACCAGCTCGGCCGGCAGCCTCCCCGTCTCCAGCCGTTGGTGCAAGCTCTCGGGCCGGATCGATTGCACCTCCGCCGAAAGCTTGTCGAGCGGCTTCAAGCCGCGGCCCAACCCGATCCGGATCACCGGCACCATCAGCAGCAGCGCCAGACCGCCCGCCACCGCCAGCACCGTGGCCAGCAGCGCCAGCTGGATCTGTAGCCCGCGGATCGGACTCGCCACCACCAGATAGAGATCCTGGAAGCGCCCCTTCTTGTCGTCCTTCGGGTAGAAGCGCTGGATATAGAATCGGGCCGGCCGCTCGTCGCCGAGCTTCGCCTCGCGGATCCGTGCCTCGTCATTCTGCGGGGGCTTGCCGGACTTGCCGATCTGGATGCTCGCGGACTGCAGCGAGGGGGAGCGCTGGAAGACCGTTCCGTTCATCCGCCGGATCTCGAAGTAGTCGCCTCCTCCCGCGCCGAAGCCCGCGAAGTCTTGCACCGTCATGTCGATCTCGAAGTCCCCGTCATCGATCTCGGAGGCTGTGATCAGCGCCGTCGCCTTCGCCGTCAGGGTCGCGTCGAATTGCTCGCGCAGGACGTGCCGCATCCCCACGAAGACGCCCACGCCCGTGGCCACGAGCAGCGCGCCCATGGCCAGGCAGAGGAGGATCGTGAGACGCCAGCGGATCGAGATCATGCTTCCAGCACGTAGCCCAGCCCCCGGCGGGTATGAATCAGCGGCGGGGTTCCGGGCGGACACACCTTGCGCCGTAGCGAACAGATCGCGGAATCAACCGCGTTGCTCAGCGGCCCTTCCAGTTCCGCATAAAGCCGCGTCTCGATCTGTTCGCGGCTCATCACCTGCCCCGGGCGGCGCGCCAGGCATTCGAGCAACGCGAATTCGCGCGCGGTCAGCACGATGTCCTCGCCCTCGCGGCGCACGGACTTCGCCGCGGTATCGATCTCCAGCGGCCCCACCATCAGCTTCGGATCGGGCTGCGCATAGCGGCGCCGCGCCAAGGCTTCCAGACGTGCCACCAGTTCGGCCAGCGCGAAGGGCTTCGTCATGTAGTCGTCCGCCCCGTCACCGAGCCCCCTCACTTTCTCTTCCACGCCATCCAGCGCGGTGAGGAGCAGCACCGGCGTGTCGATCCCGTCGCGCCTCCAGCCGCGCAGCACCTCCAGCCCGTCTTTGCCCGGCATCATCCGGTCGAGCACCACGGCATCATAGTTCGTCGCGCGCCCCATCAGGTCGCCTTCCTCGCCATCCTCGGCGAAATCCACGGCATGCCCCATGCGCGTCAGCGCTTGGGTCAGCGTCGCGCGCAGCCGGGGCGCATCTTCCACGATCAAGAGTTTCATCGTCGGTAGAAAGAGCATGATGCCGGAGGCGGCATTCGTCCACCTCCGGCATCGTTCGAGCAGATTTGGCAGGCAGCCCTCAGTCGTCAGCCTCCTCGGTCTGGCTCAGAATCGCACCGTTCACCGCCAGCACCACGTCCAGGTCCGGCTCGCCGGTCCGGTCGATCTCCACGTGATAGGTCACGGTCTCGCCGTTGGTTTCCTTGTCCACGTCGTCGACCGAACCACCCAGGCCTTGCACCGCGTTACGCACCGCTTCCGGCGCCTCGCGCAGCACGATGTCCTCCAGCGTCTTCACCAGTGCACCGTTGCCGGACACATAGATCTTCAGGTCGCGATCGCGCGGCAGTTCCACTTCGGCGATGTAGATCGTCTTGCCTTCGATTCCGATCACATCGACTTCATCGATGCGGCCGCCACGGGCGTTGTCGTTCACCGTCGTCTGCACGGCTGGAGGGCAATCCGCGAGGCGGACTTCACGGCGCTCCACTTGGGCGGAGGCAAAGGCGGTCGTGCAGGCGAGAGCGATCAGGGTCGGGATGGTCTTCATGTTGTTGTTCACTTGGTTCATCAATCGTGATGCGACACATCTACCCCCCTTCCATGACGGGATGATGACGCCCCCGAAAGAAATCGCGGCGCAGCCGCCTTGGACTGCGTGCAGCCTGCTGCGGGGCACAGGCCTCGCACACCCATCATCAGGCCAAAGCTCACCAACCCCCTTCCGCGCAACCTCGCGACTACCCCGCTCCTGGTGCCACTCCCGCGAACAGAGTCCTCATCCTATTCGCGTCCATTGGCGTCCATTCGCGGTTAAAACCTCTTCTCTTCGAATCTCACCCCCCACCCTTCAGAGCCGGCAACAACACCCGATCCAAGAGCCCTTCATAAACCTCCCGGTCGAACTGCTTCCTCTGCACGCTCGTCCTGAATGCCGTCATCGCCACGATCAGTTCGCAAACCGCTTCGATTTCCGCACCGGCCGGCAGTTCTTTCCTCTCTACCGCCCGCTCCATCAGCTTGCGGTTTACCTCCGTCCACGGCTCGAAGATCCCCGCCAGCGCCTCGTCATAGTACTTCGGGTGTTGCGTCGAAAACGATCCCAGCCCTGCCAGTACCCGTAGCTTCCGTTCGCTATGCTCCAGCGAATACGGCTTCATCAAGGCCAACAAATCCCCGCGTAGGCTTCCCGTATCCGGCAGGCGACCCAACTCGATCGAAGCCCGGCTCATCCCGATCAAAGCATCGCGCACCAGTTCCTCTTTCGATGACCAGCGGCGATACAGCGTCGCCTTCCCCGCCTTCGCCCGCGCAGCGACCAGATCCATCGTCATGCTGTCGAAACCGACTTCGGCCAAAATCTCGACCGTCGCCTCCAGCAACTCCTGATCGCGCCCTTGGGCCCGCTTCCGCCCGAGCGGCTTTGCCGCCCTCACCTCTCCGGCGGCCTTCTTTTCTCCTGATTTCTTGGCTTCACCCATCGCTTCGCTCCAGTCCGCACGCTGCGGAGGAAACCCGCCGAAAGGGAGCCCAAAAATCCAGTTCCTTGAACTCATGACTCATCCTAAAGGCCTAGCGTTATTTACGAAACTATTTAGTTTCGAAACTTGCCGGTTCCGTTTTTCATGTTTTCTTGAGCCCGGAACCCACCAACCCGGTTCCGATCAACACCAACATGAAAACCATCCTCATCACCGGCTGCTCCTCCGGCTTCGGTCTCGAAATCGCCAAGCACTTCCTCGACCGCGACTGGAAAGTCGTCGCCACCATGCGCACGCCGGATCCCGAAGTCCTCCCGTCCTCGGAAAACCTCCGCATCCTCCCCCTTGATGTCACCGATGCCGCGAGCATCGCCGCCGCCATCCGCGAAGCAGGCCCTATCGACGCCTTGGTCAACAACGCCGGCATCGGTCTGCTCAACGCCCTCGAAGGCACGCCCATCGGGAAGATCCGCGAGATCTTCGAGACCAATACTTTCGGCACGATGGCCGTGACTCAGGCAGTGTTGCCCCAGTTCCGCGAACGCCGGGCAGGCGTCATCGTGAACGTCACCTCCAGCGTCACGCTCAAGCCGCTCCTCCTGCTCTCCATCTACACCGCCAGCAAAGCGGCCGTGAATGCATTCACCGAGTCGCTCGCCTTGGAGCTCGCTCCCTTCAATATCCGCGCCGCTCTCGTCCTGCCCGGCCAAGCCCCCGACACCCGCTTCGCCGACAATGCCCGCGCCCTCATGCTTGGCATTCCCGAAGCCTACGACGACTTGGCTCAAAAGGTCTTCACCGGATGGGCGGAGTCCACCGACCCAAAGACCAAGTCACGCGATGTCGCCGAGGCCGTTTGGTCCGTGGTCACGGACCCCGCGGCCCCCTCCTTCCTACCCGCCGGCCCCGACGCTGTCGCATGGGCCGCCGCGCGCTGAGCGAATTAAGGCAGGGACGACCTCCGGGCGGTCAAGATAATCGCGTGTCTCTTTCCGAGGAAGGCATGAAAGCAACGGGCTGCTGCAGCATCCCTTGCTCTTCATCTCCGTCCATCCGTGCTCCTTTAGGCCAATACCCTTAAGGACCGGGAAACCCATTCACCACGGATTATACCATTTAGAGGATTGGACGGATTCAAAGACAGGATTTGAACGATCTCGAATCGGAATCTCTCTGCGCGGACCCAGCACAGCCACATCCGTGTAATCCGTTAAATCCGCACAATCCGTAGTCAATTTGTCCGAAGCTACCTACGGACCGCCCTCCAAAAATGAGTCCTTAACGGCATTGCCCTCAAGGCAGCCGCAGAAAGTACAAACTCCCCTTCCCCTCGTAGATCACTCCCACCCGCCCTTGATCCAGCGGTGCCAAGCACGAATAGCCGAAGCCCCCGCGCGAATCGTAGAGCCACTGCGTCTCCTCTGGCCAGGTCACTCCCTGATCCTTCGATTGCTTCAGAGTCATGCGATCCCGCGCCTTCACGCTATCGGGATTGGAGAACCACAGCGCTTCATCCCGGGCGAGCAGGCTTCCCATGCATACCGGTTCCCGCAGTGCCTTGCGGTCCGTCGCATGCAGCTCCCAAGTCTCCCCCAGATCCTTGCTCACCGCGATCGTCCGCGCTCCTCCCCGATTGTCCCGGCAGTTGATCATGATCGATCCGTCCGCCAGCTCTACCACTTGGGCCTCCGTGGTGTCGCTCTTCACTCCACTCCCGGTTTCCCAAGTCTTCCCGCCATCCTTCGAACGGATCAGGGTCGACCATGGCTTCCCGTCCGCCGCCCGGTACTGCGCGGCGAAAACGATCGTCCCGTCCCGCAGCACGATCCCCGCGCCCGGCCCGTTGAAGAATAAGCGCCACGCCGGATCTTTCGTCTGCCCGGTAATGTTCTCCGGCTTCGACCAGCTCTTGCCCTCGTCGTCGCTATGAACGAGCACGAGCTGCCCGGTCTCCTCCGGGCTCATCCCCGGGCCCGATCCATTCCATCCGCGGTTGCCATGGCTCCATAGCGCCGCAATCCAAATCCGTCCGGTCTTCGGGTCCACCGCGATCGCCGGATCCCCCACCCCGTCATGGCCATGCTCCGGATCGTTTCCCATGTCGATCGCTACCCGCATTTTCTCCCACGACTGTCCCTCGTCGGTGGATCGCGATACGCCTACATCGATGTTCGCCGGCAGATCCCCGGCATGATCGTAGCGGATATCGTATACCGCGAGCAGGGCGCCTCCCTTGGTTCGGGCTAGTCCGGGGATGCGGTACGACTTCGAACCATCATCGCCCGGCAGCCTCACCGCGTAGCCGATCCGCTGTGCGCCGGGTGGGGAGCTTACCGGCGTTTGATGGGTCTTCCCCCCCGCCTTGACCCCGAAGACCGAGGCATCCACCACCCCGTCAAGCGAAGCGTCTTCCCTGATCTTTGGCGAGATCCAGAACCAATGCGTCCCCCGCTCCAAGCGATGCTTTGGCGCCACGCGTTGCCGCTCCCCTGCCTTCCTGTCTCCGGCGATCACGGCACCAGGCTCCGCACCCGGGTCAGCCCCGCCGGCGCGAACCTCGAAACTCGCGATGTCCTTCAGTCGCGTCGTCCCTCCGAAACCCAATTCGATCTCCTCCAGTTCGAGCACCCCCTCCTCACCCCCAACCTCCACCTTCAAACCCAGTACGGGATTGAAATCCTCACGCACGAATGCCGGACAAATGGGCTGCACCGTTTCGACCGAAACGACATGAAGCGGAGCCGCGGCCAAGGGCGCCGCGGCAAGCAGGAACGAAAAGCGGAGCATCGGATCCATCATCCGGACATTCTACGACTCCGGCTACCCACCGCTTGCCGGTTGGTTCTGGCAACCAGTTCGGGTCCGGAAAAAAGAAGCGGGCGGCACCCCCTTACAGGAAGGGATACCGCCCTATCCGGGGGAAAAGCCGTATTAGCGTTCAGACCGGAGCCACTGCTCGTGACCCCAGAGTCCCCAGACGACACCCGCCAGACCTGCAGTCAGGAGGGCGAAAGGCGCAAGCGAGACGATCTCCACCAAGGTGGGACCGAGATCGTTTCTCACCGGAGAGGCCAGCAGGTGCGGCAATGCCAGCACCCACAGGCGCCCCAAGAGCAAGAGCAAGGCTCCACAGGCCAGCAGCGAGCCGCCCCAGGAGCGGTAGCGCTGCGAAAGCCGCACCGCAGCCAAGCCTAGCAAGCCCAAGCCGATCACACCGAAGGCATCCATCACGAAGCCTCTCTCGACGACAAACTCAACGAACTGGCTCATGGGAAGAAGAAATCGGGACTTGGATCGGGGCGGTGGACTTCTCGGTTTCGAACAGGCCGGCGTGCATCGCGGCACCCAAGCCCAGCAGCAACCAGCCGCAGTTCATGGAAACCATCTTGGCAAGGTGCCAACCGATCTGGCTGGCCGTGTGTTCGAATAAGGCACCGCCGTCCGGAGATACCGGGACGATCATGCCCCCTTGGTAGAGCGGCATTACCACGGCGTAGCCGAAGGCCAGCATCAGCGCTCCCGCCATCAGGACCCGCGGCGCCCAGCCGGAGGTCCCCCGCGTGATCCGCCACACCGTCAGCAGCAGGAACACGCCCATGATGATCATGAACACCGGCCGCATCGCGCCAATCGACGCCAGCAGCAGGACAGGGGGGAGGAAGCTCATGCCGTTAGATTGGCATGAGCATAAGTCATTGAGCAAGAGCTTACTAGATCGGACAACCCGACTTCCAAGAAGGGTGAACATGCAAGCGATCAGGACCAAACACACTAGCTGACACTTCGGCATTGTTAGGCATATGCCATGCAAACCGCACCACTGCAAGGGACCCTAAGTCCGAATTTCACCCTTCCTGCCTGTTCACACCCTTTGAAAATGTCCGATCCACAGACATTTCATGACCTCCCCACGCGATCGCGTAGGTGTGAACAACCCTGTGAAAAACCTCCTACTCCACCCCCACCACCCGCCAGAAGCAGGCGCTTTCTCCTGCCGGCACAGGCGCGCTCAGTGCCGTGCTGCCACCCGTCGTGACACCCGGCACCACCTGCACCGGCTGCCAGTTGCTCAAGGACCCGAGCGAGCGCTCGACCCGGTAGCTCGTCCCGGGATTGCTTTCCCATATGAGCTGGATGCTCGCTCCCGCCACCACCGACTCCAGCATCCGGAAGTCCCCATCGTTCTGGTGGATCACCCCGATTGCATCGAGATCGAATCCCGCGGAGCCGGTATTGGGATAGGGATCGTAGATCGGATCCCCGCTGCTATCCTTCGCCGATCCGTTCCCCAGGATGTCGATCAGCCGCACGAAGCGGATGTTCCCCTTGTCCAAGAGCGGCGATGCCGCCAGCACCGCCAGATCGAAGGGAGTGCCATAACCCGCCGGATACTTCCCCGCCAGACCGCTCACATTGGTCGGATCGATCGAATTGGTCACAGCCTGCGTGAGCGAATCGGACGGAAATCGGAAGAAGTTCACCCCGTCGCTCGAAACCTCCACGAATGCCAACTCGAAGAAGCCCGTGGGGGTGATGCTGAACGAATTCTCGAAGACCGCGAAGTCAACCCCCGCCCCGTCCTTGATCGGATGTGGGAAGTACATCGTGATCTTCCCGTTGTCTCCCAGGCAGACGATATCCATCACATCCTCCGTCGCCTTGCCGTAGGCCTTTGCCGGCGTGCGCCAGCTTGAGGAAACATTGGTTCCCCAGACGTAGTCCACGTGGCCCTTCGCCCAAGAGACGAACAAGGGGCTATCCTTGCCGATCGCATCCGTTGTCACACCCTGCGTGTTCGGAGCCCCAGGATAGGGTCCCGCAAGGGCCGCGGCAGTCGTGGCAAGCAAGGCGATCGTGAAACGCATCATCATCAGAGTTCGCGGCGGATGCCGAGTTGGAATTGGCGGCCGGAAGCGGGATACCACACGCCGCTGTACTTCACCGTGGCGTAATGCTCGTCCAGCAGGTTATTCACCCGCAGATACACGGATAGCCCTGGTTTTGGCTCGTAGCGGAGCAGCAGATTCGCCACTCCATAGGACGGCAACTTCTCGCGGGTGTTCTGGAAATCGTTCCCCTCGAAGGCATCGCCGATGTACTGATACTCGCCTTGAATCATCACCTTCTCGACCGGACGGCAGGCCAGCCGCGCGGTGAGTTCATGGCGCGGCACGAGGTAAACCTGCTTCCCCGCATAGACCCCGCCCTCATACTCCGCGATCAGGTTCGTGTAATGAAGATCCGCCTCCCAGATGCCCCGGCTGTAGCCGATCGAACTCTCCACCCCTAGCCGCCGCGTGTCGGCGAGGTTCACGTTGAGGTTCTGGAGGTAGTCGAAAGCAATCTCTCCTTCCAACCACTGGGCGAATCCGTTCAGACGGAAACGCCAGTCGCCAGGACTCCACTCGCTACCGAGTTCCAGGTTATGGCCCGTTTCCGCCCGGAGCTGATCGTTGAAAGGTCTCGTCAGCGGATAGCCCTGATAGGACGCGATCTCGTCCGTGGAGGGCAGACGATAAAGCCGGTCGTAACGCACCCAGCTCGAAAGATCCTCCCGCGGCTCCCAGCGCAACCCGATCTGCCACGCACGGTTGGCCTCATCATTCTCGCGGTCGAAGTTAAGATTCGGATTCGCCGGCGAAGCGAAGTTACGGGCGGACGCATCCACCTGCGTGGTCTCCCAGCGCGCGGAGACCCCGAGATGCCAATTCTTCCACGGTTCCCACTCACCCGAGGCAAAAACACCAAGCGTTTCCCGCCCCAGCTCCGCTTGAGCCGTTCGGTTGACCCGCTGGATCTCCGCGAACTGCGACACATCCAGAGAATCGCGGCGATACTGCAATCCCGCCTCCAGCTCCCAGCGTTCGCCCGCCGCACCCAAGCGCGGGGCTGCGGAGAAAGTCTGCAGCAGATTGTCCGCGTGCATCCCCGCACCGAAATTCCATTCCTGATCACGCCGTGTGAACGCGATCGGCATCTCGAAGGCGAGCTCGCCCTTCTTGCCCAAGATCAGATTCCCATCGAATCCCCAGCGTGATTGCTCGCTGAAGTACTGGTCCGCCACTCCGGCGAGTTCGTAGATCGATTCACGTGGGGAAAGCAGGTACTGCTCCTTGCTCAGCGGCCCCGGAAAGCCGTTCCTCTCGTTCGCCCACGACACTCCGAACTCAAGTTCGGCGCGGCTCTCCAAGTCCCTGCTCCACCGCAGCGCCGCGGATTCCAGCTCGCTCTCCGCATTCTGTCGCCAGCCGTCCGTGTAGTTACGCTCCAGATCGAGCGCGATGCGTTTGCCAGCGAAAGTATCTTGGTAACTCAGCCTCGCCAGCGTGTAGCAATCGCTCCCCCCCGCCGCCTCGATCACCGTTGAGCGCTTTCCGCCCTCCTTGGTCACCAGATTGATCACTCCGCCGGCGGCGTTGTCACCGAATCGCGCGGTCTGGCTCCCTCGCAGGATTTCGACCCGCTCGATACGTGCCAGCGGCACCTCAAGCCAAGAAACCCCGCCCATGTCCGGCCGGTTAAGCGGCCTCCCATCGACCAGCACGAGAACGCGCGACGATGAGTTCTCGCCGAAACCGCGGAGATGAACCGCCGAGCCGGAGCTGTTACCGGAGCTACTGCTGAGGCGGACCCCTCCCCGAGTCGCCAACAGTTCAGCTACCGACCGAGCTCCCGACTCGGCGATCGTCTTCCCCTCGATTACCGTGGTGCTGCCCGCGAAATGCGGCGGCACCACAGTCTCCTCGGCATCCGCCTCCACGATGATCTCCTTGAGTTCCTCCGCACGCAATGGCAGGGCACCGCCTAAAAGCAGCACTCCGATGCAAGCGTGGATGGATCGACAAGGGTTCACGTGTCTGGCTCCCCCGGATGCACGGGCATTCCACCCGCAGAGATTCGTTTACCGCCGGCGGCGGATGAAGAAAGCCATGCCGCAGAATGCCAGCATCAGCGCGGACGGTTCGGGCACCGGTGTCACTGTCGGCACGGTGGTGAAATCGCTGAACTTGAGCGCTTCCCATGAACCGGGCTCGATCACTCGGAAGGGAGAGGACAAGCCGCTACCGGAAGTCCAAGTTCCGCTGGCGATGGGAGAGGCGCTCGGCCAACCCGCTTCACCGCCGGACACCCACTGCGTCCAAGATGGAACGTAAGGCTCGTCCGAGTTGGAAGTTTCCGTGATCCCCATCCAGGTGATGGCATTCACGAACCAGTTCGGAGCCTCTTCCGAACCGAAGTTGAAGGCCTGCACGCTCAGATCGCTTTCGTAGCTATCCACGACCTGCAAGAGATCCCAGCCGTCCAAGGGATCGGCTTCGTTATGGGTGAAGCGGATCTCGTAAGTGCGGGTGCCGATGTTCGGCGATTCCAGCACGTAGAAGGCGCTATCGGAGCCGGACCCGAGCACGATGGTGGCCGCTTCCGCCGCCCCCATGAGGGAGAGGACGCTTGCGAGGGCAAGCGCCGCGAGTGTTTTCAATTTCATCTAATCTCTTCAATTGGTGTTCCCGGAAGAGAAGAGAAGCCCGGGCCGGGGAACATGGGTCCACCGGCGATCGTGCTCCGCTCCCGTCGCCTTCCTTTCGCGGAAAGGCCTTCACGATGCCGCATTCGGAGGAGCGGCACCGGGACGAGCGAGGCGGGACGAAGTATTCGGGCTCCCGATTCTGAAGACGCGGCTCGCACCGCCCCTCCGCCTCCTTCCCGCCTTCACCCGGACTCGCGCCCGGATTGGCTGTGTGGGAATTCGTTCATCGGATACCGCAGCGCGACTGCTCCGGATTCTCACCGGATTCCATGCGCCCGCATCGGGTCATCGGCGCGGAGTCAAAACAGGCGGCGCGGGCATGGCAAGAGCTTTGGGTCATCATCGTTCCGATCCATGGGATTTTGATTGAAGACGCCGATCCATCCCGATCCTTTTTGCTCCAATGCCGCTCCGTTGCCACGCTATCGTCGATACCGCTCACCAGCAGGTGCAGATCTGGAAGTCCGAGAAGCAGTGCGAGTTCCGCGTCGCCGGTGCCATCCATGCCTGGTGGCACGAGAAGAAATTCCTCACCGGGCTCGCGTGGGACAATCTGGCGGCCGCGGCCCTGCTGCGCCCCGGCGGACCACCGCAGTCGATCCTGATGCTCGGCCTGGCAGGCGGCACGGCGATGCGGATCCTGCGCCAGTTGCTGCCGGATTGCCGTTTGGTGGCGGTGGACATCGATTCCGAGATCGTCGCCTTGGCCGAGCTGAACATGCACCTCGACAAGCTGGGAATCGAAGTTCACCTGGCCGATGCCTACGAGTGGATCGCGAGGTGCAAGGAACGCTTCGACGTGGTGATCGACGATGTCTATCTGGCAGGCCGCGACGACGTCTTCCGCCCCGGCAAATCGGACGCCAAGCAGATCAACGCGCTCAAGCGCCTGCTGAAACCCGGCGGCATCCTGCTGGCAAATTTGGTCAATGGCTCCGGCCACCGGGCGATGCAGATCCGGACCCGGGCTGCCTTCCGGGAGGGCTTCCCGGTCGTTCGCTCGGTCACCACCCCGGCGAGCCTGAATGAAACCTTGGCGGGTGGGGCGGAGGTGCTCCCACCCTCGGCGCTTGCGGGCTGGGAAGCGGTTCTCCCGGAAAGCAGCGACCGCAAGCTCTGGAAGAAGATCCGGGTCCGCCGCCTGACTTCAGCCCCGAAATCCTGAGAAGATCCTGATTTTCCGTATGGCAGGGGGCTTTCTAACCCCCGTGTCACCGCGTTGACAAGCCGCCGGGGGCCGCGCAATCTCCGCCCCCATGGACACGCTGAAGATTCTACTCGGAGCCACGGTCGCGCTGCTGATCGGGGCTCTGGCCGTTGCATATAAGGACGGCCCGGCCGAAAAGAGCGCCAGCAAGGACGAGGTGGCCGAGCTGAAGGCCCAGATCCAGCAGCTCCAGATCGAGCAGGACCGGCTCGAGACCGAGCGCCAGAAGCGGATTCTCGAAGAAGCCACCGCAAAAGCTGCCGCCGAGAAAGCGGCTGCGCCCGCCCCGGCTGCGCCCGCACCCGCGGAAGTCGCGGCTCTTGAAGAGCAACTCGCCAAGCTGGAAGCCGAGAAGGCAAAGGCCGAGCGCAATGCCGAAACCGCCAACAACGAAGCCGCCTACGTGGCCGGCCACGTACTCGAGCAACGCGACAATGAAGGTCGCCGCGCCCGCATGGTCCGCGATGCGATGCTGATCGCCCGGGTGAAGGAGTGGGTGGATGACCCGCAGCTCGGCGGCTTCGCCACGATCGAGATCCTCATGCCGGAGAACGTACAGCCCGAAACCGTGCTCTGCGTGCGTCGCAACTCCGGTATCCTCGGTCGCCTGAAGGTGGGTGAGATGAGCATCGAAGGCGCGATCGCCACCCCCATGGGTGCCTTTCCCGAGGCCAAGCCCCAGCCGGGCGACGAGCTGATCCTCGACCCGATGTAAACGCGCTGTCTCGCTCACATCACCCGATCTTCCCGGCCCGCCTGATTCACAGGGCGGGCCTCTTCTTTCCTCACCGCTTTCCGCATCTCACACTCCGCATTGCATTCCATGTCCACCACCGTCGGTCTCATTTCCCTCGGCTGCGCGAAGAACCTCATCGACTCGGAAGTCATGATGGGCCACCTCGCGGAAGCTGGTATGGCGCTCACCTCTGAAGCCGAACTGGCCGATGTGCTGATCGTGAATACCTGCTCCTTCATCGACATGGCGAAGCAGGAGTCGATCGATGCCGTCTTCGGCGCGGTGAACGCCCGCGGCGATGACCCGGAGCGCGCCCGCCAGAAGATCATCGTGGCCGGATGTCTTTCCCAGCGTTTCGCCAAGGAGCTGCCGGGCATCATGCCGGAGGTGGACGCCTTCATCGGACTGGACCAGATCACCAAGGTCGCCCCGATCATCGAAAATCTCCTCGGCAAGAAGAACGCCGCGGAAGTGGCCAAGACCGAAGGCCCGTCCGCCACGGATGATCCGCGCGACTACGTGACGCTGAAGCCGAAGTACGTGCCGGACTACACCACGCCGCGCTTCCGACTGACGCCCGAGCACTTCGCCTACGTGAAGATCGCGGAAGGCTGCAACCACACCTGCACCTTCTGCATCATCCCGAAGATCCGCGGCATGCACCGCTCGCGCACGCAGGAGTCCGTCGTCCGCGAGGTCGAGGCCCTGGTGAAGTCGGGTGTGAAAGAGATCAACCTGATCTCGCAAGACACCACCTATTTCGGCATGGACCAGTGGGAAGGCGAGCGGCCGAAACCGAACTCGCCGGTGAACTCCCAGCGCGGCGAATCCCTCTCCACCCTGCTGCGGGAGATCAACAAGATCGAAGGCGAGTTCTGGGTGCGGCTGCTCTACACCCACCCGGCCCACTGGTCGGACGAGCTGATCCAGACGATCGCCGAGTGCGACAAGGTGGCGAAGTACGTCGACATCCCCCTGCAGCACATCTCCGACCGCATGCTCACCGCGATGAAGCGCGTGACTAGCGGCGACTACATCCGCGACCTGCTCCGCCGCATGCGCGCCGGAATCCCGGGCCTAGGCATACGCACGACCTTCATCGTCGGTTTCCCGGGCGAAACGGAAGAGGACTTCCAGGAACTCCTCGAGTTCATCCGCGAGTTCCGCTTCGAGCGCGCCGGCGTGTTCCAATACTCCAAGGAAGAAGGTACCCGTGCCTACAAGATGGAGGGACAACTTCACCACAAGACCCGCAAGAGCCGCTGGAGCCGCGCCATGGCCGAACTCCAGAAGGTGGCCGGTGAGGTCAATCAAGAGCAGATCGGCAAGCAAGTGCGCGTGCTGGTGGAAGAAAAGGGCGTCGGCCGCACGGAGTGGGATGCTCCGGAGATCGACGGCTCCGTCCACGTGGATGAAAGCATCCCGGTCGGCAGCTTCGCGGACGTCACCATCTCCGACTGGCGCGGCTACGATCTGGTCGCGGCACGCTGAAATCGGCTTCCGCGATTCAACTCTCCGCACAACTCTCGCGTCATCTTTGTTAGATCACGGATAGAACTGCTCAACGTAAGGGAGTTTCAAAGAAAATGCATTTCTCACGATTCGCCGCTGGCCATCAGGGGCAAAATCGGACAGCATTTTTCTCGTAAGGGATAGTTGCACAGCCCCCCAAAAGGGCCCCCGGACACTGGAACGGTTCCCCCCTCTAGTGTCCGGGGACTTTTGTTTTAAGGCCCTTGCTTCCGGGATCTCCAACAACTGCCAACGAGCGCAGTAGCGCGCGGCACCCGAAGTCCCCACGAAGCTTATCAACCTTCGGAAACCTTGTCCCAGTTCATGGCGGACACGCTTTTCACACTACCTTGAAGCTTACGCTTCGGACCACCATCGGAGCCTTCGGATTCGGTCAAGACCAGCTCCCCCTCCGTCCGCAGCACGAGTGGATACAAAAGTGAGCACCAGATCTTACCCGACTTGATCGTGGCGTCCCGGTCGATGATCTCACCAGTCGGACGCAGCTCACCTTTGAGCGAGTACTCACCGCTGACAGAGAAGCGCCCGCAGGGGTGCCCGTTGATCGGTTCCGCAACTTCATACACCAGCGTGACCTTGCCCTTGGTCCGTGGTGGGAAGATCATCTGAAGCGAATCTCCTTCAAGAACCAGACGGTCACCCGCGGCCCAGCGCCGGGAAGCAGAGAACCACTGCCGCCGCGGCGCCAAGCCCGCCGCGGATAGCAACTCATCCATTCTCGGCAGGATGGCCTGCTCCTGGAGCTTTGTCCGGAAGTCCATCGGGCCCTGATTTCTGACCAATCGCCATCCTCGGGGTCCTTGTTCAAAGGCGATCCGCGGAAGTGCGCCCGAAGTCCCTTGATCCGGGGTCTTCGTCTCCTGCTTCTTCTCGCCATCTACAAGAGGCACCACCACGCCGGAACGTTCGACTGCAATGCCGACCACCGGCCCCCGACGATCCAGAACGCTGACGCTCTCCATATCCACAGTCACCGAAGACGACTCGCTGCCCAAGGCGGAGGTGCTGCTCATGCGGGCATTCTGAACACTGCGGGTGTCCGTAAGCCTCACGCGCAGGTTCATAGGAAAAGGAAGATCCCGCCGGAAGCGGACACCCTCCGCGCCGCTGTCTACCTGCGAGGCAAGATCCGGGGCTACATCGCCACCAGGCGCGGCAGGAGCATTGGGATCAGCCGCGCCCCGAAATTTTTCACGCGCCGCATCCACCGCCAGCTTGGCCTTGTCACACGACGCCGACACAAGAACCCCCGCAAGAAGCAGGGTTCCGGCAGCAATTCGTAAAGCGAACATGAATATCAGGTAACATCCGGGAAAGCCTTTGACCAGAGCAAGTTCTATGGATTTCAGCCGAATTTCGCCTCAAAACCGGACTTTTCTTAAAAAGATCCTTACAAGGAAACCCGATTGATCGGAGGGCCAAACAGTGGGGGAAATCGAGCCCAACTCCTTCACCTACCAAGCCTCGCGTAAAAAACTCTTGCAAAACCCTCCCAAGGAGTATGAATTCCGCCCGCGGCCAGAAAGCCGCCCTTGGTAACCTACAAAGGGCCATGGCTGGCGACCCTCACGACAGGGAGCCAACAAGGTGAGGACGACCATCAAATGTGGAGTCCAAGCGATTGAAGTCGGGTGAAAGCCCGGTTTGCCGATCGGCGATCAGGAATTCTGAAGCGGATCGGTCCAGATCAGGGGACAAGTCCTCGCCATGTACTAACCAGTCGACGTGTCACGTCATCCACGGGTGCATCTCGGTGCTGCACTCCGGGCTGATGCGGCTGCTCGGTGACCACGACGTGGCGTCGGCAGACCTTTTCATTTCTATCTCCCGGCGTCACGTCGTCTCCCAATACCGATCCTCCAGATTCTCCCTAGATGAAATTCATACCTTTTAATGTAAAATTCTCCTCCATTGTCGTGGCGGGGTTTGCTGCTGCAAGCGCCGCGCCGGTTCCGAATCCCGCCAATGGAGACGTGTTTCTCGGCTTCCGCGCCAGCGGCGGTCAGGGCTCCGACTCTTCCTACCTGGTAAATCTGGGTCAGGATACCGCCTTCCGGAACGCGAGCCCCGGTTCAACTTTCACGCTGAGCGCCCTTGGTGATCTTGGGGCGGACCTCCAAACTCAGTATGGTGCCAACTGGGCTTCCCGGACCGATCTCTTCTGGGGTGTCTTCGGCACCCGGAACAGTGCCAGCCCAGCGGTCTACGGATCAAGGGAACGCCCGGTGCCCGCCACCGCTTCGGCACCTTGGTCCGACCTTAACCTGGCAGGCCGCAATAGCGTGACCAGTCAGGTCCTCAGCGTCTTGGAGGGCATCAACGGTTATCGCGGGCGCAATGCCACGACGAACAGCCCGGTGGCGACCCTCCAGAGCAACTTCTCCGGTGGTGCCAGCTACAACTTCCAAGTCGCAACACCGGGAACCACGGACTTCGGCAATCTCAGCCAGTGGGGAAGCATCGAGGGCGACTTCGGTGGGGGGGTCAGTGGCACGGTTCTCGACTTCTACCGCATTTCGAGCAGCACCACCACGCCGGTGCAAAATCTCGGCCGCTTTACGATCAGCGGATCCGGCCTCGTAACCTTCACGGCGGCAAGCGCGACCCAACCGAATCTCGATACCGACGGCGATGGCTGGACCGATGCCGAAGAAGCCGTGGCGGGAACCGATCCGAACAACGGGTCGAGCTTCTTCAACGTCAAGGAAGTGGTGCAGACCGCCAACGGCCCTGCCATCCGCTTCCAATCGGCTGCGAACCGCACCTACACCGTCCAGTACTCCGAGGATCTCTCGGGTTGGCAAACCATTGCCACGCTAAACATCGGCGCCACCACGGCTCTTGAGGAATACGTCGATACGAACACCGAGCGCCGCAGCCGCGCCACCGGCTTCTACCGCGTGAATGTCAGCCAGTGATCCCCTCCCCCTTTATCTAACCGATTCAATTTCCATACTCCTATGAAACTTCTTCCTTCCCTGCTTCTCACCGTTCTCGCGCTTGGCGGTGCCGCGCACGCCCAGACGACCATTCGCATCGTCGCCTCGAACGGCGACCGCACCGCGACCCAAACCGCGATCTCCAAGCTGCTCGCCTCCGGCTGGACCTTCCAAGGCATCAACGGGAATACGTCCTCCACGGGGGATCTCGGCGTTGCGACCGGCGCGAACTTCGGTGCCTGGAGCGGTACCTACGCCGGCAATGCGGTGACCATCAAGGTCTCCTACGCCGGTGCGCTCGCCGGCATCGCGGCCGTGGCGGGTAACACCGACCAACGCTTCGTGGTGAGCAATGGTACCGGCACGGGCGCGGTGCCGAACCCGCTCACCGGCACCACGGAGGGGACCGACTACCAACTCGCGAAGGCCGACTTCGGCTTCTCCACGAACTTCCAGTCCACCTCACCCTTCAACGGCTTCTACGAGAATGTCACCTACAGTCCCGTGATCGAGGAAGTGGTGGGCGTCTCCCCGCTCGGCTTCTATGCCAGCCCGGGCTTCCCGGCCACCGGTGCGAACATCACCACGCAGCTGGCACAGCTGCTCTACACCACCGGTTCGGTCCGTCTCTCCCAGTTCACGGGTGACTACACCAACGACAACAACAAGACGGTTTGGGCCATCGGAAGAAACACCGATGCCGGTCAGCGATTCGGTGCCTACACCGAAGTCGGCCTGGGCACCTCCACCGCGGTGAAGGTCTGGCAGCCGAGCTTCGCCGCCCTTGACGGAGGCACTCCGCAAACCTCGGCAAACGGACTCGTCTACGGTGGCGTGGTGGGCAAGCAAGCCCTCTGGCCCGCCGAGACCATCAGCGGAATCTTCAGCAGCCTGGGTAGCGGTGGCTACAGCTCGGGAGCTCTGGTCGCACAGACGCTCACTGCCGACCTCGGCCCCGATGCCTACCGTGGCGCCTTCTTCAACCCCGACACTCAGCAGACAGAATACCTGTATGAGGACGCGGTCGATGGCTACTACGTCGGCTACGTGACTCCCGGCGATGCGAACAACCGCATCCTCGGCCTGAACGGCGTGCTCCCGGTGGCCAACCGCGGCATCGCCCTGAAGTATAACGGCGTCGAACTGACCAACGAAAACGTTCGGAACGGCAAATACACCGCCTGGCTCTACAACCGCATCGTGAAGCCGCAAAGCGGTCTCTCCGGTCTCAAGGCGACCTTCGCGGATGCCCTGCGCGACCAAATCAAGAACGTCGACGCTCCGTCCGGCGGCGGACTTTTCGATGATGCTAGCTTCAAGGTCCAACGCTTCACCGACGGCGGTCTCGTGGTGCCGAAGTAAGATTCTTCCTTGAATATCGCTTGTGACCCGCCCGGCACGTGAGTGCCGGGCGGAACAGCAGTCCGAAAGCCTCCCATTCATCCCGGGCACGCCACTCCCATCGCCCGGGCCTCTTTCCTCAGGACCTCCGCAGCAACGCTGCGAAACACCAAGTCCGAAAGCCTACCTCCAGCAGGATCTCCGCCGCAGCACCGTTGCGGTCTCCGAGCAAGGGGCGGATAACCGGCGACCTTCGTGAAATACCAGATTCATCGTAAGAACATGCGCGAAACCCTGACCGCCGTTGCGGGCAGGGCCGCGCTTTGGTTCGTACTAGCGGCGGGCTCCGTGGGCGCCGCTGAAGAAGCGCCCCTATACTTCATCCGCGAGTATCGCGTGCAGGGCTCGACCAAGCTCACCCCGCTGGAAATTGAAGAGGCGGTCTATCCCTTCCTCGGTCCGGGCCGCACGACCGGCGATGTCGATCAAGCGCGCGCCGCGCTCGAGAAGGCCTTCCGTGACAAAGGCTATGCGACCGTCTCCGTGTCCATTCCCGTGCAGGATCCCAAGAGCGGAGTGATCCGTCTTGAGGTCACGGAAGGCAAGGTGGCCCGTCTCCGGGTGAATGGTTCCCGCTACTTCCTGCCGAGCCGCATCAAGTCCGAGGTGCCGTCCCTGGCCGAAGGCGAGGTCCCGAACTTCAATGCCGTGAAGAAGGAGATCATGGCGCTGAACCGCCAGGCTGATCGCCGAGTGACGCCTTCGCTCTCACCCGGCGCCTTGCCGGGCACGGTCGATATCGACCTGAAGGTGGAAGATGAACTGCCGCTCCACGGCTCGCTGGAGCTGAACAACCGCTACAACGCGAATACCACGCCGCTGCGTGTGAATGCGGCGCTGAGCTACTCGAACCTCTTTCAACTCGGGCATACCATCGGGGGGAACCTCCAGATCGCTCCCGAACGCCCGGACGATGCGCTGGTCTACTCCGGCTACTACATGGCCCGGGTCTCGGACAGCGTGACACTCATGCTGCAGGGAACCAAGCAGCATAGCGATATCTCCACCCTCGGCGGCGCGGCCGTGGTGGCTCCCGGCGAGACCATCGGTCTGCGCGCCCTCTACGATCTTCCCTCGAAGGAGGGATTCTACCAGACCCTCAGCCTCGGCATCGACTACAAGTCCTTCGATCAGGACCTGCGCATCGGCAACACGGTCGGCAAGACGCCGATCACCTACTACCCGATCAGCGCCAACTACGGTGCTTCCTGGACCAAGCCGAACTCCTTCACCGAAGCGAATCTCTCGCTGAACTTCCACCTCCGCGGCATGGGCAGCGATCAGGCGGAATTCGATGCCAAGCGCTACCAGGCGGATGGTAGCTTCATTTTCCTGCGCGGGGATGTCTCGCACACCCGCGATCTGACCGACGGCTCGCAACTCTTCGGCAAGATCCAAGGCCAGGTCTCCAGCCAGCCGCTGATAAACAGCGAACAGATTGCCGGCGGCGGCTTGGGCAATGCCCGCGGCTACCTCGAGGCGACCGCGCTCGGTGACAACGGGCTCTTCGCCACCGCCGAATACCGCAGCCCTTCCTTCACCGGGGAGAAAAGCAGCACCGCCAAGCGAGCCGATGAGTGGCGCGTGCATGCCTTCATCGACGGCGGCACGGTCACGGTGCTGGATGCCCTGCCCTCGCAGAAGTCCTTCTACAACTTCTTGAGCGCCGGAGCAGGCACCCGCTTCCGCTACCGGCAACACTACAATGGCTCGCTGGACGTGGCGATGCCCTTCACCACGCAAGCGGAAGCCGAGTCCGGCGATATCCGCATCACCTTCCGCGGCTGGGCGGAATTCTAACACCTCTCCCGTATGATCACGAGACAACTCGCCTTCACACTGCTTCTCGCCGCCCAGCTGCATGCCGCCGATTGGTGGAACAAGGACTGGACCCAGCGTCAGGAACTCACTGTCAACACCGGCTCGGACGCGGCCAACATCGGCGACGCGCTCCAAGGTAGCGCGGTGCTGGTCCGCTTGCACGATGGCAATTTCCAATTCAGCTCGGCCGCCGCGGATGGCAGCGATCTGCGCTTCATCGGCTCGGACGGCACCCTGCTTCCCCATCACATCGAGAAGTACGACAGCATCGTGAACGAGGCCTTTGTGTGGGTGGAGGTGCCAACCATCGCGGCAAATGCCAAGACCTCGCTTCATCTCTACTACGGGTCCGCGAATCCCGCTGCCGCTCCGGCTTTGAAGCCTGCCGATGTCTATGACTCGGCCCTGGTCTATCACTTTGCCGACAAGGGCGGCGCCCCTGCTGATGCCACGACCAATGGCAACAATGCTTCAGGACCGCTCACCGCCTCGGAGGGAGCCATCATCGGCAGCGGCGCACGTTTGCTCGGAGCAGATCCCGTGACCATCGCCGCCTCCTCATCCTTGGAGTGGAACAACGGCTTCACCCTCTCCGCATGGATCCGCCCCTCAGCCTTGCAATCGGGAGCGGTCGTCCTGAGCCGTGGCGAAGGAGCGCAGTCGTTCAAGCTGGTGCTCGACCAGGGAATCCCGCTGATCGAAGTCGGGGCCTTGCGGAGCTCCCCGGGGCAACCGGTGACCGCCGCGACATGGACCCACCTCGCGGTGAGCGCCGAGGCGGACAAGCTCTCACTCTTCGTGAATGGCGAGCCTTACGCACAGCTCTCCGCCACACTTCCCGCCCTGCCGGGACCGATCGTTCTCGGCGGCTTCGCCAGCGCCTCGCGCTTTGTCGGCGAGATTGACGAGCTCAACCTCTCGAAGGCTCCGCGCAGTGCCGCCTGGGTGAAGTTCGCCGCACTGAGCCAAGGCAGCACCGATGCCGCCCAGCGCACCATCGCTCTCGGTGAAGTGGAAGGAGGCGAAGGCGGCGGCGGCCACAGCCAAGCCTTGGAGCACGTGATGCTCTTCGGTGATATCGCCAAGAACATGATGTTCGACGGTTGGATCGCCATCGGGGTCTGCATCATCATGATCGTGGTCGGCTGGACCGTCGCGATCCAGAAGTTCAACTACCTGAACTCGATCCAGAAGGCTTCGCGCGAGTTCCTGCGCCGCTGGAAAGAACTGTCCTCCGACCTTACCGCGATCGACCACTCGGATGAATCGAGCATCGGCAGCTTCGGCGGCCTTGCGGATGCGCGGGCTCAGAGTCTGATCAAGAAGTCGCCGCTCTATCAGATCTACCACATCGGCTCGGATGAGATCCGGCATCGTCTCGCCCGCGACAAGGACCGGACCAAGGGCTTGTCCGGTCGTTCGATCCAAGCGATCCGCGCCGCGCTCGATGGCGGACTCGTGCAGGAGACCCACCGTCTGACCAAAGGCCTCGTCTTCCTCACCATCAGCATCGCAGGAGGCCCCTACGTCGGCCTGCTTGGCACCGTGGTCGGCGTGATGATCACCTTCGCGATCATCGCGAAGAGCGGGGAGGTGGATGTGAACTCGATCGCCCCCGGCATCGCCAGCGCGCTGCTCGCCACGGTCGCCGGCCTGATCGTCGCGATCCCTGCACTCTTCATCTACAGCTACCTGAATAGCCGGATCAAAGAGACCACCAGCGGCATGCAGGTCTTCATCGATGAGTTCGTCGCCAAGATGGCCGAGTTCTATCCACCCGCCGGTGAGGCATCGCCCTACGCCGCCAACACCACCCCGAAGGAGTAAGCGCCATGGCCTCTGCCGACGACAAGAGCTACGACGATATCAACGTCACGCCGATGGTGGACCTCTACCTCGTGCTGCTGCTGATCTTCATCATCATGACCACCGCCGGCGTGCAGGGAATGAAGGTGGATCTACCGCGCGCCAGCAAAAGCGCCGCCGCGGATCTGGGCGCGCCCAAGATGCAGGCGATCACCATCAACAACGAGGGCAAGATCGCGCTCAATACCATCCCGGTCACGCTGGCCGAACTCGAAAACAAACTGGGCGCGATCAAGGCCGCCACCCCGGACGTGCCGGTCGTCGTGCGCGGCGACCGCCAGACCCAATACGAGGGTATCATGAACGTGCTCGACATCCTCGGCCGCCTGCAGATCGACAAGATCGGCCTGGCCACCCACCCCGCGAAATAAGACGAGCATGAAGGCGGAAGATTTCGAATCGGAAGGTCGCACCAAGCGCCGCGTGATCGGTGCCGCGGTAGCGGCGCTTCTCATCGGCGGACTGGTCGCCTTCTTCACGATCGATCACAAGCCGGGTCCGGTGAAGCCAAAGGCGAAGGAGATGGTCGTGGTCTCGATCCCACCACCTCCGCCTCCTCCCCCCCCGGCACCGCCACCGCCTCCCGAACCACCTCAGGAGCCGGAGCAGCAGGAGGAGATGGTGGAGGAAGAAGCCGTGGTCGATGAGTCGCCCGAGCCACCCTCTCCCGCCGAGCCGCCCGCGCTTGGTACGGGACTTACCGGAGATGGGCCGAATTCTTTCGGACTCGGTACCGCCGGCGATGGCGGCGGCAAGGGTGGCCCCGGTGGTGGCGGTCCTGCCGGCACCCGCTTCCGTAGCTATGGCAAGTCCATCGAAGGCACCGTCCTCGCCGCCTTCCGCTCCAACGCCAAGCTCCGCAAAGCCAGCCTCCGCGGCACCCTGCTCGTCTGGGTGGACCGCAGCACCGGCCGCACCGTGCGCGCCAAACTGATCAACAGCAACGCCAGCTCCGAGCTGATCGAGGAAGCCCGCCGCGCCGCGATGGACCTCCAGATCCCCGGCAGTGCTCCCGCCGACATGCCCCTCCCGGTGCGCCTCCAGATCAACATCCGCTCCCCCCGCTAAACCTCTCCTGAAGAAGCCATGCACACCATGCACGCCCATCGCTCCCTTACCTTGCTCCTCGCCGGCACCGCGCTGGCGGCCGCGCAGGAATCTCCCGATCTCGCCCCGCTGGCCGCCCCTGACCAGCCGCCCACTCTCGAGGAAATGCTCGATCCCGCGCTGGGCGTGCCCCAGCCCGAGCCTCCGCCCCAACCGCAACAGGCCGCAACTCCATCGCAGAACATGGCGGTGAATCTCGTGGCTCTGCTGGTGAAGAAAGGCCAGCTCACCCAGGAGGAAGGACTCGCTCTGATCGAACAAGCCGAGGCCGAGGCGCAGACAGCCCGCGCCCAAGCAGCGACACCAGCTCCGCCGCGCACGGAGGATGAAGTCAGCGTGAACTACGTGCCGCAAACCGTGCGGAACAGCATCCGCGACGAAATCAAACAGGAGCTTCTCGCGGAATCCCGCAGCAACGACGGCAAGTCCGGCGACTACACCATCACCCATGAGGGCGAGAACTTTCGCTTCTTCGGCGATTTCCGCGGACGCTACGAAGGCATCTTCTTTGGCGACGGCAACGACAACACCGGCTCATTCCCGAACTTCAACGCGATTAACACCGGCGCTCCCTTCGACACCGCGGGCACACTCTTCTCGCCGCAATACAACGTCGACCAAGACCGCAACCGCGCCCGCCTGCGCGCCCGCTTCGGTGCGGACATCATGCTCGGCGAAGGCTTCACCGGCGGCCTGCGCATCGCCACCGGCGATAGCAACTCTCCCGTCTCCCCGAACCAGTCGCTCGGCGGCTCCGGCGGCAACTTCTCGAAGTACTCGCTCTGGCTCGACCGCGCCTTCCTCGCCTACGACATGATCGAGGGCGAGGACAACGAGCTCTCCGTCGTCGTGGGCCGCTTCGACAATCCCTTCTTCTCCAGCGAGGTGATGTGGGACGACGACCTCGGCTTCGACGGCATCGCTGCCCGCGGTCGCTTCAAGGTGAATGAGAAGGTCACCCTCTTCGGGGCAGGCGGCCTCTTCCCGGTCTACAACACCGACTTCAACTTCGCCACGAACCAGCCCTCGAAGTTCGAGAGCCAAGATAAGTGGCTCTACGGCGCTCAGGCAGGCATCGAGTGGAAGATCAACAAGGACCTGACCGCCAAGTTTGCCACCGCCTACTACGACTTCAGTAACATCGAGGGCGAACTCTCCACCCCCTTCGTCCCGCTGAATCCGAACGATGCCGGCAGCACGGACGCGACCCGCCCCTCCTTCGCCCAGCGCGGCAATACTTACATGGCGCTGCGCAACATCATCCCGACCGCGGCGAACGACTTCGGCACGAAGTACCAGTACCAATACTACGGCCTCGCGACCCCCTTCCAAGTGCTCGCCGCCACCGGCCGCCTCGATTACGCCGCCTACGATCCGGTCAACTTCACCCTTGCGGGCGAATACATGAAGAACCTCGCCTTCGATGCCGGCGAGATCGGCGCGAAGGCGGTGAACAACCGCGTGGGCGCCGGGACCGGCACCTTCGACGGCGGTGACACTGCCTGGAACATGAACTTCCTCTTCGGCCGCACCGCCATGGACAAGAAGGGCGATTGGATCGCGGGCATCGGCTACCGCTACGTCGAGTCCGATGCGGTGGTGGATGGCTTCACCGATTCCGACTTCGGCGGCGGCGGCACCAACCTGCAGGGCTTCACCCTCGGCGGCGCGCTCGCCGTCTCCCCCAGCGTCCGCGTGGGACTCAAGTGGATGACCTCCGATGAAGTCACCGGCCCGCCGCTCAGCACGGACACCCTGCAGTTCGACATCAACGCGAAATTCTAAAGGCCATGAACCGCATCATTCCCGCAGTCTTGCTCCTGCTTCTGCCCGCCTCGACGCAGGCCCAGGAGGATGACAGCGCCCGTCTCCGCGAAGCGCTCAAGAACCTGACGCTCCAGCTCCGCACCGCCCAAGGCGAAACCGCCACGGCCCAAGCCGCCGCCATCGCCGCCGAGCAGAAGGCCAGTGCTCTCGAAACCAAGGTCACCGATCTCGAGAAGCGGAACGACTCCCTCGCGAAGCAAGCCAACGCGGACAAGACCGACAGCGAGAAGACCATCGCGACCTTGAGCAACAAGCTCGCTGATCGCGACAAGCGACTCGCCGAGTACATCGCCGCCATCGACAAATGGAAGGTCGGCTACGAAAGCGTCGCCGGGATCGCCCGGACCAAGGATGCCGAGAGCGCGAAGCTCGGCAGCGAGGTGGCCGCCCTCAAGCGCACCGTCTCCGATCGCGAGCGCAAGAACCTCGCCCTTTTCTCCCTCTCGAACGAGATCCTCGACCGCTACCGGGACTATGCCCTCGGCAAGTCGCTTGCCGCCAAGGAGCCCTTCATCGGCAACGCCCGCGTCAAGGTCGAGAACCTCGTCGACGGCTATCGCGACAAGATCATCGACCATCGTCTCAGCGCCCCAAGCACCAAACCCTGAACCTTATGAAGTCCACCATCATCGCTTTCATCGCCGCGATCACCGCGGTCCACGCCGACTCCTCCACCCTAGGGAAGATCGGCGATCTTGAGATCAAGACCGAGGAGATCCGGGAGGCCCTCGCCGGACTTGAAGCCGGTCAGGATACCGAGCTGGCCAAGGATCCCGCCGCGCTCGGCCAATACGTCCGCGCCCTCCTTATCCAGCGTCTCGTTCTCCAGGAAGCTCTTGCCAAGAAGTGGGACCAGGAACCCGAGGTAGTCGCGAAGCTCGTTCGCGCCCGCGAATCCGCCCTGACCGAGAGCTACCTTGAATCCGTCTCGAAGGTTCCTGCGGACTTCCCCGCCCAAGCCGATCTCGAAGCAGCCTATCAAGCCGCGAAGGCTTCGCTTCTGGTGCCAAAGTCCTACCACCTCGCACAGGTCTTCGTGGCCGCACCGAAGGATGCCGACAAGGCCACCGCGGACAAAGCCAAGGCCAAGATCGACGCCGTCGCCAAGAAGCTGAAGGAAAAGAGCTCCGACTTCTCCGCCATCGCGAAGGCCGAGAGCGAGGAGGCCGCCAGCAAGGATCGCGGCGGTGAGATCGGCTGGCTGGCCGAAGCCCAGATCCAACCGGAGATCCGCGATCGCCTTCCCAAGCTCGCCGCCGGTGCCATCACCGAGCCCGTGAAACTCGATGATGGCTGGCACATCCTCAAGGTGCTCGAAGCGAAGGAAGCCCGCACGCCCACCCTTGATGAGGTCAAGGACCAGCTCGCGATCCAGCTCCGCGCCGAACGCGCCCGCCTCAACCGCCAGGAATACCTCGCCCGATTGCTGAAGACCAATCCGCTCGCCATCAACGAAATCGAGCTCGCGAAGATCATCGGCAGCACCAAGCCCTAACATCCTACCGCCATGCGCCTCGACACCGCCGCCAGAGACTCCCTTCTCCGCACCGCCTTCCGCATGTCCTTGGGCATGGCGGTCGTGTTCACCCCGGGGCATGCGGATATCCTGCGTGGCGGTGGTGGCAGCGGTGGCTCCGCGCCGCCTGCCGCGAATGGATCACCCGCCGGCGGCGCGCCTCCCGCCACCACCAATCAGGCCCGCGTCAATGCGCAGGACTCGCTGGCACGCACCACACAGGCGCTTAATGCGGTGAGGGCCATGCAAGCGGCAGCCCGTGCGAATGCGCTCAACGGCGGATCGAACAATCTCGGCAGTCACCCGGTCACCGGCCAGCCCCTGCCCAATGTTCCGGACGGTCTCGGCAGCGGCGGTCTCCAGCTCGATCCCCGCGTGGGCACAGACCCACAGTGGTGGCAGGGAGCCGAGCTCCCCGGCCAAACCACCAATGGCACCCAGACCAATGTCACCATCCGCCAGACTGCCCAGCAGGCGCTGCTGAATTGGGAGACCTTCAATGTCGGACGGAACACCACCGTTCACTTCGACCAGACCGCGGGCGGCTCGAATGCCAGCAATTGGATCGCCTTCAACAGGGTCAATGATCCCACCGGCAACCCGACCCAAATCCTCGGCTCGATCAAGGCGGAGGGCCAGGTCTACATCATCAACCGCAACGGCATCATCTTCGGCGGCAGCAGCCAGGTGAATGTCAATTCGCTCACGGCCTCCGCACTGCCGATCAATGAAACCCTCGTTGCGAACGGCCTCCTCAACAACCCGAACCGCGAGTTCCTCTTCGATGGTCTCGGCCAGGGCCGCATCGGCGATGTCACCGTGCAGGCGGGCGCCATCATCAACAGCCCCGTCAGTGCCGATGGCAATGGCGGCCGCGTCATGCTGGTCGGTGCGAATGTCCACAATGCCGGCACCATCTCCACACCGGCAGGCCAGACGATCCTCGCGGCGGGCCTCCAAGTCGGAGTCGCCGCTCACCTCGCCTCGGACCCCAGCCTGCGTGGACTCGATACCTATGTCGGTGCTGTCGTCGATCCTGCCTCGGCCTTGGATCCCTACGCCGGCACGGCCACGAACAGCGGTTTGATCGAAGCTGCTCGTGCCAATGTCACCATCACCGGGAAGAGCGTCCAGCAGCTCGGCTTCATCGAGAGTTCCACCTCGGTCGCCCTGAACGGGCGGATCGACCTGCTCGCCAACTACGGCGCGGTGGCGAATGCGAACTACAACACGAACGGCACCCAAGGAACGCCCTTCCTCTTTACCTCCTCGGGCAGCGTCACTCTCGGCGAGGATAGCGTCACCCGCATCCTGCCGCAATGGGCCGATACCGACCGCGCGGTCGGCAGCGAGCTCGCCCTGCGTTCCCAGATTAATCTCCAAGGACAAACCATCCATCTTGATGAAGGCTCGGAGATCCTCGCGCCGAACGCCCGCGTGAGCATGAAGGCCGGCCGCTGGGTCGGGCTTTCCTCCACTCCCTACTCCACCTTCATCGCCGATGGCGGGCAGGTCTACATCGACCGCGGCGCGGTGGTGAATCTCGCAGGCACCGCGGGTGCTTCCGCCTCCGTTCTCCAGAACTACCTCACGCTAGTACTACGCGGCTCGGAGTTGGCCGTGGCCCCGCTCCAGCAGGATGGCGAGCTTCGCGGCGACACCATCACCGTCGATATCACCCAGACCGGCACCTACAACGGGCGCGACTGGGTCGGCACCCCGCTGGCCGATGTGAGCGGCTTCGTGAATCTCATCGAGCGCGATGTCTCGCAGCTCACCACCGCGGGCGGATCCCTCGATATCTCCGCGGGGGGATCCGTGGTCATCCGGGATGGCTCCACCATCGATGTCTCCGGCGGCTGGACCGACTTCACCGGTGCCGTGGTCCGCACCACCCAGGTCATCAGCAATGGCCAGTTGATCGATATCGCGAATGCCACTCCGGATCAGGTCTACAGCGGCATCTACACCGGCACTTCGAATATCGTCCACTCGAAGTGGGGAGTCGTGGAAGGCTTCCACCAGGCCCTCGCCCCAAATGGCCAGCGCTACCAGCAGGGCTACACGCAGGGTGCGAATGCCGGGGGCCTCAGTATCAGCGCGCCATCCATCGCGCTCGATGGCAATCTCGTCGGGAACACCGTGCAGGGTACGAATCAGGTCCGCTCCGGCAGCACCGGCAGCAACTTGCCCGCCGCGGCATCGCTCGCGCTCCGCTTCCAAGCCCAGCTTCTCTCGGCCGGCTCGATCCTCACTTGGCATCCCGAACAGCCGGATGTGATTTTCGGCAACGCCGATCAGGAAGATGTCGCCGACTTCGCCACCGATGCAAGCGGTGCTCCCTTCGCCCTTGCCGAGAGCCGCCGCGAGACCGTCTACCTCTCGCCGGATCTCTTCTCCACCCATGGTTTCGGCAATCTCACGGTCGAGAATGCCGAGGGCAACATCCTGCTTCCGGAAGATATCACGCTCCAGCGTCAGGTCGGCGGCAGTCTCACCCTGAAGGCTGCTAACATCGACATCCAGGGCGACATCATTGCACCCGGCGGCACCCTTTCCTTCTCGGCTCACAACATCTCTCCTTACGACGCACAGTTCCTCAATTCGGACTCTCCCGTGCCGAATCCCGTGCCGGGCCAAGGCAATTTCACGCTGGGCGCAAATGCCACGTTGAATGTCGCCGGTCTCGTGACGGATGACCGCCAGTCCCTCGCAGCCGGCAATCCATCGCCGCTCCAGCTCCGTGGCGGCAGCGTCTCCGTGGCCGCCTACAATGCCGATCTCCAAGCGGGCAGCGTGATCGATGTCTCGGGCGGCTACCTCATGACCGCCGGGAATAGCAGCCACTTTGGCAATGCCGGCAGCATCAGCATCAGGGCCGGTCAGGATCCCGCCGTCGCGCCGGTCCTCGGTGGCACGCTCAATCTCGGCTCCACCCTACGCGGCTACTCCGGAGCCCGCGGCGGCACGCTTTCGCTTCAGGCACAGCACGTCCAGATCGGCGGAATCAATACCGATCCCTCGACTCTCCTGCTATCCCCGGAGTTCTTCAATCAGGGCGGCTTCGGCACTTTCAATATCAGCGGTCTCGGTGGAGGTACGGCGCCCGCCGTACTCGTCACGGAAGGCACGGAGGTCGCACCGGTCGTCCAGAGCTATCGCGTCAATCCGGGGGGCGGCGGACCGCTCTCCTTGGAGATCATCGAGGATGTTGTCGGCCTGCGTCAGCCGGTCAGCCTGAATCTTTCCGCCCCCGGCGTTCGCGACTTCTCCAGTTCCCTCTTCGTCCGTGGCGATGTCGTGGTGGGTGAAGGTTCCATACTCCGCACCGATCCCGGCGGCTCCGTTTCCGTCACCGGCAATACCGTTTCGGTTCTCGGGTCCATCATCACGCCCGGTGGTTCCATCAATGTCGCAGGGGGCAGCTCCACCGCCCTCGTCTTCAACGATATCACGCAGGCCCGCGCCACCACCTTCATCGGCTCGAATGCCCTGCTCTCCGCGGCAGGTACCACGGTGCTCCTACCGGATGCTTACGGCCGCCGGGTCGGCCAAGTGCTCAATGGCGGCAATATCACGCTGGGTGGCAATATCGCCGCCTCAGGCGGTGCCGTTCTCGATGTCTCCGGGACCAGCGGCATCCTCGATGTGAATCCCGCCCTCGCGAATCCTTCGCGCCGCGCCAACGTGCCGGTGGGTAGCGGCATCAATCGCCCCATCAATCGCCTCGCCACCGTGCCGGTCGAGGTCCACAGCAATGGCGGCAGCATCACCCTGCGCGGGGGCCAGATGCTGTTCTCGGATGCCACGCTCCTCGCGAATGCCGGTGGCTCCACCGCAACCGGCGGCTCGCTCACCGTTTCCTCGGGCCGCTTCGATCCGCCTGGTGTCATTCCCCCGGCTTCTTCGGTGAATCTGACCGTGCAGCAGTCGGGAGCGGTCATCGGCGGGAATGCTGCCATCGGTGCCGCCTTGGGCAATGCCGGTCACTTCTCGATCGATTCCTTTAACCAAGGCGGCTTCGACAATCTCACCCTCGGCGGTGTCGTGTCCTTCGACGGCGCGGTCGATGTGAATGCCCGCGGCTCCCTCCGCGTCGCGACCGATGGTTTCCTTTATGCGAACTCGCAGGTGAATCTTACCGCCTCGCATGTCGCCTTGGGCAAGGCCTTCCAGCCGCCCTCCCTGCCTTCGGAAGTCACGAGCCCCTTCGGGAACGCCAGCTTCTCTCCCACCTATGGCAGCGGTAGCCTGAATGTCACCGCCAAGGTCATCGATATCGGCAGCCTCTCGCTGCAGAATATCGGCAATGCCACGCTCTCCGCCGTCAATGGCGACATCCGCGGCAGCGGCACCTTCCACATGGCAGGGGATCTCACCTTGCGCGCGGGCCAGGTCTATCCGCTCACCGCTTCCAGCCTCTCCTTCATCGCTTACGATCACGGGCAAACCGCAGGTAGCATCACCATCGAGCAATCCGGTCGCCGTCAGCTCCCGCTCTCCGCAGGCGGCACGCTTGGCATCTATGCCTCCCACATCGAGCAACGCGGCACCCTGCGAGCCCCCTTCGGCACCATCAATCTCGGCTGGGACGGCACTGGCACCGCTCCTGTGGACATCATCGCGGGGAATTCGCGACCGATGCCGGTAACCTCGCAGGTCACCTTGGGTGCCGGCAGCGTCACTTCCGTCTCCGCGGTCGATCCGCTCACCGGCAAGGGCATCGTGATCCCCTACGGCATCAGCACCGATGGCGAGAACTGGATCGACCCGCACGGCGTGGACGTCACCACCGGTGGAGTGCCGGAGAAGAGCATCGTCATCGCAGGCCAGAGTGTGACCACGGAGGATGGCTCCACCGTGGACCTCCGGGGCGGCGGGGATCTCTACGCCTACCGCTGGGTCCCCGCTCTCGGCGGCCCGAGCGATATTCTCGCTTCCACCACTAGCTTCGCGATCATTCCCGGCTACCAAGCGGACTTCGCTCCGGTCTCGCAATTCAATCCCTCCGACTCGGCCTCCAACCTGATTGGCGGCGCGGGCGATGGTTATACCAACAGCTCGCTTCAAGTCGGCGATCGTATCTACGTCGCGGGTAGTAAGACCCTGGCCGAGGGCTACTACACCCTCCTTCCCGCGCGTTATGCCCTGCTTCCGGGCGCGGTGCTCGTTTCCGCTGCCGGCGGCGACAGCGGTCTCGGCACGGTCGAGATGCCGGATCGCTCCAGCGTGGTCTCCGGCTTCCGCTTCAATGGCCTGAACAGCGAGCGCACGCTACCCACCCTCGCGACCCGTTTCGAGTTGGCTTCCTCATCGGTCGTCCGCAAGCGCGCCGAGTATCAGGATTTCCTCGCCAACGTCTTCCTCAAGAAGGCCGCCGAATCCGCGAACACCACCGTCCCCCGCCTGCCCACGGACTCCGGCCATCTGGTCTTCCAAGCCACGCAGGCCATGGAGCTACTCGGCGAAGTCGCATCGAACTCGATCTCGGGCGGCCGCGGTTCGTCCATCGATATCAGCACCCCGCTCGATACCTTCATCGCTTCCGCCGGAGTCACCGCTCCTGCCGGAGCCATCACGCTGGATGCCGCCGCACTCAATGCCTTCGGCGCGGAGAGCCTGCTCATCGGCGGTCGCCGCACCAGCACTGCGGACGGCATCACCGTCGATGTCCGCAGCGGTAACATCACGGTGGACAACGAAGGCTCGCCGCTCACCGCCAGCGATCTTGTGCTGGTTGCGCGAAACGGCCTCACCATCGCGGAAGGTGCGGAGATCCGCGCCACCGGCACGCTTGCGAACGCCGACACCCTGCGTCTCTCCGGCAATGGGGCTCTCCTCCGCGTCGCGGCAAATGTGAACGCCACCACGATCCGCACCGGTGCCAGCGGCGCGGGTTCGCCCCTGCTCAGCATCGGCGCGGGAGCCACGCTCGCGGGCAAGGGGCTTATCCTCGACTCAACCTCCACGCTCTCGCTGGACCCCGCCGCGAACCTGCTTGCGGATGCCTACACCTTTGGCAGCGGTCGTATCAGCATCGCCCTGGACAATGCAGGTGCCCTGCCTACGAATGCCGGCACCGTGCTCACCCGCAGCACGCTGGATGACTTCGCCGCGGCATCCTCGCTTTCCTTCCTCAGCTACTCGTCCATCGACATCTACGGCACCGGCGGATTCGGAAACAGCAACCTCGGCACCTTGGCCCTCAGTGCCGGGGAGATTCGTGGCTTCAATGCCAACGGCGGCACCGCACGCATCACCGCGAACAACCTGGTCCTCCAGAACACCGCCAATGCTTCCGCCTCAAGCGGGACTCTTGCTCCGGGCTCGCTCGAGTTCCAGGCTGGCTCGATCCGCCTCGGCTCCGGCCAACTCGCGATCAATGGCTATGCGAACACCGTCCTCAATGCCTCCCGCGGCATCACGGGTTCGGGCACCGGCGGCTTCAGCACCCAAGGCTCGCTCACCGCGATTGCACCCGTGATCACCGGCGAAGCCGGAGCCAAGCGCAGCATCACCGCAGGCGGCACCCTCAATCTCCTCGCCGCCAGCTCGGGCCAAGTCCTTTCCGGTGGTTTGGGCTCCACGCTCTCCCTGAGCGGCTCCTCGGTGAATGTCGCCACGGATATCGTTCTTCCGAGCGGCTCTCTTTCCATCACCGCCACCAGTGGGAATCTCACCGTGGACGGTCGCCTCGATGCCTCCGGCACTTCACAACGCTTCCACGACGTCACGAAGTTCACCAGCGGCGGCGAGATCCTGCTCTCCTCGCTCCATGGCGATGTGATCCTGAATGACGGATCGCTCGTCGACGTTTCCGCCCGTCCCGGTGGTGGCGATGCCGGCAAGCTTGGCGTCTCGGTGCCGGAGGGCTCCTACGCGTCGAACGGCAGCATCCGCGCGTCCGGGGGCACAGGAGGCAAGAACGGCAGCTTCTCGCTCGAAGCTTCCGAACTTGGCTCCACCGCCGCCCTCAGCGCCTCGCTCGCTTCCGCATCGCTCACGGAAAGCCAATCCATCCGCGTGCGGAACGGCGACGTCGTGATCGATGGCATCCACCGCGCCAACGACTTCACCCTCTCCGCCGATCGCGGCGACATCACGGTCACCGGCACCATCGACGCCTCGGGCCGCACCGGCGGCGCCATCCATCTCGCCGCGAATGGCGATCTTACCACGGTTTCCGGCTCGCGGCTTACCGTCGCCGGCCAAGTCTTCAGCAATTCAGGCAAGGGCGGCAAGATCACCCTGGAAGCCGGTGCCCAGCGCGATGGCGTCGTGGGCGACGGCTCGCTCTCGATCCAGGCCGGCTCGATCCTCAATCTCTCGGTCGCCTCGAAGGTTGCGGGCGATGCCCTCACCCCCGGCAGCAGCGCCTATCAGGGCCAGTTCAGCGGCCAGCTCCACCTCCGTGCCTCCGTGCTCGGAAACGACATCCGCGTGAGCGCCCTCGACGGCACGATTCGCGATGCCTCCAGCGTCATCGTCGAAGGCTACCGCCTCTACGATCTCACCTCCAGCGGAGGCAACATCACCACCGCGGTGCAGAATCAGATCCGCAGCGACGCCGCCGCCTTCTTCGGCGTGAATGGCACTGCGAGCGCGAATTCCGCAGCCATCACCCAGCGACTGCTCGCGAACAATCCCGGCCTCGAGTCGATCCTCGTTCTCGCCCCCGGCGCGGAGATCATCAACCGCACCGGCAACCTCACGCTCGGTTCCTCTACCTCTAACCAGAGCGCCGATTGGGATCTCTCCGGCTTCCGCTTCGGAGCCAAAGGTGCCGCGGGTGTCCTTACCATGCGCGCTGCGGGAGACCTCGTGCTCTTCAACGCGCTCAGCGACGGCTTCACGCCCACTCTCGCGAACTCCGATCCTTCATGGCTCTGGACCGCCCGTCTCGCGAACTACAATGCCGCCCTGCCGGCGAACGCCCAATCCTGGTCCTATCGCCTCACCGCCGGCGCCGATCTCTCCGGCGCCGACTTCGCCGACACCATCAGGACCAGCACCGGCTCGCTGAAACTCGGCAAAACCGGAACCAACATCGCGAGCTCTACCGGCATTACCGCCACCACGCTCTCCGCGATCACCAATCGCTTCCAGACCATCCGCACCGGCAGTGGCGATATCGAGATCAATGCCGCGGCGAACGTCCAGTTCCTCAATCAATTCGCCACCATCTACACCGCCGGCACCCGCGTCTCGGACCCCACCATGGGCGGCACCTTCCGACTTCCTAGCTTGAGCCTCACCGGTCTGCCCTCGTCCTTGGGCAATGCACAGCAGACCTATGCCGCGCTTTACAGCATGGCCGGGGGCGATGTTCGCATCCATGCGGGCAACAACATCGAGCGTCTCACGCTCACGAACGGCAACCTCGTCGCCGATTCACAGTTCCAGATGCCGTCGAACTGGCTCTACCGCCGCGGCTATGTCGATCCGGCCACCGGCACCTTCGGCATCAACCGCCACGGCGAATCCGCATCCACCACCTGGTGGATCGACTTTAGCAACTTCTTCCAAGGCGTCGGAGCCCTCGGTGGCGGGGATGTCACGATGACCGCCGGCAATAACATCAGCAATGTGGACGCGGTCGTCCCGACCAATGCCCGCATGCCCGGCTACACCGACTCCACCCAGACGACCCGCGTCCGACCCGATTCTTCCAAGCTGCTTGAACTCGGCGGCGGCGACTTGCTCGTCCAAGCAGGCAACGACATCGATGCCGGCGTCTACTACGTCGAGCGCGGCCACGGCTCGCTCGATGCGGGCGGCAGCATCCACACCAATGCCACCCGTTCGGTCCTCGCCCAGAGCAACATCAATGTGGGTCAAGGCACGACCTATACCCAGCTCCCGACGACGCTCTTCCTTGGCAAGGGCGGCTTCGACATCAGCGCGCGGGGCGACGTGCTTTTGGGCCCGGTCTCGAATCCGTTCCTTCTTCCCGGGGGACTGCTCAACAGCTTCTGGCACAAGAGCTACTTCTCGACTTACGCGCAGGACTCCTACGTGAACGTCAGTTCGCTCGGGGGCGATGTCACCCTGCGCAACGCCGCCACCATGCCCGGTCAAACTGAGGCCGAAGCGGTGCCTCTGCTCCAGAGCTGGTACTCTAACAAACTCCTCTACGCTCCCACGCTCTCCGCCTCGGATGCGAAGCCGTGGCTGCGCTTGAACGAGACGGCGATCGCGCCCTTCGAAACGATGTTCACGCTGCGGCCTGGCTCGCTGGAGGCCACCTCCTTCAGCGGGGATATCGCGCTTGTCGGCAGCTTCAACCTGTCGCCCGCCGCGAAGGGCTCGCTCGAACTGCTCGCCTCGGGTTCGATCAATGCCCTCCAGCCGAACGGCGTCGTCAATCTCAAGGGCGTAACCACCACCATGTGGGGCCGCTCCCTGATCAACCTCTCCGATGCCGATCCCGCAGCCATCCCCGGCATCGCCACGCCCTTCGCCTACCAAGTCCTCGCCGGGACCTCGAATAGCGCAGCATCCACCGGTGGTCTGCTTTTCCTCGATTTCGTGAACCGCCTCTTCGCGGAATCCGGCGGCACCATCGGCCAGAACACCGTGCTGCAGACCAAGCAGGCGCTGCATGCCGCCGGTCTGCTCCATCGCGATGACGAGGAGCCCACCCGCATCTACGCGGGCAGCGGCGACATCTCCGGCCTCACCCTGTTCTCCCCGAAGGAGACCCGCGTGATCGCCGGCCGCGATATCGCGGACATCGCTCTCTACATTCAAAACCTCCGTGCCTCGGATGCCAGCATCGTCGCCTCCGGCCGCGATCTCTCGCCCTACGACTCCTCCAGCCTGCTCCGTGTCGCTTCGCAACAAAGGGCGAATGCGATCAACGATGACAGCGCGCCGCAAGCGGGCGACATCCAGATCAGCGGCCCCGGCTCGCTTCAGGTCCTCGCCGGTCGCGACCTCGACCTCGGCACCGGCCCGAACAATCCCGATGGCACCGGCACCGGCATCAACAGCATCGGAAATACCCGCAACCCCTACCTGCCCTTCGATGGCGCGGATCTCGTGGTCGGCGCTGGCATCGGCGCTTCTGCCGGACTCTCGGCCAGCAACCTGAACATCCCGGAGTTCATCGACGCCTACGTGCTCACGCCGGAGGGTGAGAAATACCTGAAGGAAATCGCGCCCGGCATCGTCTTCGCCGATCAACCCGAGGAAGAACAAGCCCGCCTCGCCCTCGAAGTCTTCTTCCGCCTGCTCCGCGACGCGGGCCGGAACTACGCCATCAATGGCAACTACGACAGCGCGCTCGACGCCATCAAGGTGCTCTTCGGCACCGAGCCGGTCTGGGATGGCGACATCCTCACCCGCGCCCGCGACATCCGCACCACCAATGGCGGTGACATCGCCATCCTCGCCCCCGGCGGCGGGCTTCAACTTGCCAGCACCATCCTCGGCAATCCGCTCTCGCCTCCGGGCATCATCACGGAGAGCGGCGGCAATATCTCGATCTTCGCCAACAACGACATCAACATCGGCATCGGCCGCATCTTCACGCTCCGCGGCGGCAACGAGATCATCTGGTCCACCAAGGGCGACATCGCCGCCGGCTCATCCTCGAAGACCGTCCAAGCCGCCCCGCCCACCCGCGTGCTCATCGATCCCCAGAGCGCCGCGGTGGAAACCGACCTCTCCGGCCTCGCCACCGGCGGCGGCATCGGTGTGCTCGCCACCGTGAAGGGCGTGCCGCCCGGCAACGTCGATCTCATCGCGCCCGAAGGCACCGTCGATGCGGGCGACGCCGGCATCCGCGTCTCCGGCAATCTCAACATCGCTGCGAACCAAGTGCTGAACGCCGGCAACATCGCCGTCACCGGCAGCAGCGCCGGCACCCCGGCCGCACCATCCGCCCCGAGCGTCACCACCGTGACGACCACTGCCAATACCGTCTCCTCCACCGCGGAAGACGCAGCCAGCAACACCGCAGCGACCAAGGAAGAGGAAGCAGAGCCCGAGCTCATCCAGCCCGACTCCGAGATCTCCGTCGAACTCATCGGCTACGGCGGTGGTGAGGATGAAGACGAAGAAGATGACGAAGAGGAGGCAGAAGAAGAGATCAGCCAATAAGCCGCAATCCCGGTCCACCCATCACCTTTGAAAATGAAAACACACCTTATCCTCCCGGCCGCCTTCATCGCTGCGCTGACCCTCTCCGCTTGCAAGCCGAAGGAAGCCAACACCGGGACCACCCTCGAACTCCAGAACGTCTCCTACGATCCCACCCGCGAGTTCTACGAGGAGTTCAACGCCGCCTTCGCCAAGAAGTGGGAAGCCGAAGGCAAGGGCAAGATCACCGTCACGCAATCGCACGGCGGCTCCGGCAAGCAAGCCCGCGCCGTCATCGATGGCCAACCCGCCGACGTCGTCACCCTCGCCCTGTCCTTGGACATCGACATGATCTCGAAGGAAAGGGGCCTGCTCTCTTCCGACTGGCAGGCGAAGTTCCCTAACAACAGCTCGCCCTACACCTCCACCATCGTCTTCGTCGTCCGCAAGGGGAACCCGAAGGACATCAAGGACTGGGGCGACCTCGTGAAGGAAGGCACCCAGGTCATCACGCCGAATCCCAAGACCGGCGGTGCACCACGCTGGGCCTACCTCGCCGGCTGGGCATGGGCCGAGAAAAACAACGGCAACGACCAAGCCGCCGCCCAGGACTTCATCGCCAAGCTCTACAAGAACGTCCCCGTCCTCGACTCCGGCGCGCGCGGCTCCACCACCACCTTCGCCCAGCGGAACATCGGCGACGTCCTGATCTCATGGGAGAATGAAGCCCATCTCATCGCCAAGGAATTCCCCGGCCAGACGGAGATCGTCTATCCCTCCATCAGCATCCTCGCCGAGCCTCCCGTCGCCGTCGTCGAGAAGACCGCGGAGAAACGCGGCACCACCGCCGCCGCCAAGGCCTACCTCGACTTCCTCTACACCCCTGAAGGCCAAGACCTCGCTGGCAAACACTTCTACCGTCCCCGCGATCCCCAAGCGCTCGCAAAGTATTCCTCCACCTTCCCGAAGATCGAACTCGTCACCATCGACCACTTCGGCGGTTGGGAAAAAGCCCAAGCCACCCACTTCGCCGACGGCGGCATCTTCGACCGCATCTACGAACCAGCCCCGAAGTAAGGCCGCATGTCCACTCAAGCCCGTGCGCAGAAGTAAGAGCGCTCTACCTCTAAAGCCCCAAAGGGCATGCGCGTCAGGTTAAGGCTCCGGAGTTCCAGGTTTGATTGAAGTTCGCCCGTTTCCTTTTGTCGTAGCAGCAGTATTTGACCAGGGCTCGCAGCGTCCGGTGCTCATGCTCCGGGTCACCTGCCAGCATGGCGGCAAGCGGCCCTGCCATTCGGGGATGGTGCGCCAGATAGCGGATGAATTTCAACAAGCTCAATTCACGCCCCCGGCTTTCGCGCACGCGCCTCACACACGGCCCGTAAAGGTGGTGCGCCCATGCTGCCGACAGCATCAGTTTTGCCGTCAACAGGATCCTCAACTGTGTCGCGCACAAGCGGTGGACGGTGGCGAAATCCAGATGGCTCTTCCAGCTTTTGAAGATCACCTCGATGCGCCACCGCAGGCCATAGATCGCCAGGATCGCTTCAAAGGAAGCGTCCGCCGCGGGAA